>JBMDWK010000130.1:0-5157 GCA_048595255.1 Sphingobacterium sp. | reverse complement strand
ACAAGAATTATTTTTTTATCCTTATTAGTGTATAAAGGCTCAAATTGTGGTTTAACGGTGACCATTATTATCCTCCTGCAACTTCAACCAATTCTCAGGGCTTATTGATCCATTGATCTCCGCATCCAACTTCAAATTATCCTTAAACATGCCACGCACCCTCATCAATCTATCCATTGCGGCATCTGCTGCATACAGCTCAACCTCCAATCCATTCTTACCATACTTAAATGATTTGATAATGCCACGTTCTTTGTCTGCTAATAACTTCGGCATATCAACTTCTACTTGCTCAATTAATTCAGGCTCACCATCAACAACCCGGGTCGCATTTGGATTATGTTTGAGTTCAATAGAGTATTTCAATATTTTATCTTGGATAGGCTGAACAACGTTTTTTTGAAAATCATCATACTGCTCTTCTGTATAACCTTTCTCTGCACAAAACTCTTCCTGGAGGATTAGTTTAAACTCCAAGTCACTGATGATGTCACGTAAGCTTTTCCTAACCCTTGGAACATACTCAACCATACGGGTTGTCATATAGTCAGCTAGGTTGCCCTTTGCAATATCTGCAGTCTTTTTGGTAAGCTCTTCGGCGGATAAGGTGAGAGCATCAAGTCTTTGTTTGATTTTATCAAAAATGTGAGGTTTAGTGAGGTTTTCATATCCCTGTTCTTTTGCAGTCTTTTCACTATAGCCCGCTGCAATAGCAGCTCGTCTTGCATTGAAGTCTTTACAATACTCCTCAACAAACCTTTTCTGGTTCACCGTAAGTTTCGCCACCTTTTCCTCACCCATTCTCTCTCACCTCCCTTACAATTTTGTCAACTGATTCTCTACACCAAGAAATATTTTTATAATAATGTGAAGCAGATTCAAACTTCTGAGACACTCTTTGCTGAGATACCTCTAATATTTCAGCCAATGTTTTAGCTACACCTAATCGAACTCTACTGCCAACATACAAAGTCTCAGGAGAGCATAAAGCAAGTGTAGCAGCTATAGTGATGAGCTGTAGTTCCCACTTCTCCTGACGTGATGATTTAGCTTTAATATAGATAGTTTTGATTAATGCATATTCACAAGGAATTGAAGATAAGCGTTCAGAAATTTCCTTGAATACACTCGGATGGAATTGGTTAAGATATGTCTCGATAGCCACACTATTGATCATGCGACCTCCTTTCTTTGGATAGGTTCACCAAGAAGCTGTAATACGACTTGCTGAAACTCTTCAAAGGTACGAATGATGTAAACAGGTGTTCCATCCTCAGCCCACGATTGATGCACTAATTGCTGAGCAGGACTAACAGAACCAGTGAGAGTTTTCATTTCAAACCCAAAGGCTCTACCCTTATGAATTAATATCATATCAGGAATACCAGCTACAACACCTGATGCTTTCAACTGCGCACCTTCTCTTGCATCACGATTTCCGCCATTAGGCACATGAAAAAATAACCTACGTGTTGCAGGGTAATTATTCCATAGGTATTGAAAACATAAAGCTTGTAGCTGAATTTCTGACATAATTCAAATCAGTTTTTAAGGAAGCTAGGCTATCCTTGACAATAACCTAGCTAGAACACATTTTACACAAACATAAAGTTATTGATATGTATTGATATGTCAAAAAATATATTAAAATATAAACTTTTTAAAACAATTCATATATAAGGTTACAGTTCAGGTTTTCATGGTTACAGCAAATTGTAACCAAAAAAGAGGCTTTATTGAAGTGTTAAAGGGGTTCTTATATAAGGTTACAGGAAAACCCCTATTTTTTCGAAACTTCTATAGAAACTAAATATGTATATATTGCAAGCCCCTACGCAACCATTGCGTAATTGCATAATGAGATACATTAATAATATTTTTATTTTTTTTATAAAATTGTTGTAACTCCTGTAACCTTAATAAAAAATTGTGCTAGAGATGATTTAAACATGGTTTTTCGGTTACAGGAGAAGTTGTAACCTACTTGTAACTCCTGTAACCTTTGGTGCCAAAAAAGGCCTAGAGAAACTCTAAGCCTTTAGATTAGTCCAATTTAATTGGAATTCCAAAATCAATAAATGCGATCAGTTTAATGAATGCATCGGATCACGGAGCCCGAGGTAATCGCACGAACTTTTTACCATCGGTAATAATATCACCAATATCGTCAAGGTGGTGAATTTTAAGACCGAGATTTTTAAGTGTTTCTGTGTTCATATGAAATATTTTGAAGTTTCTCATTATTTACAATGTGGGAAATACCATAATATGCTAGTGCAAGCGATGCAATCATTATAAGAAGTGAAATAACGAACCCATTCATAAATTCTATAGCATCATCTTTATGATGATGATCGGTTATATTCTGCATTTTCAATTCATTGTATTTCAGCAGCGCTTTATCAAATTCGGTTAAATCATTTGTGGCGTCCAGAGGTGGAACCGTATTGCAAGATCCATCCAACGATCCTATAATAATTTTTTTAGGAAAGACGGGCTCAAACTTGTTTAATTTTGTTTGATTGCCCATAGTAAATTTGTTACTTTGCATCGTATTTAAAAATTTCGTTATAGATTTTTATACATTCGGTCAGCCGGATTGCCCTCTGGCTGACCTCTTTATTAAACACTTCCCTTGTGTTTGATATCCAAAGATATTAAACATTTTAAACATTATTAAAATAATTTTAAACATTTTAAACACTTTTCGCGCAAGAAACTGATAACCAGTAATATAAATTTCATCAAAATGGTAATTCGTCCTCAGGTTTTGTAGCAAAAACACTCACATCCCCTGAAAAAATGTGAACTCTTTTTGTGTGATGAGTTATTTTTTTAACTATTGATTGCTGAAACTCTAAGCCAAATCTTTCGCAAAATTCCCTAATAGCTGTATTGAGAGAACGTTGACTAAGTTTATATTTTTCCTTGAGATCAGTGGCGACATAACTATCATACTGTTGCTGAAATACACTTACCTCGACATAATCTGAATACACCCAACTCACAATATTATCCAAAAAGAATTCAAATGTTTTTTCACCGTATTGATTCGCAAATTTCTTCTCCCAACCAATCTGACTTAATTCATGTTTGAAAAGCTTCCCCCCTTGTTGTAGATGATATTGAATGCAACCAATAATAAACTGATCAAATCCCTTCCAATCCTCCTGGGTAAATCCAGAAGGAAACATTTTCCCATGCACAGTATCAACCCCACCGTTTTGCGTATAGAAGTCGGTAAACTCTATAGGAATTATCCTTCTTCGTAGTCCTCCATCTGAATCCTCGTAACTGTAATTCGTATTTATAAGAATTTTAGGCATGTACTCAGGCGCAATTTCTTCCTCGTTCTTATATAGCTTCTTCAATAGTCCAAAACCTGTTGCCTGTTCTTTTAGAAACAACCAATCTATTCGCTTTGGAATATCCGCTAGGAAATAAATTCTTTGATGGTTCCAAGCTTGTAAAAACTTCTCATTAAACTGCACCGATGATCCCGGAACAGTACACATCGTAATCATATTTCTTAAAAGATTACCAAATATATTCTTTCCGGATCCACCACCCAATCGCGGGTCAGATACCATCTCCTGCATTACAACAATATATCCAGCGGCTTCTGATTTAAAATCATGTGTCAAATAACCTATTATATTTCTCACGTGGTCATTTACTTTACCGAACTGATTAGCTCCTGTAGCATTTTTAAGAAAGTTTTCATACAATGGCGACGGCACAACCTCATCCCCTAGGTAATTACGTCCAAGCATTTTATCCGACCATATATATCCTTCAATCTTATCGTAGGGTAAAACTGAAATTTTTTGCGGAGTAATTCGAACTGCGACATTATTATAAAACTTATAGCATACATCAATTGAATCTTGGACACACTCGGAATCATCGAACTTTTCTAAGCGATGCTCAGCAATAAATTTTCCAGATGCTTGAATAAACTTTTCATATGAATTCGCTACAGCCGTATATACCTCCACTTCTTCTTCCTGGATATA
Source organism: Sphingobacterium sp. (assembly GCA_048595255.1). Classification (GTDB taxonomy): domain Bacteria; phylum Bacteroidota; class Bacteroidia; order Sphingobacteriales; family Sphingobacteriaceae; genus Sphingobacterium. The sequence continues at coordinate 1,141 of JBMDWK010000130.1, read as the reverse complement.
TTCCTTCATAGCGTTAAGAAATTCAATCAAACTAACACGCTCAATAAATCTTTCATTAATCTGTACCACGGAAGATGAATGCATTCTAAAGCCAAGCTTGTGAGCAACATTTAAAAAATCCTCCCTGCTAATCTGAATTTTCCCTTTATCATCATATTCCCAAAATATTCCATATGGATGTTGTTCTGCAAATTCTTGCTGTAATTGAACAAACTTCTCTTTAGCTTCTTCCGAAAAGTTGTTTGGTACAGAATAATGGCCATTTACGACGGCCTTTTTAATGATGGCCTGCTCAACCGATTTTTTAACTTGACCGTACCCCTCATTAATCAAAGCTTTGAAGGCGGCAGACTTATCACCATTATGTGTAAATTCTGAGTATAAGGTAGCTGGATTATAACCTTTTGTTCCTTCTAAATCAGTAGAGGTGGTGAAAATATAAAACACTCGCTTCTCTCGATTAAATGAAGCAGACACGCCTTCATCCTTTCCGGGCCGAGTAAACCAGATGAATCTCGCATTTTCTCGAAGAAAGTTCCATCCCTGTGACTCCATCAACTGAATTGGGTCGCATCGGAAATTAAAATCTTCAAAAGGGTTAGTTGTATAGTAGGATTCCTGCGCCTGCGTAGGTTTAGGCGCCGGCGCAAGCTTTACAACTTCGTCATACGATCGGCACAGATTTATTAAACTACATCTTTCCTCCCAGCTCAACAGGGGTATAGGGTTATTTTGGTGAACAGTGTAACCAAGGGAAGGTGGGTACAAAAAGTAACCACCCTCTCCACGGGTTTCAAGGAAATTAATAGTTTTAGAAGGACGTTTTACGCCTCGATCTCTTTGAATCTGTAATTCTTCTTCAGTGGAATATCTTCCCGCTAACTTTAGATTTCCTTCCGGCGCATGATCGACAATACGATACAATATATGGTACCCCCCACTTGGAGTGCGGTGGATCCTGAGTCGACTAAATAAATGGGGATAAAATTTTGAAAGATCCTGTAATAAAATTGCATCGATTCCTGGCTTATATTTAGAATCAATATCAATGCACTCTAAATTTCCGGATATTTTCCCACATACCGCCCCCACTGCGGTGGTATCATAATGCTCCATTGCATGGAAAAGCTCACCATCAGTC
>JBMDWK010000129.1:0-10917 GCA_048595255.1 Sphingobacterium sp. | reverse complement strand
AGGTGTAAAGGTTGAGAGACCAAAGCTGAGTAGTACTAATAGCCCGAAGCTTTCCAAGCGGATAGTCACTGTTGTCTTCTTCTTATTTCTATTTTTTCTTTCAATAGTATGTCAATGTAGTCTCCAAGAGACCTTAAAGATTTTTGGGTGCCTATATCGGCGGTGTTCACCTCTTCCCATTCCGAACAGAGCAGTTAAGCCCGCCCGAGCCGATGGTATTGCCGTAACAGGTGGGAGAGTAGGTCGGTGCCTTCTTTTATTAAACTAAAGCCTTATCACAACAACGTGGTAAGGCTTTTTTTATGTTCGATAGTCTACATCATCTTCTGCCACAAAGCAGAATAATCACAGTCACTTCCTGACCAGCATTAAGTCCCGGTCCTGCGGATTCAACTTGCTTAGCATATATTGTTTAATTCCGCTTCTTTTTATTTCATCAAAAGCAGTAATAATGCCTCTTGTATTAGCTTCATCTGTAGGCTTGAGGAGTACAATGGCATTTTTTCCTTCGGTTATAGCGTTTATGACCTTATTTATTTCTACTATTTTTTGCTTTAAGTGAGTGGACAAAGGCTGTACTTGCTCTATAACTTGTATAGGGTTTGCCATATTACCATGTATAATCGAGTATGAATTATGATGTATTAGTACATTCACAATTCTATTTTCATCCAACTCTATAGGAGCGTTAGTGCTGTTATCGGGTAAGGCAACATCCAATGTGTTTGGTTTATTAAGAGAAGTCGTCAGCATGAAGAAGGTAATTAGCAAGAATGCTAGATCGACCATTGCTGTAAGATCTACTTTAGGAGACAATTTTCTTACTCTACGCGCTCGTTTTGTATCCGTGGACGTCGCGCTTTGCTTGGTGTTTAATTCTGCCATAATCGTGTTATTTAGTTGGTGTCTATATAACGATGATGATTCAGAAGTCTATTTTCCATAAAAAAGCTCTCAACAATGTTAAGAGCTCAATAGATATTCTATATGAATATTATTCTTCCGTGTAAAAGTCAATTAAACTTCCGACATACTCATTGTCCCAGCCGTCCACGATATCATCGTAAGCTTCTTCGGGAATATTCGTATGGTTGACCTCAAAAGATGTTCCTTTCTTATGCTCATGAAGTTTGATGGTAACAATAGAAGGTACATCTTGATCAAAAAACCATTCTTGCACGATCATTTTATAGGGTTCCAATTCCAGAAATTTACCATTAATGCTACCGTCCCATAAGGAAAACTCGCCGCCAACCTGTGGATCTATTTCCACTAAATCTCCTGTCCAAAGACGAATAGTAATTTCAGTTGTTAATGCCTTATATATTTCCTCCGGTGTAGCAGGGATGATATAGTATTTTTTAAAATTTTTCATTATTATCAAAGATAATGTAATTGAATAGTATTTTAATTTTTGTTTATGAATTTTTACTTTTGGATATGAGTAATATACTTCCCAACGATTTGATTAATTCCCTAAAAGGCGATCCTACTTTTGACTACGAAGCATTTGTTGCAATCCATGATAAAGAAGAGAAAACCACTTCTATACGACTAAATACCGCGAAAGTATCGAATATAAATGCATTAGACTGTCAGGTCGCGGGAAGTATACCTTGGTGCGAAAACGCTTATTACCTAGCTGAAAGACCTATTTTTACTTTAGACCCTTTGTTTCACAGCGGATGCTATTATTCGCAGGAAGCAAGTTCGATGTTTCTGAATTTCGTTTTGCGTGAATTAAAAATCGTCGATAACCCGGTCCGTGCTTTGGATCTATGTGCTGCACCAGGTGGCAAATCTACACTCTTAAACTCCTCATTGCATAAAGACAGCCTACTGGTCGCAAATGAAATTATTAAATCAAGAGTGAATATTCTGAGTGATAATTTGATTCGCTGGGGTAATGCAAATGTAATTGTGACCAATAATGACCCATCCGCTTTTGGTCGCATACCCGGTTATTTTGACTTGATGGTGGTGGATGCACCTTGCTCGGGCTCGGGGATGTTTCACAAGGATCATTCCGCAGTAGATGAGTGGTCTTTGGCAAATGTAAAGTTGTGCAGCGAACGTCAGCAACGTATATTAGGGCAAAGCTTGGATGCCCTAAAACAAGGAGGTTATCTGTTTTATTCCACGTGTTCGTATTCTAAGGAAGAAAATGAGCAAATAGTGGATTGGTTGATTGACGAGTTTGAGATGGAACCAATATCCTTGCATATCCCGAGTGAGTGGAATATCACTCAAACGCTGAGTGATGCTCACGCAGCGAGCTGTTATCGATTTTACCCGCATATGCTGCAGGGAGAAGGTTTCTTCTTGGCAGTGCTACGGAAGAAGGGGGTACAGGAGACTTTTGCTATGAGAAAAGTAAAGAAGGAAAAGAATGCAGCGCCTCAACATATTGCCACAAACTGGATGAATACGGATGGACTTTACTCTTTTTTGCATAATGATACCTTGCACGTATTTCCACAAAAATATGAACTGGACTTACAGGCCTTGCAAAATGTGCTGTATATAAAGAATGCGGGGACAGAAATTGGAACGCTTAAAGGCAAAGAGTTTATTCCTGAGCACGATTTGGCTTTGAGCAATCTTATTCGTAATGATATACCGAGTATAGAGCTTACATTAGATCAAGCGAGAAATTACCTTCGTAAAGAAAATATGCACATTGAAATCAATACAGATAACCTCAAGGGTTGGGTATTGGTTAAATATCAGGGAATTAATTTGGGGTGGATTAAAGTGATGCCAAATAGGATAAATAATTACTATCCTAAAGAAATCCGAATCGCCAATCTATAGCGACTGTTGGTGAGCTAGCACGATCTTGCAGATGTCTTTGGCCACCTCTTCTTTCGATTTGAGTTCAAATGTGTTGATATCCCCCTGACGTGAAAGTATAGTTACTTTATTGGTATCTGTACCAAATCCAGCGCCTTTGTCTTGCATAGAGTTTAGAACAATGAAGTCAGCGTTTTTGCGAACAAGTTTATCTTGCGCGTGTGCTAATTCATTATTTGTTTCTAAAGCAAAACCAATAAGGGTCTGCTTGGCGGTTTTGCGTATACCTAGTGTACCAAGTATATCTGTTGTCTTTTTGAGCTGAATAGAAAAGTCCTCTGCTTTCTTTTTTATCTTTTCGGTAGCAGGATCGGTTGGGGTATAATCTGCTACTGCAGCGCTCATGATAATGATATCGCTTGTATCAAACACTTGCGCGCATGAATCATACATTTGTTGAGCAGATTGAACGGCGATCTTATGAATGCCTGTAGAGGCTTGTAGATAGGTAGGGCCACTTACAAGGGTGACTGATGCACCTAAGCGCAATAACTCTTCTGCAATAGCGTAGCCCATCTTCCCGGAAGAATGATTTCCAATAAAACGTACCGGATCTATCGCTTCATAGGTAGGCCCGGCTGTAACTAAAGCAGACTTGCCCGCTAACGGTTTGTCAGCTGTTAAACTGTGTTCTAAAAAGGCAACAATTTCTTCGGGTTCGGCCAATCTTCCTTCGCCCACCAATCCACTCGCTAATTCTCCGCTGTTCGGAGGAATAATAATATTTCCATATGAGTTTAATAGCGAAAGATTACGTTGTGTAGCTGGGTGTTTCCACATATCTAAATCCATTGCGGGAGCTAGATAGACAGGGCATTTAGCAGAGAGGTATGTGGCCGTTAGCAAGTTGTCACAAAATCCATTGGCCATTTTGGCAATAGTGTTGGCCGATGCCGGAGCGATTAGCATTAAATCTGCCTGAAGACCCAAATGCACATGATTATTCCATTCACCAGTTTTCTCGTCATAATAGTCGACAAGTACAGGTTTTTTGGACAATGTCGATAAGGTAAGTGGAGTGATAAATGCCGTAGCATCACGAGTCATAATGACTTGCACAGCCGCTTCTTCTTTAACAAGTAGGCGAATTAAAGAAGCTATTTTGTATGCGGCTATACTGCCGCATACACCTAGCACAATATTTTTGCCTTTTAAAGAAGACATGCTGATAGCTATTATTCTTGATCTTTAGAAGGGTTTCTAAAGTATACTTTGTCTTTCAAAAACTCGTCAATCGCTACCAAAGTTGGCTTTGGCATACGTTCGTAGTGCTTAGAAATTTCGATTTGTTCACGATTTTCGAACACCTCTTCCAAGTTGTCATTGCTGCTCGCAAATTCAGCTAATTTAGCATTTAACTCTTCTTTTATTTCTACACCGATTTGGTTCGCACGCTTGCTAATGATTACGATTGATTCGTAAAGATTTTCAGTCGCTTTGTCCAATTCTCTCAAATCTCTAGTTACTGTAGTATTTGGGATGGCGTTGTTTTTTGCTTGACTCATATTAACTAAATATTATATTAATTCCTTATTTTATTGAATTGGTTGTACTAGCTTCCTCTGTCTTAGTATCCGTAATACCCAATTCTTTATTTCTATCTTCTATTTCTTTATTGTATTGATTCACTAGACGAATCGCCGCTACAATTTTACGGTCTGCACTATTTTTCAAATCATCAGCTTCTGCCTTGAATTTGCTTTGTGGGAAATGCTCCACAAAACTGTTGTAGTAATCCAACGCTTGGTTGAATCGTTCCTCTTGACGGAATACTCGGCTATTATCCGCATACAGATATTGAGATTTCACCATGAGGAATTCAATTTCTTCTGCATATTTCGTATCCGGGTATTGTCTCAATACGTTTTCTAGAGCTATTACTGCAGCACGGTAATCATCCGCTAATCCCATATTATAGTATAGCTTAGCATTATCAAATGCTTTTTTCTCGAGCTTCTCGCGAAGACTTTGTATCAATGCTCCTGCCTGCTCAGCTCTTTCGGACTCAGGGTAATAATTGACAAACAATTGAAGTTCGTCAATAGCTTTTCTGGTGTTTTCTTGATCCAATGTCGACCTTGGTGAATCTAAATAATAGCAATATGCAGCCATAAAGCGACATTCCTCAGCTCTAACACTATTTGGATATGTATTCGCAAAATTTTTGAAATGAAAACGCGCAGAGGTGTAATCCTTCAATTTATAGTTGGCATTAGCAATCAGATAGAATAAATCTTCTGCTTCGGCCTTGCCCCTATATTTAGAAGCTAGATCATCAAATAAAATTAGTGCTTTGGAATACTTCCCTTTTTCATAGAGCTTTACAGCCTCTTGATATTTTACAGTGATATTATTGCTATTACGAAGTTTTTCAAACTTACTTTTACAGCCTACAAATACCAATGTAATCAGGCACAAAGCAAAAATTACACTATTACGTCTATTCAGAAACATTTTACAAAGATACGTCAATTAACAATAATATTCAATTAAATTTTAAACCGCAATTTACTTGATTTTTAGATACTAATATATTTTTTGCAATGGCTTTAACAATCTTTAACAATTTCTAAATTTATGTCATTATTTGAGGAATATTAGTCTCTTAATTTTTGTTGGGGATAAAAATCGTTATATTTACGAATTAATAAGTAATAATGGAAATGAGCTTACGAGAACGCGTTGAACAAGCATTGGACACTATCCGTCCCTATTTGGAAACTGACGGAGGAAATGTGCGTATTGAAGAGATTACGGAGGATCGGATCGTCAAGTTGAAGTTAATGGGCGCTTGTGCTAATTGCTCGATGAGTATTATGACTTTTAAGGCGGGTCTTGAACAGGCAATCAAAAAAGCTGTTCCTGAAATTGTAGCCGTGCAAGCCATCAATCTAACCGATATGGATGATCCAAATGCAACTACTCCTGGATTAGTGTAACAAAAATGTTGTTCATTGATTAACACATTTTAACAGGAGCGTTTAGCCTTAAATTTTATTTTTGTTAGAATGTTGAATAAATCCATTAAATATTTTCTTGTCTGCATGGGGATTATCTGTCTCCTGTCTTCTGCTGTTTTTGCACAAAGCAAGAAAATCCTACAGTTTAGTGGGTTAATTACCTCTACAGGTTCTGATTTGCCAGTTGGATTTGTTTCTATTCGCAATACCTCGCACAATAATCAGACTTTCATGTCCAACAATGATGGTTTTTTCTCCTTTGTAGCGCATGCTGGCGATGTGATCGAATTTACGAGTGTGGGATTTGATCCTGTTACTTTTCAAATTCCTGATGTACAGGATGACAAGTATACCGCTTCTATCAAAATGCGCGCACTAGTCATAGAACTTCCTGCGGTCACACCATTTCCATGGGCCAGTTATGAAGATTACTTGGCCGAATTCATGGCTTTGGGAGGTGAAGACCCGATTGCAACGGCCCGTCGGAATTTGAGTCCTGACGCTTTGGCGGCTCTTGCACGCGTCGTGCCTCGTAGTGCCGAAGAGATACAAACCTACAATTCCTTACAACGCCACCAGTATATGCAAAATAGGAATATCAATCAGCGCATGAATAATCCTTTTTTAAATCCATTCAATTGGTATCAGTTTATAAATTCTATCAAAAAAGGGGACTACAGTCGTGAGAAGCTAAAATATTAAAGCATCTCCCCGAATTTCCATTTCCTACTCGCTTTTTAATGTATTGATGTTTCCGATTTCTTTGACACTTAGCTTCGAAGAAAAGTAGGCCACCACAATGGATAATATCGAGATCGTTGCAAACACTAATATAAAGTCTTGTGTGCGCATATCTACGGGGTACACATCAATGAAATTGCCATCGACATTATTCGTTCGGATAAAGCCATAGGTGTCTTGTAAAAAACAAAAAATATAGCCCACAACTATCCCTATAGAACTTCCAATTAATGCAATCATTATGCCCTCGTAGAAAAAGATATTTTCAATCGTGGATTTGTTGGCACCTACATGCTGAAGAATTTTCATGTCTTCTTTTTTGTCAATAACCAGCATAGTCAGTGACCCTATGATATTAAAAATGGCTATTATACCAATGAAAGTCAGTATAAAAAACACAATCCATTTCTCCGACTTTATAGTTTTGTACAAGATAGGATTTTGTTCTTCTCTGTTTCTAACTTGAAAATCCGCTCCTAAGCTTTTTTGAATCTCTTTCTGTAGCTTGTACACATCTTTGGAATCATGTAGGTATAATTCAACGGCCGATATGGATTTATCCTCCCCAAATATATCCCGTGCAAAGTCAATAGGAACCAGAACTAGGTTCTGAAATTCTGACTCAAACGTTAATATCCCATTGACACTTATGGATCGAATATTGAAATCTTCGAGCGGATTGATATTATTTGCAGCAGCCTCCTTTCGTGGAAAATACAACTCCACCATGTTATTAAACTCGGAAATAGGTACCTGAAGATTTGTTTGAATCTGTGGCCCAATTAGTGCGTAAGGAATAGAATCTGTTTGTATCGCAAATTTTCCAATATGCAGGATGTGATCTTTGGATTGCTTTTGTAAACTTTCAGGCGTTATGCCCTTGATAATTCCTACAATTTGCTTACCCTCGAACTGGATCAACGCTTTATCTTCCAGTGTCTCGGAGTAATTTTTTACAGCTGGATCGGCCGCCAATTGTTGAAATATAGCATGTTCCGGAAAGAAAGTTTTCCCTTTAGTAGCTTCTATTCGTATATCAGGAGAGAATTTGCTATTCATCGAAAGGATAAAGTTCTCCATTCCATTATAAAATGAAAGCACAATGACCAGTGCAGCGGTACTTACAAAAATCCCGACTATACTAATAATGGAGATGATATTAATAGCATTAACCGACTTCTTTGAAAAAAGATACCGAAGCGCAAAGAATAATGGAACCCTTACTTTTTTCATCCCTGAATGAATGGATTAGTCTTTTTTTCGAAACCTATAGTCGTACTAGGACCATGTCCTGGAAAAACTTCTGTATCTTCTGGTAATACGTAGATACGCTCTTGAATGCTATTGAGCAGGGTTTGATGGTTTCCTCCTGGCAAATCTGTACGGCCGATGCTATTGCGAAACAATACATCTCCACCAATCAATATATTTTGATCGGCGATGTAATAACATAGATGCCCAGGTGAATGGCCGGGAGTAAGTATCGCCTCTATCTTTGTTTCTCCAAAATTAATAATCTCCTTGTCTTGAAGGAAGGATTGGGCAATAGGTGATGTTTCGTACCGAAAGCCCATCTGAGGAGCATAATTTTCAACAGCCACCAATACCGGCACTTCATCTTCATGAAACTGTGGTGTCAAACCCCATGTCTCATAGACAAAATGGTTACCTAGCACATGATCAATATGACAATGTGTATTCAGAAGTGCTTTGGGCTCGATATTATTATCTTCGATATACGATTTAAAGTATTGTTGCTCCTGTATGTTGTGCATACCCGGATCAATGATGATACAGTGCTTCGTCGCAGCATCTATAAGTAGAAAAGTATTTTCTTGGTATGGATTGAATGTGAAAGTTTCGATAGTTAACATGAATCAAATTTAACTATTTATTTCCATCTAATGGTATTAATTATATGCTGAATATCTGTTTTCAAAAAATCCAAAACGGGCTGTATGGAGTCTAAGTTAGGCTTTTCATTGAAATATAAAGCACCTCGTAGATAGTGATTCTCACTGTCGGTGACATAGAATTGGATATTGGAAGCGGTATTGCCTTGGATGGTATATTGTAATCCAGAAACACGGTTTTCTGGAATTGAAATGGGCTGCTGGTCAATTGCAGTAGCTTTTGCAGTGTGCTTAAAGACGAACGAGCGAGCATCCTCGGTCAATTGCTCTAATGGCGCTTCGGAGCTTATTTTGAAATAGCTCAGGTGCAAACGTGCATTATAAGTGTTGAAATCTAAATTCTTCCAACAAGGCTGGCTTCCCTTGTTCGTATCGTCCAAAAGCTGGCTATATTGCGGAGTTTCAAATATGAATGGACAGCCTTGAACTTCGATATGGGAATATTGTTTCTCCGGGAAAACTATTCGATGATATGCGCGTGGCTTAGGACTATAATCAGAGTTACAGCTGTTAAGTCCGAAAAGAATAAACAGTATGCAGGCAAAGCGCATAATTAGAAGTTGCTTTGCCATATTTGCCAATTTTTTTCTGCTTGTAAAACAAGCATTTCATAGCCATTCTTTACGGTTGCGCCCTTTTCTTTACCTTTTTGAAGAAATAGTGTTTCTTCGGGATTGTATATCAAATCATACAATAGATGCTGAGGACCAATGTATTCATAGGGTATTTGAGGGCATTCATGGACATTCGGAAAGGTGCCTACAGGTGAACAGTTGATGATAAGCGGGTGTGCTTCGATTATGCTTGGGTTCAGTTCTTTATATGTAAAATCGCCTGTTTCCTTATTGCGGCTTACCACTTTGTATGCAATATTCAGCTTGTCTAACACATACAATACAGCCTTTGCTGCGCCACCATTACCGAGCACTAGTGCTCGGGTATGCTGAGGCTTGAGAAGAGGTTCCAAAGACTTTTGGAATCCGTATGCATCCGTATTATATCCCTTGAGAGTTACTTTGCCGTTTTTACGATTAATAGTGATACAGTTGACAGCATTAATAACTGCCGCCTCGTCAGAGAGCTCATCTATATACGCCATTACAGCTTGCTTGTGTGGAATAGTAACATTAAATCCATGGAATGCACTATCATTGGTATATAGTGCCCTAAATTGAGTTATATCCGCAATAGGGTATAGGTCGTAATCTATAGAGGTTATCTGCTCTTCTTTGAATTTGGCTAAGTAGTAATTCTTCGAAAAGGAATGACCAAGCGGGAAGCCTATTAAGCCGAGTTTAATCATTGTTTTCTGAATACTTCTTAATGATTTCGGTAATTATATGATTTCCCTCCAACTGCGGCAAATATTCAAATAAAATATGATGCTTATCCAATCCAAAGGCTAACGCCAGTTCCAAGAAGTTAAGCGCTTCATTGTATTGACCATTCGCGAAAAGATAAGCCACAAGTCTGTAATAAAGTTCAGCGGCATCTGTATTTATCTTTATAGCTTCAGAAATCGTTTCTATCGCTAGGTCTGTCTTTTTTTGCTCAAAATATATAGACGAGAAATCTAGCCAGGCTTCAATATCAGTTGGATTGAGCTCCACGACTTTATTGTAAGCAATTTCGGATTCTTCAATCTGGCCAAGTTTATAACGGGCGTCAGCGATAGCAAACCAATAATCTGGATTCTCGTCATCAAGTTCTAGCGCTTTTTTGTAGAAATGAAGCGATTCAAAATAACGTTCTTCAAAATCCAACGTCACACCTATACCAAACCATGCATCCGCCATATCACCATCCAGCTTAACAGCTTTTTTGTAGTAATCTCTAGCCGTATCCATGATTTCTAACTTCTCATAGCACTCACCTATTGCGCAGTATGTATCTGCGTTGGGTTGTTCGTATTCGAATGTCTGTTTGTATACTTCGATTGCTTCTGAATAGCGGTCTAGATTGACCAAAGCATTACCTTTGTTAAAATATGCAGAAGAGAAGTTTTCGTTGATAAGTATGGCATAGTCATACGCATCGATGGCCTCTTCAAATCTTTCCATTTTGTGGTAGGCATTCCCTAAGTAATACCATCCATGGAAAGAATAGGGTTCTTCGTCGATGAGCTGCATAAAGAATGCTAATGCTTCTTCACTTTGATTCAGCATATCGAAGCAAAAATTTATTTCCAGTAAAGCATCAGGATTGTCAGGATAAAGCTTTAATGTTTTCTTTAAGAACACTTTAGCTTTCTCGTAATTCATCTGTAGCTGATAGATTGTCGCTAGTTGATGATACACTTCTTCTTTATTTTCAGCAGTGTGTAGTGCTTGATTTAGAAACTCTTCGGAAAGTTCATATTCACCTTGGGATGCATAAATAGTTCCCTTGATTAAGAATATATCCGCGTCTTGTGGCTCTAAGGATTCCGCTTTATCCAAAGCTTCAAGTGC
>JBMDWK010000128.1:0-2362 GCA_048595255.1 Sphingobacterium sp. | reverse complement strand
TTTATAAATACCGAATCGCTATCCGTTAAGGTTCCTAAATACAGTTTGCCATTTCTCCCCGCACGGTCAGCGGGAATGTTTACACGCTTTCTGTAATATACTACGCCTCTATTTTGTATACCTTGATCACGCCAAGTACCTGGAATTTTAGTGGTGGACCAAGACCCATCATCAAAATCACCTGCTATCCATTGGGGCATTCCGTAATCCTTTTCATAATAATTGATGCTATCCAACACCTCATAATCAACCCTATGCATTGGAAATTCTTTGAGATTCTCCTGACTAATCCAACTTTCGATTGCTGATCCACCCAAACTCGACACGAGCATTCCTTGTGGAACTTTTGTGTGATTATATGCTTCATGTGCATAGAAAAACGCCAAAGCCGTCCAATTCATAACTTCGGATGCCACGCCCGAATACCACTTACTTCCATTTGGAATATTTTCTGAAATGGAGTGTGTTGTATTTTGAGTTGGCACTTTGAAATATCGAATCATGTGGTTATTTGATACATTTATTTCGGGGAATCTTTCTACTAATCTTTCAATTGGTGTTTCCATATTTGACTGTCCGGAGCAAAGCCACACATCGCCAAAAAGAACATCTCGTATCACGATTTCATTCACTTCAACTACATGAGGTCCCCCTGCTGCTTGGGGAGGTAATTCCACAAACCACTTACCCTCGTCTGTTGCCGCTGTATAATAAAAATCACCCGCAAATCGAACCGTGACCTTTTCTTGCGGGTCTGCCCAGCCCCAAATTTTTAATTTCGTATCGCGCTGCAAAATCATTTTATCACTGATCATAGACGGAAGCCGTACCTCAGCATTAGTATGCAGCGCTATAGCAACTAAAAATAATATGTGAAAAATGTACTTCATAAAGTGACTTACTGTTGCGCTTTACCAAATTTCCAATAATCGAAAAATAGAATATTAGATGGGGCCTTACCATTGGCAACAAAGTATAAATCATGCATGCCTGTTATTGCATTTTCCAATTGCACTTCTACGGTCTGCCATCTATCATCACCTCCTGTCATGGGAATATTTACAGTGCCCAATAAAGTACCATCTACCCCCCCGGACCGAATCTCTAATGTCACACCACCATTATGTGTCGTACCCACACGCGCAAAGAATGAGCTTGCACCCTTGTTACCGAAGTTCACACTCTTGATACTCGTATATGCATTCTTCTTTTTGGCGGTAACAAAAACACCCACCTTTTTATTCTGGTAAGATTTCACACCTTCTGAAAATGCTATGGTTTCTGCTTGGTTAACTTCATAGGGATTAATAGTTGACAATGGCTGTAAGATTCCTTGTGTCATCTTTATTGGTGAAATGCTGCCATCTTTATTAAATTTCAATTCTTCTACAGCGACCGAACGTGTGAATCCTGTCCCCCCAGGCAAAGCTGCATTATGGTAAAAAAAGTATGTTTTACCTCTAAAATCTATAACTCCAGGATGATTGGTAAAGGCTCCACCTTCTCTTGCCATTACTACTCCAGCATATTCCCAAGGTCCTTGTGGACTTTTGCTTGTTGAATATCCAATAAATTCAGGTAGAGGTCCTCCTGGCCAGAATAGGTAATATAGATTATTGCGTTTGTAAAGCCAAGGGCCCTCTTCATACTCTGTAGGTCTTTTGGGGTCTCCTTCCCGTTTACCAAAAGATTTTTCGATCATCGGAACATTCACGACTTCCCCCGAAAAAGAAATCATATCCTCATTTAGTTTTAGATATTTGAGGTCTGGATTACCCCAATACATATGCGCTTGGCCATCATCATCAATGAAAACTGTCGGATCGATATCTCCCCAATCTGTCTGAACTAAAGGTTTTCCTAATGCATCATAAAATGGTCCAATAGGACTATCGCCTACAGCTACACCGACAGCTGGTTTATTGTTCTCTTTTGAAATAGCGGGGATATACAAATAGAACTTGCCGTTTTTTTCCACACATTGGGGTGCCCAAGCATCACCCTTAGCCCATTCGAAATCAGAATAAGACAGGATAACGCCATGATCGGTCCAGTTGACCATATCGGCAGTCGAATACACTCGCCAATTATTCATATTGAACCATGTTGATTCATCTTCATCATGCGTAGTATATACGTAGAGCCTATCGTTGTAGACCAGCGGAGCTGGATCGGCCGTGAAATTCGTTTGTACAAATGGATTTTGCGCAACTGCAATATTTGCAATTATTGTATATAGTATGTAAATGAATAGCTTCTTATGCATTATTAATATATTTTTCTAGTTTTCGAATGCCCAATAATCAAAATTGTAGAGTTCTCTACCTGCTGTTAAGTTCTCACCTTTAAATGCAAAATAGAT
>JBMDWK010000127.1:0-16348 GCA_048595255.1 Sphingobacterium sp. | reverse complement strand
GTAAAACAACAGGATCGATGCTTTCCTATCCTTCTCTGCCATAATACTTTTTCGTGGCGTGGTACAGAAAATGTAAATCTAATTCCACCAATAATATCCGATAGAAATTGTCCTGAGGTACTAAGCTGTCCAGACTCGTCTGGTAAAATAATTGGGGAGTGTAGGTTGTGTGTCCTTGCATACTATAAGATACGCATTTTTTGACTATATTCAGTTGTGCAACAAGCACAAGGTATTGCCAAAAGCGGGGCTAAAGTGCTAAATTACCTTCGGTGCTACTACGTGGTCAAAGTTTGTACTTCTATCACCGCCCAAATAGAATTACTCATAGCTTGTTTATTTTCAGAGGTATTCGTGAACACTCCGTGGTTATATTCGTTTTTTTAGTAAATTTAACTCATAAAAATTCGTTTTGGCTAGCCTCGGTGCAAATCGAACTTTCAGTTTGGATTTTGCCGCATTCGGGAATACCCCAAACGTTGCGAGAAATTTCAGACAAACAATAATGAATAGACGGAAGTTTATTAAAAGAACAATTTGGGGACTAACCGGTATAGGACTTTTCAGCGGGTTGTATACTTGGCAGATTGAGCCGTTCTGGTTAGAATTTGTAAAAGTAAAAATGCCTGTTAAAAACTTACCTAGCCATTTGGTTGGTAAAACACTTATGCAAATAAGTGACATTCATATTGGAAATCGATTTGACTATCATTTTGCAATTAACTCTTTCAAAAAAGCAAAAGAATTTAATCCAGACTTTGTCGTTTATACAGGTGACTATGTAAGCACATATAAAGACGAAGTTCAGTATGACAAATTAGAAGAAACATTAAATAATATTGTTAAAGGAAAATTAGCAACTATTGGTATTTTAGGAAACCACGATTACGGAAAAAACTGGTCTCAGCATGTAGTCGCAGACAAAATATCGGAAATGCTTACGAAAAATGGAGTTAATGTATTAAGAAACGAAAATGCCGAAGTAAACGGTTTAAACTTTATAGGATTTGACGACTTTTGGGGATTAAACTTCAATCCCGAAAAGGCAATGAACGGCTTTGACAGTTCAAAAGCAAATATTGTGTTGTGTCATAATCCTGACGTTTGCGACTTAGATGTTTGGGGTGATTTTAATAGTTGGATATTATCAGGACATACACATGGCGGACAAGTTAAGCCACCATTGTTACCTCCACCCATGTTACCTGTAAAAAATAAAAAATATTCCGCAGGACAATATGAATTAAGTAATGACAGAACTCTTTACATTAATAGAGCATTAGGGCATTTATGGCAAGTAAGATTTAATGTAAGACCTGAAATAACACTATTTGAATTACAAAATGGTTAAAAAACTTTTGCCAACATGGTTTGTCGCAGTGGCGGGTTAAGTCATAATTGAAAGTTTACATTCGGTGCCTACTTTGTAGTCGGCTTCCTCTGTCGTAAAAGCCAGTTACTCATAGCTTGCTTATTTTCAATGGACTTCCTGAGCACTACGTGGTTAGATTCTTTTTTATTATTAGATTTATCTTAAATAAATTCGTTTTGGCTAGCCATATATGCAATGTTCACATTCGTAGTCCACGTGTATATCTCGACGATTTTTAGGTGTACTCGGTTTGTTTGTGTGCAAACCGAAAGATTTAGATTTATTCCGTCTGTTGAGATTAATTTTGCTCGCATCGATTGGCAACCCCAATTCTGCACGCTCTTTCTCCTGCTGGGCAACGCGTTCTTGTCGCTTTTTATACCTCAATGCACGGGTCTCAATATCCTCATTCCATCTGAAAAACAAATAGGCTGCTCCAATGGCCAGCAATAAATAGCCAAAAAGTCCAGCATACACGCTACTATTCGGTCGGATGATAAAGTAATATAGCAACATCGTACCGATGACAAAGTAATATGCGGGATATTTCGTCTTTTGCTTTCTTTTTTCATATGAAGTACTCGAACCTGTGTCAATACGTTGCATCCGTATCATACGGAGATTATTTCACATAAATATACTCAAAAATCCCTATTCAGAATGGGCGCTGTAAGACCATTTCATTTCCTTATATTTATACCTATGAAATGGCACAAAATCCCTTCAGCAGCGTTATCCTCATCGGCTCCCATACAGCTACTGCGCATAGATGGGAAAGCATTTTGCTTGGTTAATGAGCAGGGCGAATGGTATGCTACCTCCACGAAATGCCCACATGCGGGGGCTAATCTGGCGGAGGGTTGGTGCGATCGAGGGCAGTTGGTGTGCCCCTATCATCGACATCATTTTGATCTTTCAACTGGCAAAGGTGCTCCAGGTCAGTACAATGCCATTCGGGTCTATCAATTGGAATGGCGAGACAAAGAACTTTACATCCAACTTCCTCAGAGTCTATGGGATATATGCCTTTTATGGTTGAAATAAGAGGCACTCAATCTTACTTGTAAATAATATTTTACGGTATAATAGCTTGTAAATGCGATTAAGATTGTATCTTTAGGTAGACCAGATAAAACTAATCCATGATTATTATGAGAAAATCTATTTTAGGTGCATTTGCTTTATTCCTATCGCTAAATGCTTTTAGTCAACAAAATCCAGTCTTTAATGGCAATTATGCCGATCCAGAAGCCATTGTGTACAATAATACCTACTGGATTTTCCCAACTTACTCAGCTCCGTATGACGAACAGATAAAATTTGACGCCTTTTCGTCTAAGGATTTGGTGACCTGGACCAAGCATGCAAATATTCTGGACAACAAAGAAGTAAAATGGGCGAAGCGCGCCATGTGGGCCCCTTCTGTTATTGAAAATAAGGGTAAATATTATTTCTTTTTCGCTGCCAATGATGTGCATCCCGGAGAACTCGGCGGCATCGGCGTGGCCGTAGCGGATAGACCAGAGGGTCCATATAAAGATCTATTGGGCAAACCGCTTATCAATGATAATATTAACGGCGCTCAGCCAATTGATCAATATGTATTCAAGGATAAAGATGGCACTTTCTATATGTACTATGGTGGATGGAAACACTGTAATGTGGTGAAATTGAGTGATGACTTCACCAAACTTCTACCTTTTGATGATGGAAGCTATTATAAGGAAGTGACCCCAAAAGATTATGTAGAAGGCCCTACAATGTTTATCCGTAATGGTAAATATTACTTTATGTGGTCTGAAGGAGGCTGGACGGGTCCCGACTATAAAGTAGCCTATGCTATTGCAGACAATCCATTAGGACCATTCGAACGTATCGATACCATTCTAGAGCAAGATGCCGACGTAGCTACAGGCGCTGGACACCATTCCATAATCAAAGTACCTAATGCGGATAAATACTACATCGTATATCACCGTAGACCCTTGGGCAAGACAAGTGCACATGATCGCGTGACCTGTATTGACGAGATGAAATTTGATCAAGACGGTAAGATATTGCCTGTAAAGATGACGTTTACTGGTGTAAAACATCCGTTAAAATAAGGCTTTCATACGTCACTCCTCTCCTACGGTGGCCTTTCGGCTTTTTTCACAAAAGCCGAAATGTATTTTATTCATCTTAAGTAGCCATTACATGCACAACCTCCAAATTCCCACCCTTATGGATTAAATCTATTAGCTCATTCGAAGTAAGGGCGGAATTGTAAATTTTAATTTTCATGTTATGTAATTTAATGATAACATGCTTACCTTCCTGCTGGACAGCCTTCACCTGGGACAGATCAAAGTTAAAGTTATTCGGTAGATTGGTCATGGTAGCTATTTAACAAACTGTATAAATTTCGTAAAAAGAACTATACATTCCTTACGGGAAACCCTATACAAGGTGATTTTTAGAAATATTCCAACTTCTTGCTATCAAACATCAACAGAAGATTATTAATTTTGGATTTGAATGGCCAAAAAGGGCGAAACTATATCTTATCATGAGCGATAGCAACCTATATAATTTTAGAAAAGCGACATCAGAAGATGTGCAAAGTGTATGGCAAATCATTGCACAGGCTATACAACGGCGCAAAGCCGAAGGGAGCTTACAATGGCAGGATGGCTACCCGAATCTGGAGGTCATTACTCAGGATATTGCAAAAGGTACGGGATATGTGCTGTGCTCGGGCAACAAGGTTATTGGATACACAGCTGTATTGGTAAATGATGAGCCCGAGTATGCGCGATTAAAAGGCGAATGGCTGACGCAGGGTGACTTTATTGTATTTCATCGTGTCGCCATACATGAAGATTATCTCGGTAAAGGATTGGCCAAGCGTATACTATTGTACATTGAAGATGTAGCGCAACAACAGCAGATCTATAGCATCAAAGCGGACACGAACTTTGACAATCTAGCCATGCTGAAGATATTTAAAAGTTTAGGGTATGCGTATTGTGGAGAAGTGACATTCCGAGGAGCCAATGTACGCATGGCTTTCGAGAAAGTGCTTGCTGAATAGCAATAGATAGCTTTACATAAGGAAAATTGTTGCTTGACAGGCACTAATCGTTGATATACATATTTTTTATTTCCAACAAGTCAGCGGAGTTTCGGATATAATTGAGTTTTTGTTTTTTGAAAACCATGTAAGAAGCTCTTTTTTCGCTTTCCAGAACATATTTTAAAAATTGCTTAAAATATTCCTTTCTCTTCTTCTTATCCTGTGTTTTTTTTGAATTGATGTATCGTGCAGCATCTTTGTTTATCGATATATATACATTCTTCTCAACATCTACTGACATATCGATCAAAGGGTCGTCGAAGCCGCTCACATAAATAGAGTACGATAAAACATTATCTCCTTTGTCCACTATGAAACCTTGAATTACAAAGTTACCGAGCTCAATACTCTCAACAAGAATAAGTTTATTCATAAAGTGGTAATTAGTATAATAAAAAGTTTTGGACTTGGTAGATAAAGGAAGTTTTTACTTCCTAATAAATGTAATAAACATCTATTAAAAATCAAATACAACAATCTAAAATTTAAAGATTTACTTAGTTTTGGCTACAATAATATGTTGCACAAAAAAACCCAATCAAATATGATTGGGTTTTACTTTATAATCAGATAGAATTATACTTCTAATAACAAACGAGCTGGATCTTCTAGCAATTGTTTCACGCGTACTAAGAAGCTAACAGACTCGCGGCCGTCGATGATACGGTGATCGTATGATAAAGCGATATACATCATAGGACGAATTACTACTTGACCATTCTCAGCGATAGGTCGCTGCACGATATTGTGCATACCTAATATTGCCGATTGAGGTGCGTTGATAATCGGCGTAGACATCATCGAACCAAATACACCACCATTTGTAATAGTGAATGTACCACCCGTCATCTCATCAATCGTTAATTTATTGTCTCTTGCTTTAGTAGCTAGATTGATGATTTCTTTTTCAATACCTTGCAACGAAAGGGAATCCGCATTACGAATAACAGGAACAACTAATCCTTTAGGCGCTGAAACCGCGATCGAAACGTCTGCGAAGTCCGAATAAACGATCTCATTCTCTTCGATGCGTGCATTCACCGCAGGCCATTCTTTCAATGCTGTAGTCACCGCTTTGGTGAAGAAAGACATGAAGCCTAAACCTACACCGTGTTTCTCTTTGAAAACGTCTTTGTATTTCGCTCTCAAGTCCATGATAGGCTGCATGTTTACTTCGTTGAATGTAGTCAACATCGCCGTTTCATTTTTCACAGAAACTAAACGCTTAGCGATCGTTTTACGCAGTGAACTCATTTTCTCACGACGCTCATTGCGTGCGCCCGCTACTGCTGTAGGAGCTGGAGCTGAAGTCGCTGGCTTTGATTCAGCTTTAGGAGCTGCAGGTTTAGCTTGTGCTTTTTCTGCATCTTCTTTTGTGATACGGCCTTCTTTGCCTGTACCTTTTATTGTCGAAGGATCAATTCCTTTTTCTCTCAAGATTTTTGCGGCAGCAGGTGAAGCTGTACCGGCAGCATACGAGTCTGGATTTTCTGATGCTTCTTCCGCTTTAGCTGCTGGAGCAGCAGATTCTGCAGCTGCAGGAGCGTCAGCTTTTTTATCACCAGCAGGAGCATCACCATCTTCGATGGTACATACTACAGCACCGATTTCTAACGTATCACCCTCTTGTGCGATGATACGAAGAATACCAGCTTTCTCTGCAGGCAATTCAAATGTAGCTTTGTCTGATTCCAATTCGGCAATGTTCTCGTCCATTTCGACGTAATCGCCATCTTGTTTTAGCCATTGGGCTAATGTTACTTCGGTGATTGATTCACCTACTGTAGGGACTTTGATTTCTAAGCTCATGTGTTTATTCTTTGAAAACCAGCGTTGTAATATTACTTATTACAACGCCAGTCTTTTATTTTTGTTTATGCAAATGCTTTATTAATAATTGCTTCTTGTTGCGCAACATGTTGTTTCATGTAGCCTGTTGCAGGGCTTCCGCTTTCTGTTCTTGCTATTACATCGGTAAACTCGATGTCTGTTTTTCTGAATTTGCGACAGAAATGCGGCCATGCACCCATGTTTTCATTCTCTTCCTGTACCCAGATGAATTCTTTTGCCTTGCTATATTTCTTACGGATAGCTTTCAATTGCTCTACGGGTGATGGATACAATTGTTCGATACGAACGATAGCCACATCTGTACGTTTGTCGGCTTGTTGACGCTCCAATAATTCGTAGTAGATTTTACCCGAGCAGAACAATACGCGTTTTACAGAAGCTGCTTTTACCGCTGTATCGTCAATTACCTCCAGGAAGTTGCTGTTTGTAAAATCATTTAATTTAGAAACTACTTTTGGATGACGCAACAATGATTTCGGCGTGAATACCACTAATGGCTTGCGGAAATCACGTACCAGCTGACGACGCAATAAGTGGAAATAGTTGGCCGGTGTAGTACAGTTAGCAATGATTAAATTATCATTTGCCGAAAGCTCCAAGAATCTTTCGATACGACCTGAAGAGTGCTCTGGACCTTGACCTTCCATACCATGAGGAAGCATCATCACTAGACCATTCGAACGTTTCCATTTGGTCTCTGCCGAACTTAAATATTGATCGACCACAATTTGTGCTCCGTTGTAGAAATCACCAAACTGTGCTTCCCATACCGTCAAAGCTTGAGGATTAGCCAAGGCATAACCGTATTCGAAACCTAACACACCATATTCCGAAAGTAGGGAGTTGTAAATATTGAATTTGTCACCACCTTTGATTTGTGCTAATGGTGCATATTTCTCTTCTGAATCTTCTAAAGTCAATACCGCATGACGGTGAGAGAATGTTCCACGTTGCACGTCCTGACCAGAGATACGTACGCGTTTGCCTTCATTCAATAAAGTCGCATACGCCATCAGCTCGCCCATCGCCCAATCGTAAGAATCTTTATCGATCATCGCTGCGCGATCTTCATACAATTTAGAAATCTTGCGGAAGAATTTTTTCTCTTTAGGCAGAGAAGTAATTTCTTTTGCTAATGACAAGAATGTTTTATCGTCTACTTTAGTGTCAACTTCTTTGAAAATATCGGCCTTTTTAGCTGGACGTAAACCTTTCCAAGCTCCACCAAACATTGGCACTTCATCTTCCAACACTTCAACAGCTTTCGCTGCATCCAATTGAGTCTGTAGATAGTTTTTGAACTCTTTCTCTACCTCTTTAGCGTAATTCGCATCGATTGACCCCTCTTCTATCAATTTCTTCGCATACACCTCTTTTGGATTTGCATGTTTTTCAATCAATTTGTAAAGTAAAGGTTGTGTAAACTTAGGTTCATCCGCTTCATTGTGACCAAAACGACGGTAACACAATAAATCGATGAATACATCAGTTTTGTATTTTTGACGGTATTCTACCGCTAGATTAATCGCATATACTACCGCTTCAGCATCATCACCATTCACATGGAATACCGGAGAAGACGTAATCTTAGCTACATCAGTACAATACGTACCTGAGCGGGCATCTTTATAGTTGGTCGTAAAACCAACTTGGTTGTTGATTACAATGTGAATAGTACCACCTGTTTTGTAACCATCCAATTTTGACATCTGAGTCAATTCATAGACAATTCCTTGACCCGCGATAGCGGCGTCACCATGAATTAAGATTGGGGCAATTTTAGAAGAGTCACCATCGTATTTCATGTCTATTTTAGAACGTACTATACCTTCTACGATAGAATCTACAGTTTCTAAGTGAGATGGATTCGGCGCTAATGACAAGTGAATACTTTTACCGCTATCCGTTTTGATATCTGAAGAGTAACCTAGATGGTATTTTACGTCACCACCAAATTGTAATTCAGAATCTTCTTGCTTGTACATTTTACCTTCAAATTCAGATAAAATCGTTTTGTATGGTTTGCCCATGATGTTTGCCAATACATTCAAACGACCACGGTGCGCCATACCAATCATAAATTCTTGTACGCCTAAGTCAGCACCTTTTTCAATAACAGAATCCAATGCCGGAATTAAGCTCTCTGCTCCTTCGAGTGAGAAACGCTTTTGTCCCAAGAATTTAGTACCCAAGAAGCTTTCAAAAACGACAGCTCTATTGATTTTTTGCAGGATGCGTTTCTTTTGATCTACCGTATAATTTGGTTTGTTGCGATCCGCTTCCATGCGGTCTTGCAACCACTTAATTTTCTCTGGATTACGAATATATTTAAATTCAGCACCGATTGAACGACAATATGTTTCTTCGATCATCTGACGGATGTCACGCAATTTCGCGGGACCCAAGCCGATCTCAATACCTGCATTAAATACCGTATCCATATCCGACTCGGACAAACCGAATGTTTCCAATTCTTTGCCTGGATAATACTTGCGACGCTCACGTACAGGATTCGTATCTGTAAATAAGTGACCACGGTCTCTATAACCATGAATCATATTCAATACGTTGATTTCTTTTAGCGCATGTTCTGAAACATTCTCATCTTCAATCACTACGCCCTCAGCACTCTGCCCAAATTCAAATCCTTCGAAAAATTTTTGCCATCCAAAGTCTACAGCATTTGGATCTTGTTTGTAGGCTTGATATAAACCGTCAATGTAGCTTGAATCGGCGTTACTCAAATATGTAAGTTTATCCATTATTTTGTTATCGTCTAAATAATTTGCCAAATTTAGCAATAAAAAAGCAGTTATTCGTATTGAAATTGAAGATTTTGCCTTACAAAATTTAAAGTTTCGTAGTAGAAATATTTTTGGCTTTTATGGATAACAACTCCATTAAACTTCTTGCTTTTTTGCCTTTTTAATTCTTAACCAATTCTCTTGTGAGCGGTTATTTTTGACGCTGGTACCCTGTCCTGCGATGTGTGACCAAAAGCCATATATCGTGGCAGGCGCATAGTCGATAAGTTGCTGCTCAAAATATGCAGCCCCCGTCAACCAAGGCTGATTGAGCTCATACACAAAATACAAGGCTAGATACTCACGTTCAGCACGTGTAAGCATACCTTCTTCACGCAGTTTAGTAAGCAATGTATTCGCGTATTCATCTTCTGTTTGCGCATGAACAAAAGATTGAATTAACGCATCATTACCCTCCCCTTCCTTATCATCTTTGAAATAACAGTTAGAAAATTTCTTGAGCATAAAGCGGTAATAATCTCTCCAAAACAAACCGTCCACAATGTGTGCAATTTTCTTTTTATTCTGTGCGGATTCATTCTTTGTAAAAAAATGGTATACCTCTGCCGCAGATACTACACCAAGCGCTAAAAATGGTGATATCGCTGTATACAGATCTTTGCGATTATCAGGGTGCGAAAGTACATTTTTCAGTGCCTCTTTGGCCGCGCCTTCGCCGTAATCCGTAAGATTATATTTTAATTCGAAAGGAAAATCCGTTTTTTCGAGATGAGGAGGTACGGATATGCTGTGCAAATCTGGCAGACATTCGCGCACAAAACTTTCTTTAATTACTTTCTTTTTAAAGGTATTAAAGTCGTTGGGTATGTCGCGTATAGGAAAAGGTAAATCTTCTTTATGAAACAAGGTATGACCAATAAAATGGCGCAAATTGCGCTTCACCTGCCACAAAGATTCTTCTACGATTTCGGAAATGCGGGTTTCGCGCTGAGCGACTTCGCGGTGATGATAGACTTCGTCCACCTCATACTTCTGCACCAGTTGGGGAAGAATTTCTTCGGGATACCCTTCATAAGTTAACAAATCACCTCCTAGCGATTGCAATTTTTCTTTTAGAGCAGCCACGGAATGTACAATATATTCATGTCTCAGATCTCCGGTATTCTTGAATCCCTGTTTCCCTTGAGCATAATACCGTGGATCGAAAATAAAAACGGGAATTACAAAAGCAGATTTCTCAACGGCACTGTGCAAAACCTCATTATCAGTTGTACGCAAATCATTTCGAAACCAAACTAATATTACCTTTCTACTCATTATAAAATCTTTCCGAAGTCCCCTTTTAACTAGAATTGTTAGTGGTAAAGATATTGTTTTATAACGATAAAGATTCAAAACATATCCAATATTTACACAATTCTAACAATATTTGTAAAAACAAAATGAACAACAAAGGGTTATAAAAATAGAATAGAATTATTGTTAACAATAGAATGAATATATTAGTTTGTGGACTTAACTCGTATTTAGGAAAATCGAGTTTAATATATCTCCAAGACGACAACAATTTGGTCCACGGTCTTGTGCGCGATGCTGATTTATTGACAAAAAAAATCAATGGAACACTGAATGCACAATTGCATAATGTAGATATAGTAAGGTATAATCCAGACCGTATAAATTTTTCATTGCCTGCATGCGAAGTCGCATTCTACTTCACGCAGTCACCCGAACTCTTTGATTCAATCGGTGCCAATTATGAATTACTTTCGCTGCGCAATTTCGTGCAATTTTCAAAACAAAACGCTTGTAATCGAATCGTATATATAGGTACGATCTATGACCGCTCCTACTTAAATGCGGTGGAGAAAATTTTTAAAGAAACGGAAGTAAATTACACCATTGTATTGAAAGACATTGCCGTTGGTCAGGGCACTTCATTTGAAGAATTCATGAAGAAGATGCTACGTAAACGCCTTATCTATCTGTACAAACCACATAAAAAAATTGAAGTGTGCCCTGTAAAATTACCGGATTTGATGGATTGGCTACGCAAAACCGACTGGTCTTCGCAATATATGAACGCCAAGATTGAATTTACGGGACAGCGTAGCTACGAACTGGAAGAACTGATTCTATTGTATGAGGAAAAATATGGCAACAACAAAAAACATGCTATTGTTCCGATCCATAACAAACCTTTAGTAAAGTGGTGTAACAAGTATCTGTCCGGTATTCCATATGATCAATATGCACAGTATATTGCAGAAATTTGTGAGCGCGAAGATCTGGACAGTATGCAATGGAAAAAAGTAACTTCACCTATTCGGTGGTCAGCGTTAGAAAGCATTTAACTGCTGTCGCCAATAAAGTCAAATAATCTGCTATTTTTGCAGTTCACAAAGACTACGAAAATCATGGGATACCCTAATTTAGCAGCCTGTGTAGCTGATTTAGAAAAACACGGCCATTTGGTACGCATCAAAGAAGAAGTAGATCCGCATTTGGAAATGGCAGCCATACACATGCGTGTATATGATGCCCAAGGTCCTGCTTTATTATTTGAGAACATCAAAGGCACTGAGTTTCCTGCTGTATCCAACTTATTTGGTACTTTAGAACGTTCGAAGTTTATGTTTCGTGACACCTTAGACCACATCAAAAAATTGGTTGATGTGAAAATGGATCCTACCGCCGTACTCAAAAATCCTTTTCAATATATCGGTTCTTCGGCTGTAGCCTTAGGCGCACTTCCCTGGAAAAAAAAGTCAGGAGCCCCGATTCTATACGGCAAAACACAAATCAGTAAACTGCCTCAGATCGTCAACTGGCCCATGGATGGCGGTGCATTTGTCACGATGCCTCAAGTATACACCGAAGACATTTCCAAGCCCGGCATTATGAAAGCCAATCTGGGTATGTACCGTATACAATTGTCTGGAAATGACTATGTACAGGATAAAGAAATCGGTCTGCACTATCAGTTACACCGCGGAATAGGTGTACATCAGCAAAAAGCTAATGCCTTAGGCAAACCACTAAAGGTGAGTATTTTTGTAGGAGGTCCTCCTTCTCATCCACTATCTGCGGTAATGCCATTGCCTGAAGGGCTTTCCGAAATGATTTTTGCAGGTGCACTGGGCAATAGACGCTTCCGCTATTTCTACGACGAAGAAGGGTTCTGTATATCAGCAGATGCGGACTTTGTGATAACAGGAACGGTCTATCCAAATGAGAACAAACCCGAAGGGCCATTTGGGGATCATATCGGTTATTACAGCTTGGTTCACGATTTCCCATTAATGAAAGTACACAATGTCTACCACAAGAAAGATCCTATCTGGTCATTTACAGTTGTAGGACGCCCACCGCAGGAGGACACGAGCTTTGGTGCTTTGATACACGAGATTACAGGTTCGGCTATTCCTCAGGAAATTAATGGCCTAAAAGCGGTACATGCAGTCGATGCAGCAGGTGTACATCCCCTCTTATTTGCTATTGGCCGCGAGTCATATACACCTTACCAACAAGTCGAAAGACCACAAGAAATCCTAACAATCGCCAATCAAGTATTGGGTAAAAATCAATTGAGCCTAGCGAAATACTTATTTATTGCGGCAGCAGAAGATAATCCAGCATTGGACATTCATGATGTCAAAGGATTTTTCACACATATATTGGAGCGCATTGATTTGACCCGTGATCTGCATTTTCAAACCAATACCACTATCGATACATTAGATTATACAGGTGACGGATTGAATGCAGGCTCGAAAGTGGTAATCGCTGCGGCGGGCGCAAAAAAAAGAGAATTGGCCAAAGAGATTTCTGCCTCCCTCGACTTACCGCGACCATTCAATAAAGCTAAACTGGCCCTACCGGGAATTTTGGTCGTAGAAGGTGCCGATTTTACAACGTATGCAAACGAGGAAAAGGTGTTGGAAGATTGGACTATTGCAGCTAAGGATTTGAATTTCGAAGGCATTCAATTGATTGTATTAGTCAATAATGCGGAGTTCGCAAGCGCCAACGAAAACAATTTTGTGTGGGAAACATTTACAAAATCTAATCCTGCATATGATATTTATGGCATCAAGTCATTCACCCAATTCAAGCACTGGGGATGTGAAGGTCCGGTCATTATCGATGCGCGACGCAAACCGCATCATGCACCTGACTTAATAAAAGATGAAACCGTGGAGCGTAATATTGAACGCTTGGGCGTCAAAGGCGCCTCTCTGCACGGAATAATATAATTTCATATACATAGAGCCATCTTCACACGATGGCTCTTTTTATTTGTGTTAAATATTGTGAAAAAATAAAATCGCGTGATGCATTTTTATAACTTAAGATGATTCACCTAAAGTTATGAGAATTTACTGGTTTGCCTATCGACAATTATTACCTATCAATATCCCTATTTCTGCGGTATTGAGCATCGCTTATCCAACCTACTATCCTTTTGTATTTGCTACATTTGGATACTTTTGCACCGCCTTTCTGTATCAATATTTTTATCGTAACAGCTGGATTCTATACCTTAATATTGGTTACAGTAAGTCCAGCATGCTATTGGGAACTTTCTTTATCAACTTATTCTTTGGACTCTTAGGCTATGCTATACTATGGATGGTGCTATAAAACAACTGTACGCAGATTCAATCGCGTTTTCTTATGATGTTTCTCAACCTGTGCTGACGGGCGTCTACATCCATTGCAATGCGGGAGAAATTGTAGCTTTACTGGGAAGAAATGGTTGCGGCAAATCCACGCTAATGAAAATCATATTTGGCACCGTCAAACCGAATTATGGCTATATAAAGATTAACGACAAGCGGTATAACAAAGCTTATTTATCGAAAAAAGTCTGCTATCTACCTCAGCATAAATTTATCCCCAGCTATCTCCATGTTAAGCAAGTAATTCGCTTAATGATCAAAGACGCTAGCAAAAGGGAAACTCTATCACAAGATGAAATAATCCGAAAAGTAATTAATCAAAAAATTTCGGAGCTTTCTGTAGGGGAACAGCGTTATCTGGAGCTCCTGCTGCTGCTTCAGCAGGATGCTGACTTCTACTTGCTGGACGAACCTTTTTCAGGTGTGGCCCCGCATATGAAAGAAAAAATACAGCAACTGATCCGTAGCCATCTCCCAGACAAAGGATTTATTATATCAGATCACCATTACAATTCCGTCTTGGATATCGCTAGCAGAATTGTTCTTCTGCAGAATGGAGGATGCAGAAGTATACATACGAAGAAAGATTTAGAAATGTTTTACGTGCCCGAAGGAACTTTTGATGAGTAGGAAATAATTAGAACTTACGCAAAATCACCTATCACATAATTACATCGCATCCTATTGCATAGTTTTTTTATATTCGTAAGGATTATTTGCAACCTCATAACACGAATATAATCATGATAAAAACAATTATTCTGGTGGGTCTTGGAGGCGGACTTGGTAGTATATGTCGCTACCTTACTTCCTTTCTTCTAAATAAGTATTTTCATTCAACGTTTCCTATAGGCACATTTGTGGTTAATATCGTGGGATGTTTATTAATTGGAGTGATTTTAGGACTTTTTGAGCGACAGTATTTGTCAAATCCTCAACTGAATTTTCTGCTCATCACTGGCTTTTGTGGAGGATATACAACATTTTCTGCTTTCTCCGCAGAAAATATACATCTATTTCAATCGGGCCACACATTGACAGCATTTTTGTATATCGGTGCAAGTATTTTCTTTGGATTAACAGCGATGTGGTTGGGGCTTAATATCTGCAAATGGTACTAAAAAGTACCATTCATATTTTTAGGTGAACTTTTTCTATTTTTGTCAAAACCATAAAACATGAATTTATCATCCATCGGGGTCACCATACTTATTTTTCTATTTTCCTGTTCATACCAAATTTTTGCCCAAGAATTGGGCACCAAAATCGATTTCTTTGGATATGCTGACAATAGAGAGTACCAAGCACCACATACCATTGATAAAACATTTTTTGGTGCGACACTTTCGCCTCAACTTTACCTTAAGCTGGATCAAACTCACCAAATCGTAGGAGGAATACATTATAATCAAGATTTTGGAATTAATTCTGAAAACAAAAAGAAAGTTAATCCCATAGCTTACTATAATTACAATACAGAGCGCATTGATTTTGGCATTGGATTCATTCCGCGACACGAAAAACTAAAAAACATACCTTTACTTGTGCTCTCGGATACACTACATTATGATCGGCCCAATATCGAAGGCATGTATTTTAATTACAAAAGCAAAACCTTCCATCAAGCGATTTTTATAGACTGGTTGAGCAAACAAGGTGCAGCAAATAGGGAAAGATTTATAGTCGGTGTATCAGGACATTACAAATTTGGAAAAGCTTATCTAGCGAATGATGGAACATTGTACCATAATGCACTGACAAGCGTAGATGATCCTGATGTGCATATTCAGGACAATGCGGTACTTGTATTACGTTTGGGACTGGATTTTAGTGAAAACACCTTCTTGGATTCGTTGACCGTTGATGCAGGTGCCGTATGGGGTTTTGATCGCGTTCGAACAGATTACAACAACCAAAGCAAAGCCTTTGTTAGCAATATACACCTGGGCTATCGAAATTTCTTTGTGCACAATACCCTTTATTTGGGTGATGCAATCAATTTACCCTATGGGGATTCATTCTATCACCGTGATAAATACAATCGATTAGATCTGGGCTGGATGCCTTTCAAAGGAAAGCATATTGATGGTAAATTTACCGCTTCTTTCCATTTTCGCCAAGGTGGCGTGGATAATCAACAGGCCTTTACTCTTCGCTATCGATTTGATCAATCGCTTTGGAAGAAGTAACACAAATAATTATAATGTTCCGCTCTATGCCGCGGGGCATAACACTTTTTTTAAAAAAAGTGTTCAAAAAATCGTCGCTTAAAAATTTCACAACAATGTATCACCTTACCTGCTCTTTCGTGAAATTTTGTGAGGCGACATTTTGAGTAATTGTATGGGAGTTGCAGTTGATTTTTAATTTACTAGAATTCAGAGAAAACTTACCCTACTATTTCCCCGCTCTATGCCTCGAAGGCATAACACTTTTTTTAAAAAAAGTGTTCAAAAAATCGTCGCTTAAAAATTTCACAACAATGTATCACCTAACCTGCTCTTTCGTGAAATTTTGTTAGGCGACATTTTAAGTGTTTGTATGCGGGTTGCGGTTTATTGTA
>JBMDWK010000126.1:0-2073 GCA_048595255.1 Sphingobacterium sp. | reverse complement strand
GAAAGAAGCTATAGAACTAAATAATAAAGGCACTCAATTTTATTTAAAACATGAAAAGGATAGCGCGCTACTCTATTTCACCTTAGCCGCAGAAAAAAATCCGCAATATCAAATTGCGCTTCAAAACAAAGTGAATGCTTTGATTTCACTACAACAGTATGAACAAGCGCTACTGGCAATTGAGGATTTAATAAAAATACAACCGTATGCCGAAGCATTTACCATCAAAGGGATGCTATTAGACCACACCAACAAGCCCGATGAGGCGACGCAAGCCTATAGCGAAGGCCTCAAGAAATTTGAGGAAAGATTGACAAGCGCCACCGATGCTAATAAAAGTATGATCCTGCTGGAGATTGGTCAGCTGCATTTTTTAAGGGGCGACAGCAGCCAAGCAAAAACTATTTTGGAAGAACATAAAGCAAAGGCTCAAGACTTAGGAATGGCAGACACTATACTAAATAACTTAAATAATAAAGTGAAATTTATTGAAATGGTACTCAATAAAGTTGGCTAATCTTCCTTTTCCCACCACTCACTGCTTTGCAGGTCATCGATTTCCCGGCGATCACGCTTGGTAGGCCGACCTGCCCCACGATCGCGTTTAAGTATTGGCGCATGGAATACAGATTTGAATCCATAGGTTTCTTCTACAGGTGTATGGTCCTCATAGTGCTGTACAGCTGTTTTGGCATCCACCCTACGCTCAAGCAGCGCAGTCACATGAATCAACTTACGCTCAATACCTTTTTGAACTGAATAGGTTTCCCCGACTTTCACCACATAAGAAGGTTTTATATTCTGTCCGTTCAATTTGACACGCCCGGCTTTGCACGCTTCTGTAGCCAGACTGCGTGTTTTGAAAACGCGGATAGCCCACAAATATTTATCGATACGTAATTTTTCCAATTCCTTTGCCATAATTCAAATTTACCATATTCTCATCAAAATAATGAACATTAACCTATATTCATTTGGATAAAAATGAGCATATTTGTGTTAATATTTAGTGGTTTATAATAAGATAAAATGGAAATACAAAAACTTCAAAAATTAATCGAAGAAGCTTGGGAAGACAGACAATTATTAGGAAATAAAGAATATTTTGAAGCTGTACAAGCCATCATTATGAAATTAGATAATGGTGAGTTGCGTGTAGCCGAACCCCTTGGTAACCGTTGGCATGTCAATGACTGGATCAAAAAAGCAGTGATTTTATATTTCCCTATTCGTGATATGAAAGTGATTGAAAATGCACCTTTCGTATATCACGATAAGATGAAGTTAAAAACGAATTATAAAGAACTAGGTGTACGCGTAGTTCCTGGTGCTTCTGCACGTTATGGCGCTTATCTTGCGAAGGGCGTGATTATGATGCCTTCGTATGTGAATATAGGTGCTTTTGTAGATGAAGGTACGATGGTCGACACTTGGGCGACAGTAGGTTCATGTGCACAGATTGGCAAAAATGTACACTTGTCGGGTGGTGTCGGTATCGGCGGTGTATTAGAACCGGTGCAAGCATCTCCAGTAATTATCGAAGATAATGTTTTCGTTGGCTCACGCGCGATCGTAGTGGAAGGTGTTCGCGTTGAGTCAGAAGCGGTATTAGGTGCTAATGTGGTATTGACAGCCTCAACAAAAATTATAGATGTATCGGGTCCTGAACCTGTCGAATACAAAGGATACGTACCTGCTCGTTCGGTGGTGATTCCCGGATCCTATACCAAAAAATTCCCTGCAGGTGAATATCAAGTTCCTTGTGCATTGATTATTGGTCAACGTAAAGAATCCACAGATAAAAAGACCTCATTAAACGATGCTTTGCGCGAGCATAATGTCGCTGTATAATTGAAAATCAGAATGGCACAGACATTTATTGAACGCGAGGATATCAATCAAGCCCTAGAGACTTTGAAAAATGGAGGCCTCATCCTCTATCCTACCGATACGATCTGGGGAATAGGCTGTGATGCGACCAATGCAGAAGCGGTAGAAAAGGTTTTTGCGCTCAAGGGAAGGGATAAAAACAAAACCATGCTCGTCCTATTGCACAATGACAATCAATTGGCG
>JBMDWK010000125.1:0-29739 GCA_048595255.1 Sphingobacterium sp. | reverse complement strand
CTAATGTAGTAGATATTTATTCTTACTTTTGCACCGTTCGAAAAATCAGCATGTCCGATTTGCAAGAACAAATAGTCAAAAATTTTGAGCAGGTATTTAGATACAATATATTAGAATGAAAGATTTATCTTGGTTATCCAGAACAGAAGCTTTAATCGGCCGTGAGGCTTTAGAAAAATTAGCAAATTCGCATGTATTGGTATTGGGACTAGGTGGCGTGGGATCATTTGCTGCCGAATTTATCGCGCGTGCAGGTGTGGGCAAGATGACCATCATCGATGGCGATACGGTAGACCCTTCAAACCGTAATAGACAATTGCCTGCATTGGCGACCAATCATGGTGTAGCCAAAGCGCAAATCATGAAACAACGCTTGCTGGATATCAACCCCGAATTGGAATTAACAGTTTATGAAGAATTTGTCATTCCTGACCGTGTAGAAAAATTGATCGCAGAAAAACCCGATTATATCGTAGAAGCTATCGATAGTATCACGCCAAAATTGTTTTTGATACGTCAAGCGTATGCGGCTAAAATTCCTTTTGTAAGTTCGATGGGTGCAGGTGGTAAAGTAGACCCTACGAAAATCCGAATTGCGGATATTAGCGCTACGTACAATTGTAAATTGGCACAACATATCCGTAAAAAATTACGTAAACACGATATTCGTAAAGGCGTGAAAGTTGCCTTCTCGACGGAATTGCCGGACAAAGCATCTTTATTGTACACAGACGGTAGTAATTATAAAAAATCAGCTTATGGTACGATGTCCTATCTTCCAGCAGCATTTGGAGGCGCAATAGCTTCTGTAGCTATTCGGGATTTGATCGATATGAAAACGGTATAAAATTAAAGAGGCTTAATCGATATTAAGCCTCTTTTGTATTTTTAGACATTCCCGAATATTTCATTTTCCTGCTCCAGCATTTATATTTTGCCGTATATTACACAATTTAGCTTCTTTGCAATTTACTGATTTACACAAAATTAGCTTAACCCCATTTATCCCTGCAATTATTAACCGAAGCAAATCGGTGTTTTACCGAATAAGCAACTAGGTTCGCCTAAATCGAGTAATTGCATCCAAAATTATAGGTTACTTTTGAAACATAATCAGAAAAATAATTGTTAAGTAAATATTTAAAACAAAGAAATCATGGCATACAAAGAAACCTTTAATATTTCAGGCGAGAACTTATTAAAAAAAGTAAAAGAGCTTTTTAACGAAGCTAACGTGACTAAAATCACTATCGCTGATAAGAATGAAAGAGAAATTATTAGCTTTCCCGTTTCACTGGGTCTAGTAGGTTTATTCCTAGCTCCGATATTCGCAGCTGTAGGTGCTATCGCTGCCATCGTTACCGATTGTAAAATTATCGTAGAGCGTAAAGACGAGGAGCCGAAAACCGAAGAAACAGTAAATGCAGAACCGGTAAATCAAGATTCAAATCCTTTAGTATAATTTATTTAATACAATAAACTGAAAAATGATATTAATTGCAGTTATATTTCCTTGGCTGTCCTTCTTTCTAAGAGGTAAAATTTTAAGAGGAATAGTATGCGTCATCTTACAATGTACGCTTATAGGTTGGTTGCCAGCAGCTATTTGGGCGGTAGCGTCACATCTGGATGGCAAAAACAAAAGAAGACTGCAACGACATTATCAACAGATGCGTACAGCATAAAATAAGTTTAATTTTTTTTAATTCTATTGAAATAGCCTCCGACATTTGTCGAAGGCTATTCTTTATTTATTTAGAAATTATTTCTTGCATTTCGTTCATAATCCTCTGCGCTATGGCTTCAGCAGCTTCGGGACTTGGTCCCTCCGAGTAGATTCGAATGATAGGCTCCGTATTGGACTTGCGTAAATGAACCCATTCATTTTCAAAATCTATCTTCAAACCATCAATTGTAGTATGATTTTCATGCGCATATTTCTTTTGCATAGCGTCCAATAAACCATCGATATCCAAGTCTGGAGTCAAAGTGATTTTGTTTTTGGACATAAAATATTGCGGCAATTCGGCACGATAAACCGACATTTTCTTACCCAATTTTGCTAAGTGTGATAATAAAATAGCCACACCTACCAAAGCATCACGGCCATAGTGTGAAGCCGGGTAGATCACGCCACCATTACCTTCCCCACCGATTACTGCGTACACTTCTTTCATTTTGGTCACCACATTGACCTCTCCTACTGCTGCGGCATAATATTCACCGCCGTGTTTCAAAGTCACATCACGCAAAGCACGTGTAGAAGATAAATTGGATACTGTATTACCTTTTTTCTTAGAAAGAATATAATCTGCAACAGCCACTAAAGTATATTCCTCACCAAACAACTCACCATCTTCCATCATGAATACCAAACGATCTACATCTGGATCCACCGCAATACCTAAGTCCGCTCCATTCTCCAATACGGCAGCAGACAAATCTGTCAAATGCTCTTTTAAAGGTTCTGGATTGTGTGGAAACTTACCGTTGGGCTCACAATGAATTTTATAAATAATCTCTACACCTAATGCTTCGAGCAAGGCAGGGATAAAAATCCCACCCGTACTGTTTACTGCATCCACAGCGACTTTAAAATTTGCCTTTTTTATGGCTTCCACATCCACATATTCGAGGGCCAATACCGCATCGATATGTTTTTGCAAATAAGATTCATCGTTGATTACTTTACCCAAATCCTGTACTTCTGCAAAATCGAAATCCAAGCTCTCCCCTAATGTCAACACATCTTTGCCTTCGGCATCGGAGATGAATTCACCCTTTTCATTTAATAATTTCAACGCATTCCATTGACCCGGATTGTGCGAAGCTGTCAAAATAATTCCTCCAGCAGCTTGCTCTAGCGGCACAGCGATTTCTACTGTAGGTGTAGTCGACAATCCCAAATTAATGACTTCGGCGCCAATACTTTGCAAAGTACCTACGACCAGGTTGCTTACCATCTCTCCGGATTCACGCGCATCACGACCTACTACTATTTTTTTGTTACCCGATTTATTGATAAGAATTTTACCAAATGCCGCCGTAAACTTCACAATATCAATAGGTGTAAGGGCTTCTGATGCACGGCCACCTATGGTTCCACGAATTCCTGAAATGGATTTTATTAAAGTCATATTTTTATTTGCAGTTTATGATTTGTAAAAATAAGACATTATAAAAAAAAGACAAGATAATATTCCGAAATAATCACAAAAAACATACCTTTGTTGCAACATTGTGTATTTTGCAATTATATGCTATTTCAGTTTACTGAAAATAATGTATTTTTAATTTATCATATACAATAGAAACCAAGCATATGTTACAACAGATCATCGAAATAGATAAGGAAATATTCCTGGCTATCAATCAAGGATTGAGCAATCCCGTATTTGATTGGTTGCTACCGATATTAAGGAATCCCTATACATGGGCTCCTTTATATCTGTTTTTGATAATTTTCTTTATCAAGCATTATGGCAAACTAGGCATTATAATCGTGGCTTGCACGCTGATGAACTTCGGCATATCGGATGCTGTATCTTCGCATCTCATTAAGAAAAGTGTAAAAAGAATTCGGCCCTGCAACGACATAGAGTTCAAACATGACGTAAATGTCAGAGTACGCTGTGGTTCGGGTTATAGCTTCACGAGTTCACATGCTACGAATCATTTTGCGATGGCTTTCTTTTGGATAGTATTATTTCGTCGCAAGTGGAAGCATACCTTATGGTTATGCATATTATGGGCCGCGTCTATCGCTTTTTCGCAAATATATGTAGGGGTACATTATCCATTTGATATACTTTGTGGTGCCGCATTGGGAATACTTATCGGGCTGACTTCGGGTTATTTATTTAATCGATTTGTGCCCTCTTTCTTCCGCGAAAAACAGCATTTAACTTCTGAATAATTATATGAGTTCTTTTCTAATTGTTGCCATACTTTTTATCTCTGCCTTCATCGCAGGATTGGCAGTATTTTTTGTAAAACGCGACAACACCAACTATTTGAAATTAATACTTTCATTCAGTGGGGCCTACTTATTTGCAATTACCGTATTGCATCTTATTCCTCATGCGTACAGTGACGGAAATACAAGTCCTGAAATCATCGGCTTGTATATTCTGGGGGGATTTATATTTCAACTGTTATTAGAGCAATTCTCCCAAGGAATCGAACATGGTCATATTCATCACCATGAAAATTCGGGATTCCCGTTGGGTATTATGGTAAGTTTGTGCTTACACGCTTTTTTGGAAGGCATGCCTTTGGTGGCAGGCCATCAGTCGCAATTGGTATTTGGGATTGCTATACACCATATTCCTGCAGCATTTGCGTTAGGTAGTTTATTGCTTAACACCCGACTTACAAAAAATAGCATTATCATTTTGCTTTTGATATTCGCGGCTATGACTCCGCTGGGTTACCTGACGAGCAGCTTCTTGAGCAATGGTGAAATCAGCAATATTTCTCAGCATTTTGATAAAATCATGGCTGTCGTGATCGGTATATTTTTACATATTTCGACTACGATTTTATTTGAATCTGGTTCTGCGGATCACCACAAGTTTAATAAGAAAAAAATGGCTGCTGTATTTTTGGGTATTGCATTGTCCTTAACTACATTTTTGTTTCCTACGCATGACCACAGCCATCATGGACACGATCATCAGCATGAGCACAATCATGATGCCCACGATCACGAGCATCATGACCATGACCATCACGACCATTCAGATCATAATCATTAAAAAATATAAATAAGTCCAAATCAAGATTTGGACTTATTTTTTTTTGCATTACCTCTTGTTATTTTAAATCATTCTAAATAACTAACAAAGATTTGACAATAACCCTTCCTAGCCCTCCATCTATTTTCGTTATCTTTGAGACTTCAAATCAATAAATTTTTGTTTTAACACGAGCATAATGCAAGACAAAATAGCGCTAGATAAACTGAATAAGGGAGATGAAGCAATCATTGATTCTTTCGCAAACGACTCACTGCCCGCTAAATTTTACGAACTCGGTTTTGCCCCGGGATCTATTATTAAGGTAAAGCACAAAGCTCCTTTTAATGGTCCTATATGTATCAATATTCTTCATGACGACTCTTTAATAGCTATCCGTAAATCTGAAGCCGCTTTAATTCTAGCCCGTAAAAAATAATGAGAAAAAAGACTATAGCCTTACTAGGTAACCCCAATGTGGGTAAAACCTCTCTTTTTAACCGTATCACAGGACTTAACCAGAAAGTAGGTAATTATCCTGGAATTACCGTCGAAAAAAGACAAGGAACAGCCAAACTTAACCAAACAGAATACACTATAATTGACCTTCCGGGCACCTATACCCTCTTCCCTAATTCGCTGGATGAGGAAGTCGTGCTCAACACGTTGCTCCATAAGGAAAATAAAGATTTTCCGGATTTGGTAGTCGTCGTATCTGAACCGAGCACCCTGACCAGAGGTATCATTATTTACCAACAAGTGCGTGAGCTGGGACTTCCTGCCATCTTCGTCATTAATATGGAAGATGAAATGGCTGACAAGGGTTTGCAGATAGATTATGAGAAACTTGAGAGCTATCTAAAAACAAAAGTATACCGTACGAACGCACGTAACGGCAAAGGAATAGACAAATTAATTGCTGGATTTGAAAATCAAATAGGTCCATATTTTGGTTCTCTATCCTTGCCACAGCAGTACGATCAAGCACTTAATGAGGCTAAAAAACTGTTTCCACTGGATACAGAATATAAAACTTGGATGTACTTGGGTCTAGACGCTCAAAATACGCACGGTCCCGAGACAAGTCAGCAACTAGCTTCTATCCGTGCTAAATATCAATTATCCACCCAACAATTACAAAAGGATGAAGCGATACTGCGTCATGAAAAGGTACAGCAGGCGCTATCTGCCATCGTGCAAAAATCGGTGAACAAGAAATTATCCCTTACGGAGAAAATTGATGGATTGCTCATGCACCCTGTCTTGGGTTATGTAATCTTCTTCGGAATATTATTTTTTATTTTCCAGGCCATCTATGCGTGGTCCGGTCCAGTAATGGATGCTGTGGATGCATCCTTCGCCTCCATTGGTGAATTTATTAGCGCAAATTTTCCAGAGGGTCCTCTGAATGATTTGTTGGTCAATGGCATAATAGCTGGTATCGGCGGAATTGTTATTTTCTTGCCGCAGATTATTATCTTGTTCTTATTTATTGCCATCATGGAGGAAACGGGCTACATGAGCCGCGTTGTATTCTTAATGGACCGCTGGTTGAAGCCTTTTGGCCTTAATGGTAAATCTGTAATTCCCTTGATGTCAGGAGCGGCTTGTGCTATTCCGGCGGTGATGGCAGCCCGGAATATCGAAAATCCGAAAGAACGCTTATTGACGATGTTGGTTACGCCTTTTATGACCTGTTCGGCGAGACTACCTATCTATATTGTCATCATTGGGTTGGTGATTCCGGACTCCGATTTCTTAGGTTTCAACCTGCAAGGTATTACGCTATTTGCTATGTATATTTTGGGTATTGTAGGCGCTTTAGGTTCTGCCTTGATATTGAACAAAATCATCAAGTCGGTACGTAATTCATTCCTGATCTTTGAATTACCAACCTACAAAAGACCGGACGTAAAAAATGTCTTAAACACAGTCTGGGAGAAATCCATGGGATTTTTGATCGGCGCGGGTAAGATCATCTTGGCAATATCCATTATTCTATGGGTATTGGGAAATTTCGGTCCTAATGATCGCTTCTCCGAACCTGAAAAATATATCGCAGCAGAAAACCCTCAATTATCTGATGAAGAAATACAACTGGAAGTATCGGCTTATAAAACAGAATACTCTTATTTGGGGTATTTAGGAAGAGGTATCGAGCCAGCTATCCGCCCACTCGGCTATGATTGGAAAATTGGTATCGGTCTGTTGGCTTCATTTGCCGCACGTGAGGTTTTCGTAGGTACTGTTGCAGTCGTATATTCACTAGGTGATGACGTTGATATCGAGGATGATACGCAAAAAGCTACACTTTTTGAACGTATGAAGTCGGAGATCAACAGAAATACGGGATTGCCAACTTACAATTTTGCTACAGGTATTTCGTTATTATTGTTTTATGCTTTTGCCATGCAATGTATGGCTACCATTGCTGTAGTACGCAAAGAAACAGGCTCATGGAAATGGACATTGATCCAAGCTGGATTTATGACGGCATTAGCTTATATAGCAGCACTGATAGCTTATCAAATTTTAAAATAAATATTATTATGTCATTAACCATTCAATACATTATTATTGCCATCATATTTGCAGCAGCTGTAATAAGTGTGGTAAGAAAATTCATCCCATCAAAATCGAAAAACAAAAATGGATGTGGTGCTGGATGTGGATGTGATATGAATAAATCAACAAATTGATAAAAAACAGAGGGCTTCAAATAATGAAGCCCTTTGTTTTAAACGTAAATTCGAATTTATTTTTTGTCCGCCACTAGCGTAATATCCAAAACAAAATCATCCTCAATAGCACCGTCGCCTAATCCTGAGAAAATACTTCCCGAACGATATTTGACATCAAATAAGGTGCGGTCTACTTTTATACCGCTAGCCTTAGCAACGACCAAATCTTTGCCGTATGTAACCTGCGCGGGGAATGACACCTCCTTAGTAATCCCCTTGATGGTCATCTTTCCAGTAACTTGGGGATTATTTCCAGCTTTTACGGATGTAATGACAAATGAAGCTGTAGGATGCTTTTCTACATCAAAAAAATCTTGGTTTTTCAAGTGTGCTACCAAACGTGGAGAAGCTTTTTCGGAATGAATGGATGTCGCGTCCATCACGATTTCACCAGATTTCAATTGTTTGCTTGCAAAATCCAATGAACCTTTTGAAACTAAAATAGTACCCTCGGTATTACCGCCTACTATCTTCTTACCAGCCCATTTTACCAACGATTTGCTCGGATTAATGATAAAATTTTCTGTTTTTTGCGCCTGAGCAGCTAGATTAAAAAGAATAAAAAAAGCAACTAAAAAACGTGTTTTCAACATATAAATATAAAACTGATTATTGAGTAATTCCTTCTAATTTTAAGATAAACGCCCATTCTAAAGCTTGGTCTTTGAGGTAATCAAAACGTCCCGATGCTCCGCCGTGTCCAAAATCCATATCGGTTTTCAACAAAATAACATTATCACCCTTCTTCATTGTCCTCAACTTCGCTACCCATTTGGCAGGTTCAAAATATTGCACCTGACTATCATGAAGTCCAGTTGTAACTAACAAATTAGGATATTCCTTCGCCTCAATATTCTCATATGGCGAGTATGATTTCATATATTCATAAGCTTCCTTGTTGTTTGGGTTTCCCCATTCGTCATATTCATTCGTC
The DNA here is from genome assembly GCA_048595255.1 of Sphingobacterium sp. Classification (GTDB taxonomy): domain Bacteria; phylum Bacteroidota; class Bacteroidia; order Sphingobacteriales; family Sphingobacteriaceae; genus Sphingobacterium. The sequence goes on along the minus strand of JBMDWK010000125.1, from coordinate 21,328 downwards.
GTCAAAGGAATCGTTTCATCCAACATTGTATTGACCACATCCACGAAAGGCACCGCTGCAATCACACCATTCCATAGGTCTGGAGCCATATTTATTACTGCACCCATCAATAGACCTCCTGCACTTCCACCTTCCGCGTACAAATGTCCTTTTGATGTGTATTTGTTTTCGATCAAATATTTACCACAATCAATGAAATCAGTAAACGTATTGATTTTTTTCATCATCTTGCCGTCCTCATACCATTGACGCCCCATCTCTTCACCTCCGCGAATATGTGCAATGGCGTAGATAAATCCACGATCTAGCAAAGAAAGACGAATCGAACTAAATGTAGGATCCATTGAACTTCCATACGAACCGTAAGCATATAAGAACAAAGGTGCTGAACCATCTTTCTTAGTTCCTTTTTTATAAACCAATGAAATTGGAACTTTAGTGCCATCTGTTACCGTTGCAAATGTTCTCTCGGTAACATAATCTTCTGATTTGTAACCTCCCAATACTTCTTGCTGTTTCAATAAGGTCTTCTTTTTAGTACGCATATTATAATCAAAAGTAGAAGACGGTGTCACCATTGATGTATAACCATAACGTACTACGTCTGTATTATATTCCGCATTCACACTTGGGTACACGGTGAACGCTGCTTCTCCAAAGTCCAAATCATGTACCGAATTATCTTTCAAACTACGAATTGATAAGTTTGTCAAACCATTTTTTCGTTCGGACACCACAAGAAAATCTTTAAACTCATCTATACCTTGTACCAATACATCCGCACGATGAGGAATAAAGTCTTTCCAATTCTCTTTTGTAGTCTTATCCAACGCAGTCTCCATGACCTTAAAGTTCTTCGCACCATCTACATTGGTGACGATCAGGAATCTATCTTCTAAGGGAGTCACATCATATAATACATCTTTCATACGCGCTTGGAAAAGCTTAAATTCTCCATTTGGAGTGTTGGATTGCAGGTATCGTACTTCAGAACTCATCGTATTTTGCGAATAGATGAATATATACTTGCCATCTTTGGACTTACCCACTCCGATGTAATTCGTATTGTCTTTTTCATCATACACCACTACATCCGTACGCGCATCCGTGCCCAAAGTGTGGCGTTTGATTTTTTCTGAAAGCAGCGTAACTGGATTTTTTGATGTATAAAAGATCGTCTTGTTATCAGCAGCCCATGTGGCACTACCGCTAGTGCGTTCAATTCTATCCTTATAGACCTCACCAGTTTCAAGATTCTTGATATGCAATACATATTCTCGGCGCGAAACTTCGTCAACCCCAAAGACCAACAACTTGTTGTCCGGACTCACTGAAGAGCCACCAATTGCGTAATAGGGCTTTCCTTCAGCCATCTTATCCACATCCAACAGAATCTCTTCTGCAGCAGCCAAAGATCCTTTCTTGCGGCAGAGTTTATAATATTGTTTTCCTTCTTCCGTACGGTTATAATAGTAATATCCATTATAAAAATAAGGAACCGATTCATCCTTTTCTTTGATGCGGCTTTTCATCTCGTCAAAGAGTTTTTGTTGAAAATCTTCCGTACCCGCCATCATCTGTTGGGTATATGCATTCTCCGCTTCTAGGTATTTAACGACATTCGCAGAGTCGGGGCCTTTTTTGAAAAAATCATTTAACCAATAATAATTATCCACGACTGTATCTCCGTGAATAATACGATTGTGCGGTTTGATGTCAGCCAATGGAGCTTGCGCATCTGGCCATTTAACAGGAGCTTTTTCTGTTTTTTGCGAACAGGCTACGACTGTCATACTTAATATAATCATCCAATTGTTTTTTGATGCGAACATAACAATTTATTAGGGGGTTAATATTGTTGTATACGATTTATTTTATATTTATAAAAATCATCAAAAAAATTAATATAACGACTATTTATCTACAATTAGAAAGCTAAAAAAAATCGACATATGTGCAATATTTAAGTTACACGTATACTTTTATGCTTTTTTAACAGCTGAGTGGCATAATAATAGCATTATATTTGTAAGAAAAATTATATCTTAAAAATATGCGTAAAACAAAATTTCTAATCGCCTTATTGGGTATCGGCATATTACCTTTCACGGGCTTCGCACAAGAAAAAAAAGATAAGGCTCCAGCCAATTGGTATAATCTTGATTATAAAACCGATGGAATAATGGGCATAAGCACGGAGAAAGCTTATGAACTATTAAAAGGCCGTAAAGCAACACCAGTGATCGTTGCTGTTATTGATGGCGGTGTAGACGTTAATCATGAAGACTTGAAAGATGTACTATGGATCAATAAAAAGGAAGCCAATAGCAACGGTAAAGATGACGATGGCAATGGCTATATCGATGATAAGTATGGTTGGAATTTCATCGGCAATGCCAATGGTGAAAACGTAAATTACGACAATCTGGAGGTGACTCGTCTGATTGCAAAATACGATCCGATCTACGCATCCGTACTTCCGACTACCAAACTCAATGAGGCGCAGCGACGTGAATTTGTTGCTTACCAAAAAATGATAGCGGACTACACCACCAAATATGATGAAGCGAGTTTTGGCAATACCAACTATGGAAGATTAAAACTAAACGTCGATAAATTTGTCGCTGAAATAGGTAAAGAGCCTAAAGACATCACCAAAGCTGATATTGATAACTATAAAACAGAAAATAGAGATATTAAAACAGCAATTTCTATTATCAAAAGAGCAACGGAAAACGATAGCTTTTTAAAATTTTTCGAAGATATTAATGAGGCAAACGATTACTATTCTTCGCAAATCAAATATCACTTGAATAAAGAATTTGATCCACGCCATATCGTTGGTGACAATTACGAAGACGCATCTGAAAGATACTACGGCAATCCCGATGTAAAAGGCCCAGATGCGGACCACGGTACGCACGTAGCAGGTATTATCGGTGCTAAGCGAAATAATAATATCGGTATAAACGGTGTCGCCGATAATGTACAAATCATGGCTATACGCGTGGTTCCGAATGGCGATGAGCGTGACAAAGACGTGGCTAACGGAATTCGTTATGCTGTAGACAATGGCGCCAAAATCATTAACATGAGTTTTGGCAAAGGATATGTCTACAACAAAAAAACAGTGGATGATGCCGTACGTTATGCCTTAGAAAAAGATGTATTGCTTGTGCATGCCGCAGGAAATGATGCAAAAGACATCGATATCAATCCAAATTACCCAACGAAATACTTCACCAATGACGAAAAAGCTATCACAGGTGAAGCGAGCAATTGGATTACAGTAGGTGCTACTGGATTGAAAGTCAACGATGACTTATTGGCTAATTTTTCGAATTACGGATACAAATCGGTAGACGTATTTGCTCCAGGTGTACAGATCTATTCTACTATGCCAGAGAACAAATATAAGGACCAACAAGGCACGAGTATGGCGGCACCAGTGGTATCGGGTTTGGCTGCACTCCTACGCGCTTACTATCCACAGCTTTCCGCTAAAGAAGTAAAAGATATCATTATGAAATCTGTTACTAAAGTAGACCAAAAAGTGAAAATCAAAAAAGATGGAAGCACCAAAAAGGTTTATTTGGATGAAATCTCCGTGAGTGGAGGAATTGTGAATGCTTACAATGCGATTGTAGAAGCTAATAATTATATCAACAAAAAAAAGTAAAAAAAAGTTAAATCTTCTACAATAAAGTGAAATCGGTTGCGTTTATATAATAAACAAAATCAATTGCTTATGGTAGAAAATTTTACCCAAACAGAAGAAAAAACTTACATAAACGACGTAGAAGATATAGCAATTAAAGTGGAAGAATCATTCGAAGCAAAAATTAAAGAGGAAATTCAAAATTTAGTAATAGAGCCAAATCAAGAAGTGATTGGTCGTATTCTTCACTATTCGAAATCGTTAAGTAAGAAATAAAGGCAAAGTCTCTACAAGTAGAGACTTTGTTATTTTTTATACATCCTATTTAAAACATTATCTTTGTGTATGTTGAAAAAAGACAGATACAAAGCTTTTGTAGAATATTTCTCTACGCACAATCCTGACGCACAGACCGAACTACATTACAGTAATCCCTTCGAATTACTTATCGCTGTGATTCTGTCAGCACAATGCACCGACAAGCGTATCAATCAGATTACCCCAGCATTATTCGAGCGTTACCCAACCCCAGAATCCTTGGCCGAGAGTTCGGTAGAAGAAGTATTTAATTATATCCGTTCCGTCAGCTATCCAAACAATAAGGCTAAACATCTAGTCGGGATGGCTCAAAAACTTCTCGCTGAGTTTGATGGCATAGTGCCTGAGAAAATAGAAGACTTGGTGAAGCTACCGGGTGTAGGACGTAAGACGGCCAACGTCATCTCATCTGTCGTATATAATGCTCCGGCTATGGCTGTGGATACCCATGTATTCAGGGTAAGCAATCGATTAGGTCTCACGACCAATGCAACTACGCCACTAGCTGTAGAAAAACAATTGGTCAAATATCTTCCAGTCGATACCATCAAAATTGCTCATCATTGGCTTATCCTACACGGTAGATACATCTGTCTGGCGCGTAGACCGAAATGCGAAGTATGCCCTCTCACGCATATGTGTAAGTATTTTGAAAAAACGTATAAGGCAAAAGTTATCAACACGGTTGAAAATAACCAAATTTCCTTGTAATTTTAACAATAACACACTTAACTAATATTTTTAGCAAAATATTTGGTGAATAAAAAATATAATCTTACTTTTGAATCGTAAATACTAAAAATATGAGCAACGCAGATAAATTAAAAGCGCTACAGCTTACACTTGATAAATTAGAAAAATCCTACGGTAAGGGTACCATCATGAAATTAGGCGATGCCGCAGTAGAGCGTATCGAATCGATTTCTACAGGTTCTCTGGGGCTGGATATTGCATTAGGTATTGGTGGTGTTCCCAAAGGACGTATCATTGAGATTTACGGACCAGAATCATCCGGTAAAACTACATTGGCAACTCATATTGTAGCCGAAGCACAGAAAAAAGGCGGTATCGCAGCTATTATTGATGCGGAACATGCTTTTGATAAATATTACGCACAAAAATTAGGTGTAGATGTAGAGAATTTATTGATCTCTCAACCTGATAATGGTGAACAAGCGTTAGAAATCGCAGACAACCTAATCCGTTCGGGCGCGATTGATGTTATCGTGATTGACTCCGTAGCAGCATTGGTTCCTAAAGGTGAGATCGAAGGCGAAATGGGTGACTCTAAAATGGGGCTACAAGCACGTCTGATGTCTCAAGCATTACGTAAATTAACAGGTACTATTTCTAAGACTAACTGTTGTTGTATCTTCATCAACCAATTGCGTGAGAAAATCGGTGTAATGTTCGGTAACCCGGAGACTACTACAGGTGGTAATGCTTTGAAATTCTACGCTTCTGTACGTTTGGATATTCGTCGTACTTCGCAGATTAAAGATTCGGACGAAGTATCGGGTAACCGCGTAAAAGTAAAAATCGTTAAAAATAAAGTGGCACCTCCCTTCCGTATCGCTGAATTTGACATCATGTTTGGAGAAGGTATCTCTAAAGTGGGTGAAATCATTGACTTGGGCGTGGAATATAATATCATCAAAAAATCAGGTTCATGGTTTAGCTATGGCGACACCAAATTGGGCCAAGGACGTGACTCCGTGAAGAATCTATTGCTAGACAATCCAGATTTATCGGATGAACTAGAAGCTAAAATCAGAGCTGAAGTGTCAGGCGAAGTATTGGATCAAGGTGAATTGAACGAAGAATAATAATTCTTAATATGCTGTAATAAGGGGCTTTTCATTCTATTGGAAAGCCCTTTTTTGTTATATAATTATTCGGATTAATTTGGAGTGCCATTCTAATTCTATCGAGCTATATTTATAAGGATAATGCTCGAGTAGCACATCAAAAACAGACTTTTCTAGAAATACATCCATCGTGTATTCCTCCAATCGAAGGGCGCCATTACGTTGTAAAAAATTGTACTGAATAGTTTCTATAGAAGTACTTTTCAGCACTTCCCACTTCTTGATGAAGCGATTTAGAATATTTGTGCAGTACTCCTGCTCTTCAATTGTAAGCCCTACCTGAGGTGCGACAAAAACACTATCCTCCAAACCCACCAGCAGTTTAAAAAAGATAAAATCATCCTCCTCTCCTTCTAGATTTCCTGTAGTCAAAAAGTAAAGAAAATGAACCGCCTTTATTTTGGATATCTCATCTTTGAAGGATAGATTATCCAATAAGGAGAATTTATTGAATAATTCATTGAAATACGGATGTAAAAATAGAACTCCACAATTCTTTACATGCTGTACTTTATCCAATGTCTCTTCAGTCCACATTTTTTCTCGGTCATCAGCCTCTTGTTGTTTGATTATATGGGCTTGTGGTTCTTCTGAAAGGAAGGTAACAAGTACTGCCCAATTTCATTGAGAAAATTGTAAGAGACAGGTCTAATCTTATCCGAACCACTATCAAAATGAATTCCCGAAGTAATGAGTTTGCCCTCTTTAATCAATTGCGAATTCAAATCCTTTGTCACCTTAGCAATTCGAACATTACTCACATAAAAACCATCCTTAGGTTTTGGTAATAATTCTGCTGATCGAAAATGGAAATTATTTCTGTAGGCATTTAGATCAAATCCCTTGGGTAAGTCAAACAATTTTTCGGTGTTCACATACAAGCGAATACGTGGTCCATTGACAGCTATGCTAACATGATTTATTTTTCCTGCACTTTCATTTGCTGGCCACGCTGTTGTTGTCTCTCGACCTGAGTATAAACTTGTAGTATATCCAATATTTTCTAACCCCGCTCCTTTAGGTGGAATACGAAAATAAAATATTTTCTTTCCTTTAATCGTTTGTTTAGCTGGGTTAGAAACTTCGGTAAAGCCAAAAGTAACAGGGGGTCTAGTTGTATTTGAAGGATAGAAAAGATCAAATTCAATGGTGAAGTTTTCTGGCAATGTTCCATTTAGTTGAGGAAATGTAAGTGCATTATCAGGAATTAATAACCATTTACCATCTAGATTTTCAACATTTACTATTTGTCCGGACCCATTTGTATTCCATTTATCCGGAAAATCTCCTTTATTATTATTTGAAAAATCTTCGAAAAACAAAATGTCGTCACCAGGAATGAAATCGTAATTAGAAGAAATAGAACGTTCTTTATCTATATCAGGCTCACTTTTTGATGAGTTTTTGGTGGATTTACTTTTGTTTTCGCCCACTTTACCTTCTAACTTATCAAGACCTTTGTCAACGGCTTTATCAATTTTTCGGTCAACACGCTGCTTTACTTTATTCTCTACACGTTTACTTATGCGATCTAATATTTGTCCCTCAGCGGGAATCACGAGAATTAAAAAGGAAATAGAAAATAGGATTAACTTTTTCATAACGTCTTAATTAGTTAATTCAAAGATTTGACAACTAATTTACGACGTTATAATACTTACTTTCAATAGTGATTTATCACTAGAGCAATCCATTGTTCAAGGCGTAGGCCACGACCTCACTACTCGTATATGATTTTGTTTTACGCAATAAGTTTTGACGATAGTTTTCAACTGTATTTTTAGCTATACCCAACTTCTCTGCGATCAATTTACTGGTCATACCTAATGCTAGTAATCGCATCACTTGAGTTTCTCTATTGGTAAATTCTGGAAGATGAATTAAATCTGGCTCCAAAGGCAATGGTTGTCCTTTCAGTAGAATAGTTTCTTTTCCTTCAGTACTCAAAATGGCAATATGTGGCATATAGTCAACTTCCAAATGCGCAATATCAGTAACCTGACATAATGAGTATCTTACCTTTCCATCCTCTTCAAATTTCCAATCAATAACCTGTATGACTACATTTCGATATATCCCATCTTTGTTTTTGAGCTGCATATAGATCTGAGATTTAACAGATTTGTTTGGGTTTTTGAGAATATATACGAAAATATAGTCCATATAAGCAATCCAATAAGGCACATGAGGAGGATACACAAATTCAGAAATATACGTTTGCGAAGATAAGCCGTACCAAAACTCTATAGGTTTACCCATCATCTCTCCCACCATTCCTCCAATACGTAAGATCCGCTGGTCTACAAAATCAAAAATTGCCCATATATATGGCCCTAAAGAAAATGATTTCATGGATTGTATCTTTTCTTCGAAATAATTAAATACCATTTTTTGGTCTTCCTCACTGGAGACTTTCTCAGCAATTTTATTTTTTAAATTCTTATTAAAAGCTAATTTTTTCGTAGACAGATATTTGATTTTATTTCCCATTGGTCATCAAGAAATTAACTTTAAAAATAACAATTCAAGCGAAACAGACCAAGTATTTTTCACTTTCCGACAAAAAACACCTCGATATAATAACTTGATTCAATAACATGTTTAAAATAAATTTTTATTGACTAATTTTCATCTTCAATTCATGACTATGAAATCAAATCGAAGAAATTTCTTTAAAGCAATAGGAACTATTGGCATAACATCTACCTTAGCTCCGCTTGCGACATATGCAAAGGATCCACAAGCGAATGAATTTGGATTCAGTTCGGAGCCCTATTTACAAAATAATAATGCAAAGGATGTTACAGTCATTGTCACATTCAACAAACCAGCTTTTGCACACTTAGAGATTCTTGATCATAACAATCAGGTTTTAAATATTATTTATGAAGTACAAGATGGTATGCGAAATGCTAACACAGACCTTTTTAAATTCAAAGTACCTCATGGTAATAAAAACTTTAAATACAGAATTATTGCTAAAGAGGTTTTAAAATTTGAAGCCTATAAAATTGAATATGGACCAACAATTCAGTCTGAGATATACGAAACAAAACTGTCAATACATGATGATAGAGAAGCACATATTTTGATATTGAACGATATTCATGAAAACACGAGCACCTATTCGGAATTGTATAAGCTAAACACGATGCCACGCACTGATTTAGTACTTCTTAATGGTGATATCTTCCATTATGTAAATTCTAAATTCGACCTTATCAATAAATTGAATCAGCCAATCTCCAAAGCATTTGCTAGCCATATACCATTTGTCCTTGTACGAGGAAATCATGAAACAAGAGGACCTTTTGCAAGAGAATTGAAAAATTATTATGACTTTCCTAACAATAAATTTTATCAATCTTTTTCATTGGGAAAATTATTCATCGTAATCTTAGATGGTGGTGAGGACAAACCGGATGATCATCAAGTTTATGGGCAAACTGTAGACTATGACCATTATAGGTTGGAACAAAAGGAATGGCTAACCAAAGTCTTACAATCCAAGGAAAGAAAAAAAGCTAAACATACGATTATAGTTAATCATATACCTTGGTTTCATTCGGATGACTGGCATGGAACGCTCCATAATCGTGAATGTTTTCATGAAATCGTACAAAAAGCTAAAGTAGATGCTGTAATTTCAGGTCACACACATGAATATGGATTTTATCCTCCAGACAATGACCATAATTATTATGTAATAATTGGTGGTGGACCAAAAGCTGGAAGCAGAACTTTTGTAGAAATAAGTTCTACACACGTATTAACGGTGAATCTAAAAAAAGATGATAATACACTCATCAATACTTTTACCCGAGGTTAATTATCTAATAACAAAAACGTATTTTCGTGTATGAAAAATATAACCAATAACCTTCTATTTAGAGTTGTTATAGCCATTACGCTGGGTATTTTACTTGGCAATGCATTACCCGAATCCATTGGGAGGATATTCGCCACATTCAATGGATTATTTGACCAGTTACTGAAATTCTTAATTCCATTAATCATAGTAGGTCTAATCGTTCCCGCTATTGCAAAATTGGGAAATACAGCCGGCAAAATGTTATTAACCACCGTTGCCATTGCCTACGGCTCTACCCTATTTGCCGGATTCTCGACTTACTTCGCTAGTATGTCTATTTTTCCTTCTCTATTGGAAAGTCAATCGGTAAACATCCAAGAGCAAAGCCGAAGTTTAACACCTTATTTTACCTTACAGATTCCACCATTCTTTGATGTGATGGGTGCATTAGTCTTTTCGTTCCTAATCGGAATTGGTTTATCAAGACTTCAGAATTCTAAATTAGCGGAAGTTTCTTACGATTTTGAAAGTATCATTACCTTCATTATTGAAAAAGTAATTATTCCATTATTGCCTCTTTTCATCTTTGGGATCTTTTTGGAGATGACATATTCGGGCAAAGTGATGATGATTTTAAATGTTTTCATTAAGATAATAGGGGTTATTTTCGCATTGCATATCCTATTATTGCTCATCCAATATATTATAGCCGGCACGATTTCCAAGAAAAATCCTTTCAGACTATTAGTCACTATGATGCCAGCTTATTTCACTGCTTTGGGTACGCAATCATCGGCAGCTACTATTCCTGTAACGCTAGCCCAAGCTAAAAAAGCGGGTGTCTCCGACGAAGTGGCATCCTTTGTGGTTCCGCTTTGTGCCACAATTCACCTCGCAGGGAGTACACTCAAAATTGTTGCTTGTGTTGTCGCTTTAATGTTGATGCAAGGTATGCCTATTGATTTTGGGTTGATGGCTGGATTTATATGTATGCTCGGCGTGACAATGATTGCTGCGCCAGGCGTACCAGGAGGTGCAATTATGGCCGCTCTGGGTATCATCACTTCCATGCTAGGCTTTGACGCGGAGAATCAAGCCTTGATGATTTCGCTTTATATTGCGATGGATAGCTTTGGTACAGCCTGCAATGTAACGGGCGATGGAGCAATCGCTGTCGTAGTCGATAAATTGTTTGGAAGAAAATAAAGAAATATATACTAAAACAAATAAGCTTCGAGAAATTCTCGAAGCTTATTTGTTTTATACCGCAAATAGCGTATTTAGCTCCTCTAATGTCTCTTCCGAGGTTTGAATATCTTTTATAATTCGCCCTTTATCCAAAGCAATGATGCGATCAGAAATCTCTACAGTATGTGATAAGTCATGACTTGAAATCAAGATCGTAACTTCTCGATTCTGTATTAAATCCCGAATTAATTTTTTCAATCTAAACTGAGAACTTGGGTCAAGATTTGCAAAAGGCTCATCCAGCACAATGAGCTGCGGATTACCTATCAATGCACCTATTATCCCCACTTTCTTTTGGTTGCCTTTGGATAGGTCACGTATATATTTATTTTTCTGAAGTATTTCTCCGTTAAAAAAATCATCATATTGTGCGATGAAATTATCAACATCTTGCTTGCTTACATCCTGAAGATCACCTATGAAATAAAAATATTCTTCGGGTGTAAGGTAGCCAATTAGGAATGATTCGTCCAAAAAACTACTTGTGAATTCCTTCCAACGATCACTCCCGTGCACATTCACCCCATTAATATGTATCTCACCTGTGCTCACTTGTATCAAGTCCAATAGCAAGCTGAATAGCGTAGTCTTACCCGCACCATTATTTCCCACTAATCCGATACTTTCACCTCTTTTTATTTCGACATTTTCGATCGCAAGAACCGTAGTATCATTATATGTCTTTGAAAGATTTTGAATACTAATCATAACTTAATTTTGAATCGATTAACTTTTTTGTTTAAAACCCTCTAACATCCTGAATCGGTTGTGCATATACAATGCGACGAGGGAATTCATAATTACATTTCGAAGCAATAGACCTATTACTCCGCATCCAATCAACACTAGATTGGCCACATTTTGATCCGCAAATACTTTTACTGTAAACCAAATGACTATCGGAATGATCAGCAATGGAAGACCAATTAGCCATTGGGCGGCACCAATTCCTTGGTAATTGAACATACTGCCATTCGAGAGGTCAATATATTTTTTGTTATAAGCGCCAAACAGGAGAATAATAGGGATATTAATACCTGCATTGTATATAGCGCACGCTACATTTATATACACCTTATCCCAGCCAAAGAAAGCATAAGGTGTGCTTAGAATAGTCAAAATCAGAATAGAACCGTACATTAACATGGCCTTAGCTTCCAAATAGTTTTTCATAGTGACGGGTCTGGTCTGTAACAGAGGAAAATAAGAACTATCCCAAGCTGGAATGAATTGACCAAAATTGATAATAAATATCCCGGTAATAAAAATTCCAACAAAGATTAACATGCTGGAATCCGCATATGTTGGATTCGTATAAAATAGTAAGCCATAAGCTAAAAAGCCCAGACTAAGATAAACTGTAGTTTTTGCACGCTTATTACGCCACAGTAACTTCAAATCCAGCTGTAGGAAAGGCGCCAAAGCCCCAAATTTATTGGTCCAGCTGAGATCCGAAGCTTGATATGTCTTTTGCTTGCTATCCAAGTAAGCATCCAAATACAGGTTAGCTTTCACATCATTAAAGGTGAGCTTATAGCTTAGAAATAATAAAATAAGTGGTATTAATCCCAGAAGAGGATAGGTAAGCACCAAATTGAAAAAGCTTCCAAATAGTTTACTGACTGAATATATTCCAAAATATTCTAAGCCTATTAGGACTAAACAGCCGATAATAAATGGTAATAAAGCTTTTAAATTATTAGCAAACCTGCGCTGTATCCAAAAGTTGACGAAATTAATCGAATAAACCATCCCCATCAGACCTATAAGCCAAAATAAAAGGGATACAAACGAGTAGTCGGCATGCTTTAAATTGACTATAATGAATGGAATAGCAACCACCAGGGTCAGAAAATTGTAGTAGGAAAATATTGATTTCAATAAGAGTACATGGACAATTTTGCTACGAGGTATACGTTGGGTCAAAAGAGGCTTGGCATTGACTACAGGTAAGTTTTGCAACAAAAACCGAAGGACGAGTTCAAGACCTAGCCAAAGTAAGAGAAAGTTGTTTACCACCATGATAGGCTCTTGATCAGGAAATATTTCCTTCAACAACATATATAAAATAATCCCTAATCCGACAAAGGAAAGCAAGAAATATAGCCCAATAAAAGCCATGAACAACTTAACAGCAACACCTTTACCAACACTAGCAGAACGAAAGAACGCAGTCCACTCTAAGTAAAGTATCTTCAAAAACATAGAATAATTAGTTATTAATAATCGAAATCAGTAAAGTTAAAATTAACATTTACGATGCATATATACAATAGCCAGATTATCAAAACAAAATCCACAAAAAAGCTCCGAGAAGATTCTCGAAGCTTCAAAAAAACATTACCTATAACCTTATTCTTCTGATAAGAAAGGATATCTATAATCAGTATCTGGATTAAAAGTTTCTTTAATAGTACGCGGAGATACCCAACGCAGCAAATTAATCATTGAACCTGCTTTGTCATTCGTACCGGAACCTCTAGCCCCTCCGAATGGCTGTTGCCCCACTACTGCGCCTGTACATTTATCATTGATGTAGAAATTACCTGCTGCATTACGCAATTCACGAGTGGCCAAATCGATAGCATAACGGTCTTGTGAGATGATCGAACCTGTCAAAGCATAAATCGATGTCGAATCTACTAATTTCAATGTTTCTTCAAATTTAGCATCTTCATATACGTATACGGTCAATACAGGACCGAACAATTCTTCTGAAAGCGTTTCGTAATCAGGAGTTTTGGCCAAGATTACAGTTGGATGAATAAAATAACCTTTCGATTTATCGTATTCGCCACCTATTACGACTTCAGCATCCGATGATTCTTTTGCTCTATCAATATATTTGGTGATTTTATCAAAAGCTTTCTCATCAATCACAGCATTAATAAAGTTTGAAAAATCTTCTGTGCCACCGATTTTGAAAGATTTAATATCTTTTTCCATCAATACTTTCAATTCGCCCCACAAGGATTGTGGAATGTAGGCACGCGAAGCTGCCGAACATTTTTGACCTTGGAACTCGAAAGCACCACGAACTAATGCCGTATTCAGCACTTGAATATCTGCAGAAGAGTGTGCTACGATAAAATCTTTACCACCCGTCTCTCCGACGATACGTGGATACGTTTTGTAAAGGTGAATATTCTCTCCTATTGTCTTCCAAATATCTTGGAATACACCTGTAGAACCTGTAAAGTGGATACCTGCAAAATCAGGATGTTTGAAAATTACATCACCAGCATCAGGACCTGAAACATATACTAAATTGATGACACCGTCCGGAAGACCAGCTTCTTTGAAGATTTGCATCAATACATTAGCCGAATAAATTTGAGTGTTTGAAGGTTTCCAAACTACCACATTACCCATCATGGCTACACATGTAGGCAAGTTACCTGCGATAGCCGTAAAGTTGAATGGTGTCAACGCAAACACAAAGCCTTCAAGCGGGCGTTGCTCTACACGATTCCACACCCCTTTGCTATTTGCAGGAGGTTGTTGTTGATAGATTTCGGACATATATTTTACGTTGAAACGCAAAAAATCTATGATCTCACATGCGGAGTCTATCTCTGCCTGGTAAGGGTTTTTGGATTGACCTAACATCGTAGCCGCATTTAGCTTATAGCGGTATTTTGTAGAGATCAATTCAGCTGCTTTTAAGAAGATAGCTGCACGTTGTTCCCATGGCAGGTTTTCCCAATCATTTTTTGCAGCCAAGGCAGCCTCAATAGCGTCTGTAACATGCTGCTTAGTACCTTGAGAATAGTATCCCAATACATGTTTATGATCGTGTGGAGGTGTAAGTTTCACTTTCTTGTCTGTGCGTACTTCCTCTGATCCAATGTACATAGGGACATCAATTTCTTGAGATCTTGCTTCTGCAATAGCCTCTTTCAATAATGCGCGCTCTTTGGAACCGGGAGCGTATGAATATACGGGCTCGTTTACAGGAGCCGGAACATTGAAAAATCCTTTTAACATGATAATAATTATTTATTGTAAAAATATTAAATATTGCCTCATCTATATATACCCTATTTATCCATCATTAAACATATTCTATCAAAACCGGTAGTAAACTATTGATTTTTACTAGAATGCAACCAATTTAAGTTATATATCGAGGCTATGTGCTTGTATATATTTCTTGGGCGACAGCTTAGTAATAGCTTTGAATACGCGATTAAAATGTACAATATTGTTAAAACCAACTTGAAAGGCAGCCTCTGCAATATTTTCGGATTGATGATTTAATAAAATCTGACAAGCCTTTTCGATACGTACCTCATTCAGAAATGTTATGTACGTTTTCATGGTATGTTTCTTAAAAAACTTACAAAAAGATGTCGGCGTCATGTGCACCAAAGAGGCGACCTGATCGACAGATATATCTTCTTGATACTTATCAAAAGTAAACTTATACACCTGACTAATGCGTACCCCGTCCTTGTCCGAATAACTCATATCTCGCACACCCGAATATAGGGAAACCGCATCGTGCCGATGTTGCGTCAGCGCATGCAATAATTGCAAAAACTCGGTAAATCTAGGCATCCCGTTTTTGACCATCATATTGGTAAAAAAATGCATCATCGATTCGGATATGGAGCGATCGAGCATCTTGGAGGTATGTAATTCCTGCAAATAATCCCGTACCGCTTCGAACTCGGGAATATGGTACAGCTTTTTCATCCGTTCTAGATTGACAAAGATGTGTATAGCATGTATATCCCCTTTTTCCTCCTCTTTTTCTGCTTCGCGGTCGAACATATGGGGCTCATTCGGTTTCAACACAAATATATCCCCCGACTGAAAGGATTGCATCACATTACCGACCATAATTGTCCCTTTTCCTTTAAGGATATACGTTATCTGAGCTTCATCATGTCGGTGGTAATAATTATAAAAGTTTTCTTTTTTGTCTTCCAACACTGCGAAAACCCCTTCACCATAAACAGAAACTGTAAATTGAATCGGTTTCATGCTTCGAATCTACTTTTTCTTCAACTTATCTGCGAATACTTTCTTCACCTTTTCTACTTTTGGCCGTGCTACCAGCTGGCAGTACATTTCGTTGGGATTACGATTGTAGTAGTTTTGGTGATAATCTTCTGCTACATAAAATGTATCCGCATACTCGATGGTGGTTACTATCGGCTTATCAAAAGCGCCTGATTTATTCAACGCTTCCATATAATAGCGAGATTTTTCTTCCTGCACTTTATTGATAGGGAATATTGCTGAACGGTATTGCGTACCAATATCATTCCCCTGACGATTGAGCTGGGTCGGGTCATGCATCGTAAAAAAGATTTCGAGCAATTCATCAAAACTAATAATAGTAGGATCAAAGGTTACTTTCACAGCTTCGGCATGTCCCGTATTTCCCGTGCTGATCTGTGCATATGTGGGATTTTCGACGTCACCACCTATATAACCCGACACTACAGTATCTACACCTTCCAACAATAACAAAGGCGCTTCCACACACCAAAAACATCCTCCGGCCAATATTGCCACCTCTTTATTTTCCATATGCATATCCTCAATTTTGACATATTCTTTATTCACCTTAGACTTACTTTTACAGCCCAGAGCGAAAAGACATGTACTTAATACAGAAAGAATAATTAATCTCATCACACCTAATTTAAAAAATAAAGGCGACATAATGCATGTCGCCTTTACAATTCTATATAAACTGCCTTAATTATTTAGCTGCTGCATAATTTGCCGCTACTGCATCCCAATTAATTACATTAAAGATTGCATCTAAATAAGCTGGACGTTTATTTTGATATTTTAAATAATAAGCGTGCTCCCAAACATCAATACCCAAAATTGGTGTCCCTTTTACTTCTGCTACATCCATCAATGGATTATCTTGATTAGGCGTAGAAGTCACGGCTAACTTGCCTTCTGCAGTTACGATCAACCATGACCAGCCAGAGCCGAAACGAGTAGCACCCGCATTTTGCAATTGTGTTTTCAATTCGGAGAAAGAACCAAAAGTTGCATTGATCGCATCAGCTAATTCTCCTGTAGGCTCGCCACCTGCATTTGGACCTAATACAGACCAAAATAATTTGTGGTTATAATGACCACCGCCGTTGTTGCGGACAGCAGCTGGATATTTACTGATATTTTTGATAATATCTTCTAAAGAAGCATTTTCTGCGTCCGTACCAGCGATAGCTTTGTTCAAGTTGTCTACATAAGCTTGGTGGTGACGGTCATGATGGATTTCCATCGTGTCTTTGTCAATATGAGGTTCTAATGCGTCATTTGCGTATGGTAACGCTTCTAATTCAAATGCCATAATTTTTCTATTTTTTAGTTATTGAATCTTAATATTAAAATACAATACGAATATAACAATTCAGAAGGCGGAATGTTTCATTTTAATGCCATAATGTGGAAAATTTAGCGTTTACTCTTGAAAAAACGCTTCATGAGCTCGCCACATTCCTGTTCGAGCACCCCACCTATGATTTGGGTTTTGGGATGTATTATCTTGGGATTAAAAACCTGATATCCTCGTTTTTCATCCTTCGCACCATAGACGATCCGCGGTATCTGTGTCCAGTACGAAGCACCGGCACACATGACACAAGGCTCGACGGTCACATACAGTGTACAATCCTTTAGGTATTTGCCTCCCATGAAATTGGCAGCAGCTGTAAAAGCTTGCATCTCGGCATGTGCAGTCACATCATTCAATCTTTCGGTAAGGTTGTACCCCTTCCCGATTATTTTTCCTTGGGAGACGATTATCGCACCAATAGGCACTTCGTCTTCCTCGTAAGCTTTTTGTGCTAATTTGAGTGCTTCCTTCATGTAAATCTCGTCGGCATTTACAGCAGGCGCACCTTCTTCAAAATTATATATCCTCATTCTACATTAATTTTGCCCCATTCGGCAATTCTCTCTCAACACTGGTCAAAACAATATTACCATGGGCATCAGCGAAACCTGTCACTAAGCATTGGGACATAAATTTCCCAATTTGCTTTGGCGGAAAATTAATAACGGCGACAATCTGCCGTCCCATCAATTCCTCTTTCGTATATAGCGCAGTAATTTGTGCACTCGACTTGCGCAAACCGATCTCCGGGCCGAAGTCAATTTTCAATTGATAAGCAGGCTTCCGAGCTTCCGGGAAATCTTGGACATCCACGATTGTGCCCACCCGCAAGTCTACTTTTTCAAAATCTTGCCAACTAATTTCCATTTTAGCTGTTACAATCTATTATTGGATAATTCGGCTAATTGTTTTGAGAGCGTGAAGATAACATACTCATTCGTGCGTTTCAACCGTTTTGCTAATCTATTTATCAATTGATCTTCTTCACCCTCTTGGTAGGCAAGGTCTTCAGCTGATAAATGATTGTATTTGCGCAATAATTTTATTTTAAGAATTTCCCAATCCGAATAAGTAATTTTAAGGCTTGACATAATTTAAAAAATGATTTTATAATTTTACTGACTAAAATAACATTTATAATATGAAAAAAGCAATTATATTAGGATTAATCACAGTTTGTGCACTATCCTTTACTGCGCAGGCGCAGGATCTGAAACTGGGGTTAAAAGCGGGTCTAAATGTTGCGTCACTAAAGACGGATAAAAGTCTGTTTGAAAACGAAAACAGTGTTGGATATCTAATAGGTATCTGGGGCAGAATCGGAGGCAATAGCTTTCACTTCCAACCGGAGGCTTACTTCACCAGCAAAAGCGCGAGTATCCACCCCGATGCAAGCGACGCAGGCACAGACTTAATTAAAGGTGATATTAAATTTACTAATATAGATGTTCCTTTATTAATCGGAACAAAATTTCCAGTAGGACCGGCTAAGTTGAAATTGCAGGCGGGGCCATTATTCTCTTTTGTAATAGATGAGAATAACCCGTATAAGGAAAATGTATCGGCAGTATATCAAGAAGCATTGACCAATTACAAAGATAAATTTTCAGCGCTGGTAATTGGCACAGGTATAGACTTTAGCAAATTGACTTTTGATCTACGCTATGAACTTGGCTTAGGAAATATTAGTGAATATGAAGGGTCAGCAGGCAAACAGAAATTAAATCTATGGACTATAAGCTTAGGCTATAGCATCTTTTAAGTTTAGTTTTTTTATATAAGTTAAATGCGCATAAGATTTATGCGCATTTTTCATTTTATACATTTAACTTTGAAACGGCTAACTAAACTGTTCTAATATAAATACTAATGATTCGCTATTTTTTACTTTTTTTTCTAATGTATTTTTGTCTCGCTACGTTTGGGCAAGATAATGCACAATTAAAAAATGTAGAAAGAGAATTTGAAGCTGTTTTGAAAAAAGAAGATTTTTTTCATCAGAAAAGAATCAAAGAAATCAACAATTTAAAAGCTCAAATGGCGAAAAAAAAAGACGCCAAAGAAACTTTTGATTTATCCTACCAAATTTTTCAGGCTTATAAAAAATTTCAGACAGATTCAGCTTTAATTTACCTTAACACCTGCAAAAGTCTAGTGCCCGCGCAGGATCCACTCACGCTATATCAAGTAGACCTCGATCTCGCCGCTTTATATTCTTCTTCGGGCAAGTACATAGCGGCGCTGGACTTATTGGAATCATTGAATCGAAATAATATCCCAAGCGAATTACTCGCTAAATATTATGCTACTCATGTATCTTTTTATAGCCAATATGGACAAAGCAATGATGGTACGGAATTTTATCAGAAAAGCGAGCACTATCGGGATTCGTTGTTGCATATTTTGGACGAAAATTCACTGGACTACAAATTAGAATTAGGGATAAAAAACCTTTACGCAGGAGATAGAGAGGAGGCACAAAAGTCATTCTTGACATTAATAAATGAAAACAATCTTTCTCTCGAAAATACAGCTCTAGTAAATTACCTGTTGGGATTGGCGTACAGATACAACGGTGAGACGGACCTGCAACAATATTATTTCACCAAATCAGCCATCGCAGATATTCAATTGGCCAATAAAGATAATGCGTCATTACAGGACTTGGCACTAACCTACTACGAGACAGGAAATATCGATCATGCCTTCAAGACCATTGATAAATCGATCAAAGATGCCACCTTTTGTAATATGCGCTACCGCATTGTCGAAGGAACACTTTTTTATCCGATAATAAATGCTGCCTACCAAAAAGAAATTGATGACCAGCGTAAAAAATTAATTGTCAACTTAGTGCTCATAAGTATACTATCGCTCATCCTGATTGGCGGATTTGTATTTATAATCAACCAAAATAAAACCCTCAAAAACATTAAAATCCAACTTTCGGACACTAACGAGAAGCTGCGCGAGTTGAATTCGCATATTCACAACCAAAATTTAGCTCTTTCGGAATCCAATCATATTAAAGAAGAGTACATCGCGCAATTTTTTGACATGTGCTCCTCGTACATCGAAAAAATCGACACCCTTCGCAAAACAGTGCTAAAGAAAGCGACCAACAATCAAACGCAAGAGCTTATCAACAGTCTGAAGTCTACATCGCTAATTGAAAAAGAAACCGCGGAACTTTACCAAAATTTTGATTCCATATTTCTAAACCTCTACCCCACTTTTGTCGACGATTTCAACAGCTTGCTGAGGGAAGACGAACGCATACTGCTGAAGGATAAAGAACTCCTTAATACGGAGCTACGTTTATTTGCATTGATACGTCTAGGAATCGATGATAGTGTGAAAATTGCCAGTTTCTTGCGCTATTCACTGCGCACCGTATATAACTACCGTACCAAAGTGCGAAATAAGGCTGCCGTGGACCGTACACAGTTCGAAGATTTGGTCAAAAACATAGGAAACATAGACAGATAAACCCTGAAAACAAGTACTTTTTTTGTCCGACAAAAACATATAACAAACTGAAATACATATGTTTAATTTTAATAACTAGTACTTTTCAGCTTTGCCATATTTATAGTCTTAAATACAATGTATAGTTTTATAAAACGATGGAGCAGGAAACTCTATCAAAAGGATAATTGCCTATTTTAAGATAACCAATTTTATTTTCTTATGTTATTTTTTATTAAAAGAAAAATACCATTATTCTATCTATTCATTGCTCTGCTATGTACATTTTCAAATGTACAGGCACAAGACACCAGAGTGGTGCGCGGAAGAATAATGGATGCAACAAGTTCTCTGCCTTTGCAGGGCGTCAGCGTTTTACAAAAAGGCTCCACATCAGGTACTATTTCTGATACCAATGGCCAATTTCAAATTTCCGTATCCCCAAATTCAATTTTGGTCTTTTCCTACATAGGCTATGAAACAAAAGAGCTACCCAGCAGTAGTGCAGAGATGGTAGTTACACTAGATCCAATTGACAATGTGCTCGAGGATGTAGTAGTAATCGGCTATGGAAGTGTAAAAAGAAA
>JBMDWK010000124.1:0-20729 GCA_048595255.1 Sphingobacterium sp. | reverse complement strand
GCAATTGAAAAATCACCCTCGATTATGCATGTCTGCTCATCATTAAAAAACTGCTTCCCATCAGCACGCTTGCCCAAAATCAAGCCCAATGCACCCATCAAGATGGACTTACCGGCTCCAGTCTCGCCCGTGATAATATTTAATCCTTTATCAAAGGAAATGTCCAAATTATCGATTAAAGCGTAGTTTTTTATTAGTAATCGCGATAGCATATAATATGTTTTGAAGTAAACCTGTACTGAAAACTAATCTCAAATATAGGGATTAGATTTAGGTTTAAAAACCACAAAAAGTTTAGTTTATATCATAAAAATAATATGTTTGTAGCGATATGCCGGATTTCAGCACACAATTGAGTAAGTATATGCCTGTCGAGGCTGCACCTATTATTTCGCAATGGCTTAATGATACGGTCTGCCGGTTTAAAGTCACCAAAAGCCGTAGCACGAAATTAGGAGATTATCGCGCACCATTCCGCGGGAGCCCACACCAGATCACCGTCAACCACGACCTCAACCCTTATGCTTTCTTATTAACCACGGTACACGAGTTTGCACATCTCAAAACTTTTCAGGATTTCAAAAACACCGTAAAACCGCATGGTGAAGAGTGGAAAAATAATTTCAAATCCTTGATTCAGCCTTTTCTGAAATTAAATATCTTCCCAGCAGAAGTAATCATAGCGATCAATGCCTATATGAACAACCCGGCTGCATCGTCCTGCACAGATCTAAACCTTTACCGTGTTCTCAAAAAATTTGATAAGACAAGCAGCTCCATTATCCATGTGGAACAATTGCCTGATCAGGCTATCTTTCAATTGAAAAATGGACGTGTATTTCAGAAAATGGAAAAACTGCGCAAAAGGTACAAATGTCTGGAATTAAACACCCAAAAAATCTACCTCTTTCATCCTATTGCGGAGGTATTTCCTGTCAAAGATTAGATACAAGAACATATATTCTCTTTTTAAATCGTATTTTTAGTCGTTCACATTAAAATGAATTATGAATAAATCATTGTTATTATCTTGTGCACTGAGCTTAGGTTTACTTTCCTGTTCAGAGCAATCATCCACATTTGATTCTAATTCCTTAGATAGCACGGCGCTTGCGGCCATCACGGCGGATTCGTACAAAGCGCACATTGCCCAGTTGGCATCGGACGAATTCTTAGGAAGAAAACCTTTTACCAAAGGAGATACCTTGACGGTAAATTACATTGAGCAACAGTTTAAATCCCTAGGCCTTGAACCTGGAAATGGGGATACGTATTTCCAAGAAGTGCCAATGGTCGAAATCACTTCAAAACCCATCACCCCTTCCCTAACTTTCGAAGGGTCAAAAGGTAGCAGTAAGTTCAACTACCTGGATGATTTTGTCATTGGAACACGTAAACTGAAAGAAAATGTCCAAATCAAAAACACAGAATTGGTGTTTGCTGGATTCGGCATTGTTGCACCTGAATATGACTGGAACGATTACGAAGGTCTGGATGTAAAAGGAAAAACGGTAGTCGTGATGGTGAGTGACCCGGGTCGATACGACAAAAACCTTTTCAAAGCAGATACCATGACCTACTACGGCAGATGGCGCTACAAATTTGAAGAAGCAGGTCGTCAAGGTGCGGCAGGAATATTGATTATCCATGAGACGGGAGCAGCTAGCTATGGCTGGGATGTAGTTCGTTCAGGCTGGTCGGGTCCGCAATTGGAATTGACGACCAATAATCAAGATGAATTACCGGAATTCGAGGGTTGGATTTCCTTAGAGACGGCTCAGAAATTATTTACACTTGGAGGTCTGGATTCGAAGCTAATGGAAGAAGCTAAAAAACCAGGTTTCAAGGCTCGTCCAATGAATATTAAGACTAAGATTGAACTAAAAAATACATTTAGACATTCCAAATCCAATAATGTAATCGCGCAGATCAAAGGGACAAAACGTCCGGACGAAACCATAATTTATACTGCGCATTGGGATCATTTGGGTGTTGGAGAAGCCGTAAACGGCGATTCCATCTATAATGGTGCAATTGATAATGCGGCAGGAGTAGCTGCTTTATTCGAAATCGCTAAAGCATTCAAAGCAGCTAAACACCAGCCAGAGCGCACTATTGTGTTTATCGCGCTTACGGCTGAAGAAGAAGGCCTATTAGGTTCCTCTTATTATGCCAATAACCCAGTTTTCCCACTAAATAAAACAGTGGCAAACTTGAATATGGATGCATTCAATCCACTAGGAGCGACAAAAGATGTGTCGATTGTTGGGATTGGACAAACAGAAATTGAAGACTACGTCGAGCGTTCGGCTGCAAAATTCGGAAGAACAGTTGCTGGTGAAAAAAATCCTACATCCGGAGGCTTCTACCGTTCGGATCATTTCAACTTCATTAAAAAAGGTGTACCGGGATTATTTATGGGATCAGGGTCTGAACTCTTGTCTACAGATACTGCTGCGATAGAGAAACGCAAAGCAGCATTAGCGAATCGATACCACAAACCTCAAGATGAATTGGACGACAATTGGGATTTCGAAGGAATACTAGCGGACATCCGCTTGTTCTTTGATATTGGGTATACCATGAGTCAGGAAAAAACATTCCCTCAATTCAAGGCTAAATCTGAATTTAGAGAATTAGGCGAAAAACGACTTTCAAAATAGTATTTTTGCAAGAATCGAACATTAAAAATCAAAACATATGTTAACAGGTATGAAACACTTACACTCGACTTTAGCCGTAATATTATTACTTGCTTTAGTTATTTCTATTGTAATCACAGCGGTAAATTATTTTAAAGCGAATCCATACAACCGCAAAATCGCTTTAATCGGTTTTATCTCTGCGCACTTGCAATTACTTATTGGATTTATAATTTATTTTGTTTCTCCATTAGGATTTAAAAGTTTTTCGGGTGAGAACATGAGTAATAGCTTATCCAGATTATATTTTCTGGAACATCCGTTGACTATGATTATCGCTATCGTATTGATCACTATCGGTTATTCGAAAGCAAAAAAAGCGAAGGAAGATTATGCGGCGAACAAAACAGTGTTCATCACCTACACCATCGCATTGATCTTAATTCTATCGAGAATCCCATGGTCTACATGGTCACTTCTTAACTAAAATAAAAAAACGCTCTTCTATATCGAAGAGCGTTTTTTTATTAGCCTAATTGAAGTTTACAATTTTATCCTTCGGATGCTTTACCGTGAAAGTAAATCGGTAAGTTTTCGTTTCCCCAGGCTTGACAGTTATCATCCACGTCAACACCCCTGTTTCCGTATTTACAGATGCTCCTCCGGCATCGACCAAATCAATTTCAATGGATTTGTCCGTCGAAATTGGGAATTGATCTTTCAATACCATATTGATCGCGGTCGACTTCGAGTTGCGTACACGAAGTTCGTAAGTATACGTTTGCCGTTTTGAATTGCCACTTGTTTGAGAACTTTTTTCATCCATTATACGCTCTCTCTTGACCGAAATAGACTTATCTCGTCCCATACTCATATTTAATGTATCCGTAGTAATATTTGGATTAATAAAAGAAGTGCCTACAAACATATTTTCAAACAAGATATTTGCCTCACCGGGAACAAGATTCAATTTTTCAAAATCTTTGATCTCAGCCAGCAGAAACGCATCTTTATCCAACTTAGGCACAGCGTAATATTTGAATAATGCAGGGTGGGAAAATTCTTTCAATGTCACACTATGAGGCTGACCATTAGAAGCAATATCATAAGGTATATCAATTTCGAAGGTCGCACTTAGTTGATTTTCCACAATAGAGGTATTAGGAATATCCACCTGATTATTAACTCCTGATCCCACTACTGCCACCTCCTCCACGACATTGCGTGTTCCAAAAGTCTGCACTTTATTTTGTATTTGGTTATTGAGGGAAGAAGCACCCCTAATCATAATTTGTGGCGCATAATATTGTGCATAGCTCGGATTCAATAAGGGTGCGTCGCCATTTTGTGCGGGATTTCCGGTAGACAGTGTTAATTTGACATTTTTCCAATCCACACCAGTAAATTGGGCTACGCGCGCTTTATATAGAATATCCAAAGGCGCAGCGATGGATTTGGCACGTAGATCATAATAGGCTTGCCAATTTGCCGAATAAGTCAGATAAGACACGTTCAACTCGCCCTGAATTGCTTTTGTGTTATTCAATTGCACCACCAATTGTCCACCATTACCCGTATACTGACGAATTTGTTCACTAAGGCGCGCTATAATTTTATTTTCGTTCGCAATCTCTTTTGTCAATTTTTCAATAGAAGCGTTTAACTCCACGGCTTTGATTTGGTAATAATCTACCAATTTCGAAAGCTCTCCCAAATCTACTTTTCCTCCACCACCAAGCAATTGGTCATTATTCAGAATTTTCAATGCGCCTTGCGCAGCTTTTTGTTTATTATTCAACGACTCTAATTTAGCCATGGCCAGATCCAGACTATCCTTTAATCTACGATGGTTGGGATTCAGTATCTGTGCTTCAGCAGCGTGCTCCTGACGCAGTGAAAGTACAGTGATGCCATCCGGACCGGAAAGCTGAACACTCTTAATATCCATATCGTTAGCGACATTTTGAATGTACAATGTTGTGCTCCCTTTAGGTAAATTAACTTTAACTTTATTCGCCAGCTCGGCACCATTGGTGTACACCGTAACTTCCCTGACTTCTGCCGAAGCATTTATTTTATCTTGTGCATAGGAGCCTCTAGTAGCATACAGCGCCAACAGACTCACAAAAAGAAATTTTCTCATATTGTATCTTTAATTATTAATATTTACGGATGGATGCAGAAGATTCCCATATTCCATAATTTGAATTTAAAATTATTTTAGATGCCAAACTAATTTCTTAACAAGAAATAATATAAACCGCAATGTTTCAACATCTTTTGTCCATTTTCTATGTGAATTGCCGTCACTATGGTATCGTTCCATTCGCATATCCGAATGGATTACTTTTTACGGATTTGATACTTAATCGAAAAACCCAAAAAATTTGAATTATCCTCAAATTCAGGTCTCTTAAAACATTTAATTTCATTAACTTTACACGCATAATTTGTATAACAACATCAAAAATGAGTGTAGATATCAATAAACTTGAACAGACTGCAACACAAGTAAGACGTGACATCGTGCGTATGGTACATGGATGTCAATCAGGACACCCAGGCGGATCATTGGGCTGTACAGACTATTTCGTAGCCTTATATTTCCATGCTATGAAACATGACCCAGCTTTCAAACTAAATGGAGAGGGAGAAGATTTATTTTTCTTGTCGAATGGTCACATTTCACCTGTATTCTATAGCACATTAGCACGTGCTGGTTATTTTCCAGTGGAGGAACTTGCTACTTTCCGTAAAATCAATTCTCGTCTACAAGGGCATCCTACGACACACGAAGGATTACCGGGTATTCGTATTGCTTCGGGATCATTAGGTCAAGGTCTTTCAGCAGCAATTGGTGCAGCACAAGCCAAAAAACTAAATAAAGACACGAACTTAGTGTACGTATTGATGGGTGATGGCGAGTTGCAAGAAGGTCAAGTTTGGGAAGCTGCGATGTATGCTCCGCACAATAAGGTAGACAATCTTATCGCTGCGGTAGATTACAATGGTGCTCAGATTGATGGCGCTACAGAACAAGTATTATCATTGGGTAATCTAAGAGCTAAATGGGAAGCTTTTGGTTGGGATGTGATGGAAGTAGAAAAAGGTAACGATATGGCTTCGGTTGTAGCAGGTATCGAAGAAGCTAAATCGCGTACGGGCAAAGGCAAACCTGTAATCATTTTATTGCATACTGAAATGGGATCTGGTGTTGATTTCATGATGGGTACACACAAATGGCACGGTGTAGCTCCTAATGATGAGCAATTGACTATTGCATTGAATCAATTACCGATTACATTAGGCGATTATTAATCACACAGATTTACTATAAAATATTAGACAATAGATATGCGTGATGAGGTACAATAAGACGGATTCGTTTTCTCCAAGCCTCACTCTTATATCTCATATCTAAATATAAACATGAAAAAATATACTTTTACAGAATCTAAAGATACACGTTCAGGTTTCGGAGCGGGGTTATTAGAAGCCGGAAAACAGAACGAAAATGTGGTAGCATTATGTGCTGACTTGGTAGGCTCATTAAAAATGGATGCTTTCATTAAAGAATTTCCAGAGCGTTTTTTCCAAATTGGTATTGCAGAAGCAAACATGATGGGTATTGCAGCTGGTTTGACAATTGGCGGTAAGATTCCTTTTACCGGTACATTCGCAGAGTTCTCTACAGCACGTGTATACGATCAGGTACGTCAATCTATTGCCTATTCGCACAAAAATGTTAAAATCTGTGCTTCTCACGCTGGTCTTACACTAGGCGAAGATGGTGCTACACATCAGACTCTAGAAGATATCGGCTTGATGAAAATGTTGCCAGGCATGGTAGTTATCAATCCTTGTGACTTCAACCAGACTAAAGCGGCTACGATTGCCATTGCACAGTACGAAGGCCCTGTTTACTTGCGTTTTGGACGTCCGGTAGTTCCTAACTTCACGCCTGCAGACCAAACTTTCGAGATTGGTAAAGCGGTATTATTGAATGAAGGTAAAGACGTTACTATCATCGCGACGGGACACTTGGTATGGGAAGCTATCCAAGCAGGTGAAGAGCTAGAGCGATTAGGTATCGATGCCGAAATCATCAACATCCATACGATCAAACCATTGGACGAAGAAGCGATATTGGCATCTGTCAAAAAAACAGGATGTGTAGTAACAGCTGAAGAGCACAACCGTCTAGGTGGTCTTGGAGATAGCGTAGCGCAGGTATTGGCTAAAAATTGGCCTGCACCACAAGAGTACGTGGCAGTAGATGACACCTTCGGTGAATCTGGCACTCCGGCTCAGTTGATGGACAAATATGGCTTGAATGCATCTAGCATTGTAGCTGCTGTACAAAAAGTAATTAGCAGAAAAAAATAATAAATGGAAGACGCGCAAATCATATCCATGTTTGCCGATGAAAGCACGCGTGAAGCAGCTTTCAAACATCTGTTGAATAAATATCAACAAAAAATATATTGGCATGTTAGACGTATGGTCATCGACCATGACGATGCGGATGACGTGACTCAAGATATCTTTGTAAAGATTTGGCGTAATTTAGATAAGTTCAGAGAGGATTCGCAGCTGTACACTTGGTTGTATAGGATTGCGACGAATGAATGCATCACATTTCTGAATAAGAAGAAGCAGAAAAACAATGTATCATTAGATGATGATAATTCATCCTATCTTTCGGATACATTAGCGGACGGTTCGTATTTCAATGGTGACAAAGCGCAATTGAAATTACAACAGGCCTTGCTGACTTTGCCGGAGAAACAACGTCTTGTCTTCAATATGAAATATTTTGAAGACCTAAAGTATGATGAGATATCGCAGATTT
This sequence comes from Sphingobacterium sp., assembly GCA_048595255.1. Taxonomy (GTDB): domain Bacteria; phylum Bacteroidota; class Bacteroidia; order Sphingobacteriales; family Sphingobacteriaceae; genus Sphingobacterium. The sequence goes on along the minus strand of JBMDWK010000124.1, from coordinate 13,235 downwards.
TAGGAACAAGTGTGGGAGCCCTCAAAGCCTCATACCATTTAGCAGTGAAAAAAATAGAGCATTTTTTTAATAGCCATGATTAAACCTTTGGTTATAAAAGTTATCTATATAAACACTTATGAAGGAAAATAACACATATAACGAAGAATTAGGAGGCAAAAATCTACCAGATTCATTGCGTGTAAATCCTTTTTTAGTTCCTACAAATTTCTTCGAGGAACAAGAAGCCCAAATATTCAGTCAACTTCGTATTAGCAAATTAATCGAATCTTCTCACGAAGATTCTGTGTCGCAAGATGCTCATTTGGATTCTGTTCCTAACGGCTATTTTGACTCCCTTGCTGACCATATCTTTGCAAAAATTGCAGAACAAGATTTGAAAGATAAAGTAGCAACTGAAGGCTTTGCAGTTCCTGATCAGTATTTTGATGCGCTTGATCAAGATGTGCACACACGCATCGCCGAAGAGAATCTGAAATCTATCGTTCCTACTTTGGAATTCGAGGTTCCGGAGCAGTATTTTTCGAGGGCCGAAGATCAAATTTTTGCTCAAATAGCAGAAAGCAACCTTCGTGATCAAATCGGAAAAGATACTGGTTTTACCGTTCCGACACATTATTTTGAAGAAGCAAATGCAGCTATCCAAGCGCAGGTGATTACTGAAAAATGGAGTGCCGAAATAGGTAGGAATGATTTCACGGTTCCAACAGGATATTTCGATAAATTATCCGAAAATATCTTAGCAAAAACTGTTCAACTTACTGACCAGGAAACTACCATTATTTCACTTCCAAGACGTACGAATTGGAAGAAATATTCTGCGGCAGCAGCCATTGTACTATTGGTAGGGATAGGCTCATATTGGGGCTTCCAAAATAACACTTCAACCTCCAATGCACTTGTAAAGACTGAGGTTAACCTGGACAATGTCAGCGACGAAGAAATCATTAGTTATCTAGCACAAGTTTCTGAAGGTGAAGATTTAATCCATTTGGCAGAATACAAGTCTGATAGTAATGATGACAATGTTCGATTAGATCCAGAGATTGAGAACAAGGAAATTGAAGAGTATTTAAATTATATGCTATAATGTTACATTTGAGATATATTTTGATCGCTATTTGCTTTATTTTCGCTTTACATATGCCTGCTTTTGCACAGCAAAATTTCAAAGCTATTGAGAGTGAAAAGATTGCTTACGTTACGAAAGAGCTCAAGCTTACACCATCGGAGGCGCAACGCTTCTTCCCTATTTACAATCAATACAACAATGAGCTGTGGGATTTGAAACGTGCAAAAAGAGGAAATAGTAGAACACCGACTCAAGGAAATTCTTTGAATCCTCAGAGTCGTGATGTGATTGCTTTTGATACCAAAGAGGTAGAATTGAAAAAGTCGTATCGCGCAGAATTTGCTAAAATCATAGGTCAATCTCGTGCATCGCAATTCTTTCAGGTCGAAGAAGATTTTTATGATAAGCTGAGAGATAAGATTCAGAATAATAGAAAAAGATAAAAAATAAACCTGCTGAAGAGCAGGTTTATTTTTTTATAAAACTTGGGGATTATACCCGTTAAAGAAAAAAGTCCGGCTCCGATAATTGCTCCTACACCTAGAGCTATCAGACCCGAACTTGTTAATGGCCTTTTTAAGGTACCTTCCCCACTTTGTTCCGCTTCGGCAACAAGTCTAGGAATTGATTTTTTATACCACATAATTTAGAGTTGAAATATATATCCAATCTAAAAACAAAAAGTGATATTTTAAGTTAAAAATAAAAAATTTTCTACCAGGGTTTATAGTCCGAATTAATGGGTTTGGTTAGGTCAAATTTGACGGTAAACAAGCGATCAGACCCTATTCTTCGCAGATTGTACGTGTACGTCTTTCCGTCCATCGTAATCCACCATACATTGTGGCAAGCATAGTCAATTAACTGGCATGTTTCATTATCCGCAGGAAACATCTGCGAATGAATTGCTCCTTCGTTTGGAGCTGTTCCTCCATAAAAAGTTACTTTATCCGCAGAACCATCTTCATGACAGTGATCATGTTTCAGTGTTAGGACATTATTGGAATAGCTTAAAATCCAAGTTCTCGACTTATCCTCTCCTACATAAAACGGAATTTTGACTTCTCTATCATCATAGCTCATAACCTCCAACATCAATTTTTTGCCCGTAAAGCCATCTCCTTCCCTGCCACCGGCAATAATTTCACCTTCAAAATACTGCCCCACGAAAGGTTTGAATTGTTCCAAAAAGATTTTTGAATTGGGTTTTGTTTGAGCCTCAGCAAATTGAATTCCCAACATGAGAATGAATAAAAGATATTTCATAAGTTATGCGCACATATTATTTACGTTTCTAATATAGCTTAAAAATCAATTGCTTACACTATTGCACAATTCAATTATTCTCCGTATCTTTGCAACGCCTTAGGCAATAGTGCCTATTGTATAATTTATTTCATGAACCCATTTTTAGAACTGGGAATCCGTGAGGAAGTTGTTAAAGCCATCTCAGAAATAGGTTTCGAAAAACCTTCTGAAATTCAGGAAAAAGCCATTCCTGTATTATTGACTGGTAGCGACGATTTTGTCGGATTAGCCCAAACCGGCACAGGTAAGACAGCGGCATTTGGTCTACCACTATTAGAGCAATTAGACTTTTCTCAAAAACACCCACAAGCATTAGTATTATGCCCGACACGTGAGTTGTGTTTACAAATCGCTAAAGATTTAGAAAAATTTGCTAAGTACATCGACAACGTACATGTTGTGGCTGTATATGGAGGTGCAAACATCAGTGATCAATTACGTCAAATCAGACGTGGTGTACAGATTGTAGTTGCTACCCCAGGACGTATGTTAGATATCATTGGCAGAAATGCTATTGATTTCTCAAACGTAAAATATGTTGTATTGGATGAAGCGGACGAAATGTTAAACATGGGTTTCCAAGAAGATATCAACAACATTTTATCAGAAACTCCAGAGGAGAAAAAAACTTGGTTGTTTTCAGCTACCATGCCTAGAGAGGTACGCCGTATTGCACAAAAATACATGACGGATCCTTACGAATTGACGGTAGGTACAAAAAACACAGGTAATGCCAATATTGAGCATCAGTATTTCTTAGTGAAAGCAAGAGATAAGTACGCAGCATTCAAACGTATCGTGGATTCAAATCCTGATATCTTCGGTATCGTCTTCTGTCGTACCAAGATCGAAACGCAAGAAATTGCTGAAGCATTAATCAAAGATGGTTATAATGCAGATGCATTGCACGGAGATTTGTCTCAACAACAACGCGACAAAGTAATGAAACGTTACCGTGACCGTAGTCTACAAATGTTGATCGCAACAGACGTAGCTGCTCGTGGTATTGATGTGAATGACGTGACTCACGTAATTAACTTCTCATTACCTGACGAAATTGAAAACTATACGCACCGTTCTGGTCGTACAGCGCGTGCTGGTAAAACAGGTATTTCAATCTCGTTGATCAATGTTAAAGAGCAAAGCAAAATCCGTCAACTTGAAAAAGTTATCGGAAAAACTTTTGTTAAAATGCAAGTACCTCAAGGTGAAGAAGTCGTTGCAAAACAACTTTTGACTATCATCGATAAGGTGAAAAATGTGGAAGTAAACGAAGATCAAATTAACAATTTCTTACCTGCTATTATGGAAGGTTTCGCAGATTTGTCGAAAGAAGAAATTGTAAAAAGATTTGCTTCCCTTGAATTCAACCGTTTCTTAGATTATTACAAAAATGCTCCTGACTTAAACTTAGAAGCACGTGATATGGGTACGCGCGAGCGCGGCGAAAGAAGCGATCGTGGTTCTCGTGAAGGATCTAAAGGATATACACGCTTATTCATGAACTTAGGTTCAGTAGATGAATTCAGCCGTGGAGATATGTTAGGATTTATTTGCAACACAGCAAATATTTCCGGCAAGTCTATCGGTAAGATTGATTTAAAAGGTGTATTTACGTTCTTCGAAGTACAAGACGAAGAAGTAAACAAAGTATTCGAAGGATTCAAAGGTGTTGATTTCAACGGACGTCAAGTACGTATCGAAGTATCTGGTGAAGGTCGTTCGGATCGTGGAGATCGCGGTGGCCGACCAAGAAGTGGAGATCGTGGCGGAAAAGGCCGTAGCGGTGGATTCGGTGGCGAAAGAAGAGATCGCGGTGGTGACCGTCGTGGTGGATTCAGTGGCGAGCGAAGAGAGCGCAGTGGCGACAACGGAGGTTTCCGTGACTTCTCTGGCAAGAGACGCGAATCAAAAAGCAGATATTAATCTTAATAATATTATGTAAATTTGTAAGGCTACCATTTTTTTGGTAGCCTTATTTATTTTGTGATATTGCCAATGAAATACGAGCCTACACGCCTATTTGACTTAGTCAAATACAGAAAAAACACCTACCCAAGTTCTCCAATATTTTCTTATAAAAATGGGACAAATTGGATTGAATTATCCAACGCTACTTTTCAAGACAAAATCGACGAATTATCAAAGGGCTTAATCGCTTTAGGTGTAAAACCCCATGGTAAAGTTGGAATTATTAGTGAAAATAGAATTGAATGGTCACTCTTAGACTTTGCTATTCAGCAGATAGGTGCAGTAGTCGTGGCACTTTATCCCAATATTTCGGATAATGATTACAAATACATACTCAATCACGCGGAAATAAACCTTGTAGTCATCAGCAACAAAGGCTTGGCCGAACGGATTCAGCAGCTTAAACCCCACCTTCCACATATCAGTAATTTATTTGTACTGCAAGAGGATACCGTATTTCCGCATTGGAGTATCATCGCACAAACTGGACAGGTCATAAGTGATCGTGAGCTTGATAATCGTAAAGATGAGGTCCAAACCGATGATATAGCGACTCTTATCTACACCAGTGGAACTACAGGAACACCTAAGGGTGTCATGCTCACTCATCGCAATTTGCTCGCCGATATGATGAGTAGCGAATACTCCTTCCCTGTGACCTCATATATGCGGGCCTTATCCTTTCTACCTGTATGTCATGCATACGAACGTCTTTTCCACTATGTTTATATGTACAAAGGGTTGACGATTTATTATGCCAATTCCATGGAGACGATCGGTGCTGACATGAAAGAGGTCAAGCCTCATATTTTCTCGGCTGTGCCTCGTGTTTTGGAAAAAGTGTATGAGAAAATAATGACTACAGGAGAATCATTGACAGGTATCAAACGTAAGTTGTTCTTTTGGGCAATAGCATTAGGTGAGAAATACGAGATTGAACCTGAAAAACGTAATTGGTGGTATAATGCCCAACTTTCCGTAGCCCGCAAATTGATTTTTTCTAAATGGAGAGAAGCTTTAGGTGGTGAAATAGTAGGTATATCCTCCGGATCGGCGGCATTGCAGGAGCGACTTATACGGCTGTATATGGCTGCAGGAATTAATATTTATGAAGGTTACGGATTGACAGAGGCAGGACCTTGTCTAGCCGTGAATGATTTCCGTCGAGGAATGAAAATAGGAACTGTAGGGCTCCCGCTGATCAATATTGATATCAAACTGGCTGAGGATGGAGAAATATTAGCCAAAGGTGATAATATCATGCTTGGCTACTACAAAGACGAACAAGCGACGCACGAAATCATTAAAGATGGATGGTTGTATACAGGTGATATTGGACAGTGGGTAGACGGCAAATATCTTAAAATTATAGACCGCAAAAAGGAAATGTTCAAAACCTCGGGCGGAAAATATGTCGTACCACAATCCATCGAATCTAAAATGGTCGAGTCGGGATTTATGGAACAGTTTATGGTTATCGGCGAAGGCGAAAAATTTCCAGCAGCTTTTGTAGTCCCTTCATACTCCAATCTCTTAGACTGGGCTAAAGATTTCGCACGCGACATAACATCTCTTCCGAAAGATGCATTTTTGAAAAGTGAAAAAGTACACGAAAAGATCATGCAGGAGATAAATCGAATCAATACGAATTTTGGAAATTGGGAACAGATTAAAAAAATCAGCATCATCCCTGAAGAATTTACGATCGAAGGCGGAGAACTCACCCCTACGCTCAAGATGAAACGTAAAAAGATTATAGAAAAATATAGTGCGAATTACAAAGAGCTATATGGATAAAAAATAAGTCCTTCTATTTGGAGGACTTATTTTTTTTAAATTTTATCTGCTGCTTTGATATATTTTGTCTTTGGATTTTCTTTAGAGAAATTTTGAATCAACTTGTAGGTATTCGGGATAAGTGATTCAAAACGCTGCAAAGTTTCACCTGAAATATTCTGTCTATCAAAAGGAATAACTTTAACATATTCCTGAATCTCGCCAGCATTTCTTCCATACTTATAATCGTACGTAAATCTTCCCTCCGCATCTAATTTCACATCTTTATTGGTCACATTCGGTACCGAAATATAAAATTCTGACTTAGCGAGCAAACCTTGATTTTGGTTGTTGAATAGATTTTTGTTAGCCAACGCGCTATACAATTCCTGCGCGACATAGATCGACGGATCGATGATATGGAGATTTTCAGAAATCAAATGTCTATATACATAGTTACCATCTTTCCCTCTATAATTACGTAACTCGCTGAATACTTGGGTAATTTCTTTAACCAAATAAGGATAATGCGTACATCCCAAGATGATAGCTTTTAGGGGCTGCGCATTCTCCGCTTTTCTCATCTGCTCCATTAAGGATACCAAATGATAGCGTACATAATTTTCCGCATCATTCAATTGAATGATAGAACAGTCATCTACATTTTGACTATCACACAGTAGGCTGTTATTGTCTTTTTTGAAATTATAAACCTCTAATAAAGCACGGTCAATTCTGTAGTTCAGATTGTCTAAGGATGGACCGCGGTATTCGCCACGTGGCCCTTTTACATTTTGGCGAATAAAATCTGGCTCTTCGTCCACAGCTTCTGCTAAGCCATACCCTCCCTGATTATAGATTTGAATATCACCCGTATAATTGGCTTCCGCTATTTGTTGTTTCAATGTCCGCTCATAACCTTGAGAAGCTATTGTACCCACGGTGGCAAATACGGCAATAGCACCATCCTCCCTTTTATCAAAAAAGGAAAGCGTACCTCTAGCGGCAGCATTGATCACACCGATTACTGGGATATTCAAGCCTGTTTTATTTAAAAAAGATACCGCATCATCATAACCATATGCTGTAGCTGTATTACAAGCGATGACGATTGCTTTTACTTGTTCTTTATCTTTTTGAAAGGAAGTCTGACCTGAGTTTTGATAATACTTGTTGCCTAACAGAAACTGAAAATCTTTGATTATATGTTCTTTCAACAAATCATCCTTACCTGTTGCGTTATAATTACCATAAGGCATATTCGCTTGATCTGCGAGATATATGAATTTTTCCGAAGAAAAATCTAATTTTCCATCCTTACCTTTCTGCTTGGTATTATTATCAAATTGATCAAAATTCACCAGCGCATCAAGAACAGTAAGTCCCCCTGTCCCCGAATCAAAAACTCCAATAGGTAGGCTATTTAATGGTTGTGAGTACTGACGAAAGTCAATATAATAGAAGTTCTTTTGATCCGCAAGAATATGCTTTTCAATTGCCATAGAAGATTGAGCAATGGAAAATTGGGAAGAAAAGCATAAACCAGCAAGCAGAGCAATTTTGCAAAGATGATTATTCATATTTTATAGGTTGAGATAACTAAAATAAAATTTTTAGCGCTCAAACACGAACAAACATGCAAAAGAATTTATTTAATCTGAAAATCTTTTCCGCAACTGCATTCTCCTAGATTTTCTTAGGCGGGAATGTCTCACCGGGTAATGTCTATCTTTAGTAATATTATTAAAAATTAATGCTACCGCTAACAGAATAACGGAACCCACAAATACTGGAGACAGTACATACACATATCCCAAAGCTGTAATTTTCGCTCCTCCAGAAACTGCAATTAAAGCTGTAGCTCCTCCGGGAGGATGTAAGGTCCGTGTCACCTGCATGGCGACGATAGAAAGCGCCACGGCAAATGGTGCTGTCAACCATATTACATCTGGCAATAGCTTCGCCACGGTCACACCTACTATAGCGGACACCACGTGCCCACCCACCAGATTACGGGGTTGTGCTAACGGACTGTAAACAGCACCATAAACCAATACCGAAGATGCTCCGAAAGAGCCTATTAAGAAAATATTTTCGAGTTGAGGTAAATGAAGGGATTGCAAATAGGCTATTACTCCAATCCCTATAAACGCTCCTACAAAAGACCAGAAATGATCTTTGAAGTCAACAAGTGTTTCTTTATAAACGACATATTTATAAACACGAAAATGTCTGCGAAGCCTTTGTTTAAGCATTTGCTACGAAATTTTTCGCTGACGAATGGCTTCGTAAATAACCACTCCCGCAGAAACAGAAACATTCAAAGATCCGATCTCACCGAACATCGGTATCTTAGCCAACTTGTCCGAAATACGAATTAAATCATCCGATACCCCGACATCCTCAGCTCCCATAATCACACACGTCGGAACGGTGTAATCTACATCATATACCGAATCCCTAGTTTTTTCGGTACTCACTACAAGCTGAACACCAGAATCAATCAAAAATCGGCCTGTCTTACCCAATGAATCTTGACGACAAACCGGGATTTTGTACAACGCTCCTGCCGAAGTCTTGATTGCATCCGGATTGATCTCTGCAGAACCTTTTTTAGGAACAATAATAGCATGCACGCCTGCGCACTCTGCTGTACGAGCGATAGCGCCCATATTACGCACATCAGTCACACCGTCCAACATCAATAATAGAGGAGTCTCCCCTTTCTCGTAGATTGACGGTAAGATATCTTCTATATTATGATAAGTAATCGGAGAGATAACAGCAATCACACCTTGGTGATTCTTACGTGTGATACGGTTGAGTTTTTCAATCGGAACTTGTTGGTAGCCGATATTTTTTTCTTTGATTAATGCTTTCAACTCCAACAGCAAACTGCCGCTCAATCCGCGTTGAATGAAAAGAGATTCGATCTCTTTATCGCTATCTATGGCTTCGATGACAGCACGAATACCAAATACCATTTGATTACTTTCTCTTTGTTCGCCGCGATCACGACGTTGGAAATTGTTTTGCATTATTCTAAATTATATGTAATGAGACAAATAGCCATTGAAAATGCTACTGTCGAAATTCTGTACAAAGATAAGAAAGAGAAAGTTAGCTCAACCCTAAATTGAATGTTTTTCGTAAAGTTTCTAAAGAGGGATTCTTCTCGACCATAACTTGATATTTCTCTTGCGAAGTATAAGCCTTACGGATGACCGCTTGTTGAAGTTGATGAGTGGTCAAGTCTAAAGCAAAGTTTTTGAGCTCTACGCGAAGATAATTGAGAATATCAATTTTTCCTTCTTTCAGCTGATCACTCTGCACCATATTCTCCACGTCCACCTCGATAATATTTCCGTTCAAGCGAGGTTCATTCGCAGTCATAATCGTATATAGGGTAATTCTATTTTCGGCTTTCAACTGCTCCGCCAAATCATTCCATTTGCCTATAAAGGCATTGAATGTTACTTCTCTAAATTCACTTCCCTGAACTAAATCAGATTCTTCGCCTTCCTCAACGGATTTTTCCTCGAATACAGTATTCAGACTTGGAACCGCAACCGAAGGTTTGAAACTTCCCCAGCCTTTGCCTGAAGAAAATGATTTTTTCTCTGGCTCCACTGCTTTTACAGGTGCGGGAGGAGTTGGAGTATTCGTCACGGGCGCTTCGACTTTAGGCGTAGACACAGGGGTCTGAATAGCCTTTGATACTGCTGCTGGAGCGGGTTTTACTGACTCAGGAAGTTTTTTTTTTACTTCTGCTTGTGCAGTTGATATCCCATTTACGCCCAGTTTGATGGCACTGGACAAGTGGCACATCTTCAGCAGGGCCAGTTCAATCTGTAGCCTTTGGTTTTTACTTGAGCGGTAGGAAATTTCGCACTGATTAGCAATATTCAGCGCGGATAGCAATAATCCAGAGCTCAATGCATTGGATTGCTCAAAATATTTCTTTTTAATATTTTCACTGACATCCAAGAGCTTCAAGGTACGCGGTTCTTTTGTTACCAAAAGATTACGTATGTGATTGGATAGTCCGGCGATGAAATGTCCTCCATCAAATCCTTTATTCAATACGTTATCAAATATCAACAAAGTCTCGGCAGCATCTTCTTGCGCTATAGCCTGCATTAGTTTGAAATAGTAATCGTAATCGAGAATATTGAGATTCTCAATAACCGCTTGATAAGTCAAATTGCGGTTTGAAAAACTCACAATCTGATCAAACATCGATAAAGCATCTCGGAGTCCACCGTCCGCTTTCTGTGCGATGACGTGCAAACCATCTGTTTCGAAGGCCACATTCTCCTTGCTCGCGATATTGGCCAAATGCTTCGCCATATCTTCTACGAGAATACGATTAAAGTCAAATATCTGACAACGGGAAAGTATAGTAGGCAGAATTTTATGCTTCTCGGTCGTAGCGAGAATAAAAATAGCATACGTAGGCGGTTCTTCTAATGTTTTCAAGAAAGCATTAAAAGCGGCCTGTGAGAGCATATGCACCTCGTCGATAATATATATTTTATACTTGCCTGTCTGAGGTGGGATACGTACCTGCTCGATCAGATTACGAATATCGTCTACAGAATTATTTGATGCTGCATCCAATTCGTGAATACTGAAAGAAGCACCATTTTGAAATGATTTACAGCTTTCGCATTCTCCGCAAGCTTCCGTTTGGCTAGAAATCTGCTCACAATTGATGGTTTTTGCCAAAATACGGGCACAAGTAGTCTTACCCACACCGCGAGGCCCACAAAATAGGAAAGCTTGCGCTAACTGATTATTGTGAATGGCATTTTTGAGTGTATTAGTAATATGAGATTGTCCTACTACCGAATCAAAGGTAACGGGACGATACTTGCGCGCAGAGACAATGAAATTATCCATCATCACAAAGATAGTTAATTACACTTGGCATCGCAAATAATTAGAGGCCTATGAAACACAAAAGCTCCACCAAGTGGAGCTTCATGTGATAACCTATTAAAAAAAGAATATTATAGTTTTTCTGAATCGCTATCAACCAACTTCCAAGCGAGGGAGCCGACCACAGCACCTACGATAGGCGCTGCTATAAACAACCAGACCTGTGACAAAGCCTGTCCTCCCGCAAAAATTGCAGGGCCTAAACTTCGCGCTGGATTTACTGAAGTTCCTGTAACCGGAATAGCTACAAGGTGAATCAACAAAAGGGTAAAACCTATAGCCAAGCCTGCCATAGTACCATTGCCGAGCTTTGATGTGGTACCTAGAATCACAAATAAGAATAAAGCTGTCAATACCGCTTCGGTGAGGAATGCTGCACCAAGACTATACTCATTCTGATAGCCTTTGCCCCAGCCGTTTGAACCGTATGCCCACTCCCCAGCTGTAAATCCTCCAAGTTGCCCGGTAAGAATCTGAGATAATACAAAAGCTGCAACCATCGCTCCCAATACTTGGGCTACGATATACATTCCAGTATCTTTAAGAGAAATTTTGCCTGCGGCTAGCATACCAATGGTGACGGCAGGATTAATATGACAGCCCGATACACCTCCAATAGCATATGCAAATACCACTACCGATAAACCAAATGCCACCGATATAACTAATAAACCCAATCCAGCAGTACCTGCTAGGGTTGTACCGCCAGCGACGGCCGCGGCACCACACCCAAATAAGACTAAACCAAATGTCCCAATAAATTCAGCAAAAAATTTTGATGAAGTTTTAATTTCCATATTTAAATTCAGTACCGTCCTAAATAAGGGAAAAAATGGCGGTGGATTTAGATAGCAGGGATTGCTATATTTAATTCGCTAAAATTACACTACCGCCATGGTAAATATAAACGTATTTTCTCAAATTTTAGGTCTCATTGACCGAGACATTTTTGGTAGACTGGTTCACCAGTACCAATCTGACAAGCATCACAAGGGCATTAATAGTTGGACTCATTTTGTGAGCATGCTTTTTTGCCATCTTTCTTCGGCAGATTCTGTTCGTGATATTACCAATGGCCTTCGAAGCACCACGGGTAATATGAGCCACATGGGCATTTCCAGAACACCTAGCAAATCCAATCTTTCCTACATGAACGCTCATCGAAGTCATGGTCTTTTCAGGGATCTTTACTATAAGCTTTTGGATCAATTGTGGAAGCGGCATCCCCGGCAAAGAGCAGAATTGAAAAAGTTAAAGCGTAAGGTATTATTAATGGATGCCACAGTTATCCCATTATGTCTGAGTGTATTTGATTGGGCGAAATTCCGTAGTGCAAAGGGTGCTGTAAAACTTCATACCATACTGGATTACGATGGCTGTATGCCTAGTTTTGTTCATATAACCGATGGAAAACAACATGAATCGAAGGTCGCCAAGACCATGTCATTTCCTAAAGGCTGTGTGCTTGTGGTAGATCGTGGCTATGTTGATTATGCCTGGATGAACGTTTTGGACAGCACCGACTGTTTCTTTGTAACCAGAGCAAAATCTAACATGAAGTATACGGTGGTTAAAACCGTCAAAAGCGAAGACCTTCTGGCTCACGGAATTATTGAGGATCAGATCATTGAGCTTGATGGGGCTGCCAATCAAAGGTATAAAGGGAAGAAGATACGTTTGGTGCGTGTTTGGGACAGCATCAAAAAAGTAGAATACGAGTTCCTGACAAACAATTTCTGTTGGAAACCAGCAACAGTTGCAGCACTTTACAAAGAGCGTTGGGAAATCGAAACGTTCTTTAAACACCTTAAACAGCGGCTTAAAGTAACCAGTTTCGTAGGTACATCTGAAAATGCTGTTTACATCCAAATATGGACTGCATTGATCGGAATACTGCTTTTTAAGTATATTCAAAAGAAAGCAAAATATGATTGGAATCTATCCAATCTGGTCAATTTTATTAGGCTTAATATATTCGTGAAAATTGACCTTTGGAAATGGGCTGACGATCCCTTTATTTCAGGAAAACCACCTGATAAAAAAGGTCAGTTTCAACTCTTTTGATAGAAAACAGAGGATACTTTTCTCAAATAAGACTCAGTTCTTCATTTATTTAACATGAAGATAGATTTTTAATACCCTAAAATTTATTTAGGACAGTACTGAT
>JBMDWK010000123.1:0-36016 GCA_048595255.1 Sphingobacterium sp. | reverse complement strand
TGCAATTATTGTATATAGTATGTAAATGAATAGCTTCTTATGCATTATTAATATATTTTTCTAGTTTTCGAATGCCCAATAATCAAAATTGTAGAGTTCTCTACCTGCTGTTAAGTTCTCACCTTTAAATGCAAAATAGATATCTTTCTTTCCCGTAATCGGGGTTTCTATAGCTGTAGACAATGTTTTCCAAACATTCCAACCTCCGGTACGTGGGACTTTTAATGAAGCAATCCTCTGTCCTCCCACACTGTCGGCATAAACCTCAAGTATGCCTGCACTCAGACCCGAAGCCAAAGAGGCATTAAATCTTTTGGGTGATGTATTTCCGAAATCCACTTCTCTAACCTTTATAAAACCACCAATACGCGTACTGCTTACATAGACACCTACTTGATCATCCTGTGCTGTTTTGCACTTTTCGGCCCAAGCTATCGTTTCAGCTTCATTGCGTTGATAAGGATTGATATTGCCCACAGGCATTACTCCTTCTTTAGAAATATTGATCTGTGGAATAGTCCCGTCGGCATTGTAGGTAAATTCTTCGACCGCTGAAGAGCGACCATAACTGCCACCTCCAGGCAATAAACCTGTATGGTAAAAAAGATATGACTTACCTATAAAGTCTATGATTCCGCCATGATTGGTAAAACTATTAGTAGGTTGATTTACCATGATACGGCCTTGATATTTCCATGGGCCTGTTGGACTATTGCTTATCGAATAGGAGAGACATTCTGTGCCCTTTTCCATTCCGGCAAACATTTGATAATAAATTCCATTTCGCTTGTAAAACCAAGGTCCTTCTATAAATACATCTTTATTCTGCTCCGCTGCAGGGGGGTGATTTTCACTTCCTCTAGGGCGACGTACGCCACCAAATGATTCTATGGATTGTGGAACTTCTACAATATCACCTGAATAGGAGATCATGTCGGGGTTCAGTTTCACATAATAAAGGCTACCATTACCCCAATACATATAAGCTTGGCCATCATCATCCACATAGACGGTAGGATCAATATTTGACCAACTACCATTCATGATTAAAGGTTCACCAATAGCATCTTTAAATGGACCTGTCGGACTATCGGATACCGCAACTCCTATACCCACATTATTTTGGTCCGTTTGTGCACAGATGTACCAATAAAATTTTCCGTCACGTTCTACACATTGTGCCGCCCAGGCACGATCAATAGCCCAAGAAAATTCTTCCAACGCTAAGGGCACACCATGATCGGTCCAATTCACCATATCCGCTGATGAAAAGAGTCTCCATTTGGTCATATAATAAAAATCATATCCTGGAATATCATCTCCCGCGTACATGTATACCCGGTCTTTATAAACCAAAGGCGCTGGGTCTGGCGTGAAGCTTGTCTGCACGACTGGATTCTGCGCATATAGACGGAGTACCGCACCCGCACTTAGAAATGTCATTGCTAAGATTTTTTTAATCATAATAAAAGAGACTATTATTGGTTGATATGGAAATAATCAAAATCTGCATAACCACCGATATTTTTTGTGGCATAATTGAACAATCCAAATCTGTATCCCATAAAATGTGGTAGCGTATAGGCCATCTTCAAAGTCGTCCCAATAGGCTTCCAATCCAGACCATCCAAGCTATAAAAGAAGTTGGCTTCGTCCTTTTTATCCGTAAAATCACATTCAGCTTTAAAAAGAACAACATCTTGATCGAGTTCAATATTTGCTACCTCTTCAGGTGTTCCTGTGCTAGCATTGACCATCACAATAAACTTTTTAGCTCCTACTATGCGTACACCTACTAAACCATAGTTTTTCTGAAGTAAGGATAATCCAGCAAAGTCACCATCTTTCATATTAGATACATCCAATGAAGTAGAGCCTATGCAAGTCGGGCCAATGGTACGCTGTGTCAACGTGTTGCGCGCTTGTAGAAAGTTATCATCCAATCTTCCTGTTTTCAAACGCAAGTACCCCATTCGGTCGCTTACGGACCAAAGATCATTGGCTGGATTGTGATTCCACTGCCATACTAATGGTAAATCTGGATCATCCATATTTCTATTAAATTCATCGGAGCTTACTGTATGAGGAGTCAGTCCGTGACTTTCAGGTAAATCTAATTCCATAGGTACTTTGCCATTAACACCAATAATTGGCCATCCGTCCTTCCATTCTACAGGTACTAAAAAAGGTATACGACCTACAGCTCCGAAATCTTGAAATAGATAAGCAAACCACTTTCCATTGGGCATATCTATTAATCCGCCTTGCGCGACACCCTTGTCCTGCAACATGACACGACCTTCATATGGGCCTTCCAATTTATCTGCTTTGTGTACGATTACGGTGCGCATACCCCCTGGA
Organism: Sphingobacterium sp.; assembly: GCA_048595255.1. Lineage (GTDB taxonomy): Bacteria > Bacteroidota > Bacteroidia > Sphingobacteriales > Sphingobacteriaceae > Sphingobacterium. Next base: position 33,655 of record JBMDWK010000123.1, on the reverse strand, counting down.
GGCCACGAAATATTGAATAAATAATATATTCCATTTACTTTAAATAATTGCGATCCCTCAGCGGGTAAGCCTCCTGTCTTGCCCTCCGGCATACTTGGAGCAGTGGCATTTTCAATAAGTACACGTTGTGTTTCTGGCTTTACGCCCGATAAGTCAGATTTTATTTCTATTATATTAATTTTCCCACCTCCCCAAATCATGTAAATCTTACCATCTTCGAAAAATAAAGTATGGTCATGAAGGGACGGGCTGAATTCATTTGCTTTCCAATCACCTTTTTCAATATCCTTTGTCGTATAGATGTATGTTTTGCCTGTGGTCTGGGAGAAAGTACTTACATAATATGTTCCTTCATGATAGCGAATGCTACTTGCCCAAGTACCTCTGCCATAGGTGTTTTTTCCATTATTCAGGTTTAGCTCATCCATGTCAGCTAGAGAATCATGGCAATAACCTATTAAGCGCCAATTGACTAGATCTTTAGATTTCATAATCGGCACACCCGGATTCATATGCATCGTCGTGCTACTCATATAATACGTGTCATTGACACGGATCATAGAAGCATCTGGAACATCTGCAAAAATTATCGGATTTGTTGCTTTTTGCGCAAAAATAAAATTATTGCAAAATAGAATGCTGACAACTAGCAGGCCTATGGTTTTAGTAAGTAAATTCATCATAAGAAGTCTAAATGGTTATAAATGTTAAAATAACATTTAATTTTATTTGATAATAATTCTAACCCCCATTTTACATTTTCAGTTGTATGTGGGGTTAGAATTATTCTCCATTTAATATTTGGTTTGGTGCTATATGAAGCGATTTATTAAGTTTTCCAGGTATTCTTGTCTACCCGAAATTAACTTAGGCTCTCCGTTCTGTGCTGCGAAATTTCTTAGATCTTCGAGCGTTAAGCGACCATTTTCATAATCCGCTCCTGCCCCAGTATCAAAGCTGGCATAACGCGTTGCGCGAATATTTTTATAATCCGATTTTTGCAAAATATTGTCCGCAATAATCAATGCACGAGCAAAATTGTCCATTCCACCAATATGCGCATAGAATAAATCCTCAGGGTCTGTGGAGTTACGACGTATTTTAGCATCAAAATTTACACCACCGCCTTGAAGGCCACCGCCTTCTAAAATGATTAGCATAGATTCTGTTAATTCATTTAAATCATTTGGAAATTGATCTGTATCCCAGCCATTTTGGTAATCACCGCGATTCGCATCAATAGATCCTAATAAGCCTGCATCCACAGCAACTTGCAATTCATGCTGAAAAGTATGCCCCGCCAAGGTTGCATGGTTCACCTCCAGATTTAATTTAAAATCATCCAATAAATCGTATTTGCGCAAGAAGCCGATTACTGTAGCAGCATCATAATCGTATTGGTGTTTTGAAGGCTCACAAGGTTTTGGTTCGATGAAGAAAGTTCCTTTAAATCCATTTTTGCGCGCGTAATCTTTGGCCATATGCAAAAAGCGCGCTAAGTGATCTTGCTCCCGCTTCATATCTGTATTGAGTAATGACATATATCCTTCGCGTCCACCCCAGAATACATAATTTTGACCTCCAAGTTTGATCGTAGCATCAATTGCCGCTTTAACTTGTGCACCAGCGTGTGATACTACATGAAAATCAGGATTGGTAGAAGCTCCGTTCATATAGCGGTGATGACTGAACAAATTTGCTGTCCCCCACAGTAACTGAATGCCCGAGTCCTTTTGCTTCTGCTGCGCATAGGAAGTAATTTCTTCTAGATTCTTCTCGTTTTCAACTACATCATCTCCATAATCCACCAGATCCACATCATGGAAACAATAATATGGAAGTTGCATTTTAGTCATAAATTCAAAAGCCGCATCCATTTTATCCTTCGCTCTATCAAGTACATTAGAACGTTTATCCCAAGGGAAGAACTGCGTAGGACCACCAAACGGATCGGAACCATTTCCATTAAATGAATGCCAATAGGCACATGCGAATTTAAAATGTTCAGCCATAGTCTTTCCTGCCACGACACGATTCGCGTCGTACCAACGAAATGCAAAAGGATTATCGGATTCTACTCCTTCAAATTTTATTTGACCAATGTTTTTGAAATACTCCTGATTTCCAACTAAAATTTCCATTTTCTCTTAATTTATTAGTTTATTATTTAAGCTATTTTTCCATTTTTCGTACAACTCATCGTATAGCGTTACATGCGATGGTTCTACTGTAGCGTGTTTCTCTAACCCTGCAAAAGCTTCGTTTCGAGAATTAAAAACTTCGGCACCTAATCCGGCACCTAAAGCCGCTCCCACACTACCATCATTATCATACAATTCCACCGGTGTATTCGTAACCCCTGCAAAAGATTGTTGAAATACCGGACTCAAAAACATATTGGCATGTCCTGCTTTGATGATTTTTGGTTCAATCCCATTCTGTCTTAAAATATCTAATCCATAGCGGAATGAAAAAGCGATGCCCTCCTGAGCGGCACGCCATAAATGTGCTGTGCTGTGCCTTACAAAATCAATATTCTCCATGTGTCCCTGCACCATTCGATTATTTAGCATACGTTCTGCTCCATTACCAAACGGTAAGACTATTAATCCATCAGAACCTATAGATATATCGGCAGCAAATTGATTCATTTGCATGTAATCGTAAGTGGCTGCTGTATGCTTTTTGATCCAACTGTTTTGAATACCTGTACCATTGATACAGAGCAACACACCTAAATTTGGTTTTTCATTTTCATGCGTGACGTGCGCAAAAGTATTTACTCGGGATTCTTGGTCATATACTAATTGATCCGTCACCGCATAAATTACTCCTGAAGTGCCAGCTGTTGCAGCGACCTCACCTGCTTCGAAAACATTCAGAGATAAAGCATTATTAGGTTGATCACCGGCCTTATAGCTCACAAATGCGTCCGTAGACAACCCCAATTCTTCAGCCACATCTGATTTTACCCTACCATAATTTCCAAAAACAGGTAAAATTTGAGGAACTAAATCCGGTGATATCCCATAATGATTTAATAGTGTGTTAGAAATATTTTTTTGTTGAAAATCCCATAAAATCCCTTCAGATATCGAACTAATATTGGAATTTATTTCCCCTGTAAAGCACATGCTTAGAAAATCTCCGGGGAGCATAAATTTGTGAATCTGTTCATATATGGCCGGTTCATTTTGCTTCACCCACGCTAGCTTTGACGCTGTGAAATTACCCGGCGAATTGAGGTGAGATTCCAAGAATGCGGGTGGATTAAGCTGTGTAAAAGCATTATTTCCAATCTCAACAGCACGACTGTCACACCATATTATCGAATTGCGTAATGGTTTACCATTTTTGTCTACGACTACAAGCCCATGCATTTGATAGGCAATGCCTATAGCTCCAATATTCTTCGGGTTATACAATCCAAGACTATTCAGCTTTAGAATAGCCATTTTAGTATAATTCCACCAGGAAGCAGGGTCTTGCTCCGCCCAGCCTGGCTGTTCGGATAGAATCGCGGCTTCGTTTTCTGGATATTGCGTCGAAGCTATCTTTTTGTTTGAATGTGCATCTATGACTGATACTTTTATTGATGAAGTACCTAAATCTATTCCTAATAATAACATATTTTTCTTTCTACACTTTTACTTAACGCTATTGAATGAATATTGCTTCCCTGCTATAGTTTCGACATCATATTCATATACTTTTTTCAAATTATTTCCTTTGAGTTGTGCTTGTGGAGATATTAAAGCTTTTGGTACTTCCATCCGATTATTTAGAATATTTGGATTAGCTCCCTTGGCCTCTTTCAAGTTTTTTCCTGTCAATGGCACATGAGAACGTATTCGCAAATTGCCCCCGATTTTCGAAAGCACATTGACCTTGGCTACATTACCATTTGACCATTCCATATCGATTTCAAACCCTCCACGCGCCATAATACCTTGCACAGCTCCATTTTTCCAAGCATCTGGTAAGGCTGGTAATAAATGTACCGCCCCATCATGACTTTGCACTAGCATCTCTGCTACGCCCGCTGTCAATCCAAAATTTCCATCAATTTGGAATGGCGGATGCGCTGTGAACATATTTGGGTAAGTACGTCCATCGCGTCTTGTACTATCCGCTAGTGTCAGCATATTATTAATGATTTTGTAAGCATGGTTTCCATCTAATAAACGAGCCCACAAATTCACTTTCCAACCGATTGACCATCCTGTGGCAAAGTCGCCTCTGTACAGTAAGGAATTGCGTGTCGCCTCAAATAGTTCGGGTGTAGTATATGCGGATATTTGATTACTTGGAAACATCCCATACAAATGCGAAACATGTCGGTGGTCACTTTTAGGGTCATCGATATCTTCTAACCACTCTTGAAGCTGCGTATGTTTTCCTATTTGCATAGGCGGAATACGCTTTACCATGGCTAATAATTTTGCTCTGTAGGTAGGGTCTTCGTTGAGTATTTCATTCGCCATCGCCGTTCTTGTCAACATGTCATAAACCAACTGATTGTCCATAGTGACGCCTGCTGCAATAGGACCATGCTCCGGTGAAACCGAAGGAGACAAGACCATCCAATCTTTATCTCTATGCTGCGGATGAGGAATCAACGAGGATAACAAAAAGTCACTAGCACTTTTCAAAATAGGGTAAACATCCATAAGAAATTTCCTATCTCCATTAAAGAGATAATGTTCCCACAAATGCTGAGCTAACCAAGTTCCTCCTGTAGGCCACATTCCAGCAGCAGCAAAATCTATGGGACTGGTCACGCGCCATATATCCGTGTTGTGATGCGCAACCCAACCCTCGGCATTGTATAATATCTTTGCCGTTTCTTTGCCCGATTCAGCCAATTCTTTTACCATCTGAATCAATGGCAGATGAGTTTGCGAAAGATTAGTAACCTCGGCAGGCCAATAGTTCATTTCCGTATTAATATTGATGGTATACTTACTATCCCAAGCTGGATACAATGAATTATTCCAAATTCCCTGCAAGTTAGAAGGCTGTCCATAGGGTTGCGAAGAGCATATCAAAAGATAGCGTCCAAACTGTGTCAGCAATGTCACCAAGGCCGGGTCTTGGGTTTGTTGAAATTGCTTAATTCTTTCTGATGTAGAGATGTCCGAAGCGGTCAAATTACTTCCTAAATCTAATTTAAATCGACCGAATTGTGCATCGTAATTTTTGGAGTGCTTAGCTAATGCATCTTCAAACTTATTTTTCTTAGCTTTATTTAATTTCTCTAATGCGGTAATAAAAGCATCGGCAGAAATCGTCTTATAATCAACGAAATTTGTCCCGATAGAGATATAAATGACCACCGAAGTTGCATTTTTAACCGATATTTTCGAATTTTCGACAACCACATCGCCATCCACATTTTGTATGGAACTTATCGTATTGTAGATTATCTCTCCTTTAATACCTTCATGATCTCCTCCTTTACCTTCCAACACTAACATATTATCCTTAGCAAGAACCTTATGCTGTGCAGGATTTTTATAAGACAAATCAAAACTCAAACTTCCTTTTTGACTAGAAGTAATTTTCATAAGTATGACATCATCTTCGAAGGAAGAAATCACCTCACGTGTATAGGTGATGCCATTCACTTCATACTGCGTTGTTGCCTTTGCGTGCTCTATATCCAATTCACGATAATAGTTTTGAAATTTAGTATGATCTGGAAAATTTAAAAGCACGCTACCTGCTGTCTGATAGGGCATACCATGTGTCTTGGTAAAAAAAGTCTCATTGATGCGTTGATCAGCTTCTTGCGATTTACCATCAAATACCAATTGCTGAATATCTTTTAAGTTTGCACCTGCTTTAGGATTATCATTTCGATAAGGACCTCCAGCCCAAATAGTTTCTTCATTCAACTGCAATTCTTCCCGATGCGGAATACCATATACCATAGCACCTAAACGACCATTGCCAATTGGTAAAGCTTGTTCCCACACTTTAGGATCAGCCGGTTCATTGTACTGCAATTTGAGTGTTTGGTTTGTTACTTTTTGGGCATAGCAATAAATGGAGATACTTGTCATTAAAAACAGCAAAACAAGCATTACCAGATTTTTCAGTGCATGAGCTATAGTGTTGATCATCAATAGGTATAAATTAGAGTTTATTGAAACAATTGTTTTGCAAAATTATAGAGGTTATTGCGCCAAACAGGCCATGTATGACCTCCAGGATACTCACTATAAGTATATTTTACACCGATTTCGTCGAACTTGGCAAGCATAATTTTACAATTATTGTATGCTATATCCTCTTGCCCTCCCATAGCAATCCAAAATGACTTGATATTCTTATTAATTTCATCTTTATTGGCTGTCATCAAAGCATATTGTGGATCAGTTAGTTCAGTGCGATTGGCAAACCACCCCGAACTAAAAACGCCTAATGCAGAAAATAATTGTGAATCTTTTACACCGGCATATAAGGTTTGTATCCCTCCCATAGACAGCCCTGCTAGGGCAGTATTTTCAGCGCCTTTTTTAATCTTGTAATTGGAAGAAATAAAAGGCATAACAACTTCCTTAAACTCTCTATCAAAAAGTTTTAGTGGTTCTTCTGAAAATGCGCCACCAGGCCCAGCAACTCCCACATTGCCATCCATCATCACAATAACCATAGGCTTTGCTTTTTTTTCTGCTATAAGATTATCCATTATCAAATCGGTTTTGCCTTGATTGACCCAACCTGTCTCATCTTCACCACCTCCATGTAAAAGGTATAAAACTGGATATTCCTCGTTGGATTGATCATAGCCTGCCGGCACATAAATATAGCATTGACGCCATTGTCTCAATACTGGAGAAAAATATCGCTTAATGCGCACCTCTCCATGTGGTACTGCTTTCAATGCATAATAATCTCCACCAGCAAATGGAATCTCGATTCCACTTGCCATCCGGCCCATACCATAGTAGGTTTTGCTGGCAGGGTCAGCAATAGCCATTCCGTCTACGATTAGCGAATAATAATGTATGCCTTCACCTATAGAGTCCGTCACCACGTTCCATGTACCATTCGCATCCTTTGTCATATCATATTTTCTGCCCAGGTCTACCTGAAGTTTGTTTACTTCAGGAGCATGTATTTGGAAATGTACTTTGCTATTCGGGAATACCTGCGGATATTTGGCTCTACGTACATTGGTTTCTGGCGCAAATCCAATAGGGCTTAGATCGTTTAATTTTTTATAATCCACTTCTTTGAATAGAAGCTGAGAAATCATGTATAAATCATTTTTCCACACCTTAAAATCATGCCCGCCTGGTTCCAAATAAAATACGTGTGGCACCTTATTTATTTTAAGATAGTCACTTGTACGTCTGCTATTTGAGATCAACCAATCATCTTCACCGCAGGAAATCCAAAGCAATTTGAGCTTCTTCTTCGCTTCCTCTGGATTAGGAAGTAACTGATCGCCGGCAAGTGTATTGGGAGCGGAAGAAAATCCACCTACCCAAGCAAAATGATCCATATTGCCTAAACCAAAATTTAAGGCCTGGCCACCGCCCATTGAAAGTCCAAAAATAGCTCTATGTATTTGCTCCTTTTTGATTGGGAAATTTTTCTCGACATGAGGGATTAAGTCATTCAATAAATCTTTCTCAAAAGTCGCAAAAGCATCCACTTTATCGGGAGCCATTATATTTCCTGTCGCGCGATCATCTTTCATCGCCCGCCCGTTCGGCATCACGACTATCATCGGCTCGATCTTTCCTTCTGCATACAAATTATCCAGAATAATTTGTGGTGCACCATGGGTATACCATTCTTTCTCATCACCGCCTATGCCATGCAAAAGATATAATACAGGATATTTTTTTGATTTTGAAAATCCTGGAGGCGTATAAACTAGCGCTCTCCTATTAGTTCCAACGGTTTTCGACGAATAGGTGATTGTATCTATTTTTCCATAAGATTTTAACTCCTTCTTCTGATCAAATCCTTGCGGAGCAACTTTTCCTTGCTGCGCAAAACCATGGAATACAACCATCCAAATGAGTCCCACTAAAAGAATCTTCTTGAGCATGATTTATATGTTTATAATTGGTTAAAATATATTGTAATCACTACTATACACTATTTATACTTTGTCCTGCTAGACTAATAAGTCTACATGACTCGACACAGCCATCTGCTTTCAATTCATTATTATTTTAATGCTTATGAAGTTGCGATACACTTTGGTGATCCGCTAAAAATTGGGCTAATCCCGAATCCGTCAGTGGATGCTTGAGAAGCGCTGTGATAGCAGACAGCGGTCCTGTCATTACGTCCGCTCCGATCTTTGCACAACCTAAAATATGTGCACTATGGCGTACTGAAGCTGCTAAGATTTGTGTTTCGTAAGCATAATTATCATAAATCTCACGGATTTCACTAATCAAGTCTAACCCATTGACCGAAATATCATCCAGGCGCCCGATAAATGGTGAAACATACGTTGCGCCAGCTTTCGCCGCCAATAAAGCTTGACCAGCTGAAAAAATTAAGGTACAATTGGTTTTTATACCTTTTTGACTGAAGTATTTGATTGCCTTAACTCCATCTTTGGTCATCGGCACTTTTACGACTATTCTAGGATGAAGTCCAGCTAATAGCTCGCCCTCGCGAACCATATCATCATATCTGGTCGAAATAACTTCCGCACTTACATCACCATCTACGATTTCACAAATCGCTTTATAATGATTGTTTACATTCTCTTCGCCACTAATGCCTTCCTTAGCCATTAGTGATGGATTAGTAGTAACACCATCCAATACACCCAAATCTTGTGCCTCTTGTATTTGCTGCAAATTTGCAGTATCAATAAAAAATTTCATGTCTTAAATCAGATAAGTTATTTATCCTGGTTTATAATTGTTACTCAATAAAAATTGATATAACAAATGTATAGTAATAAATAGAGTTAGACTGAAACATATAAAAAAAATAAGGGTAAAAATGTCTAAAGAGTATGATTACAGACACTTAAACCCCTATTTGAGCAATCTAAGTTATTTAATATTTAAACCCTTTCTTTCTTCATAGTTTGAATATATTCCGATGGTGTCATTTGATATTTAGCTTTAAATACCTTGGTAAAATAATTAGGGTTTGCGAATCCTGTTTCGTAAGCTATTTCTGAAATAGTCTTATCACTTCGCTCTAAAAGACTAGCCGCTCTCTCTAATTTGACCGAACGTATGAAATCCACAGGAGACATACCCGTATATTCCAGCAGCCTATTATAAAGTGATGCACGACTAATAAATAAATGCGCACTCAATGCTTTTACAGATAGCTGCGGATTATCCATATTGTCGGAGACATAGTTCAATACTTGTTGCAAAAACTTGTCTTTCTCCGAAACAATATCAACTTCCGGAGTAGCTATGGAAACCTGTTTGCTGTAGACATCTTTGAAAGCCTGATTGAGAATCAATAAACTATTCACCTTGGCCAGCAACACATTGATATCAAATGGTTTGGTAATATAATCAACGGCACCCGATTCCAGGCCACAAACTAAACCATTTTCTACCTTCGAAGCTGTCATTAGTACAATAGGAATGTGTTTAGTTCGCTTATCCTGAGCCATTTTTTGTGCCAATTCCATACCATTCATTATTGGCATCTGTACATCGCAAATGACTATATCTGGATGATGAAATAATGCTTTTTGCCAGCCCTCCTTACCATTTATTGCCTCAATAACTTTATAGCTTTCATGGAGAATTTCACGCAAATAATCTCTGAAATCATCATCATCTTCCACTATTAACAGCGATGGTTTATTTCGGGCATGCGCATCAAATTCCTGATTTTCAACATCCGTATCATCCTCAATGACACTTAAAGACTCATCGATGTAATCCAATATGAGATCAAAAGAAAACACACTACCTTTGCCCACTTGGCTGACTACCTGGATTTTACCTTTATACATTTTCACAAAAGAATCTGCAATAGATAACCCTATCCCTGAACCTTGATTAAGCACTTTGCCAGCTGTATCATGCTGAAAGAAACTCTCAAAAATAGATCCTTGAGCTTCTTCAGGAATACCAATTCCTGTATCGCGCACCTCAAAAGACACTTTAATTTTTTTGTCATCCAAATAATCTGTAGAAACAATGCTCACGGCTATGTCCCCCCCTTTAGCCGTAAATTTGAAAGAATTCGAAATAAGATTAAAAAGTATCCTTTCTATCTTATCTTCATCAAATGATGAATAGAGAGTTTCTTGACAACTATAGAAAGAATAATCAATTCCTTTTTGCACAGCCATATCATTGAAAGAATGGAAAACTTCCTTTACCGCAGCGACTAAATCTCCTTCGGCATTATTGAGCTTCAATTCATGCTCTTCCATCTTTCTAAAATCCAGCAATTGGTTTACTAAATTGAGTAATCGTCTCGCATTGCGCTTTACTAAGCCCAATTGATTACGAGCATTTATATCATTTATCTGATTTATTAATGTCTCTATAGGGCCGACGATAAGCGAGATGGGTGTACGGAATTCATGGCTCAAATTGGTCAAAAATTTGATTTTCATTTGATCAAGTTTGTGCAATGTTTCAGCTTCTCGCTGTTGTTGCTCGATCATTTGCTTGGCATGTATGCGCTCTTGTTCTAATGCAAATTTTTGTTTCAGATTTTGAATACCACGATGACGAATATAAAGCAACGTACCCGAAGCAACTAACAGATAAAAAATATAAGCATAAATGGTAAGCCAAAATGGAGGATCCACTACAATCTGAATTCGCGTAATATCTTCGCTCCACACTCCGTCATTATTGCTCGCTCGTACTTCAAAAGTATACTCTCCAGGGTCAAGATTGGTATAGTAGGCACTTAATTCATTATCTACTTTTATCCAATTTTTATCAAACCCCACTAACCTATATTCGTATGCATTATCCTCTGGAACCGTAAAGTTGAGGGCGGCAAATGAAATTGAAAAATTCTGTTTATATTTTAAATTAATGCTTTTCGAAGTCTGTAGCGTAGATTGTATTGGTCCATTTTCCGAAGGCAAAACGATTTGATTGTCAATTTTTAAATCTGTCAGTACTACCTGAGCTGGATTGACATTGGTTTTTAGATTTTTAGGAAAAAAATGATTGAATCCATTTTGGCCTCCAAAAAATATTTCCCCATCTGAAGTCTTTATACCTGCACCTAGCATATAAGAACCTTGCTGTAAGCCAGCCGATTGGGTATAATTCTTAAATATTTTTTGTTGCGGATCATAACAACTTAATCCTCTATTGGTACTAAACCATATTTTTCCATTATCCGCCTCCACGATACTTTGGATAACCCCGTTTATTAGCCCATCTTTTTCAGAAATAACCTCAAATTTGTTAGCGCCTTTTCTTAATACACCTACTCCATTTCCATTAGTACCCACCCAAACAGTGCCCAATTTATCGATATGTATTGACAAAATATAATTGCTCGGCAGACCACTATTCTCTCGATCATAGAAAGTTGTTTTCTGTGTACGTGGATTGTATACAGAAAGCCCAGAACCATAGGAACCAATCCACATATTTCGGTCTGAATCCTCTTTGAAAGCACGGATAAAATTATTGGGAGGCTCTACGTTTGCATTTTCATTTTTATTTTGCCCAACATATTTTCTGACAGTTCCATCGTTTGTATTCAAAACATTGACTCCTCCACCATTCGTCCCTATCCAGAGATTGCCCTGATAATCCTTTGTTAGACAAAAGATCTCATTATTATTTAAATCATTCGGTCCATTGCCAGATTGTATAATTTTATATGTATTTGATTTTAGGTTATATTGGATTAATCCTTGTTGATAGGTTCCAATCCATACCTGATCTTGCTCCCCCTCTAGTGTTAATACCGTATAATCTTTAATGCGTTCGTCGTTTGTTAATGGCGACAATTTGTCTTTTATTCGATCATAAATATACACACCTCCACCATCGACACCTAGTAGCACATTGGTTTTGTACTCTAGAAATGATGTTATCATATTCGTGCTCTCACCCCTACGCTCCAGCAAATTGATACTCTTAAGACCAAATTGACTCAGATTTGTATCATATTTATTCAATCCTCCTTGGAAAGTTCCTACCCAGTAAATACCATATTGATCTGCATAGATACTACGAATGGATTTATGACTCAAACTATGAATATTAGAAATATCAGGCCTAAATCTTTGTATGGTAAAATCCACAGGATTCATTATATCTAAACCATTATCGGTTCCTACCCATACACCTCCTTGGCGGTCTTTACCGAGTGCATATATTTTATTACTGCTCAATTTATGGGTTGCAGCATCATCAAAAGCTCTAAAAGACTTACCCTTATAATCTAAAAAATACAATCCGTGTGATGATCCTGCCCAAATCCTTTTGTTGTCGTCTCCTGTGATAGAGTTGATCTCAACTGTACTTGAACTAGTAGATGGAACAGTAAACTTAACTATTTCTTGAAAATCCTTGCTAATCTTATAGACTGTTCCTCTGGAGGAAATCCACATCTGATCGTCTTTATCTTTATAAATAAAACGAGTGAACTTCTCACTAAAAAACTTGACGACTCTTTCATACGAAGGGTCTGGTAATGAATGTATATCATCGGTGTTTATGACCGTAATATTGCCATATGAGCTTACCCAAATATTGCCTTTATGATCTTGCATTAAAGATGTGATCACAGTACTCACCCCGCGCTCATCAGGTGTTTTTTCATAGGCGAACACCTTGTCCAATCTGCGGTCATAATAACTCAAGCCACCACCAGTAGTGCCAATCCAAATCCTCCCTTTACTATCCTCACACAATGCCGTAATATGGTTTGCTTTAAGCCCTAGTTCATTATTTGCATCATAACGATATACCTTATATGTCTTGCCGTCGTATCTATTCAATCCATCCTCAGTTCCTAACCATAAAAAACCATAGGAATCACGATAGATACTATAAATCGTATTGGAAGACAGCCCGTCTTTTGAATAATAACGTTGGAACGACACCGGCAATTCTTGCCCGACGACATGAATTATTAATAATGTATTTAAAATGAGTAACAGGCAAGCTTTCATAGCTAGTATTTAATTGGCTTATTATGTGGCAACATGTTAATTTGCTACCACCGATACTAATTCTAATATATCAAATAATTAACATCAAATGAACAAAGGTTTATTAAAATAAATGAGATAATATCAAATTAGACATTCTTATCATTCATTTTGACATTCTTACTCCCTCGCTAGTAAATACTTCATGTAGCTTTGATATTACAATTATAAACTACAACAGTATTACAACCAATTTATTCAAAACTTAAAGAAATGCTATGATGATAAAATCTACCATCACTCTCATTAGGCATTGGAAAAATCTTTGGGGAATTATTTTCTCTTTCACTTTTTTCCTACTCTTGACTCTAAGTCTGCCTATCACGAGTTTGGCACAGACTACTAAAAGAGTACAAGGGACTGTCCTAGACCAAAATAGTGAAGCCGTAAATGGCGCTTCTATTTTAGTAAAAGGTACTAACATTCAAGTTACAACAGACTTCGATGGCAAATTCACCATACAAGTACCGGAAAACAACAACACGCTCGTTTTTCGGAAAGTAGGGCATGAAACGCTGGAACTAAATGTGCAAAACCAAACCAATGTAGAAGTTGTACTGAAATCAATAGAAATTGAAATCGAAGAAACAATTGTCGTTGGGTATGGTACACAAAAAAAGGAAACTGTTGTAGGCGCTGTGGCGCAAACTTCAGGAAAGGTTTTAGAACGCGCTGGAGGTGTTTCTAGTGTGGGAGCTGCACTAACCGGTAATGTACCGGGAGTCGTTACTACAGCCAGTACTGGTATGCCCGGAGAAGAAGATCCGCGAATCGTAATCCGTGGACGAAGTACATGGAATAATACCGAGCCATTAATTATGGTGGATGGTGTAGAACGTCCAATGTCAAGTGTAGACATTGGGTCCATTGAGACTATTTCCGTATTAAAAGATGCTTCTGCAACAGCCATTTACGGTGTGCGTGGTGCGAATGGGGTAATCCTCATTACTACCAAAAGAGGTCGGGAAGGAAGAGCTTCTGTACGAGGTACGGTTAACAATATTGTAAAAACGGTATCCCAATTACCGGGAAAAATGGATTCCTATGATGCTATGATGCTACGTAACCGAGCTATCGAGTACGAATTGGCACTATCACCAGACAGTTGGTCTTATTATCAACCTCAATATATTATTAACAAATATCGTTTTCCGGCCAATATTGAGGAACAGGAGCGCTATGTGAATGTAGATTGGGCAGATGAATTATTCAAAGGATATGCTTTATCGCAAAATAGTAATGTAAATATTGCAGGTGGTACTGAGAAAGTAAAATACTTTGCGAGTGCAGACTATTTATTTGAAGGTGATATGTTCCGTCAGAATGATAACAATCGTGGATATGATGCGGGTTACAATTTCAACCGTATAAACGTGAGATCTAACCTAGACTTTCAATTAACACCTACGACCAAATTCTCAACAAACTTAGCGGGTTCGCATGGTACACGAAAAAGTCCTTGGGGTGGCGGTAACCAATATTCATATTGGATAGCGGCCTACACAGTAGCGCCAGACGTAATCTATCCACGTTATTCGGATGGCACATGGGGCTTTTATCCCCCTGATACACAAGCGGGCATCAACTCCGCACAAGTATTAGCACTCTCCGGTGTAGAACTTACTACCACCAACCGTATTACCTCAGATTTCATATTGGAACAAAAGCTCGACATGTTCGTGAATGGATTGACTGCTAGAGGTACCTTATCCTTAGACAATACCTTCGTGGAAGCTGGTAGAGGGGTAAATGATCTCTATAATAATGCCCAATCTAAATGGATTGATCCCGCTACAGGACTTGCCACCTATGGGCAAAATATTGACGGTAGCCGATTTGAATTTGTAGAAGGTATAAACTGGGCTCAACAAGCCGGCGCTGTAAATAACGGACAGACCTATCGCCGTATTTTTTACCAAATGCAATTGGATTATGCAAAAACATTTGCTGAAAACCACAACTTCACCGCGATGGGGTTATTCAACCGAAATGAGTATGCAACGGGTAGTATGCAACCTTTCTTTCGCGAAGACTGGGTATTTCGTACTACTTACAACTTCAAGAACAAGTATATGATAGAGTACAATGGTGCATATACAGGTTCGGAAAAGTTTGCGCCTGAATACCGCTTTGGATTCTTCAATTCGGGTGGTATCGGATGGTTAGTATCCGAAGAAAACTTTCTTAAGGACAACTCCGTTTTGAACATGTTAAAACTAAGAGCATCAGTGGGTGATATTGGTGATGATAATGTGGATGGAAGATGGCTCTATTTGACACAGTGGGCAATGGGGGGTAACTCTCATATGGGTGTCATTGGTGAATCACCAGAGAGAAGCTCGTACGTTTGGTTTAAAGAGAATGTATTAGGAAATCCAAATGTACGTTGGGAGAAAGTACGAAAGTTGAATTTCGGAGCTGATTTTGGATTGTTTAATAATTTAATTACGGGTCAGGTAAACATTTTTAAAGATAAAAGAACAGACGTACTGATCCCTGGCGGCAACCGTGCGATTCCGGATTATTTCGGTGTTGCAGCTCCTGTTGCCAATTTAGGTATTGTAGAAAATCTAGGATATGAAGTCGAATTAAAAGCAAATAAAGCTATTAATCAAGATTGGAGAATATGGGGTGATTTGAATTTCACACATGCGAAGGACAAAGTAATAGAAGGGGATAGTCCTTTGTTACTACCTGAATACCAAAAAATAGAAAATAAACAAATCAGTCAAACCTATACACATGTTAGCTCAGGCTATTACAACACGTGGGACGAATTGTATTCCAGTACACCACATGATAATAACGATGCCACAAAAATCCCAGGAAACTATCACATTGTAGACTTTAATGGTGATGGAATAATAGACGCAAAGGATAATATCCCTTATGCATTCCCATCGGTGCCTCAAAATACCTATAACCTTACATTCGGCTTTGACTTTAAAAATTTCAGTCTAATGACGCAATGGTATGGTGTCAATAATGTCACACGCCAAGTCGTATTTGATAGCTTTGGCCGTCAACGCAACTTAGCCTATCACGAAGGTTCATATTGGTCGAGAGATAATTTGAATGCAGATGTTCCGATGCCACGATGGTTGTCTGTCGCGAGTAGCTATACAGCCGCAGATAGATTTATGCATGACGGCTCCTACATCCGCTTAAAAACTGCTGAAATAGCATACAATCTGACAGCGGACCACAATTTCATTCGCAGAATGGGTTTGCAACATATTCGTGTGTTCTTGAATGGTCACAATCTCCTGTTCTGGTCTAAAATGCCTGACGATAGAGAATCTAATTATGCGGGAACAGGATGGGCTTCTCAAGGTGCCTACCCTACTGTGAAACGTTTTAATTTGGGTGCTAACATTACATTCTAATCGCAATTATTATGAAATATTCTAAATATATTAAAATCCTTATTTCCTGTGGTATATTGGGCAGTACCGCCCTCGTATCATGCGAGAAATATTTAGACAAAGAAGAAGAATCAATTTTATCTCCTGATGATGCTTTCAAAAATTTCGTAAACTTTCAAGGTTATACGGAAGAGCTCTACCATTGTATAGTCAATTTCAGCAATAATTACTGGACGAATTCATGGAACTGGGGGGAAGATGAAATTACCACAACAGCAGGCGATTATCACTTTATCCATAAGATTGATAATGGAAATTTTTGGGGTTGGCAATCGCTACACGATGGCTGGGGTTCAGGTTGGATGGAACAAGGAGATTTTACTTCCTCATTTCTTCCCGATGACAGAAATATTAATAAAGATCTATGGAATGCAGCATGGTTTGGCTTACGTAAGATAAGTATTGCCCTAGAAAATATGGACAAAATGACCGAGGCTACTCAAGAAGAGCGTAACCTTATCAAAGGTCAATTATTATTCTTTAGAGGCTGGTTTCACCACCGTTTAATGGAATATTTTGGTGGAATGCCTTATATCAATTACATGCTTCCAAGTGATGAAAAACTCACATTGCCTCGTCTTAGTTATCACGAATGCGCGGACTTGGCAGCTGCTGATTTTAGAGAAGCCGCCGATCTTTTACCTATCAACTGGGACGATACGAATGCAGGCAAGCGAACTCTTGGAAAGAATCAATTGCGTATCAATAAAATTATGGCTCTTGCATACCTAGGAAAGAATTACCTATGGGCGGGAAGTCCCTTGATGAACCAAACTGTTACTGGTAATAGTAATTATCATGCAGAATATTGTAAAAAAGCGGCAGAAGCTTTCGGTGAATTGCTTTCACTTACGGAGAGTGGACAAACTCCATATCAATTACTAACCTTTGATAAGATCCACACCAATTTTTATACCATGAGTGAAAACTGGGCTTTACCAGGTGGTACGGAAGCTATTTTTAGAGGGCCCTATAGCAACGCCCATAATACTAGTTATGGAACAAGTAAACAGTACTTTCCACAATTGATTTCTGACGGAGATGCTATCAAATTCATTCCTACGGCAAACTATGTACATGCCAACTATGGTATGGCTAATGGTTTACCAATAAAGGATATCACTAAAGCCGATCCAGAATCAGGTTATGATCCCAATTATCCATGGAGAGGAAGAGATCCGCGATTTTATACGGACATTCTATATGATGGAGTCAAAACAATAAGAGGGACGATATCAAATGTCGATGTACCAGAAGAACAAGCTCGATATGCACAGTTATATACGGGTGGAAGCTATAGAAATATCCAAAATGGAAGCCGTACAGGCTATGCACTTCGCAAGTTCATTCCACTGACGACTAATAAATTTGATCGAGCTTACGACTATGGAGCTACATTGCATATCTACGTACCCTATATGCGATTAGCAGATGTGTACTTAATGTACGCAGAGGCTGCATTGATGGGAAATAATAGTATCACTGGCAAATCAACCAACTTTAGTAAGACAGCATTGGATGCGGTAAATGTCATTCGTGAGCGTGCGGGTGTAGCACCTGTCCATCAAAATTTTCAAGTCTCAGTGAATGCTTTCTTGGGTGAATTGAGACGCGAGCGTGCAGTAGAACTGGCTTATGAAGGACACCGTTTTAATGACCTACGAAGATGGCTATTATTAATAGAAAGACCTTATACTCTCAAAACCTCAGTAGAATTTGATCGCGTAGGTTCTTTTGACGCCGAAGATCCCACAAACAATCGCATCGTCAATATACGTGAAAATGTAATCCTGGAACGTAAACTAACGCCTAAGCATTATTGGCTGCCATTAAAAGTAAATGATGTGAGTTTATATCCTGAGTTTTATCAGAATCCAGGCTGGTAATGTATAGATGATCAATTCATTAAATTATGAAGACAATGAAGTATAAAAACATAAAAATAGCCATATGCTTATGTGCGGTAACATTCTTAGGAAGCCAAACATCAAATGCCCGCTTAATAACCCATATGCCTAATCATATATCTTTTTTACATAGCGGACAATTACAAGATACCTCCTTATCTGATAGTACGGAGCTCATCCAAGTTGCTTTCCGTAAAGTACAAAGACAAGACCTAATGGGTGAAGTCAGCGCCGTTAACCTTAATAATCTATTAAACAAAAATTATACAACCTACAGTTTAGACAATTTGGATGCCTTAGTTTCTGGATATAATGGAAACATCTGGGGAACAGGCGGCTACCTTCTTTTAGTCGATGGTTTTCCAAGAGACGCCAATAATGTAATGCCAACTGAGATTGAACAAATCTCCGTAATGAAAGGAATCAATGCTGTCGCCTTATATGGTAGTAGAGCATCCAAAGGTGTGATTTATATTACTACAAAGCGTGGCACATCCGAAGACCAGAAAATTAACATTAGAACGAATGCAGGAATCCATACGCCTATAAGTTATCCTAAGTACCTAGGCTCTGCTGAATATATGACACTGTATAATGAAGCTCGTAGAAATGATGGCTTACCAAACCTCTATAGCGAAGAAACAATATACCACCATGCAGCAGGATTAAACCCATTTCGCTATCCAAACATTGACTACTTTTCATCAGATTATATCAAAAACAGCTATAATCGATATGATGCAACGGCTGAAGTTTCCGGAGGAAGTGACCGTACGAAATACTATACAAACTTCGGCTATTGGTCTGCGGGATCGTTATTAAATTTTGGAGAGGCCAAAGAAAATAACACCAGCAACCGATTTAATATGCGTGGAAACATTGATGTAAAGCTCAACAATATTATTTCTCTCAATGTGAATGCGGCGGCTAGTTTCTTTACGCAAAAAGGTGTAAACACAGATTACTGGGCTGCATCCGCAACAGGAAGACCGCATCGCTTTTCACCTCTTATTCCTATCGGCATGTTGGAAGAATCAGATGAAAATTCTTGGATATATGTCAACAACAGTAACTTCTTAGTAGATGGGCAATATTTATTAGGAGGAAGTCAGTTGGATCAATCCAATGCATTTGCAACAATATATTCCGGCGGGAATAGCCGTAATATGAATAGACAATTTCAATTTAACACAGGTTTAGATTTTGACCTAAAAGGAATTGCAGAAGGCCTATCCCTACAAACTGCTCTAGCTATTGATTACCAAAACCAATACAATCAATCCTATAACAACAGCTATGCTGTCTATCAAGCTGCTTGGAACAACTATAATGGAGAAGACTTGATTAGTTACCTAACAAAATATGGAGAAGACCGTCAATCTGGGGTTCAAAATATTGGAGGTAGTTCTTACCGACAAACCCTAGGATTTACAGCCCAGCTGAACTATTTCCGCACCTATAATGATAACCATCATGTGTCCGCAATCCTACTTGCTAATACATTCCAAATTGGTCGATCGGCAGAATATCACAAGCAAAGCAATGCCAACTTGGGCTTGCATCTAGGGTATAATTATGCTAATAAATATTACGCGGACTTCAGCAGTGCTATACCACATTCAGCAAAGTTGCCTGAAGGCAACCGGAAAGCATTTTCCCCCACTCTATCCTTAGCATGGAGACTAAGTGAAGAAGAATTTATGAAAGGTGGCGCTTTTAACGACCTTAGACTAAAAGCTTCTGCCGGTATAGTTAATACGGATTTGGACATCGAGCAGTTTTATTTATACCAAGGTTATTACACGTTTAATAATGCAGCGTGGTACAGCTGGAGAGATGGCGAACTCATCCGCACATTTGACCGCTTCCGTGGTGAAAATATGAACATGGGTTATCCCCAAAGAAGAGAGTTAAATATTGGTTTTGAAGCAAGTATGTTTGACAACTTGATAAGCTATAACGCGACTTATTTCTACAACCAAATGAATGGTCTTTTAGTACAACCAAGTACATTATATCCGATGTATTTCATGTCCTATTGGCCTGTATACTCTGATTTACCGTATGTGAATTACAATATCGACGAACGCAAGGGTGTGGATTTCGGCGTGAATTTCAACAAATCATTCCATAACAGCAGCTTATCCTTTGGCGTTACAGGTTTATATTACGATACAAAAGCCAGCAAACGTGACGAATTGTATGAATTTGATTATCAAAACCGCACTGGAAAGCCACTGGACGCCATATGGGGTCTCCAAAGCAACGGATTCTATATCGATCAAGCAGATATTGAAAATTCAGCGGTTAGTACTTTCGGAGAAGTAAAACCGGGGGATATCAAATACATTGATCAAAATGGTGATGGCACAATTGACGATCGTGATGAAGTCTATCTTGGCAAAGGTGGATGGGCTGGAGCACCGTTTTCATTAGGTTTCAATTTGACTGCCAAATGGAAAAACTTAACATTATTTGCTGTGGCAACAAGCCGTTACGGTTCGTATGCGATGCGTAATAACTCTTATTTCTGGGTAGATGGTGAAGACAAATATTCCATTACAGTACGTGACCGCTGGACACCAGAGACAAGTTCTACAGCAACATACCCTAGATTAACAACGGCCAATAGTGACAACAATTTTAGAAGTTCAGATTTCTGGATGTACAAAACCAATCGATTTGACTTAAGTAAAGTGCAAGTATCCTATGACTTTCCAAAATCTATACTAGGCAATGGAATTCTACGTGAATTAGGAGCATATGTAAATGGCTTTAACCTTTTGACATTCGCACAAGAAAAAGAAACCATGCAATTATCTGTCGGTTCTGCACCACAGACCAGATTTTTCAACTTTGGAGTTAAGGCTTTATTCTAGGACAAGACTAAAAGATAAGACATGAAAAAATTACTATTCATATTAGGTGTTACAACGACTATCGCATTCACGTCCTGTGAAGATATGTTTTCACCTGCTATTGAGAATATTCTAGATATCGAGACTGCATACGACAGACCCTTATATGCACAAGGATTATTACTCAATGGCTATAATCGTGTACCTACAAACAGTTGGTCATTTAATGATGTCGCAACAGATGATGCGGTATCCAACGATCGGGCCAACAATTATTTAAAAATAGCAACCGGCCAATGGACAGCCATGAATAATCCGTTGGAGCAGTGGCGAAACAGTCGCTCCGCTATTCAATATTTAAACAATTTCTTATCGATCAATGACCAGGTAGCGTGGGCTTCGTCACCTTCAGTGACTACCATGTTTAATGATCGTATGAAAGGGGAAGCACATGGATTGCGTGCGTTGTTTATGTATCATCTTCTTCAAGCACACGGAGGAAAAACTAGTAGTGGCGAATTATTGGGTATTCCAATCGTATTGGACCATGAGACACTAGAATCCGATTTTAATAAACCCAGAGCAACTTTTGAAGAGACATTACAACAAATCTATTCCGATTTACAGAAAGCAGAAGAATATTTGCCCTTAGATTTTGAAGATATTGCTAATGCATCACAAATTCCGGCAAAATACCAAGCTTTAAACGTCACCGTAACGGATTACAATCGTGTATTTGGAGAACATTTTAGATTACGTTTATCAAAACGAATTACGCAAGCTATTCGTGCGAAAGTAGCATTATTGGCAGCTAGTCCTGCATATAACCCAAGTAATGCGGCAAAATGGGAACAAGCAGCAAACTATGCTGGACTCGTAATACAACAAAAAGGTGGTGCAGCGGGTATCGATGCGCAAGGCGCCTTATTCTACCAATCTACTAGCGTCAATCAAATGACCGAAGGTAAAAACACTTCCGAAATATTATGGCGTGTGGACAGAGGTGATGTTTCGTCTGCTCTTGAGGCCGATCACTTCCCTCCTACCTTATTTGGTCGTGGACGTATCAATCCTACACAAAATTTAGTAGAAGCATTTCCTATGGCCAATGGATATCCTATTAATGCATCAGGAAGTGGATTTAATCCAAATAGTCCTTATGATAATCGTGATCCCCGTCTTAAGAATTATATCGTGGTGAACGGAGGAACGGCTGGAGTCAACAATTCAGTAATTAATACAGCACTAAATAGTCCTACCAATGATGGTTTAAATAAAGTCGAAACCTCTACGCGTACAGGCTATTATATGCGCAAATTATTACGTCAAGATGTAAACCTTAATCCATCTTCTGTGTCGGGTCAATACCATGTCACCCCTCGCCTCCGCATGACTGAAATTTATTTAGCCTACGCTGAAGCGGCTAATGAAGCATGGGGGCCGACGGGAAGAGGATCTTTCACCTTCTCTGCATATGATATTATCAAAGCAATTCGTACACGCGCGGGTGTAGGTACCAACAATGGAGATCCTTATTTAGAACAAGTCAAAAACGATAAGGAGCAAATGCGTCAATTGATTCGTAATGAAAGACGTTTGGAATTATGCTTTGAAGGATTCAGATTTTGGGATCTACGCAGATGGGACGAAAATTTCACCATTCCTGCACGAGGCATAAGTATATCAAATAACAGTTACGATATCATCACTGTGGAAAATAGAGTCTTTGAACCTTATATGCAATATGGACCTATTCCATACAGTGAAATATTAAAGTATTCTAATCTTCAGCAAAATAATGGCTGGTAACATTTCAAAATTGTACATATGAAAAGAAAACATATATTTTCCGCTATGCTTCTGATAGCTTTCAGCTCTTGTAAAAATCAAGACTGGGAATTTCCTGATTACGAATATCAAACTGTTTACTTTGCGTATCAATATCCTGTACGCACAATCACCATGGGAGAGGATATATTTGATACGAGCTTGGATAATCAAGGAAAAATTAATGTTATGGCTACGACGGGCGGTGTCTATACTTCAAAAAATGATGTATCCGTCGATTTTGTAGTAGACAATGCCATGACTCAAAATATCATATATAGTCCCGGAGGAGGAGATGTCCTGCCGCTACCAAGCAATTACTATACGCTTGCGTCTAATAAGATGATAATACCTAAGGGTAAACCTTCGGGTGGCGTAGAAGTTCAATTTACAGATGCATTCTTTGCTGACCCGAAATCCATTAATACGACTTATGTTTTACCAATACGCATCACTAACGTCACGAATGCAGATTCTATCCTTTCGGGAGTACCTAAAGCCGGAAGCCTGCAAAGAAGAGCTGTGTCTGATGATTGGGATGTGACGCCCAAAGATTATACTTTTTATGCTGTAAAATATATCAATACATGGCATGGCAACTATCTCAGAAGAGGTCAAGATGTAATTGTTGGTAAAAATGGAAACACATCTCTGAGTCAAACTTTAAATAGAAGACAAGAGCACGTGGAAAAAGATGAAGTCAAAAAACTTATGACGGTCTCTCGACAAAATGCTGCACTCCCATTGACTTTCAAAGATGTAGATGGAACTAATATCAACATAGAACTCATGCTGGCATTTGATAATAACAATAATTGCACGATTAGTTCGAGGACAAGTGGTGTGACAGCGACTGGAAAAGGAAGCTTTGTCAAGAAAGGTGAAAAAAATAGTTGGGGAAATACAGATAGAGATGGTTTATATCTAGAATATCAGGTCGAAATGGCGCAGATGAGTGTATCAACGAAAGATACGTTAGTCATGCGGGACCGAGGTGTGAAGATGGAAACTTTTACTGTGGCACTCAAACCCTAACATGCTATTCTAAAATTATTAATCAATTAGAATTATGAAATGCTTACATAAAAAAATAGGTTATGGGTTATTAGCGAGTCTTTTGATAGCCTCGTGTGCTAAACCTGATTTTCTCGACTATTTCGCAGAAAAACCTGGAAGTGTGATTGCTCAAGAAGATATTGATTCTTACGACCCGTTATTATCCTATATCGATCAAAATATACATCCCAATTTTAAACTTGGAGCTGCAATCAACATCAACGACTACCTGAACAAGGGCGTCATGTATCGATTAGTAAATCGGAACTTCAATGAGATAGTCATGGGTTATGAGATGAAGCATGCTTCCATAGTGAAAGACGACGGCACAGTGGATGTAGCACGAGTAGAACAATTAGTCGAGCTAGCCAAAGAAAATAATATGGCACTCTTCGGCCACACACTTACCTGGCATTCTGGCCAAAATGCGACTTACTTAAATAAGTTAATTGCGCCTATAAAATTACCGGGATCCGGCGGCCCAACTTGGGACGCTATTACAGCCAATAATTTTGAATCTGCGGACAATAGCAACTATGAGTTTAACACCAATGCAGTTGTATCATTCACGGCAGACGGTCAAGGTGCTAGTGGAACAGGACGAGCGCTAAAACTTGTCAATTCAGAAGTAAGAAGTAATGAATGGGATGTACAATTGTTTATAAAATTTCCTGCTGCAACGAAAATTGGAGAAAGATATAAACTTACATTATATGCTAAATCGGATGCTCCAGCGGAGGTTGGATCGCAAGCGCATACTGTTCCCTACAGCTACAAGCATTATGACTTCTTTGGTACTTTTCAGACCAAAAATGAATGGGTGAAATTTGAAAAAGAGGTAATTATTTCTGATCAAACGGAAAACTGTACCACTATAGCTTTTAATTTGGGTAAAACAGCAACAACCTATTATTTTGACAATTTCACAGTTGAAAAATACAATGAAGATGGCAATGCAGGTGGAGGTCCAACAGAAGCTGGCTTTGCTTTGAAAATGTCAAACCCTTCTGTGGTCAATGTCTGGGAGGCACAGACAGCATACGATATCAGTGGAATTGAAAATAACACAGAATATATCTTGACACTAGCCGCAAAAGGTAGTAAAGCGGGATCAATTGGAGTTGATTTACAAAGTACGGCAGATTACCAAGGAAACAGTTTTGGTTCCATTGCATTGACTACAGAATATAAAGAATATGAACTCAAGCTGACTACGACTGCCGTACGGAATCGCTTTATCATTAATTTCGGTCAATATAACGGTACAGTCTTCATTGACAATGTCAAATTAGTAAAAGCCGGTAGCAATACAAATATTATTGGCAACGCTGATTTTGAAGGCGGAATGGACGGATGGTTTGGTTGGGGTAACAATTCTACCCGAGCATTATCAGCAGAAGGAGAAGGATATGGTGGACCTGGTGGAAATGTTATAGAAAAAACACCAGAAGAGAAAAAAGAAATTATTACCAAAGCACTTGAAACATTTATCGCTGGTATGCTATCGGTGACGAAAGATTACGTCAAAGCTTGGGATGTGGTAAACGAACCTATGTCCGACTGGCCTGATCAATATGCGTTAAAATCAGGTGTCGGTAAAGCTGAAATGGCTGCTGATGAGTTTTACTGGCAAGATTATATGGGCAAAGACTATGCGGTGAAAGCTATTGAATTCGCTCGTAAACACGGTAATCCGAACGACATATTGTTTATCAACGATTATGGTCTTGAAGGTGGCGGTGATAAGTGTAAAGGGTTAATAGCCTATGTGGAGTACGTAGAGAGTAAAGGAGCCAAAGTAGACGGAATAGGTACACAAATGCACATTGATATCAACACAAATAAAGAGAACATCGGTAAGATGTTCCAACTATTAGCTGCTACGGGCAAACTAATTAAGGTATCAGAGTTGGATATTGGTATGGGAAGTGGCGTTAAAACCCCACAAGCTACAGCTGAAATGTATGCTAGACAAGCTGAAATGTATCAATTTGTAGTAGAAAAATATTTTGAAATCATCCCTAAAGCACAACAATATGGAATTACCATCTGGAGTCCATTGGATAGCCCAGATAATGACAATTCATTCTGGAGAAGAGGTGAGCCAATAGGAATCTGGACAGAAAATTTTGTTAGAAAACCAGCTTATAAGGCGGTTTCGGAAGCATTAGAAAAACAAAAATAGAGACTCATAAAGTTGGTCCAGTCAAGAAAAGGGAGGATGTTTCATCTCCTCCCCTTTTTAGATTTTTTAAGCATAAAATGCATTTTATATGAATTTAAAAGTTACAATTTTTCTGACTTTCCTGATGACTAGCTTGACCGCGATAGGGCAAGATAAAGATTTCCATATCTACCTTTGTTTTGGTCAATCGAATATGGAGGGACATGGAAAATTTGAAGCGCAAGATACGGTCACCAATGATAGAGTGATGCTCCTTCAAAGTGTAGATTGCCCAGATTTAAATCGTAAAAAAGGTGAATGGTATACTGCACAAGCTCCACTCACGCGTTGTCATACAGGCTTGACGCCTGCTGATTATTTCGCTAAAACCTTAGCTGAAAACACAGCAAAGGATATCCGAATAGGTATTATTAATGTGTCCGTGGGTGGATGTCATATCCAACTATTTGACAAAGATAGCACAGAAACCTACGTTGCTAAGGCACCGAATTGGATGAAAGGGATATTGTCGGCGTATGACAACAACCCGTATGCTAAATTAGTGGAAATGGCTAAAATAGCACAGCAATCAGGTGTGATTAAAGGTATTCTTCTGCATCAGGGCGAATCCAATACTGGCGACCAAGACTGGCCAAACAAGGTGAACAAAGTATATTCTAATTTGCTAGAAGACTTATCCTTAGAAGCTAACCAAGTTCCTCTATTAGCAGGCGAATTACTATCAGCAGAACAAGGGGGGAAGTGTGCAAGCATGAATGCAATCATACAAACTTTACCACAAATCATTCCTACTGCACATATCGTTTCTTCCAAAGACTGTGAAGGCATACCTGATGGATTACACTTCAGTCCTGCAGGCTATAGACAGTTAGGAAAAAATTACGCAAACACTATTCTCAATTTATATCATTAGTAGTTTAAGAAATGTGGCCACCCTCGGCCACATTTGTTCTTTAACACCACACTGACTTAATTTTTGCTAATTCTTCACTATTTCATTGATTTTCATCAATACTTTGGCGTTTTCAGCAATTTTTATAAACTCCGCACGGTATCCCTCTTCATCATATCCTTTACTTTGTTTAGCACGCTGAATGAGTGCGTCAAAACTAGACTGTTGTTTGAATGAAGAATTGCGCAAAAGCATTCCCAATTCGGCTACTGCTGACGCAAATTTGAAATCCGTGCTCATAGGCTGTACCGCATCATGCATCACAATATGCTGCTGCAAATTGGATTTATTCCCTTGAGGATCCTTGTATCGAAACTTAATAGTAGCAAGCTCTGATGAATTATTGGTATTCGACTTGTCTTTGCTCTTTTGATATTTCAACGGATCTACATTTCCTACTTCTTCTGACTGAACACCTGCGGGAATGATATCATAAATAGCAGTCACCACATGCCCCACTCCCATATCGCCACCAACTTTCTTGTCATTATTAAAATCTTCGGCATCCATCAAGCGGTTCTCATAACCTACCAAACGGTAATATTGTACATATTTCGGGTTGAATTCCACTTGTATCTTGACATCTTTGGCGACCGTGAACATTGTACCACCAAACTCATTAATCATTGCCTTACGAGCCTCCGCAATATCGTTAATGTAAGCATAGTTGCCACGACCTTTGTTGGCCAATAGTTCCAACTTACTATCCTTATAATTTCCCATGCCATATCCCAAAATTGAAATGTTTACACCAGATTCACGCTCCCTTTCTATTAATCTTTCCATATCCGAATCACTCGATGCACCGACATTAAAATCCCCATCTGTAGCCATCACAATACGGTTATTTCCGCCTTTAATAAAATTTGTGCGAGCGAGATTATAAGCCATTTTCAAGCCATCACCGCCGGCAGTAGATCCTCCCGCTTCCAAGCCGTCAATTATTTCCTTTATCTTCATTTTCTGATTGCCTGCTGTACTTTCCAGACGCACAGAAGCATTGCCTGCATACGTTACTATCGCTACCTTATCTTTGTCGCGCAACTGATCGACAAGCAATTTCAAAGAAGATTTCACCAAGGGCAGCTTATTCGCATCATACATCGAACCCGAAACATCGATCAAAAAGACAAAGTTGGATGAGGGGAGATTTTCCGTAGGAATATCTTTTGCTTTGAGAGAGACCCGCAACAATTGGTGTTTGGAATTCCATGGTGAAGGAGAAAGTTCCGAATAAATAGCGACAGGACTATTGCCTTGTGGCGAAGGCATATCATATTGAAAATAATTGATCATTTCTTCAATACGCACAGCATCAACGGGCGGTAAATTCCCACCATTCAAAAATCGCTTTACATTGTTATAAGAAGCCACATCTACATCCGCAGCAAATGTTGATAATGCCTCCTTGAGCGGACTTATAAATTTATTTTCTTTAAATTCCGCATAGGATTCGGTATTGGCTGGTGTCCGGCGCACCTGGCGTACATATAGACCAGCTGCATTACCTTGCAAGACGCTGCCCACTTGCATTGCTCTTTTTGGTTGGGATGCGTAAGCTGTTACAACAACTTCCTCCAACATACTCGGAGCACTTTGCAAATAAATTTTTATTTTTTCGCCTTTTGTGACGATATGCGTTGTAGGTTCATACCCTACAAATAAGAAGGTTAATGTATCATTTACAAATGATGATATCGTGAATGCACCATGCTCATTGGTGAGCACTTGGTTGTTATTACTAGATTTTACCATGACACCACGAAGGGCCGTTTTACTATCCATATCACTCACCGTACCTTCGATTGGCATCAAATTTTGACCTTTAGCTACTACAGCCATAAGTGTCAGAAGAAGTATCCATAGCTTTTTCATATTGACTCAAGATTTAATTTTTCTTAACGGATGCAGGAAGAATGAAATTTCCATAATCAAGAAAAAAAAATTATTTTGAGCCTGATTATGAAATTACATGACTCGTCCATTTCGAATGAAACAGATGAATCTTTATTGGCTAAATATGTGGCCGATGAAGATTTGACTTCGCTAGGAGAGTTATATGCGCGACATAGTGAGATGGTCTACTACGTTTGTCTGCGCTATTTCAAGGACGAGGAGAAAAGCAAGGATGCAGTGATGCAGCTCTTCGAACAGCTAATTTCTAAGGTAAAACAACAGGAAATAAAAGTATTTCCGAAGTGGCTTTATGTAGTGACCAAAAACTATTGCCTCATGGAATTACGGTCTTCCAAAAATAATTATGAAATTTCGACGGATGAATTTGTGGAATTTCCACTTCATATGCATCCATCAGAAACGTACGAAGAAAAAGAGGTACGATTATCGCAATTAGAACATTGTATAGAAAAGTTACCTGACAAGCAACGTATTAGTATTGATTTATTTTTTATCAATCAAAAATGCTACAAAGAAGTCGTTGACATCACAGGATATAGCATGAAAGATGTGAAAAGCTATATACAAAATGGGAAGAGGAATTTAAAAAATTGCATGGAAAAATCAGATGAGTAAATTTACTTCAGATATCAAATATTTACGTCAATATGTGAATGGCGAACTTTCTCCTGCAGAGATGCATGAGATCGAACGGGCTATGCACGAAGATGAAATGTTGATGGATATCATCGAAGGATTAGAACATGAGAAAATGCAAGGGTATCAAAACCCTATTGCGGACTTAAAGTCTCAAATCAAATCGAGAGCCGTAAAAGAAAATACTACCCCCCTCTTTACCTTCAAAAAACTAGCGATTGCGGCTTCCGTGATGGTTATTCTGTCGGCTGCAGCTATCTATTTCTTTACGCCACGTACAGATATTGAACTAGCTAATACTGTCGTCAAACCTCTTGAAGTTCCTACAGAACTACAAAATAATGGTGATGCTGTTGTAGATTCTTCATGGATTGCTCTCTCCGAAGAGGTTGATCAATCCCAAGGTAAAACGGCAGCCACATCCAGCCCAAAATCAATAATTCCAGCTGATGTACCCTCCAAAAAAATTGACCCTCAAACGCTAATTGTATACGAAGCAAAACCGAAACTATCCGTTGTAATCGAGGAGTCTAAAAAGTTTGATCTTCCACAGCAAGAGATTATACAAGCAAATGGAAGTCGACAATCCCAGCTGCCGCAAACGGAACTCCTGACTTCGCGAGCAATTGCTGCCCGCCAGCCTACGCATTCACCAACTTCGGTGGCAAAAACACAGGCTGATCTGCAACGTATGAACTTGGATCCGAAAACAAAAGCGGATCTGATGAATATTCTCGTCAAACAATCCCAAGAGGAGAAAATGGAAGTATCGGAAAAACTTACCGAAAACACCATCAGTGATATACTTTTTAATGGAAATTCATTGGCAAATAGAAAAACCGAAGAATCTATTATACGATCCTCCGCAGCATCTGAAAACATACTTCCAAAAACCATTCAGAATGGTAACCCGACAGTGGGCTGGAAAGCTTTTCATCAGTATATCAATGAACAACTTCAAAAAAGAGGTTTTGTACATTACTCAGCTAATATTTCCTTTGATCTGGATAAATCAATGAAACCTATTCATATCGAAATCAAAACATCCTCGGACACTAATCTGAATACTCATCTTCTAGAAATCCTAAAAAATGGGCCAACTTGGGAAAATAAAGACCCAAATCATCCCATTTTTATACGACTTGATTCGTCGGACATCCAAAAATAGTCCGGCTACCATACACTATTCGGTGCTCAGACGAATAGGAAGTGTAAATGCGACACGAACAGGTCTACCATTCTGCACCCCCGGATTCCATTTTTTGGCGCGTTGTAATAGCTTCACCGCTTCTTGTCCTGTGCCAAAACCCATATCTCGCAATACTTCAAATGAGCTCAGACTTCCATCTTCTTCTACCACAAACTTGATTTGAATCAATCCTTTTACATTATTTTCTGCAGCAGCTTGTGGAAATGTATAATTCTTAGCTATCCACTGCACGAATGCACCCATACCTCCTATTGGCTCCGGCATGACCTCCACACTGATGAATGGTGCGTTGTCTTTAACTGTAGAACCGTCGATATCACCCATAGATTTTCCTTTAGAGCCACCATCGCGTGTGGATGTCCCAAAGGTTCCACGTGTAATGAGCTCACCTCCCGGTTGACCTTTCATTCGGATAGAAGCCACAAGTTTTCTCTTGTCTAGTACTTCCGCCTGATCTGCAATATCTTCTTCTGCTTTTGGCTGTGCCGTAGGGTTGATCTCGGTGAACTTCACCAGATCCCGGGCCGAAATATCTTGTGCGACTTGCTGTACTTTCGTGGTCTCCGTTTGTTCTTCCGCTACAGGGTCCTTCGGTACTTCTTTTTCTATTGTTAAGGTTACAGGTTGCGATATTTCTTCTAAGGTCGGAGATATATCCTTCCCATTCGGCCGAGATATGAACGATAGACCCGACAGTCCTAGAGCAACACAGACGACAATCAACAAAGCAGCCGTAGTCGCCTTTCCCGAAAACATTCTTAACTGGTAGGCACCGTAGGCCTTATTGCGATTAGCAAATACAATATCTAACCACTCTTTTGAATAAATTGAAGATTTGAATGACATCATAGCTTTAGAATTAAGGTTTATAACAGCTTTTAATCTATGATGTTGTCTCTCGATAAATTCCATAAAAAAAGCTCTAAATTTATTTTGGAGCTTTTTTTTGTATTGTATACATGCACTAATGCAATCGTGAGATTACTTTAGAATAGACTTTGACTAGTACAAAGCCTGTTACACCTAAGCCTACCATTCCTATTACAGCTACAGAAGGATCGTTCAATATTTGTATCATAATATATCGGTTTGAGTTAGACTAATATATTAAATATTTTATTTACGCAAAAGATTTTTATTATTTTTTGTTTAAGTTTGTATTAATGAAACCGCTAATATATTTTATGTGTTTGATTTTCACCTTTGTTTCCATTGGTGGAAATATTTATATACATAAGTGTGAAGAGGCTACATTACTTAGTATTTATGAAAAAGTAGGCATAAATAGTTGTCCATTTTGTGCGAATCATCACCAAGAAGAACATACAAACACCGACAACCATTGCGCAGGTGAGTGTAAAGATGACGTATTGCCTATCGATCAGCTAAGTCATACCGAATTGAGCACGCAGCAGGCGTTTTTTTCGCATATTTATCCTGCTATTATTCCATTATTATGGATTACATCAGTCAGTACACCGGCTGAGGATACTATTAGTATTTCTTCGCACGATTTCTTATACGCATATTCCGACTCATCTCCACCTATATATCTATTAAATCGCATTTTTAGAATTTAGAATTTTCTATTCCTCAAGTATTGTTTAATCAGTTTGCTGATTAATAAATCATTTATTGAACAGAATAGAAAATATCATGAACACATATATAAAATCAATTTTAATAGTATTTTTTTCATTTCTTACCATATCGTTATATGCCCAATCCGATAGCACGACAACATTTGATGTTGCGGGTAATTGTGGGATGTGTAAACAAAGAATAGAAAAAGCAGCTAAACTACCCGGCGTAGAGCATGCAGAATGGAATCTGCAAAACCATAAAATCACAGTTAAATACAATTCCAAAAAGGTTCAATTAGCCCAAATCCAGCAAGCAATAGCAAATGCTGGCCATGATAATGCGGGTTTCAGGGCTCCAGACGAGGTCTACGAGAAACTGCATGAATGTTGTTTTTATGACAGACCAAATTTTGGCAATAAAGAAGACCACGATGATCATGACCATGATGATCACGACCATGACGACCATGCTGGACATAATCACCAAGAGCAAAATAAGGAAAACCATGACGATCATGAGGACCATGACCATGAGCATATTATCACAGGAGTAGTAGTAAATGAAAATCAAAAAGCAGACTTGTCTCCTATTGCGAACGTCAATGTAAAATGGCTTGAAGGTCCACAAGGCAGCACCACCACCAATGAAAATGGTGTGTTCAAAATCAAGCATGAAAAAGGAAATAAAAGATTAGTATTCTCTTTTGCGGGGATGCAGGCAGATACGATCGAAGTTAAGAATCTTCATGAGGTATTGGTCGTGCATGCGCAGAATAATGTACTTTCGGAGGTAGTCGTATCCCGACGCAAAAAATCCAACTACATCAATGCATTGTCAGCTAATCGTGCTGAGATTCTTACAGCACAAGAACTTTTTAAAGCGGCCTGTTGTGACCTGAGCGAAAGTTTTGAAACGACGGTTTCAGTAGATGTTGTGAGC
>JBMDWK010000122.1:0-3561 GCA_048595255.1 Sphingobacterium sp. | reverse complement strand
AACAAGACTAGCTATCCTATGGTCTATTTTACAGCAATTCAGTGTAAAAATAATAGGGCTTATTATTAACGTGTTTTTAGCGAGAATATTAAGCCCAGAAGAGTTTGGACTAATCGCCATGCTTACGGTGTTCATTGCTCTGGGTACTTCTCTCATGGATAGCGGCCTTACATCCTCGCTGATACGTAGCCGAATAACTGGACAAAAGGATTACTCCACCATATTCATTTTTAATTTGATAGGAGGAATAGCAGCTTACCTTATACTATGTGCGTTCGCGCCGTTTATTGCGGATTTTTATAGACAACCTATATTAATTAAGATCATACAGGTCTATGGATTAACCTTTATTATCAACGCTTTTTTCAGTATTCAGAATACTTTGCTGATTAAAGATTTGCACTTCAAGCAACAAGCGTTAATCCAAATACCAGCGGTGATAGCGGGAGGAAGCCTCGGTGTGGTATTGGCCTATTATGGCTACGGGGTATGGAGTCTGGTGTGGATGCAATTATTGTCTACACTCGTATCAACAATACTTCATTGGATATATTCTCCTTGGCGACCAAGATTGATATTTGATAAGAAGAGTTTTAGAAAGCACTTCTATTTCGGATATAAAATGACATTATCCGGCTTGCTGGATACGCTATATCAAAATATTTACACGATCATTATAGGCAGGTTTTATTCTGCAGCCCAATTGGGGTATTATGCCCGTGCAGATAGTTTGAGTCAATTGCCTGTCGGTATAATATATAATGCCGTTAACAAGGTGGCCTATCCGATGTTTTCGTCGATTTCGAATGATGATGTAAAACTCAAGCAAGTGTATCGAAAATTGATGCAACAGGTTCTGTTCTGGAATGCACCGAGTTTGATTTTTTTGGCAATTATCGCGGAGCCCCTGATTAGCTTATTAATAACCGACAAATGGCTTCCAGCAGTACCCTATTTCCAGATTTTATGTGTGACAGGCGTCATGTTTCCCCTGCAATCGTATAACCTGAATATATTAAAAGTAAAAGGTCAGAGCGGACAAATTCTACGATTAGAAATCATCAAAAAAATTCTCCTAGTCATTGGTATTATCGCGGTAATTCCCTTTGGTATAATGGGATTGTTGTACTTCCAATTATCGTTTGTCTTTTTTGCTTACTACATCAACTCATATTACAGCGGTACGCTCATAAAATATCCAATGATTGAACAAATTAAGGATGTATGGCCCATACTATTCATTGCAGCAGTATCTGGCCTAATTGTTTTTATGCTCAATTATTTCGCATTTCCTCATTATGACCATAAGTTTTTAAGAATTCTACTTTCCGGAATCACATATGGTAGTTTATATCTCATTATTAGTCATCTATTTAAGTTGGCTGCGCTAGCCGATTTTAAACAAATAATTCTAAAGAAATGATACCAGTTACTAAACCCTTCTTGCCATCATTAACGGCTTTTCAAAGCTATGTTAATGGGATATGGTCCAAACAATGGTTAACCAATAATGGTCCTTTGGTAAATGAGTTTGAAAATGAACTTAAAAAACAACTCGATTTATCCAATTTCTTATTTGTTACCAACGGTACCATCGCCTTACAATTGGCCATCAAAGCCTTAGAGCTTACAGGAGAAATCATCACTACTCCTTTTTCATTTGTGGCTACCACAAGTAGTATCGTATGGCAAAGCTGCGAGCCTGTATTCGTCGATATTGATAAGGATACCTTAAATATAGACGTGACAAAAATAGAAGCCGCTATCACGCCGAATACTTCTGCGATATTAGCTACGCACGTCTTCGGGAATCCATGCGATATAGATGCCATCGAAACCTTAGCTAAGAAATATAGCCTAAAAGTCATTTATGATGCCGCACATTGCTTTGGTGTAAAGTATAAAGGCAGATCGATATTCACGTATGGGGATATAAGCATCACGAGCTTTCATGCAACCAAATTGTTTCATACCATCGAAGGTGGAGGTATTTTCACTAAAACCGAACATATCCTAAAGAAGATAAGCATTATGCGAAATTTTGGATACAGCGGTACAGATACGTTTTCGGAGATCGGTACCAACGCCAAAAATTCTGAATTTCATGCAGCTATGGGACTTTGTAATCTACCGCATGTGGATGAAATTCTTAACAATCGTAAACAGCTGTACAATTTCTACAAAATCAATCTGCAAGATGCAGGCCTTCAATTTCAGTCTATCGAACCGTATGCTGATTTTAACCACGCATACTTTCCTGTAATATTCAAATCGGAAGAAGCTATGCTGTATTGTAAAGAGGCACTGGAAAATGTGCAGGTATTCTGTCGGAGATATTTTTATCCCTCGTTGTCCGAATTACCTTATACTCCAAAAATGGAAATGCCCGTTTGTGAGTCCATTGCCAAGCGGATTATGTGCCTTCCGATGTATCATACATTGAATCATCTCGAAAGAAACCATATTGTAAAAATCATTACTCAAACACAGCAGCGCTTCAATAAAAATACAATTGAGCTTAAACCTTTCCTAGAGACAGAAGAGGCGGTGGTAAGAGTTGTTTAATAATGTAAGTAAACGTACGCAAAATGAAGAATCACGAAGAACCAATTATGGTGAGTATTATGTGCATTACTTACAACCATAATAAGTTTATTGCTAAAGCCATCGAAGGCTTTTTGATGCAGAAATGCAATTTTAATATAGAAATCATCATAGGAGATGACTGTTCACAAGACGGCACCACAGAAATCATAGACGCGTATGCAGCTAAGTATACTAACATCAGAAGATTACCGCGAGAAAAGAATCTCGGAGCAACAATGAACCTCATTGGAAGTGCACTCTCGGCAAGAGGAAAATATGTAGCAACCTGCGATGGTGACGACTATTGGACCGATCCTTATAAATTACAAAAGCAGGTGGATTTCTTGGAAAGTCATCCAGAGTACATCATTTGTGCTCACTATACCCGAGAGATTAATGCCGAAGACACTGAAGTAACCTACCTAAATTTTAATCCTAAACCATTGAGTTATTCATTTAACGATCTCATGGTCAATAAGCAGGATCAAACGAGTACCGTTACATTGCTTTATAGAAATATAGATGAAATCCGAAAGTTATATCAAGAAGATTGGTTTGCCAAAGTCCATGCATGTGATAAATTTTTGAAGCTTTACTCCACTTGGAAAACAGGAAAAAGGATATACGTACTACCCGAAACGATGAGTTGCTACAGACGCCACTCTGGAGGCATTTGGAGTCCTGTGCCGCCGGTTCCGTTGAAAAAAATGCAGTTAAGCGATTTTAATATCATTATAAAGGTATTCAAATACACTCCACTTCAAAAGATTAGGCTCTTGTTTTTCTACATGAAAAAATACTTACTGTTTGAAGTCAAATACACCAATTTATTAGGTGCCTTAACCAAAATAAAAGCCATTATATACTAGAAATGCAGAAAAAATTACTTTTTGTTATCCGAAGTCTATCGGGAGGTGGGGCCGAGCGCGTAATCAGTAATTTGGCCAATCATTTTAGTACGATGGGCTATAAAGT
>JBMDWK010000121.1:0-37786 GCA_048595255.1 Sphingobacterium sp. | reverse complement strand
ATCTTTCAATACTGAAGCATATAAACCATCTGCAGAATTTAACTTCGACTCGTTGATCGTTTGCTCAATATAAGAAACCGCTTGTGTAGCATCTGCTAAATTCTTTTTTTGTATCGTTTGGATGCGGTGATCGCCGGTTAGTGCCATCGCATCAGCAAACATTCGTGCGGCAATAGCTTTGTCGGCAGTGGCATTATAGCTTTCGTAAACCGCGTCCAACTGTTTTTTGACATTTGCTATATTCAAGTCGAAGAACTGTTGTCTTTCGCTGTCGCTTTTATGATTGGCTACAGCCTTTTTGAAAGAGTTGATTAGACTGGCAACATGCATAGTACGTATGCCCGTATAGAGGTTGTTGAACCAAAGTTCACGCAAGGCATCAGAAAAAACCAATTGATAATGTGCGTCAATATCCTGCATCAAATTTCCATATTTTAATTTGAGCTCTGGCTTGCTATTGATGAAGTTAACCAAATCCTGATCTTCTTTTTTCTTTGTACCTATCAAATCAATATTTCGTAAGCCTTTCAGTTTGCCACGGTAATTTTTCATTACGTTCGCATTTCTTTTAATGCGTGTGGCTAGGGCCAATTCTGTAGCCTTATCGTTCTTACCGGCAAGCGCCATTTGTTGATTTTGGAAATCGTAAAGTTCAGAAACATAAGGTAACAAAAACTGTTGTTGGTATGCGATGAATTGAGCCGGTCTGTGTCTAAATGTTCGGCCAGGATATCCGAGAATAAAAACAAAGTCATTCTCCTCGACACCTTTAGGATTTACTTTTAAATGTTTTTTGGGTTGGTAAGGAACATTATCCTTTGAATATTTGGCAGGCTTGCCATCCGGCGCTACATATGCACGTAAGAAAGAGAAGTCACCTGTATGGCGTGGCCATACCCAGTTGTCAGTCTCTCCACCAAACTCGCCAATATCTTGACGCGGTATATACACTAAGCGCACATCTTCGATTGTTTTATAG
Organism: Sphingobacterium sp.; assembly: GCA_048595255.1. Classification (GTDB taxonomy): domain Bacteria; phylum Bacteroidota; class Bacteroidia; order Sphingobacteriales; family Sphingobacteriaceae; genus Sphingobacterium. The sequence goes on along the minus strand of JBMDWK010000121.1, from coordinate 36,807 downwards.
CGGAAAAGAACGTAGGACTTACCAATAAACATTTCAGATACTTCTGCTTTTATGCTTGGGTCTTTGGCTTCCGCTTCGCGGGCTATGTCCTGACGCAACTTTGTGATGGTATTAATGCGTTCGATAGGATCCGCTATGTTGGCTACTGCATTTAGTATGCGAGTGGATACATCTTCGTATGAATCTGTGATACGAATAGTGAGGCCTTTGGCTTCGATTTCTTTTTCTCTCGAATTTGCCACAAAGCCCTCTTCTAAATAATTATTAGCAGGCGTAGAAGCCAATTGAACTGCACTGAAGGCACAATGATGGTTAGTGATGATTAATCCATTCGGCGAAACGAAAGAACCCGAACATCCTGATACTTGTACCAAGGCGTCCACTAATCCAATCTGGCCAGGATTATAAATGTCTTTTTCACTAATTTTTAGACCCGCTTTCTTCAAGCCTGCACGACTCAATTCGCTCAATGGAAACATACCTTCATCAGGAATGGAAGCCGTGAATACCGAGGCTGAACCCATCAGAAGGGCGATCAAAACTGCTGATTTAAGATTTAATTTCATACTCAATTCGATTTTCTCAAAAATACTAATTCTTTCTAAGCTTTGGGGAGTTTTTGTGCGACATTAATACCCATTGGAGTCCGGTTTTGCTTATATCTTTCCTATCTTTGTATAATAAAAATTTATACGATGACTTTAGTTCAGTTGGAATATATTGTCGCAGTGGATACTTATAGAAGTTTTGTAGCTGCTGCGGAAAAATGTTTTGTAACTCAACCCACTTTGAGTATGCAGATCCAAAAATTGGAGGAATCTCTGGGTGTGAAAATATTCGATCGAAGTCGTCAACCGGTGGTGCCTACTGAAGTCGGGCTTAAAATCATTGAGCAAGCGCGCACCGTATTAATAGAAAGCCAAAAAATCAACGAAATATTACAAGAAAAAAAGGGAGAACTGGAAGGAGAACTTCGAATTGGAGTCATTCCGACTGTCGCACCCTATCTGCTTCCGGATGTGATAACGGTGTTTCTGAAAAAATACCCAAAGTTAAAGCTGCAGATTTGGGAATATACTACCGAACGTATCGTGCATGAGTTGAAACAGGGGTCGCTAGATTGTGGAATACTGTCTACACCCTTGAGCGAATCCAGTATCGTAGAAACGCCGATTTTCTACGAAACCTTTGTCGCTTATGTTTCTGAAAAAAGCACCCTGTACCAAAAGAAATCTTTGAGCACGGAGGATATTGGTGAAGAAAAATTGTGGCTGCTCAACGAGGGACACTGTATGCGTGGACAGGTATTAAATATCTGTAACTATAAACATAATTATGGTTTGGAAGGCACCTTTGAGTACAATACCGGATCAGTGGAAACGCTAAAACGTATGGTCGACATCAATTCCGGGGTTACTATATTGCCTGAGATGAGTATCCGAAATTACAATGAGGACGAGATCGCGCATGTACGATATTTCAAAGCGCCAGAGCCCGTACGCGAAATTTCGGTGGTGACCACACAGAATTTCGTGAAAAAACTAGCTGTACACACGCTTATAAAAGAAATTTTAGATATTATACCCGAGCGTTTCAAGTCTAAGAAAAAGAAAGAAGTCATGGGGTTTGATTTATAGGAGATACAATGAAAAGATTTTCAGTTAGGTTACAGCAGTTGAATAAGTGGAGGATGCAGAAAGTTTCGAATCGAAATTTTATCATTATTCTGGCTTTTGTGGTGGGTATAGTAGGAGGCATCGCTGCTTCCTTGTTGAAAGGGCTCACCCATTGGATTGCTTCCTTTTTACAAGACGATATTGATTGGCATTATAAGTACTCTTTGTATCTGATATTTCCCTTGATAGGGATATTGCTTTCAGTATTATATTTAAGAAAAGTATTACGAGGAAAGAAATTTGAGCATGGAATAACACCAATCATCTATGCCATATCGCGCAAATCAAGTCGTATCGAACCGCATAATGTGTACTCCCAGATTGTGACTTCCGCGCTGACAGTAGGGTTTGGAGGGTCATCCGGATTGGAGGCTCCTATAGCATACAGTGGAGCCGCAATAGGCTCCAACGTTGGTCGTTTTTTTGGATTGAGCTATAAAGAAGTAACAATGTTGCTCGCTTGTGGTGCTTCTGCCGGTATATCCGGGGCATTCAATAGTCCTATTGCCGGAATGATCTTTTCTATAGAAATCCTACTTACAGAGTTCTCTATCCCGGTATTGATTCCATTATTGATATCATCTGCTTTGGCCGCCGTAGTTTCCAAGATATTATACAGCGAACCGCTGTTCTATACCAGTGTCACGGGTTGGGAGGTAAACGCACTCTTATTCTACATTCTACTGGCTGTAATTGTAGGTCTGTACACCATTTATTTTTCCAAATTCAGTCAGTATATAAAGAAATTATATAGCAATATCCATAGCCCTTATATGCGGGTATGGGTGAGTGGACTATCGTTGGGTGTATTAATATTTATATTTCCGGCACTTTATGGTGAAGGGTATTTGACGATTCAGCAGTTGTTAGATGGACAGTTCAATGCTATTGTGAAAAACAGTTTATTCGCGGACTACCGTGATATTGGTTGGGTGATTGTTGCTTATACGGTTCTTACATTATTTGCCAAATCGGTGGCCGCTTTGGTCACCGTAAATAGTGGCGGTAACGGTGGTGTATTTGGTCCAAGTTTGGTGATGGGTGGCTTGCTTGGCTTTGCCTTTGCCTATGGCATAAACATGACAGGATTGATGCAGCTTAATGTACCAAATTTTGTGATGGCGGGAATGGCTGCAGCGTTGAGCGGTATTATGCATGCACCGTTGACAGGCGTGTTTTTGATTGCAGAGGTAACAGGAAGCTATGCATTGATGGTTCCACTGATGATAGTTACATCAATCTCATACCTGATCAATCGAAATGGTATGCATCATTCTATTTACACCAAGGTATTGGCCGAATCAGGCGATTTAATTTCTTATGAAGATAAGGATCGCTCTGTATTGAGTATGATGAAGCTGCGCTATGTTATTGAGACCAATTTTATTAAGCTTAGCCCGCATGAAACACCCACAGAACGTAAAAAAGATATTATACATTCCAAACGTAACATATTCCCGATTGTAGAGGCTGACGGCAAATTTTTGGGAATTATATACAGTGAACGCTTATTTGCAATATTATTGGGTGAAGAAGAAGGCGCAAATCGAAATTTTGCAACGTTGGCCCAAAAACCGAATGATATCATAAATGTCAATGAAAATATGGATATCGTGATGAAAAAGATGAATAGGGAGGACGTCTGGATATTGCCTGTCATAGACAATAATGGTAACTATCTTGGGTTTATTTCCAAATCAGCTGTATTTAATAAGTATCGTGCGCTGCTGATGCGGCAGGGTAGTTATCTGGAATAAAAATAATGGCTCTTAATTTCTAAGAGCCATTATTTTTGCAATATATTTTCCGACAATATCAAATTCAATATTGACTGTCGTACCCACTTGGACCTGCTGTAGATTGGTATGTTCAATGGTGTACGGAATTATCGCCACAGAAAACCGGTCGTTTCGTGAGTTCACTACGGTAAGGCTGATGCCATTGACAGTGATTGATCCTTTTTCTACGGTTATATTATTTTGAGAAGAATCGTATTGAAAAGTGAATAACCAGCTGCCATTTTGATCGATACGCTCGATACATACCGCAGTCTGATCGACGTGCCCTTGCACGATATGACCGTCAAATCTTCCGTTAGCCTGCGTACAACGTTCTAAATTGACAATATCTCCAGGATTCAAAGCACCCAGGTTTGTTTTTTGCAATGTCTCGTCGATAGCAGTCACCACATGTTGATTGCCTTGCACATCCACCACAGTCAGACACACGCCATTATGCGATACACTCTGGTCAATCTTTAGTTCGTTGGAGATTTCCGACTCTATATGAAAATGTATATTAGACTGCTCGCGTTGAATGGATTTTACTGCGCCCAGCGTTTCGATAATACCTGTAAACATATTTTAATTTTTTATACAAAAATACGCAAAGTAAAGGAGAAGCTCTAGGGCTGGGATGATTTTAAATAGAAGCAAAAAACTAATATTTTATGTTGTAATAAAAATGTTACAATACGGAATGTAAGTGATTATTATTACTAATTGTTTATCGGTTTGTTGCGGTATATGAATAGCTAAAACCATTGAAACTAGCTCATAAAATGAAAAAAAAGCCATTTTGCAATTTCATATCTATAGGTGAAATTTTTATGTAAATTGAATTGTTTACAAGTGTGCAATTATCAAAAATATAACAGATGTATTTTTTTTTTCGGAAAGTATTTGTAGAAGTGTAAAAAGTACACTATCTTTGTGTTATCATAATTTAGGTTTATAATTGGTTATCGAAGGTTTTCATTCTCCCCGTTTGAAAACCTTTTTTTATGCTTAAAAAGTAGCGGTTTATAAACTTATAGGTAAATTTTTTATTTCTCGACAAAATAACATTTGGTATATACAATATCAATTACTTACCTTTGCATAAGGTTTAGGTTGATTTACCTCGAAAGAGGTTTTTAGGAGCCTAAGAATTCGCTCGAATTTCTTAGGCTTTCTTATTTAATACAGATTAGCCAAAACGACCTCTTATCCCCACAGTTTATTCAATAGCTACAAAATAAAAAAGCCCCCTTAGTTGACTAAGAAGGCTTAAATAATTATGCAATAATCAGTTTTTATTAATTATTGCAGATACTTTAATATCCAGGGTTTTGTTCCACTTTTGGTAGTACGGTAGTCTCGGCAATGGGAATCGGCCAACGTTCATCTTTATTTACCTTATAGACAACGTTTTGAGTTCCAAAATATTTAACAGCTTCGGTCTTATTATATTTAGGAGAGTAATTTTCATCAATTAATTGGATAGCATTTTTTCTCCAACCTTTTGCATCTCTATTCAAGTAAATTGTCCCATTCATAATGTCATTTGCTATATCCCATCGACGAATGTCATACCAACGCAACCCATCGCTTGCTAATTCAATCTTACGTTCGTAACGTAAAGCTTTGCGCATATCAGCTTGAGACAAATTACTGCTAATATCTGGCATATTTGCTCGGCGACGAATTTTATTAATAGCTTCAGCTACAGAAGCATCTATTTGATTCGCTTCGATTTTTGCTTCTGCGTATATCAGAAGTAGTTCGGCATACCTAAATATTCCAACGTTTAGGTCGCTTTTCCCATTTACAGATGTAGAATTAAAGTCAGCAATATCTGAATGTTTTCTCCATAAGTATCCGCTATATGAACGTGCCGCATTAGACTGGTCGGTATTGGCAACACTGCTAGGTGTAGCTGAGGTGCCGTTTATTACGGGCCAATAGTTGGACACAGTACGATAAGTACTATTCATTTCAAATTGATATCCCAAGAATCTTGAGCCGGGACGAACACAATACATATCTAAACGAGGGTCTCGATTTTCGAACGGTTTATCATCATTATAAATAGTTGATTCTGTAATAGGTTTACCCTCTTTGTCTTGAAATGAATCTATAAAATCTTGAGTTGGGCCCCAATATGCTACTCCACGACCAAGTCTTGATGCTGCATAATACTGCTGATTATGGGCGTTACCCTCAATATTCATATTATATTCCATAACCCAAATCCACTCTTTGCTTGATTTAAATCCTTCATGACCGAAAATGTTGGATACATTTGGTTCACCAAAGGTATGGTCCTTACCTGCATATTGAATAGAAGTGTTAAAGGGTGTTAGGTTATAAATTCCATCAGCAAGTTGCAAAGCTTTATTGGATGCCTCTATAGCAATGTCGTATTTTTTAGCATATAAAGCAACCCGAGCTTTTAGCATGTAGGCAGCCACTCTTCCGGCTCTTACATTTCCAGAAGATGATTGGGAGATAGGTAAGTGGTCAGCCACTTCACTCATCTCATCCATAATCCACTGTTGAACTTGGGCTTTGGGAGTTTTGGTATTAGTCTCCGCTTCATCTAGTTGAAGTGTTTTTGTTAATAAAGGAACATCCCCGTATAATTCGATTAATTGAGAGTATGCATACGCTCTTACGAATCTCAATTCAGCTTCTAATTGATTGTATTTTTCTGGAGGGGTATTGTCTTTAAGACTTGTCAAATTATCTAAAACTGTATGTACGCGGCCAATTGTTTTATAATGTGCTGCCCATGGCTTAGTGGCTAGTGCATTATCTGTGGTATATGAACTAGTAATTGCTGGTGTATAATTATTGCCTGGTCGTGCATACCCAACGTCTGTGACATTGTCGATAATATGTATAAAAGGAGTGCTACTCGCGTCAAGCAAGGTCAACGCCTTGTAAGCACCTAATAAACCATATTCTGCTTCTTCTGCATTCACTGGGAATGCCCCAACAGTAGGACCGTTTAAAGGTAGTTTATCTATTTCACAAGACACAAAATTTAATCCTGCAAGTAATCCTAAACTTAATATAATGTGTTTTCTATTAATCATTTTCATTAGAATTTTAAATCCAAACCAAACGTATAAACTTTAACTTGTGGATAATAGTTACCACCACCCAATGACACGCCTTCATTGCTACCTGCGTTATAGTTAACTTCAGGATCATACCCTTCATAAAAATTTGTTTTAGTGAAGAGATTTTGCCCATTAACATAGATGAAGGCTTTACTTAATTTCATTTTGGACAAGAAGTTAGTAGGCAAATCAAATCCAAGCTGTAGGTTTTTTAATCTGACGTAGGACGCATCTTTCATCCAAAAAGTAGAGTTTTGAGTATTGTTGGTAGAAACATGGGATAATCGAGGTAATGCTGCATCCGTGTTTTCTGGTGTCCAATAGTCTTCTTGCCATGGTTTTACAGCACTAGCATTTGCTAATGGCACAACATAATGTGAATTTAGGTAACCGTTCGTTTTGCCCACACCTTGAATAAAACTGCTCAACCGAATCCCTTTATAAGCTAAATCAATATTAAATCCATAGGTGTAACGTGGTATTGTACTTCCAATTATTACTTTATCCTCATCGTTAATTTTGCCATCAGGGATTGAGTTTCCATTGGCATCAAAATCTCCAGCAATATCTTTGTATCGAATATCGCCAGGTTGCAAAGTGCCAAATTGAGTAGGGCCATTATCGATTTCCTCTTGATTTTGATAATAACCATCCGCGATGTATCCATAAATTGAGTTAATTGCGTATCCAGTTTGTTGTCTCAAAAATGTTCCATCTGTTGTGTTTTTCATTTCTAGGATTTTATTTTTAACATCAGAAATGTTAAATCCTAGTCCCAATTTGAAGTCTCCAAATTTGTTGTCGTAACGCGTAGAAAATTCCCAACCCTTATTTTCAACTTTACCAGCATTTTGGAAAGGTGCATTGAGTCCTGCTAATTGGGTGATGTACAATTTCATCAAAATACCGCTCGTTGTTTTATTATACCAGTCGAAGGTGAAAGAGAATTTATTAAATAATTGGGCATCCAAACCTACGCCTGAGATTGTGGTCTCTTCCCACTTTAAATTTTCATTAGCCATGTCATTCAACGTGACAATTGGGGTTACCTCTCCATTTAAGGAGATACTTCCCACCGCTAATTCAGAAGTGAAAGGGTAGTAGGTTCTTCCAATATTTTGATTACCCAGTTTACCCCACGATCCTCTGATTTTTAACTGATTAATGATGTTTTTCGAAGACTGCATAAAATTTTCTTCTGAAATTCTCCAGCCTGCGGAGAAAGAAGGGAAGGTAGCCCATTGGTTATTCTTACTGAAGCGGGAACTTCCATCATGTCTCATGTTGGCTTCGAATAAGTATCTATCTTTATAAGAATAATTAAATCTTCCAAAAGCAGAAACTAATAGCCATTCATCCATAGTTCCATTATTTCCTTTGGTTTCGTTGTCTGCTCCAGCATTTATTACTTCATAAGTATCATAGATAAAATCTCTTCTGTATCCCATTAAGTACTTGTCACTGAAAGATTCACGCGAAGCGCCCAACATCAGGTTGAAATTGTGATTGCCAATTTTTTTCTCGGCATTCGCCGTGAAATAATAGCTTCCGTAATAATCTCTATAGGCTGTTTCTTCTAGATCGGTGAAAGTATTGGCTGCACCTTGAGAAACTCCATTGTGATCATATACGTCTACACTTTTCGTAAAGGTATGACGATTTCGAGTCTCATATCTTGGAGCTACAGTAGCATTTAAACTTAGCCATTCAACGGGTTTGACATTTAAGGAAATATTACCATAAAACTCTAGATTATTAGTTTTTCGGTTGCCACCTTCCTCAATAAAAGCAACGGGGTTATTTTTTACCCATCCTTCGGCCCACATACCATTAGGGTGGCGGATTGGTAGATTAGTTGGCATACGGCCTAGATAATTCCAGATGGTACCTTCGCTAGCTATTTGCGTACGATTTCTATTTGTAACTGCAGCATCTATTTTGATATTTACTCTTTCACTAGGCGTAATATCCATGTTGTTACGAAATGAATAACGTACAAATCCGGTGTTTTTGAGTAATCCATCTTGGGTAGAGTAACTAAAGGATGGAGCAACACGAATGATTCCCGTATTTGCCATTAACCCTAAGAAATGATTTTGTGTGAATCCTGATTCCGTCATAATAGCATTTTGCCAATCGAAATTTGATGGGTCAGATTCATATAATGCGCGAAATTCTTCAATATCACTATCTGTATAAGTGATTTGGTTGCCATCATTGATATTAGCTTCATTGATCATTCGCATCAATGTAAAACCATCCGAAACTTTGGGTAATGCAGTGGGCTCTTGAAAACCAGTATATCCTTTGTAATCTACTGTAAGTCGGTCTTTGCCACGTTTTGTGGTTACTAAAATAACTCCATTTGCGGCTCTAGAACCGTAAATAGCAGCCGAAGCGGCGTCTTTAAGAATAGATATATTCTCTATAAGATTAAAATCTAAATTGTCTAAGGAGCCCGCGACACCGTCAATAATAACTAATGGAGAACTATCAGAGCCGCCAAATGAACTTATTCCTCGAATTCTTATTTGACCTCCGTCACCGCCGGGTGACCCTGTTTGGGTCGTTACGGTAACTCCTGGAGCTAAACCTTGAAGCGCAGAGCTGGTAGATAAATTTGGGCGTCTTTCTAATTGTTCACTTTGGATTTGTGACACCGATCCCGTTAGATTATTTTTCTTTTGAGTGCCGTATCCCACCACTACCACTTCGTCGATGTCCTGCTGACTTTCCTCTAGGGTGATATTTAAATTAGTTCGACCATTAATTGCTTCTTCTTTGTTGATAAATCCAAGTAGAGAAAATACAAGGACATCATTTTCATTAGCTTGGACACTAAATTCACCAGAAGAATTTGTCAGACTAGAGGCCGAGGTATTACCCTTAATGGTAATGTTTACGCTGGATAGATTCTGTCCATTTACATCGGTAACTTTTCCCGTTATACTTCTCAATTGGGCGAAAGAAAAATAAAATGGAATACAACACAATGCAAATAGAATAAAAGCTTGCTTCTTCATGCAGAAATATAGTTTAAATGTTTTTTATCCAAAATTATTATGTCAATACTAAGCTATTGTTAACTGAGTATTATATCTGAAAATCTTTTGGAATATTAAATTTGGTTATCGATTATGTATTTTTATTACATTTCGAAAATAAAAAAAATATTATTAAATAAAAAAAAATAATTTTAAATATTTTGAGACTCAAAATCTCTATTTTTATAATTAGTTGCTAATTGCGAGATTAAAATTATATTAAAAAAGTTGAAATATATTTTTTTTTGTTGTTTTTTCTTATAATTTTGTTTTGTCTTTATGATAACCAATAACCAGTTTGTCAATCAAAAAACAAATTATACATAACCTTTAGGTCTATTTTATGAAAGTCAAATTTTTACATGTCTTCAAAGAAATAGTCATTCCCTATGCACTATCTAGTGAAAGCAAGCGGATGATTTATTTTTATTCACTTTTATTTTTTATCAGCCTGAGTATAGGTGGGGAGGTGTATGCTCAACAAGCGGGATCGTTGGTTGGTACGGTGGTGGATGCTAGTACTACCAAGCCTATTGCAGGCGTCAAAGTGGAAGATCAGCAAAGTAAAGTGATGGGCGTTAGTGATGTTCATGGAAAATTTTACATGAATGGTAAAGTGGGAGACATCATTGTATTATCCGTAATGGGATACGAAAAAACCTATTATACTATACCTAAAGATTCTCTTAAGTTTACTGTTGCCTTAGAAACAAGTTCCAAAGCTATTGATGAAGTAGTGGTAACTGCATTAAATATAGAGCGTAGTCAAAAAGCATTAGGCTATTCGGTCACTACAATCAATAATGAGGAGTTGACGGAGACTTTGCCCAACAACTGGACTGAGGCGTTGTCGGGTAAAGTGGCGGGTTTGAATCTTGTTCGTTCAAACGGTGGACCTACAGGATCAAACTCTATCGTATTGCGTGGTGAAAGTAATTTAACAGGAAGTAATGATGCGCTGATCGTCGTGGATGGTGTGATCGTTAATGGTGGATCCGGACGTACCGTGGGTGGATCAGGTGCCTACCTGGATGAATCGGTTGTCGACTATGGAAGCAATGTGGATGATATTAATCCCGATGATATTGAAAATGTAACCGTGTTGAAAGGTCCAGGTGCAGCGGCACTTTATGGATCACGCGGAGCGAATGGAGCAATCATCATTACAACAAAATCAGGAAAGAAGAAAGAGAAAGGTGTGGGGGTAAATTTTAATTCCAACAATTCGATTGGGCAAATAAACAAAGTTCCTGCACTCCAATATGAATATGGTCAAGGAGATATGGTTGATTATTATTCTTACGGTTCTACGGAGGATGGTTCCAATACTGGTGGTACTTCAAAAGCCTATGGAGCTAAATTTAATGATCAATATTTTTACCAATATGATCCAACATTGCAAGCCCGGGGTACTGAAAGGACATTGTGGAGGCCATATACAGAAGGTTTTAATGCCTTTTTCGAAACATCTAGAACGTCTACCAATAGTGTATCCGTAGATGGTGGATCTGACAAAACTACGGCTCGATTTTCTTATACTAATGTCCAAAACAGTTGGATTGTACCCAATACCGGATACAAACGGCATACAGTGTCTATGTCGGTGAACTCTACGCCTTCTAAATATTTGAAAGTGTCGGCAAAGATGGATTATACCAATAAAAGTTCGGATAATCTGCCTGGAGGAGGATATAACAATCAGACCATCATGTATGGGTATATATTCTGGCAGCCTAATGGTGACATCTCTTGGCTGAGAGATTATTGGAAACAAGGCCGCGAGAATGTGGAGCAAAATACTCCTTTGTCTACGGGGCGTGATAATCCCTATTTGATTGCCTATGAAATGCTTAATACTCAAGATAGAAATGCTATTACAGGAAATGTTGCAGCAACATTTACGCTGACAAAAGATCTTGATGTGACTATTCGTACGGCAGTAGATCAGGCTACTGATGAACGCACTCAGCGTAGGCCTTTTGATACTTACAATTTCCCTAAAGGAATGTATAGACAACAAAATGTATTGAGCCGTGAAATTAATACCGATGTATTAGTTAAATATAAAGCTAAAGTTGGGGATGATGTAAATATTAATGCATCGGCAGGTGCAGCTATACTACGTAATAACTACAACCGTGTTTCCATGACTGCTGACTCATTGCTGTATCCCGGTGTGTTTACATTTGCAAATGCGGCTAGCCAGATTGTAACAAATCCTTACCGCGCAAAATTTGCGACCAATAGCGTGTATGCTTTGGTAGCAGCAGATTACAAAGGGTATGCATTTTTGGATTTTACAGTTAGAAATGACTGGAGTAGTTTATTAGCAACTCCAACAAGTACCAAAAATGTTTCGTACTTCTATCCGTCTGTAAATGGAAGTTTGATTTTATCGGATTTGATTCCTTTGCCGCGTCAGATCAGTTACGTTAAGTGGAGGGCTTCAGTGGCGGGTGTAGGTAGTGGAGGTACAAATCCATATCAGACATCAAATCCCTATTTATCTAGTGCCTTATATGTGGGAGGTGGACTGTATAATCCGACTACTCTGAGTAATGAAAATTTAAAGCCACTATTTACATTAAGTGTAGAAACTGGATTGGAGGCTAAATTTTTCAAAGATCGTTTAGGTTTGGATGTCACAGTTTACAATTCGAATACACGAGATCAAATTCTTTCAACACTTTTGGATCGCTCTTCGGGATATAGTGGTATGGTGGTGAATGCAGGTGAAGTTCGTAATAGGGGTATTGAGGTAGCGTTGAATGCAACTCCTTTCAAAAGGAAAAATGGTGTGACATGGACTGCTAATACAACCTTCTCTAAAAATGAAAATACTATCCTGTCATTGGCCGAAAATACGGAATCATTGATTTTACAAACTGGACCGGGTAGTAATGGTTATGTGATGGCTTACGTAGGTGGAAGCATGGGTGATTTGTATGGTAGAGGTTATATGCGTAATGCCAATGGCGATATTATCTATAATAATGGATTGCCCGTGCTGACGGAGGATATGATGTATTTAGGTAATACAATACCGGATTGGAAGGGAAGTATACAGAACAAATTCAAATACAAAGGTTTTTCAATGAGTTTTATGTTTGATGCGCAAGTAGGGGCGGTGGCCTATTCGTTAACTCAAGGTAAAATGGCTGTGCAGGGTAAAACGAAGTCAACTTTACCAGGTCGTGAAAACGGAATTGTTGGTCGCGGGGTTGTAGAAAATGCAGACGGTTCATACAGTCCTAACACCACAGCGTTATATGATTTGTCATCCTACTATGATCAGCATTTTGGCGTGACAAATGTAGAAGGGTCTGTATTTACAACAGATTTCTTGAAGTTTAGAGAATTCCGTTTGGATTATTCATTCAAAGTTAAAGCAATACAAAAATTAAAACTACAAAAACTAGTCATCGGAGTTTACGGAAGGGATTTATTCATTTGGTCTAAATGGCCAGGTTTTGATCCTGAGTTCGGTACTTTAAGTGGCTCGGAGATTAATAGAGGTTTTGAGATTGGACAGTTCCCTTCGACCAAAACGTATGGTGTGAATTTAAGTGTGGGCTTTTAATTGAATACAATATGAAAAAGAAAAATATAGTCACGGCTTTTATCACAGTGATGCTATTTGGTGCGTGTACAAAAGATTTTAAAGAATTAAATACCGATCCTAATTCAAGTGAAAAAGCCTTGCCTGAATATCTGATGGCAAGGGCTATTCGTGAATCGGTGAGCAATAATATGAGCAGAACAAGGACGTTGACCAATGAACTTGTACAAGTGACGGTCAATACACTTGTGGAAACCAATCGTATTTTTAGATACGATATTGCCAATAGTGTATCGGAAACACCTTGGAATAACTGGTATTTACAGTTAACGAATTTTACGGATATGTACGATAGTGCAGATGAGAGTTATGTTTCCAATGAAAAACTAGCAAATTCCTTTAAAGGGATTTCTTTAATATGTCAAGTTTGGCTTCATTCCCTTATTACTGATACGTATGGTGATGTGCCTTATTTCGAGGCCAATAGAGGAGGAAAGGATAAAATTTTTACACCTAAGTTTGATAGCCAAAAGGATATTTATTTAGACTTCTTTGAAAAAATGGAAGAAGCAAATCAACTTTTGTCCAATGCATCGAATATTCCAGCGACTAGTGATCCTATTTACAAAGGTGCGATTGCAAATTGGAGAAAATTAGGCAACTCTATGTATCTAAGGTTGCTGCTGAGAGCTTCTCATAAGGAAGAGGTTTCTGCTTTTGTGATGGATAAAATTAAGGCTATAGTGGAGACGGAGCGTCAAGATTATCCATTAATATCGAGTAATGAAGAATCTGCTATACTAAGATGGACAGGAGTATCTCCATATTCCTCACCTTATGTTACATTGACAGATGCGCAATGGAAGCAACCTAAAGCTGCGAGCTTTTTTGTTAATAACCTGCTTTACTATAATGATCCATGTATTGATGTATGGTTGGTGAAATCAGCTGGTGAATACGAAGGAATCCCTAGTGGATATCCAGCAGGAGAAACACCAGAAGGCCGTTCGACGTTGGCTACAAGTCTCAAATCAAGTCCTTTGACTGGCAATATTTTAAATTATGGCGAGGTTCAATTTATGCTCGCAGAAATAGCTGCACGGGAATTAATCTCCACTTCAGCAGGTACGGCAGAGAGTTTTTTTAATGCTGGGGTGCAAGCGCGAATTACGCACTGGGGAAAAACAGCTGCCTTGGCTGCTTCTTATTTGGCTAATCCAAATGTATCTTGGAACAATGGACTAAGTCTAGAAGATAAACTCGAGAAAATTCATTATGAAAAATATTTGTCGTTATTGTTTACTGATATCCAAGCATGGGCGGAATATAGAAGGACAGGATATCCAGCGCTTCCTAAGGGCTCGGGGCTAATGAATGAATCTATTATGCCGACCAGATTATATTATCCAAGCTCGGTACAAGCTGCTAATCCCCAAAATTATAGAGATGCTGTGGCGAAAATGGGAGCGGATGATCTGAAAACGCTGACTTGGTGGCAAACCCATACACATTAATTATAACAACCTAGTTATGAAAAATATAAAACTAATTCTAAAAATGTGCTGTGTGGCTATGATGTTCACAGCTTGTGAGGCAGATATTCCAGTGACTGGAGATCCTAATCCAAATCTTTCGATTTATGATTTGCGTAAAATATATAATGATGCTCCAGTCACTTTATCAAAGACTAACATGAAGGACGCTGTATCTATAACGGGTGTGGTAATATCTGATGTAGATAAAGGTAATGCGCCTAGTGGTAAAGTTGTTTTGCAAGGTTACAAAGGGAATAATGTTAACGGAGTCGTATTGGATTTGGGTAGCGAGGCTTCAAATTATAAATTTGGTGATTCTCTCGTTGTAGAAGTTGAAGGTGCTACATTAGCACGAAATACGGGGATATTAGAAATTTCTAATGTAGGAAAGGTTGACAAAATCGCGTCGGGCAAAACCCCTATTGTGAGTGCCGTGTTTTCTTCTATTGCTTCGTTGAAGGCGGATGCTGAGAAATATGAGAGCACTTTGGTAATGATGAATTCTATGTTTGTTGTAGATCCTGAAGTGGGTAAAAAGTATGGTAACAATTTAAAACTTACTGACTGGGCGGAGGAAATAGATATTCCAGTTTCCAATTCGGCATCTTTCGCTAATGAAGAGGTAAGTAATTTAGCGAATTATGTTTTTCTTCTTCAATTAAATGCTGAAAAAGCACCCGTATTGTTATTACAAAATCTGGATAGAGTGGTAGGGTTGGAGATGGAAGAATACAAGCCAGGTCAACTGTATGAAGGTTTTCCTGAGGACTTTTCAGACAAGATAGGTAGCTCCAGTGCTTTGAATCATGATATTGTGATGCCTACATCAAAATTGCCGTGGATTATTCGTGGTGCTTACATTCTGAATTCGGGTAATTTTATTTTTACTAATGGCTATGAGAGTAGTACTAAAAAAGGTGACCAATTAGGTATGATGATGACTGGTCCAGAAGGCTCTTATATCGAATTAAATAAAAATCTATACTATGGTGCAAGTAAATTGGAATTGAATTTATATCCAGCGACCAGTACAGATGCTGGTAATGGAAAATTGCCTTTGGTTGTAAAGATTGAATATTCTAAAGACAGTGGAGTGACTTGGAATCAAGCGGGGGAGCTTATTACTATTACCGAAAACAAAAAGTATCCTCAAGATCCGATAATTCTGGATATAGAGGGAATCGTTCGATTTAGGGTTACGTTAGTAAAGAAAGGCGCTAATAATGATGGTGGACGTCTTGGTATAGATTATATACGTATTTATCAAAATTAATCTCATAATTGTTTATTAGTTTATAAGTTTGTATCAGCCTTGTGTGTTTACACAAGGCTTTTTTTTGCTTAATCCTATGGGAGATACTGCTTTTCTGATAATTATTTTTGGACTCTTGTATGTCTGATGGCCAAAAAGTAAACTAAATTAAACTACAATTAGGGAAGTTATAGTGTGGTATACCTGTTTTTTTATTAAATATTGATCTAGATGGGTGGTGATGACAAAAAAACAGTAGTAAGATGTCTTACTACTGCTTACTGCTTTATCTTTTGATAGAGCTGCTAGGTTGTTACCATGTCATACTATACTCATTTCTATCGTCTTTTTTCCAAGCGAGATGTTGTGTTTTAGGAGATAATCCAAAAAATGGCGAATACGTTTTAACATGTATTGTTTTATTATCAGGCAAAAATTCCAGAATTCTCAACCAACCATCTCCGCCATTGCCATTTCGATGTCCGCCACCTTCAGATTGCATGTCGAATAACATTTGGTGAACAGGTTTTCCTGCTGCATTTTTATCCAGTTTATATCCTTCACCCGAGATGTGCCCAGATAAAACCAATTGAATATTTGAAGAGGGTTGTACTAATTTTTGCCAAATTTGTTCACCTGAATTAGCGTTAGGAAGGGGTATTCGTGAGGATTTTTGAATTTGGTTATTAATCGAATAAGGCTCGTATATAAACCATAGAGGCGGGGTGTTTGGTCTTTGGTCTTTCTCATTCAGATAGGCGTGTGTCGTCAAGATGATGCGGTGGTCTTTGTACTGATCCATGTCAGCTATGCGTTTTGCCCAAGTTAAGATGGTGTCTCGAGGTGCATATTCTACCGTCAAAAATAGATAATCCTTGCCATTTAATGATTTTAATTCATAGGCCGAATTTTCTAAAGTTGGTATCCCTTGTTCGTTGGTAGCATTTTGGACAATTGTTTTTTTATTTTTCCAGTTGTTGTCGATTTTAAAAAATTCACTGTATCTGGAGGTGCGTACACCTTGACGATCAATGCTATAATCGTGGTTTCCTGTCGCAGCGATATAGGGAACTTTCCCGTTTAGTCGACTAAACATTTTTGCTGAATATTCCCATTGGCTTTGTGCAGATTGATCCCCGTCATGACCGTTATTTATAATATCATTTTGTTCCACTAAGTCACCCACGCACAACACCATTTTTATGTTCAACGAATCAACATTGTCTTCGATCCATCGCATCATAATATCAAATATGGGTTGATTACGGTTGTATTTCACATAATTCTGCACGTCAGGAATTAGGATAACGGACCAAGAATCTTTATCATGTAATTTGGGCTTTTCATCTTTTTGTGCGTGCGCGAAATTGATGAAAAATAATAAATAGATTAAACTGAGAAATGTGAGCTTCTTCATAATTAAAATATAATGTATTTGATAGGTATATGAATATTCCCGTGAATATATACGGGAATCTTTCTTTGAAAAAATAGCCTAACGGGGGTTAGGCTATGATTACTTTTATTCCAATTTCTTCTAAAGCAGAAATGTATTTGTCGGAAGTTTTATTGTCAGTAATGATATAGTCGATATCCTCAAGTTGACATATTTTACCCAGACCTCTACGACCGAATTTTGTATTGTCAGCTAAAACAACTACTTTTTGTGACGTTGAAAGCATCTTTTGATTTAAGGTGGCTTCCGTAATATTACTAATAGTAACTCCAAATTCTAAATCTATACCATCTACTCCCAGAAATAAAATTCCACAGGAAACATCGTCGAGTATGCGCATAGCATATTGGCCTGCTACCGATGAAGAGTTGGGTCTTATAAGTCCTCCTAATTGCAATACTTCAATATTCGGTTTGTTGCAAAGTTCTAATGCAACTTTTAGGGCAGGTGTTATGACAGTGATACGCTCAATCGGATTTAGATGTATTGCAACAGCGTAAGCTGTAGTGCCTGATCCAATTAGAATGGAATCATTATCCTTAATCATCTCTACAGCTTTTTTTGCTATTCGGTTTTTCTCATCCGAGTTAATGGATTCTTTTATCAAAATAGGCCTATCACCAGCATACGGATTTGTATTGGAGGCGCCACCTTTTGTTCTGAACAACAAGCTTTTTTCTTCCAATAATTTCAAATCTTTACGAATGGTGACACTTGATACATTCATCTCATCACAAAGCTCTTGTATTGATACTTTATTATTTTCTTTAATTTTCTTTAAAATGTATTCGTGTCTATCTGTGATATTTTTCATGAATAATTGATTAATTAACACGAAATTAATGATTTAAATTAATATTTGTAACAAAAATATAATATTAAAAAATCTTTTTTTTTGTTTACAACTTTTAAATTTACTGCTGATAATCAATTAATTTCTAAAATTTACTATGAAAAAAAATATTATTAGCTTACTTCTGCTCGTATTTACGATACAATTTATTTACGCCCAACAAGTTCCTTTTACTGTTGCTCTATTGCCTGATACTCAATACTACACCTCCAAAAAACATAATGGAACAATGCAAATGTTCCAAAATCAAATTGATTGGATTAAAGGAAATGCGCAAAGGGAGAATATTTCATATGTAATTCATTTGGGGGATATGGTTGATCACGGAGAAATGAAAATGGAGGAATGGGAAAGAGGAGCTAAAATGATGTATCAGTTGGAGGAGCCCATGGAAGGACGTCCTGAGGGTATTCCCTATGGTGTTGCTGTGGGAAATCATGACACCACTCCAATGGGAACACCTGGTGCTATGAAGGATGGCTTTCCACAATATTTCGGTTTGAATCACTTTAAAGGTAAATCATATTATGGCGGAGCTTTTGAAAATCAGGAAAGTGGAGAAAATCATTATGGATTGTTTTCTGGTGGTGGTATAGACTTTATCGTTATTTTTATTGGTTACAACGAGCAAACTACGAAATTAGATAAGAATGAAGAGTTGGAAAAAAGAGTGTTTAAATGGGCTGGCAATTTATTAAAAGAATATAAAGACAGAAAAGCTATTATAGTCAGTCATTCCTTATTGAGAAGACCGGAAGGGAGTGAAAGTCTTTATTATCCAAATCGGGATTATAAAGGAACAGAAAAGCCAAATTTTACACCGCAAGGAAGGTCAATCTATAACTATTTTAAAGATTATAGAAATGTGTTTTTGATGTTAGGCGGGCATATATCAGGAGAAGCGCACCGCATTGATTTATATAAGGGAAATAAGATAAAATCCATTCTAACAGATTATCAAAGTAGACGTGCTGAGCCATATGGTGAAGGAGATCGTAATGGAGGTGGGGGCTTGATGCGAACATTGACTTTTGATGTCACTAATAATAAACTTCATATAAAAACATTTAAGCCACTGTCTCCGTCGGAGGTGTTGTATGAGCAAGATAATGATAGCGAATATACTTTAGATTTGTTTTAAAAAAATATTTAATTTTCTTTCATTTTGTTTTTTTTCTTTTCTATATTTGAGATTAGTAAACGATAACTAATTACCATTTGTAAGATCCTATATGTCCAGATTCGTGTTGCCGATGAAACCTTCGCGCCGTCGTTGGTTTATAATTTCAGTTATATTTATAGCGATAGTTTTCAATTATTATGACAGACAAATAGTCTCTATCCTTAAGCCCATGCTAAAGGAGGAGTACAATTTAGGAGATGATGGGTATGCAATGGTGCTAAACGTTTTTACTATATTCTATGCTCTAATGTATCCCGTTGCTGGTTGGCTAGTGGATAAATTTGGTGAAAGAAAAGTGATGCTAGGAGGAATCATTGGTTGGTCGTTAGCGTGTTTTGGTGGTGGGTTGTCCAAAACCTATGGGTCTTTTCTTTTCTTTAGAGGTATGTTAGGGGCAGCTGAGCCTACCAATTTTCCGGCCCAGCTTAAGGTGGTGACTGTATGGTTTTCTGGCAAATTGAGAGCGACTGCAAATAGTTTGTGTGTTGCGGGGAGTTCTATAGGTGCAATCATTGCTCCTCCCATGGTGGCATGGCTGGCGATGAAATATGATTTTCATACTGTATTTATTATAGCGGGTATAATAGGATTCATAATCGCTTTATTATGGTTTTTGATTTATACTGAACCTCCAGCAGAAATTGTGCAAGAGGTCATTAACGAAAGCGCTGAAAAAGATACCAAAACTGGTTTCACGTGGGGACAGCTCTGGAGTACACAATCACTGTGGGGGATATTAATCATTCGTTTTATAAGTGATCCGGTGTGGTATTTCTGTTTGTTTTGGTTGCCAGGGTATCTGCAAGAGGAATCAGGTCTTACTTTAGCACAAATTGGTATGTTTGGATGGATCCCCTTTTTAGTAGCAGATTTGGGTGCGATCGGTACAGCAGCATGGTCTGATAAAATGGTTAGAAAAGGAAAAGAGCCTCTATTGGCACGTAAAATTATGCTAACTAGTGTAGCTGTGTTGGCTCCTTTGTGCTGCTTGACAACTTTTGTATCAAATCCAATCATTACCATCTTAATTTTTGCATTGGTAGCTGTAGCCTGCTTGAGTTGGTTGTTTACATTAAGTGTGGTAATTGCTGAGGCATTTCCTGTTAAAAACGTAGCATCGGTATTAGGAATAGCAGGAGGATTTGGAGCACTAGGAGCTGTATTATTCAATTACTTTGTTGGTCAGATGATAGGTTCGGTAGGTGCTAGTACAATCTTTTTTGCAATGGCATTTATGCATCCAGTAGCTGTTTTGGTGCTATGGACTATGGTAAAAAGAGAAAAAGCACCCAACCCGGCTGTTAATTAAGAATAAAATAAAATTGATATAGATTATAAAAAAAAATAACATTCGATATGAGCGAGATTAAAACAATACTTGAACCTGCTAGAGAAATTCCTGTAAGACTGGATGTAGATGTATTGGTAGTAGGTGGTGGTCCGGCTGGAATTATTGCAGCGCAAGCGGCTGCGTCAGACGGTTTGAACGTGGCGTTGATCGATAACCGTAGTTTTGTTGGCGGTAATATGACTATAGGTTTGCCAATTTTAGGATTTTTAGGTCAGAAGGGTAACCAAATTATCAAAGGTTTACCTCAAAAATTTATTAATGAGTTAAAGAAAGTGGATGCAGCGTCAGAGCATAGACCGTGTCCATTGCATATGAGTCTTACCTTGGTAGAGCCGGAGGCTGTGAAAAATGTAGGTTTAAAAGTTTTGGAGCAGTCCGGAGTGAAAGTATTGTTATATGTGTTTTCCTCTGGCGTCGTGATGGAAGGAGATACCATTAAGGGTGTTATCATCGAAAGTAAATCTGGGAGAGAAGTTATTTTAGCTAAAACAGTTATTGACTGTACGGGTGATGCGGATGTAGCGTATAAGGCGGGAGTAGAGTGTGAACAAGGAAATGAGCATGGAGGAGCACAACCACCTACGTTAATGTTTTGTATGGCTGGGGTTGATACAGAAAAATTGCGAATGTCAATTGCCGAAGAACCGCGTACATATTTAACAGATTTTATTCCTGCAGAATATTTTGGTCAAAATAATCAATTCATTGTAGTTGGTTTACGTTCGGTGATGGAAAAAGCACGTCAAGCAGGGTATCATCTTCCTGTAGAACGTACTATTTTAATTACGGGACTTCGTGAAGGCGAAGTTTGGGTTAACATGTCAAGGATTAATGGAGTAGACGGCACTAATCCTGAAAGCCTTACTTTTGGTGAGATTGAAGGGCGTAAACAGGTAGAAGAAATTCAACGTTACTTAAAAGAATATGTTCCAGGTTTCGAAGAATCTCGTTTTACAAAGATGGCTCCATTCTTGGGTATTCGTGAGACAAGAAGAATCGTTGGTAAATATGTAATGACTGCTGATGACATTTTAACTTGTCGTCGTTTTGATGATGCTGTTGCAGTGGCAAGCTATCCATTAGATATTCATCATCCAGAAGGAGGTGGCTGTACTTTAACTTGGTGTGGAGATAGTTATGATATTCCTTATCGTTCTCTTGTGCCAGCCAATATAAAAAATTTACTAGTAGCGGGTCGTTCTATATCCACCACGCATGAAGCGATGTCGGCTATTCGCGTGATGGCTCCGTGTATGGCTATGGGTGAAGCGGCCGGTCGTGCAGCTAAAATTGCCGTAAGAAAAGGTATTTCTCCCGATGCTATTGATGTAAATGAGCTACGTGCTGAATTGTTGGCTACGGGTGCTTATTTAGGTGAAGATGAATTAGTATCTTAACTTGAGGTATATGTTGATGAGTGAAAATAAAAAGCCTGCTTCGTCTCGAAGGGGCTTTTTGCATCAGATAGGTTTGTTGTCAGGAGTTGCTTTCCTAAATGTAAATCAATTGCATGCATTTGGATCTGAAAGTAACAGTGCTAGTACAATAATTATTTTAAGTTGTAATATTCGTGTGGATCTACCGGATGATGAAAAAGTGGGGAATGGATGGCGTACGCGAAAACAATCTTGTATACATATTATTAGACAGCAAAAAGCTGATGTGATTGGATTTCAAGAGGTTTTAGCTAATCAATTTGATGATCTCAAGGATGGACTAAGTGATTACCAAGGGATTGGCTTTAATGGTCCCGAGATGGATAAGTACAAAGAAGGGTATCATGGAATAGCAAAAAATCCAATCTTTTTCTCAAAAAAAAGATTCGAACTATTGACCGCTGGTGGATATTGGTTATCAGAAACCCCGTTAGTAGCAGGAAGTATTTCTTGGGGATCGGCGCGTGCGAGAAATGCATTTTGGGTCCGTTTGCGTGATAAAAAAACAGGAAAACAGTTTCGGGTTATTAATTTGCATTTAGATCATGTAAAAGATGAAGCAAAATTAAAGCAAATTAAACTTGTGTTGGAAGAGTCGGCACAATATCAGGATGATTTAATTCAGATAATGACAGGTGATTTTAATTCAGGGCCAGATTCCAAAGTTATTTTGGAGGTTTTGAATTCGGACTGGAAAGATAGTTTTAATACTTTATTGCCCGACGGTAAAATGGAAGGTACAACACATGGATTTAAACCTTTTGATAAAGAACGCGCTAAGCGTGCCAAAAAAATTGATTATATCTTTATGAAAGGACCGGTGACCGCTCTTAATTCTATTATCATCAAGGATAGCTTTAATAATGTTTTTCCTAGTGATCATTACTTTTTGTCTGCCACACTGAAAATTTAAACTATCCAGCATTTTGTGTGTAAATTTTATAAGGAGCTTTAATGAGCTCTTTTTTTTATTTAAAAATGTTTTATTTTATTAAATTTTGTTATATTAGTAACGATAACCGTAAAGCCTAAAAAATATATACATGTCAAATGAAACAATTTTAAAGAAGGTTGGATTGCCAAGTAATTTAAAGTGGGGTTACTTAGGAATACTAATATTCATGATGGGGGATGGCGTGGAGCAGGGATGGCTTAGTCCCTATCTCATCGAGCATGGTATGTCTATTCAACAATCTGCTTCTCTTTTTACCGTGTATGGTATCACTATAGCTATTTCCTCTTGGTTTTCTGGGGTTATGGCAGAAAGTTATGGGCCAAGAAAAGCGATGTGGATTGGAGTTTTGTTGTACATAATAGGAACCATAGGATTTGTAGGGATGGGAATGGCAAAGCTTGACTACACGGCTATGCTTATATTTTATGCTATTCGTGGGTTTGGTTATCCCTTATTTGCCTATTCATTCATGGTATGGATTACTTATAAAGCGCCTAAAGATAAATTGAGCGCTGCAGTGGGATGGTTTTGGTTTGTATTTACGGGAGGGCTAAATGTATTAGGAGCTTACTATTCAAGTTGGGTGTTAGTGCGATTTGGTTACGATAATACTTTGTGGAGCTCCATATTATGGGTATTAGTAGGCGCATTTTTCGCGCTCATAATAAATAAAGATAAGTTTGAAACAAAAGTGCAGGCAAATTCCAGAAGTGCAGAACTGATAAATGGCCTTACAATAGTTAAAAAAGAACCTAAGGTCCTACTGGGCGGCATTGTACGCGTTATTAATACTACCGCTCAATTCGCATTTCCAGTTTTTCTGCCTATGTACATGGCTGAACATGGATTTGATACAAAAGAGTGGCTACAAATCTGGGGAACCATATTTACTAGCAATATCATATTTAACCTATTCTTTGGATTAATTGGGGACCGCTTAGGTTGGCAGAATACCATTATCTGGTTTGGTGGTGTGGGTTGTGCCATTACGACCATTTTATTTTTCTACTCACCAATATGGTTTGAAGGAAGTTACTGGGCTGTTTTAGCGTGTGGTATCAGTTGGGGGGCTCTGTTAGCAGGCTATGTCCCTCTGTCTGCATTAGTTCCTTCCCTCGTAAAAGAGGATAAAGGCGCGGCCATGGCTATATTAAACTTAGGAGCAGGTTTACCTGTTTTCGTGGGGCCAGCCTTAGTGGGTGTGCTGATCGGTATAATAGGTGCAGAAGGAGTGATTTGGGTATTAGCAGGACTTTATCTGCTCAGCGCGATTTTGACAAGATTTATAACAATTGAAAAAAATACGAATTAGTTTATTAAACATATAAGAATAGAAATTATATTATGAAAGTGTTACTTACGGCTCCTTATGAAAACGAAAAAGCGTTAAGGGAATTAGAAGGGTTATTTGATGAAGTGGTGTATAGATCTTGGAAACCTCATGGACGTGCTTTTAATCCAGAGGAACTAAAGATATTACTGGAAGAGACGGGAGCGGATGCTTTAATTTCTGAACACGATGAAATTACAAGTGACGTGCTGTATGCGAATCCACATTTAAAATTTGTAGGTATTTGCCGCGGTACTCCATCTAATATAGACTTGAAGGTAGCAACTGAACTCGGTATTCCGGTATTCAATACTCCAGCTCGTAATGCACAAGCGGTAGCTGAAATGTTTATTGCTAATGTTATTACCGTTATGCGGAATACTTTGCCAAGCATAAATTGGTTGGAAGGTAAAAACTGGGGCGAAGGTGCGCACACTTCTTACTTGCAATTTAAAGGAAATGAAGTGGCTGGTAAAAAAGTAGGAATGGTGGGTTTCGGTGCCGTGGGACAATTCATTGCACGAATGTTAAAGGATTTTCCGGCAGAAATATATTATTACGATCCCTACTATACCGATCCCAATCCGTTGTATAAAAAGCTAGAATTAGAAGAACTTTTCTCCACGTGTGATATTGTAGGTATCCATCTTCCAGTCACACCAGAGACAAAAGGTCTTATTGACAAACGTTACCTTTCATTATTAAAACCCGATGCGATCTTTGTAAACACAGCACGCGCAGTGGTAGTGAATAGAGACGATTTATTAGAAATTATCGAAGGGGATAAAATTAGAGGTGCAGTTTTGGATGTATTTTACAATGAACCACCCGATGAAATAGATTATAAAATGATTTTAAACAAAAAAGTATTAGCTACACCTCATATAGCTGGTGCTACCCATGAAGTAGAAGATCATCATGCTTTCATCATGAACAATAATATTCGTGAATACTTCCAAAATGGCAATAAAAACATCAAACAATTAGTGAATAAAACTATATTGGAAGCAATAAAAGAAAACTAACTATGTCAAGACAAGCACATCTAATTGTAGATATCGGTACGGGGAATGCACGCGTGGGTGTAGTAGAAACTAATGGTAATATTCTTTCTATAAAAAGAGAAAACGTTCATTACGTTACTGATACGAATTATGAAGAATCGATTTATTTTGACCCGAATGATCTTTGGGCTCAGATTACTACCTTATCGAAGGAAGCTATTTCGGAATCAGGGGATATCACTATTAAGGCAATCACGGCGACAAGCCAACGCGAAGGTATAGTGGTAATAGATAAAGATGGAAATTCATTATTGGGAATGCCTAATATTGATCATAGGGGCCGGGCTTGGGAAAATGAATTGCGTGATAAGGATATGGTGTACGAATTGTCTGGTCGCTATCCTACTTCATTGTTTTCCGCTTTTAAATTAGTGGGACTAAGAAAAGTGTATCCAGATATTTTCGACAAAGTGGCTTGTGTTATGAGTATTTCTGATTGGATTCAATACAAATTTTCGGGGGTTGTAGCCTATGAACATTCGCAGGCTTCAGAAACCCTGTTGTATGATGTAGAAAAGAAAAATTGGTCTGATAACCTATTAAACTTATTTGATCTTCCTAAACAAATTTTACCGTCGGTCAAAGATTCTGGATCTGTATTAGGGGATGTGTTAGCTGAAGTGGCTGAATTATATGGCATTGCAAAAGATGCTGTAGTGGTAGTGGGAGGTGGTGATACTCAATTGGCTATTCGTAGTATGGAACCTTCGGCAAATGATGTGGTCATTGTTTCTGGTACAACCACACCTATCATTAAGATTGTACGTGATTATGAAAAGGACGAACAACAACGTACTTGGACAAGTCGTCACATCGATCAAGAAAACTTTATCTTAGAAGCTAATGCCGGTGTGACTGGATTAAACTATCAACGACTAAAGGAAATATTCTATCCTAATGAAGGATACGATGTCATTGAAAAAGAGCTTGCTGAAACCACCTATTTACAGTGCGTTGCCTCTCTCGGATCATTGATTGCGGACGAAGAAGCACCGGTGACACATGGAGGTTTTATTTTCAACGCTCCGGTATCACACCAACTAACACGAGGAAGTTTTATCTTTTCTATTTTATGGGATATTGCTTGCTCTATTTATGAAAACTATAAATTCTTATGTGAAGTGTCTTCGCATCAGGAAAGCTATATCTGGGCTTGTGGGGGAGGTGTTGAAAGTAAAGCTTTACGTCAATATCTTGCCAATTTAACGGGTAAAAGCATACGCCTTAGAGATACATTTCGCCAAGCCTCAGTGTTAGGAGGAGCATTTATTTGTAATGATGCCCTTGGAATTGAAAACGAAACACCAGCTATATTGGACGAGACTTTCCCAGAACAACAAGAGAAGTTTGAGAAAATGTATCAAGATTGGAAAAAAACACGTAAGATTTTTAAACAGGTGGTGTAGATGAGTACTTATTTTTTAGGAATTGATGTTGGAACTCAGGGGGCGCGTGTAATTCTCGTTGATGAGGATGGTGAGATCTTGGGCTCCGGATCACGCAAGTTTGCTCTGGATGAAGGTTTCCGAGAAGAACAATCACCAGATATTTGGTGGAATGACTGCGTTCATATATTGGATGGAATATTTGAAAATTTGGATAATAGCATTAACAGAAAAGATGTGAGAGCCATTTCTGTCACTTCTACTTCAGGTACAGTTATACCCCTAGACCATACGAATACGCCATTGCACAAAGCAATTATGTATAGCGATCCTCGCTCATCCGAACAAGGTAAGCGCGTAAAAGAATTGGCACAAAGATACAATCCGAACGCTTATACGGGATTTAATGCTTCCAGTGGTATTAGCAAGATGCTGTGGTATATAGAAAACTATCCTCAACAGGTGGATAATATCACGACATGGGTTCATGCGTCAGACTACATAATTGGTAAGTTAAGCGGTAATTTTCGTGCTACAGATTATACAAATGTGTTGAAGTCTGCCTACGATTTGGAAAAATTTTGCTGGCCCGATTACATCAATCATGAACTAGGAATAAAGAAGGAATGGTTGCAAGAAGTTGTTCCTTCGGGAACGGTAATTGGAAAGTTGGATAGTGAGCTTGCTTCAAGGTGGGGGATTGACAATATTGATGTAGTCGTAGGGATTACGGATGGATGCGCAAGCCAGATGGCTTCTGGCGCTGTAACTCCTGGAGCCTGGAATACTACAATAGGAACTACATTGGTTATAAAAGGCGTGACAACTAATTCTATTATTGATCCCTTAGGAAGATTATATAGCCATCGACATCCAGAAGGGTATTGGATGCCAGGAGGAGCAAGTAATACAGGGGCTGATTGGATTTCTTTGGATTTCAAAAATCAAAATCTAGAGAACTTGAATAAAGAGGCAGAATTCTATATACCTAGTGGATTAATCGCTTGGCCACTGAAACAAGAAGGTGAACGATACCCAATTATGTCTCCAAATGCGCGCAAAATAGCACCTCATGTAGATTCACAGGCGCAATTGTATGCAGCTAATTTAGAAGGAGTAGCTTTTGTAGAAAGATTAGCCTATGATATTATTGAAGAGTTGTCGGGTGAAAAAGTTTCCGCGGTGTATACGGCAGGAGGCGGAAGCAATAGCGATGTATGGTTAAAAATTCGAGCTTCGGTCATGAATGTTGCCATTCATAAATGTAAAGAAGCTAGTGGAGCACTTGGAGCAGCTATTATGGCAGCGTCTCAAACTTATTATAAAACACTGAGTGAAGCTGCCAAAGCAATGACCAGCATAGAAAAGACAGTTTTGCCAGATGCCAATTTGGTAGAATCCTATGCAAAGCAATATGTTGAATTTCAAAATAAACTAAAAGTACTTAAATATTTGTAATGGTAACGATTTGTTTGCTCAGACATGGAGAGACTGCATACAATGCAGAGGGTAATAAATATTGTGGAAGAACAGATATTGATCTTACCGAAAAAGGACTTTCTCAAGCAAAGCGCATGAATGAACTGCTGAGAGATTATAACTTTGATGCTATTTTTTCATCTCCCTTACATCGTGCCAAATTAACCGCACAGATTGCTTCGGGCCGTCCAGAGGATGTAATGACAGATGACAGATTGATTGAAGTGGATTTTGGTTTGTGGGAAGGAAGAACTCCTGAAGAGTTTCAAGCGAAAGATCCCGAGTCTTGGAATAATTGGCTCAACGATCCCGAAAATAATAAAGCGGGAAGAAGGGGAGAGTCTGCACGAGAAGTACTACAAAGATTAAACTCTTTTTATCAAGATATCTTGAAGAATTATGACGGTAAAACAATTCTGATCGTGGGGCATAATGGTGTAAATAGATTCTTTATGTCTTCTAAATTAGGAATGCCTTTAAAAAATTATAGAAGATTAGTACAGGATAATTCTTCATTAACATTGTTTAAATTAATCAATATAGAAGAAATTCAGTTATTAAAATTGAATGCTTAATACCTATGAAATTTACGTTAAAATCTTTCCTGCTTATAGTCGCATTGCTGAATTTTTCAAATCTACATGCACAAAAATTACATAAGCTTAATTTTAAGACAGTAGATGAAATGTACGCCTACTTTAAATATGCTGCGGATAAAAAAATAATAAGCGGTCATCGAGGTACAATAGAGCATGGAATGCCTGAAAATTCTATTCCTGCAATGAATGAAGTCCTGAAGAATACACTAGCTATTTTTGAAGTCGATCCGAGGCTTACAAAAGATGGGGTGCCCGTAATGGTTCATGATGCAACTTTGGATAGAACGACAACAGGCACTGGAAAAGTAGGTGATTATTCGTGGAAAGAACTCAAAAAATTGAAGCTTAAAGATGCAAACGGAAATGCGACTAAGTATAGAATAAACACTTTGGAAGAAATGATCCGATGGGCAAAGGGTAAGACAATTCTAAACTTAGATAAAAAGGATCTTCCGCTGGAGCTGACCGCTGAAATAATACGTAAGCACAATGCTTACAAGTGGGTGTGGGTGACTGTTCATAATGTTGAGCAGGCAAAATTTTATTTAGACAAGAATCCAAATCAATATTTGTCTATGCATATTAAGGATGACTCAGCACTAGAAAAATTCATTAATTCGAGCCTTCCTTTTAATAGAATGATCGTCTATATAGGTCCTGAAGTTAAAGATTCTAATGTCAAAATGTATAATTTTCTAAATGCAAGAGGGGTAATGTGTATGATTTCAGCCGCACCTACATACGATAAATTATCCACTAAAGAAGAGCGAGCAAAAGCTTATAGAGCAGTATATGCTGATGGCGCAAATATTCTAGAGTCCGATCTGCCTATTGAAGTTAGCAAAGCCATTCAACAGAATTAATTATATTATAAACCTAAATTATGAAAAAACTGATTTTCGGCATAATTTCTATTATGCTGCTAGCTAATGTTGCGATTAGTTGTAGCAAAAAATCTGAAGACGTCAATATTAATCCACCCATTGTTGATGAAGGTAAAAAGCTTTCTGAGATCAACTTATCTCCTGAAAACAATATATATGGGCATATTGTCGATGAGAATTACAATCCTATCGCTGGTGTAGTAGTAAGTGATGGATATACAGTAGTTACAACCAACGAAAAAGGCGAATACCAATTTAAAAAGGATAGTAATGCTTCATTTGTGTTTTTCTCTACACCTTCCGGTTACCAAATCAATACGAGCCTGGAGAGAAATATGGCATATTTTTATCAAAAACTAGCAAACAATACGATTCCTCAAAAAGCTGATTTTATTCTCAAAAAATTGGAAACTGCGGAATCGAAATTCTCATTGTACGCTATTGGGGACCCGCAGGTAGCGAATCAGAATGAAGTAAATCGTTTTATAAATGAGACAATGGCGGATATCCAAACTAATATAGCTGCCAAGCAAAATCCTGTTTATGGTATTTCCTTAGGCGATGTAGTGGCCGATCAACCAAGCTTGTTTAATACGATGAAAACAGCGATGGGCTCTCTTGATATGCGGGTTTTTACCACAATAGGTAATCATGATAAGACTGGTGGTAACTCGACTACTGCACGTAATTCTTCGTCTTTTGAAAATCATTATGGACCTTTAAATTATTCGTTTAACAGGGGAGAGGTACATTTTGTATGTTTAGATAATGTGGTTTTTACAAATAACAGCACGTACGGTATGGGGTTTAGCGAACAGCAAATAGATTGGTTAGAAAAAGATTTATCTATGGTTCCTAAAGATAAAATGTTAATCGTTTATTATCATATGCCTATACGAGGTACAAACTTTAGTACACGATCCAGATTGTTTAATCTAATCAAGGATTTTAAAGAAGTGCATTTGATGGCTGGTCATACGCATTACAACGAAAATTATCTTCACCAGGTAGATGGAAAGAAAATCTATGAACATGTGCATGCCGCGTCTTGTGGAGCATGGTGGAAATCTACCATTAACGGTGATGGCACTCCAAATGGATATGCGGTTTATGAGATTGAAGGTTCTACTATCAAAAATTGGATTTATAAACCCACAAACTTACCTGAGGATTTTCAATTGCGATTGCATTGGGGTAATTCTTCCTATGGTGGGAATTATGGTAATTTTTCTTATGGGAAATCATCTAATACATTAATTGCGAATGTATGGAATGCAGATCCAGATTGGAAGATCGAAGTATACCAAAATAATACAAAGTTGGGTGATATGTTATTGAATAGCTCTCTAAATAAAGATGCATGGTCATTAGGATATCACTTGGGAATTTTGAATCGTAATCCAGATAATTACACGACCGCAACTAAGCATTTATATACGTTCGATTTACCAGCGAATTTGACAGGAGGAGTGAAAGTAATTGCTACTGATCGTTTTGGTAGAAAATATGAACAAAACACCATTACTACTGATTTATCATCTGCAATTTCCTACTAGGAGATGATAAATCGGTAGCATATTTAAAAAAACAGATGATATGATTTATAAAGATTGAAAATTAATGAATTCATATTAACTTCAAAGGGTTACTGCTCTTTTTGTCAGTTAGTTATTGTTTAGTTTTCGTGTTTTGAATAGTAATAAATAGAAAAAGCTCGACAAGTATGTCGAGCTTTTTATGTACCCGCGGCGGGAGTCGAACCCACATCGGCAGAACCGGAATCTGATATTCTATCCATTGAACTACGCGGGTGTCCCGCAAAAATATAATTTTTAAGCGAAACTCAAATTAGTTTTTAATATTAATGTTCGTGATCATCTTCCACGAGATGCGCTTCAAAGCGTAAGTCCAGGTCAATTTCCCCTAATTTGATGGAACTATTGTTCCAATCTGATGCTTTAAGTTGTTGTTTTGCGTTGGAACTCAAGTGACGCATGATGTAGTTCAATTCGAGTGTGTTGCTTGCTTTTTTAACGGTAATATATGCCGTGATTCCTACATTATTTTCGTCTCCGTATTCGAAATCCAATACGTTATCGTCCGCACCCAATAAAAATGCCTGATGATTATCCGCGCGATTCAAAAATGTTTGCTGAGATTCACGTCCGTAGAAGTCCGTAGTCTTTAATTCTAATTTGTATGTCTCACCTACATGCAAGTGCAAATGCGCGCCGACTTCTGGCCTATAGGAAGGTCCTTCAAATTTAATGCTGCTTATTTCTTCGCCTGCGATAGGTGTGTAGAACGTTTTTCCATTAATTACTTTTTTCTCCACGGGAGTGAAAATCAATGTTGCCGTGCTTAGCTGCTCCTGATCCACTTCAGGTACTGGATCTTCTTTGGTGCATGCAGAAAATGTAAAAACGCTAATAAGTGCTAATAAAATGTAGTTTTTCATGATCATAAATCGTTTTAGAATGTATAGTTAATTTTAAGTGATGTATTTCTTCCTATGCTGTGGCTGTAATACCGAAATCGATCTAAATAGTCTTTGTATGCAGTATTGAATATATTTTCTACGGATAATACGATGCCTATGCTTCTTTCTGCTTTTAACCTCCAATTGCTACTGGCAATTGCATCAAAAGTGTGGTAACTCGGTGGAGGTGGGGCGAAGTCTGAATTCGGCTCATACCGCGTCTGACGTGCTTGAAATTGGTGTTTCAACTTCACATAAGCTGTATGAGGTGTTTCTCCGGCAAACTGATACTTCACCGCATGTTGAAGGCGTTCTGCGGGAATATAGGGCAAATAACTATCTTGTGATACATTTCTGGCGCGTACAAAAGAGAAAGCAATATCATAGCTCCAAGATGGGGTTAATTGCATAGCAGTTTGCAGATCAACGCCATAGAATAGCGCATTGTCTTGCTGATATTGAAAAATAGGGAAGGTTCCTCGAATAGTCTGACGTACAGAATCGGGGTCGGGCTCGCTGTAAATATAGTCGGCAATACGTTGGCCGAATATATCCGCATTCAGGTGCAACCAACTGCTGCTATATGTAAAAGTGTTGACCCACTTTAGACCTATTTCACTTTTTAAATTTATATTTCCTATTTCATAAGTTCCTGTGCCATGGTGTATTCCATCGCTATACAATTCATTAGCTGATGGCGCTCTCCAAGCTAAAGATAAGTTGCTTTTCCAGACCAACTGTGGCATCAGCTGCCAAGTATTCCCAACAATGGCAGAAATATTATTAAAGTTTTTTTGATCCTGTAGGAGAAATTGTGGAATGGATCCATCCTCTGCTATTTGGTCATACTCAAAGCGATATCCCGCTGCATCAAAATATTTGTAATCATACCGTGCTCCCAATTCAATATGGTTGCGACCATAGGGAACTTTATGACTGCCGAATACGGCAATATTATGATTGTCAAAATTTGGGATAATAGGTGTTGTGCCCGTTCCTGCTGTATTATTATTGACTTGTGTGGATCCGAAGACACCAACTTGTGTATTGGAATTCTGATATACCGCCTCCAGCTGCTGTGTGGTCAATACCATATCAGCCATAGGGGTATTGTCCGATTCTACCCGACGAAGATCATATTCACGGCGATGGTTTTGCTGTATGCTGTAGTATGTTTGTATTTTGCTGTTGTCATCTATTTGGTACTGATAGGTCAGTTTCGCTAATTGATGGCTTACCCTTTGTTTGGGCGACAAAATAGAATAGGAGAAATCGTATGTCTCTAATGGTCTTCCATGCGCTATACGCGCAAAAATATCTTCTTTGGTAGCCGTATGGGCGCCTTGAAATATTCCGAGTTCGGTTCCAAAGTGGCTAGCATAAATGGATATGTCATTTTTATGCCGTTGGTATCGGACTAGGACATTACCATTTAATTCATTCTTACCGGTGTTGCCGAGCGTATAGTCGGGTGTCTGGAGATTACCTGATTTCAATGCTGTAATGCCGGCCCTATAGGAAAAATGATTTTTTCTTCCTTGGATTTGGCTATTTAAATATCCGCCTTTTCCATTACTATGCGCACCCATATTTATGGACCCACCAAGGGTTTTGTTTTGCATTATTGGCGCATCCTCGAGTACAATAAGTCCCGCCAATGCATCAGCCCCATATCGAAGAGCTTCGGCATTTTTTAAAATTGAAATTTTCCCATGCCCAAAAGGATCAATTTCCGGAGCATGATCCAAACCCCATTGCTGGCTTTCGTGCCGCGTACCTTGGTTCAATAAAATAATACGGTTGCCGAATAATCCATTAATCATGGGCTTGGCAATGGTGTTTCCCGTGCGTAGTACATTAACCCCAGCGATATCAGCCAAAACATCAGCCAGATTTTTGCCCTGTGATTCTATGCGGGCATCAACCTGTAAAGTATGTGCTTGATTTTGCGTGCTTATTTTCTCAATATTTACTTCATCGAGGGAAATGGATTTGGGTGTCAAATAGATATGGACGATGCTGTCTTTGACTAAATCTATACTGATTTTGTGCGGCAGGTAGGCCACATGAGAAATATCTAAATTCAGCGTTCCTGCAGACAAGCCCCGCAATTGATACTCACCTTTATGATTAGACAACACAGTAACTTGATTGCCTATGCCTATATGCGCGTGTGCAACTATTTCTTGGCTAACTGCATTGATGATCTTACCGGTGAGCTGTAGATTGGATTGCGCATTTGCGGTAATAGTAATCGTAAAAATGTATATAAGTAGAAGTAGGTGTCGATTCATATATCCTGTTGCATTGTACTGCGCAACAAAATTATAACAAATGCATCAATGTTGCAAATTAAATGCATCAATGTTGCAAAAATATTTTTTAATAAGTTTACTTCTTCAGTTTATTGACTCACAATTGTACTTTTGGGGTAGTAAAAATAAGAAGATAGAATATTCTGAATGAAGGAAATAAGTTGAATATTAGCTATTCAACTTATATTTCTTCAGTAAGAGTAATATAAACACCAATAGAGCAAGCGTAAATAATATCCATGAAAGCAGTGATATGCCCCAATAGCGAGTCTGCTGAAGTCCCGTAACAAGGCACCCACCTATAAATAAGGAAGAGGAAACCCAGAGCATACGATTAAGAGAATTGTTTCGAAGCTCTTGAGCTCTATATTTTTCAAATTCACGATGCTGCACCTCCACCTTAAATTCTCCTTGATTGACCCGGTCAATTATCGAAGAAAAAGATTGTGGTGTTGAGTGGAGCAATCTGCGTATTTCCCAAAGCGTACCCACATTATCTTCCAATATTTTCTGAGGTGAGATGCGCTGTGTAGCAATTTTACTGATGTAGGGCTTCACTTTCTCCACAATATTAATGCTCGGCGATAATTCTCGGCCGATGCCTTCCATCAAGACGACTCCTTTGACCAGCAAATACACATGTTCGGGCATTATGATGTTGTTGTCATTTAGCAGATGGGAGAATTTGCTGAAAAGAGCTCTAATGTCCAATTCCTCAAGCGAATGCGTATTAATGATATCCAACATCTCTTGGAAAGCGCGAATGAGCAGCTTTTCGTCTTTAATATCTACGTGCAAAGCCATTTTTTTGAGGGTATTTACCAATCGGGGCGCATCTTTATAAATAAAGTAAACTACAAAATCCTCTATCAAATCTTTGTCATTCGGAGACATTTTGGCTACTGCACCTAAGTCGATAAATGCAATTTTGCCAGATGGCGTGACAAAGATATTTCCGGGATGTGGGTCTGCATGGAAGAAACCATGCTCCAGCATTTGCGTCAAATATAGATTAAAGCACTTATCCAGGATATCTTCCGGATTCTGCTGCTGCGAGATAATGGCTTCCTTATTATTTATCTTGACACCATCAATGAAGGATATACAAAGCAGATTGTCATTGCTCAATTCTGGATATACCTGCATGGTGATGATATCGGGATTCTCCCGAAAATTGCGGGCAAATAGCTGAATGTTTTTCTGCTCATTGATGAAGGAAAGTTCTTCTTGCAAGCTCTTGGCAAAAGCATCAAAAACATGTTTAAGATTTATTTCCCGGACTACAGAATAATAGTTGGTAAGCAACTCTATAATGTCCTTCATCAAAAGGAGGTCCGCATGGACGATATCCTTGATACCCGAACGTTTGACTTTCAGAATTACCTGTTCACCTGTCTGCAGTTTAGCTTTGTATGTTTGTGCGATTGAAGCAGAGGCAATCGGTGTGTTGTCTATTTCGGAGAAATAGTCTGGCACGGAGATTTGTAATTCACTCTCTATGTGCGCTATTAAATCAATCTCCTCCGGCAGCACATTATCCTGCAACTTTTTGAATTCTTTGATTAAGGCTAAGGGAAATAAATCCTCACGTGTAGACAACGTTTGTCCAAACTTGATGTAGGTCGGTCCCAATTCTTCGATGGCGCGCCGTACCCGCTCGTAGAAAGCACTGTCTTGGATGTGTTTATTGCCGCTGTCTTCAGCATTATTGTTGTCCAATTTGGCTTTAAAATCTTCAAATCCATATTTTGTAAGGATCTGCATCAGCTTGGCAGCTCTCTTGATTTTTGCTTTTTGTCTATCTAATATGCCCTCCATTATAGATGCGATTGATTTATACTAAAATACAATAATTCAGGTAAGGATTATGTCACTTCCTAGATTTCTTCCGTTTAAAAACACGTATATGGAATTTTTAGTTTTTAAAAGATTTGGGATAAATATTCTACAATAAACCGCAACCCGCATACAAACACTTAAAATGTCGCCTAACAAAATTTCACGAAAGAGCAGGTTAGGTGATACATTGTTGTGAAATTTTTAAGCGACGATTTTTTGAACACTTTTTTTAAAAAAAGTGTTATGCC
>JBMDWK010000120.1:0-1631 GCA_048595255.1 Sphingobacterium sp. | reverse complement strand
CCTCTTCTTGCCCCTCTAGATTTATTTGCCGACTCTGCTGGCTACCAAAATCAACCCATGCTACGCGTAGCGCTAATGGGGCTCGGAAACTATGCATCCCGTGTAGCTAAAGCTATGCAAGACTGCAAATTTGCTAAAATAACAGGATTGATCAGTGGGACACCCGAAAAACTACGCGATTGGGGATCAACATACGATGTACCCGAGAAAAACCGATACAACTACAGTAATTTTGATCAAATCAAAAATAATCCTGATATCGATGCGGTTTATATCATCACGCCCAATGCACTTCATCATAGTCAGACCATCAGAGTAGCGAAAGCTGGAAAACACGTTATTTGTGAAAAGCCGATGGCAGTCAGTGTTCAAGAGGGTATAGAAATGGTTGACGCCTGCAAAAAGGCGAATGTACACCTCTTGATTGGCTATCGTATGCATTTCGAACCGAAAACATTAGAAATACACCGCATGCGTGCAAATGGTGAACTTGGAGATATCAATTTTTTTCAAGGCCAATGTGGCTTTAGAATAGGTAATCTGAATCAATGGCGACTCAACAAGGATCTAGCTGGAGGTGGGTCCTTAATGGATATCGGAATATACGCTGTCAACGGAGCTCGCTATATGGTTGGCGAAGAACCGATCTGGGTCACCGCACAAGAAATAAAAACAAATCCTGAAAAATTTAAAGAAGGTGTGGATGAAACGATACTCTTTCAACTAGGCTTTCCTAGCGGTGCTGTGGCATCTTGTTTATCGACTTACAATATAAATTTCCTAGACCGCTTTTATCTCACTGGCGAGCGAGGATTTGCTGAGCTTCAACCCGCAACAGGCTATGGCCCAATACAAGGACGAACCAGTAACGGCCCCCTAACACATGCCCACACCGAACATCAAACCCTGCAAATGGACGCAATGGCACAAATTATACTGAAAGGTCACAAGCCCACTATCGCTGTGGATGGAGAAGAAGGATTAAAAGATTTGTACATTCTGGAAGCAATCTATAACGCTTGTAAAACAGGTGCACGACAAGAAATCCTACTACCTCAACCGCATAAATAATAAACGACGATTAGTGAGGTGCTCCTTCATTCTCCAAAACGGTATAAGCATGCCTAATAGTTTTTCATATATCTTCTTAGGCGACCAATTGATGTAATTAATTCATAATTTGGTCAATCACAGTTTAATCTTACCTTCTTTAAAATATTGGTTAATATTGTTTAAATGATCCGATATTAGGCATCTTTCAGCACAAAACAAGAAATGCGAATCTTTTGGATTCGCATTTCTTGTTTATGTAGAATACCTACGAAGGGCTGATCATATTTATCACCCAATCATATTTTTTATCGTTTTTGATTTTTTCATAGATCCACTCCGCACCATGCGCAGTCAGGTGATTGGAATTATAATATATCGGAAATTTTTCTTCATCAAACTTTTTATACCTGTCATTTATTAAAAACAAGGGATTAAAATCCAAAATATGAACACGTTCATTATTCGCAAATAATTCAGTAATTCTAGCGTTTGCTGCGACGAATGAATTATCTAGGGTATTCGATTCGTAATCAAAATGTAACCCGTACCTTTTCGCCATCATCCAGGATTCGATGAAG
>JBMDWK010000119.1:0-25572 GCA_048595255.1 Sphingobacterium sp. | reverse complement strand
AAGATTTCGACCCGATGGCCCCATGGACTGGATTCCAAGAAGGAAATGCCATTCAATATACATTCTATGTGCCGCATGAGCCAAAGAAATTGATTGAAAAAGTAGGTCATTATGTATTCAACACACGACTAGATAGTATATTTATTATTTCGCAAAAAAATGTATTTGGAGGGGGGACCACTGTAGATGCTTTTGCAGGTATTCATGCTCCTTATAACCATGGTAATCAACCCAACCTTCATATTTCATGGTTATTTAACTATTCGGGAAAACCTTACCTTACGCAGAAATGGGTTCGTGCTATATGTAATGAATTCTATGGCGTGGACGGTTTGCACGGATATGGATATGGTCAGGATGAGGATCAAGGCCAACTTGGAGCTTGGTACGTGATGGCTAGTATGGGATTGTTTGATGTTGGAGGATTGACAGCGCAAAACCCAAGTTTTCAACTTTCGAGTCCTTTGTTTGATCGTATAGAGATTCAATTAAATCAAGAGTATTACAAAGGAGATAAGTTTGTTATTAGTGTAGAGAACAACTCTATAAGTAATATGTATTTAGAGTATATTTCTTTAAATGGGACATCTCAAAGTTCAATCGCTGTACCATTCTCAAAAATTGTTGATGGAGGTAAAATTTCTTTAAAATTGAGCGATAAGCCCAATAAAAATTTAGCATTATAAATTATATATAACTGCTTGAAAATCAAAAGCTAATCGAAATAAACGATTAGCTTTTTTTTTTATAAAGGGAAAAACGTATTAAAATCTTAAGACAGCGTTTGGATCACTGCCTACTGGAGCCTGTTGGATCAATCCTCCATTTGTACCAAATCATCGCCGTCATATATCCATTCCCATGGACCTACCGTCGTTTCTGGTCTTTTGATTACATCATCTTTAATCATATTGTTTTCATTTAATTATTCAAATGTAATAGCCTCAGATTAGGATAATGTTATAGGGGTATTAAATTTATGTTATTGCATAATCTTGCCGTCGACATAGTACCAACAATTTTGCTGTTGTTTGAAAGTTGATTTTTCGTGATGTATCTGTACTTGGCCATCCCTATCCAAGGAGTGCGCTTTGAATTCTACAGTTTGGGTTGAGGATTGTACGATTTCGAGTTGCATCCATTTGTTTTCTTGAGCCCATATTGTAATATCTTTCTTGTTTTGAAAACGACGTGTAGCAGGGTGAAAAGTATTGTAAATAAAGTCTATTTGATGCAAGACAAACGCACTATAGCGGGCGCGCATCAGTTCTTCGGCTGTTGTAGCATTTTTGGGATCTTCATGTATTTTTCCACAACATTCGGAATATTCTTTGTGGCTATTGCATGGGCATGGTTGAGGTGTTGTCATATGTGCTAAGTTAAGTTTACAAACTTAATTTTTTCTTTTTAGATGTGTATGAGTGAATTGGGGGATTATAATAAAAATGTGACAAACTATTTCGGTGAAAATTGCGTTCTACTATAAACTATCAGACTATGGCTATATTAAAGAATGAGATTATTGGCGCTTGGAAGTTGCTTTCCTACATTGAGGTGCCAGTAGGCGGTGAGGAATATCTGTTTCCATTGGGGACTAACCCAAAAGGAGTTTTGATTTTTAACCCAGATGGGTATATGTCTGTACAATTAAGCGTAAAAGATCCTGTAAAATATACTTCCGAGGATCGCTTTGCAGATACGGATGAAAAAATAGCAGCCCGCGCGAAAGAATATATTGCTTTCACGGGCAAATATACCGTCAACGAAATGCTCGCGCAAGTGAATTACCATATTGAGACATCATTGAATCCTAACTGGGAGGGTGTCACGCAGGTGCGCAAGCTGGATTTTGAAGGTGATATATTGTATCAGAAGTCGCTTGAACCAATTGCTTCTAATGGACAAATGGTATATGCTTATATGACTTGGCAAAAGATTCCGAAAGCAATAGATGAAGAAACAATGAATATGGAAATCGAAGAATTATATTAAACAAAAAAGGTTGGAAATTATTCCAACCTTTTTTGTTTTATGCTGTAGTGATGTATTTGTTGTCACCTTCTACTATTATTTGAATTAAGTCTTTCTGACGTAAGCTTTTCGTAGCTGTATCCCATTTTTTTCCGGAGAGACCAGACTTATCTTTGGCTTCCGCCAATGTCTGTCTTTCTTCGGATAGAATATCTAATACAATTTTCTCATCTTCTGACAGCTCTACCACGGGCTCGTTTTTCTCAGGGCGCATTTGTGGGAAGAACAACACTTCTTGAATCGAAGCATTATTTGTCAAGAACATGATTAGTCTGTCCATACCAATCCCCAAACCCGAAGTAGGAGGCATACCATACTCCAACGCTCTTAAGAAATCTTGGTCAATAAACATGGCCTCGTCATCGCCTTTTTCAGACAGTTTGAGTTGATCTTCAAAACGCTCACGTTGATCGATAGGATCATTTAATTCTGAATACGCATTGGCGATTTCTTTACCACATACCATCAATTCAAAACGCTCCGTCAATTCCGGATTATCGCGGTGTTTTTTGGTCAATGGAGACATTTCAATCGGATAGTCAGTAATAAATGTAGGCTGTATAAAATTGCCTTCACATTTCTCACCGAAAATTTCGTCGATTAACTTTCCTTTACCCATAGTTTCGTTGACCTCGATACCCATGCCTTTTGCAGCAGCGCGAATCTCGTCTTCTGTTTTGCCTGAAATATCAAATCCCGTGAATTGTTTGATGGCAGCAGCCATTGTAATACGTGGGTAAGGTGCTCTGAAGTCGATTTTGTGCTCCCCAAAAGTAGCTTCTGTAGTGCCATTTACGGCAGTAGCACAATGCTCTAACAAGCGTTCTGTAAAGTCCATCATCCAGTTGTAGTCTTTGTAAGCTACGTAAATTTCCATCGCTGTAAATTCTGGATTGTGTGTACGGTCCATTCCTTCATTGCGGAAGTTTTTCGAAAACTCGTATACCCCGTCAAAACCACCTACAATCAGGCGTTTTAGGTACAGCTCATTAGCGATACGCAAATACAAAGGAATGTCTAATGCATTGTGGTGTGTAATAAATGGGCGCGCTGCCGCACCACCTGGGATAGCTTGCAACACAGGCGTCTCTACTTCCATGTAACCTGCATCATTAAAGAACTGACGCATCGCGTTAAACAATTTGGTACGCTTTACAAAGATTTCACGATTCTGCGCATTCACAATCAGATCCACGTAACGCATTCTATAGCGTTGCTCTGGATCGGTAAACGCATCAAACGTTTTTCCGTCCGCTTCTTTTACGATAGGAAGCGGGCGTAAAGACTTCGTGAGAATCGTTAATTTTTCGGTATGAATAGAGATTTCACCAGTTTGTGTCGTAAACACATAACCTTCTACACCTACAATATCACCAATGTCCAATAATTTTTTGAAGACAGTATTATAGAAAGTTTTATCTTCCGTAGGGCATAGATCGTCGCGCTTTACATATACTTGTATACGACCGGTAGAATCTTGCAGCTCAATAAATGAAGCATTACCCATGATTCTTCGGCTCATTATACGGCCAGCAAAACGAATGTTTTTATAGTTGATTTTATCTCTTTCGTAATTAGCTAGTATATCTGCCGCAGTGACATTTACCTTGTATTCATCAGCTGGATAAGGGTTTATGCCAAAATTGATGATGCTTTGTAGGTTCTGTCTACGTTGTAGTTCCTGTTCGGATAGTGAAATACTCATGTTTTAATCTAAATTTGAAATAATGAGCAAAAGTAACAAAAAGACTAGATAAAAGTGTTTTTTATACGTATAATATGCTAAAATAATGTAACTTTGTGCGACCTTCTCTTAGCAGGAGGCCGGTGAAAAAATAGGCTGTGTTGATAAATATTATTTTGGATTTGATTTTAAAATAGATTATCTTTGCACCTCAAATGTTAGCATATATAGTAATCATAAGATAAAATGAAAAAAGATTTACATCCATCAAACTACAGATTAGTTGTATTCAAAGATATGTCAAATGACTATGCTTTCTTAACTAAATCATGCGTAGATACTAAAGAGTCAATTACTTGGGAAGATGGTAACGAATATCCATTAGTGAAATTAGAGATCTCTCACACTTCACACCCATTCTATACAGGTAAAATGAAATTGGTTGATACTGCAGGTCGTATCGATAAATTCCGTACTCGTTACAACAAGAAATAATTATAATTTAGGTAATTATATAATCAAAAATCCCGATATGTATTTATCGGGATTTTTGTATTTTTATAAAATGAGTTTATCTATTGTCTTATTTGATGACTTCAAAGAAAGAGAGCGGTTATTGCCCTTAGTAGCTACTCGTCCTGTTGGTAATTTGCGTTTAGGAGCATTGACTATCAATCAAAAATGGGAATTACTGACCGCTGGAGATGTTTCTTATATGACTGCAGCCTATTTGCAAGATAAATTTCCCCTAAACCCTGTTCATGCCACTGTAGTTGTCGTAAATGCATGCTTAGTTCCTTCCCGAGAATTACTGAATACCTTAATCGAGCTGGAGTCCGAATGTAATCTTGTGGATCAAGATGGAAATTGGTTGGCTACGAAGATTAAGAAAGAGAATTTGTCATTAATACAACAAAAAAAACACTTAAGCTTTAAGAAATCCTATTTCGTGGGCGAAGTCTCTCACTTGAAGTTTCCAGAGGATA
Organism: Sphingobacterium sp.; assembly: GCA_048595255.1. Taxonomy (GTDB): domain Bacteria; phylum Bacteroidota; class Bacteroidia; order Sphingobacteriales; family Sphingobacteriaceae; genus Sphingobacterium. The sequence goes on along the minus strand of JBMDWK010000119.1, from coordinate 20,871 downwards.
TTTTTAAGCTTAATTCCACTCAAATTGAATTTGATACAGAATTCTTTACGGATATAAGACGCCATTCGGAAGCTTATGATGCAGATATAATTGGGGATAAATTATATATATCAGAAACCGCAATTATTGCCAAGAATGTACAGCTAGACACTACCCGAGGTTCTATTGTTATACTAGATAATGCTGTAATCGAGGCACATTGTGTTATTCATGGCCCTGCGGTTATAAGCGATCATGTACGCATTAAGTCAGGGACAGTAATCTATCCTAATGTAACGATTGGTCCAGGCAGTACAATTGGTGGTGAGCTCAATAATACGGTTATCTGGGGTAATACTTCCAAAGGACATTATGGATATTTGGGCTGCGCTGTAGTAGGTGAAGGCTGTAATTTGGGCGCTGGTACCAGTAATTCAAATCTCCAAAATGACTGGAGTCCTGTGAAACTATATTCTTACGAAGACAATAATTACCGCAATACGGGGTTATTAAAATGTGGAGTATTCATCGGAGATCATAGCATGTTGGCAATAGCTTCCAAAATCACAACTGGAAGTGTAGTAGGAGTAGGCTCTCAAATAGCTATGTCAAATTTTATCCCGAAATTTGTAAATGATTTTTCTTGGCTGACCGATGCGAAAGCCGAAAAATATATCTTTGCAAAATTTGTAGATATGATGCAGCTTAAGGCACAAGCCAAAGGCGAAGTCTTTACAGCTGTAGACAAAAAAATATTGTACTATATTTATACGATGAATCGTGATAATAAAAAATTAAATTAATCAACCTTAATATATTAAAAACTATGCGTAAGAAAATCGTTGCTGGCAACTGGAAAATGAATTTGAATTTTGAAGAAGGTGTAAGTCTTTTTTCAGAAATTGTTAATATGGTAAAAGATGAGGTTGTGGGCAACCAAGAAGTTATCGTTTGTTCGCCTTTCATTCACTTATCTACCGTAGCAAAATTAGCTGAAAACGTAAAAAATGTAAATATTGGTTCGCAGAACATTCATCAAGCGGAATCTGGCGCTTATACAGGCGAAGTATCTGCCGCACAAGTGAAGTCGGTTGGCGTAGATTATGTAATCTTAGGTCACTCTGAGCGTAGAGCTTATTTTGGTGAATCTGATTCTTTATTGGCTGAAAAAGTAAATAGCGCTCTGAAACATGATCTGAAGCCTGTTTTCTGTATTGGTGAAACACAAGGAGAACGCGAATCCAGAAAATACTTTGATATCATCAAAACGCAATTGACTGCTGGAGTGTTCCATCTGTCGAAGGAAGAATTTGCGAAGGTTGTATTAGCATATGAGCCAGTATGGGCTATCGGTACAGGTTTGACAGCTAGTCCGGAGCAAGCTCAAGAGGTTCACGCATTCATCCGTGAGACGGTTGCGAATCACTATGATGCGGAGACAGCCGAAGCTACAACAATCCTTTACGGTGGAAGCTGTAATCCTACCAATGCGCCAACATTATTCGCACAGCAGGATATAGATGGTGGATTGATCGGTGGTGCTTCTTTGAAATCAAGAGATTTCTTAGAAATTGTAAAAGTATTTAACGCTTAATATGAAATATACTTCGGTTAACTTTGTGAGTTTGGATATCCAGGATTGGCAGAAAGATTTGTTGATAGCTGAGCTAGGCGATATTGGTTTCGATACCTTTGAAGACAAGGAAACAGGTTTTTCGGCCTATGTGCCTACTGCTAATCTTGATTTGCAAGCATTGGAGACCGTGCTATTGGCCAATGTTGTCGACTATAGCATAGACTATGAAGTCCAAGATATAGAAGATCAAAATTGGAACACACTGTGGGAAAGCAATTTCAATCCTTTAGTCGTGGATGATCTATGCTATGTACGTGCTACATTTCATGAGCATAAGCCGAATTTTCCCTATGAGATAGTAATAGACCCGAAGATGTCCTTCGGTACAGGTCACCACCAGACTACTTCCATGATGCTATCTTATATCTTAGAAAATGATTTCTTGGACAAAGAGGTCTTGGATATGGGGTGTGGTACTGGTATTTTGGCTATCCTTGCTTCGAAGAGGGGCGCTAAAGCGATCTTGGCAGTGGACTATGATGAGGTATGTGTAGATAGTGTGATCGAGAATTGTCAGTTGAATAAACTAAACAATATCGAAGCCCTATTGGGGTCTAAAGAAGTCATAGCGGGCAAATCTTTTGATGTTATCTTGGCGAATATTAACCGTAATATCCTATTGGATCAAATGTCAACCTATGCAGATGATTTGCCTGTAGGTGGTGAATTGTATTTAAGTGGTTTTTATGAAGAGGAAGATTTACCTATCCTCAGACAATGTTGTGATGATTTGTCCCTAGACTACGTCAGTCATAAGGTAGTTGACAAATGGTGTGCAGCACGATTTATTAAAAAGTAAAATATGCGCATTCACTTTATTGCCATAGGAGGAAGTGTCATGAGTAATCTCGCCATCAGTTTGGCGAGGCTAGGTCATCAGATTTCAGGATCTGATGATCAGATCGTGGAGCCTTCGAAATCAAAATTAATTGGAGCAGGACTGTATCCAGAGACTATAGGCTGGGATGTAGATCGGATTACGGAAGAGCTGGATGCTATCATTTTGGGCAAACATGCAGAGGCCGATAATCCGGAGTTGCTCAAAGCACAGGAAATGGGTATTAAAATATACTCGTTTCCTGAATTTATCTATGAGCAGTCCAAAAACAAGACCCGAGTAGTCATCGCTGGAACATTTGGCAAAACGACGATTATCAGTATGATCATGCATGTGCTGAAGAAATTAGGCCATGATTTCGATTATGTAATTGGGGCTAAGCTCGAAGGTTTTGATTCGCTGATAAGATTAACGTCTCAAGCACCTATTATTCTGGTAGAAGGAGATGAGTATTATGCTTCATCTATAGATGATCATTCGAAATTCCATTATTACCAGCCCAATATTGCAATGATAAGTAATATACATTGGGATCCTTATAATATGGAAATCACCGAGGAGGCTTACTACCGTCAATTTGAGGAGTTTATTGATACTATTGTGCCAAAAGGTACATTAGTCTATAATAAAGACGATGCGAATGTTGTGAAAATAGTAGGTGAGACTAAAGATTGCAAGATCAACAGGCATGGTTATAAAATGCCAAATTATACGATCAATAAAGGCGTAACCTATATTGAGGTTGGCGATGCACAAATCCCACTTCAAGTGATCGGCAAGCAAAATCTCTCTAACATTGCTGGAGCTTATACCGTGTGTGAATGGCTAGGCATCAAGCGACACGAGTTCTATGAAAGTATTAGTGATTTTAGAAGCTCAATCAGGTATCTAGAATTTGTAAAAAGTGAACATGGGTCAGTGGTGTATCAAGATTTTGCGCATACCCCTTCCAAGTTGAAATCGAGTATACATGCAGTGAAAGAACAGTTCTCCAATTCGAAGTTATTAACGGTAATTGAACTAAATCCATATGATGTATTGAGTCTCGATAAGCTAGAGTTATATCGTGGTAGTATGGACGAAACGGATGAGGCTGTTGTTTTTGTAAATAAAAATAGTATTAAAGAAAAAAACATACTTTTAAGTAAAGTTGTTGATAAAGTAATAAATAATTTCAACCATTCTAAACTTTCGGTGTTCACTGATATTATGGAGGTGTACGATTTTCTCGAGACCTTTAATAGTCAAGGGATTAATTTGTTAGTAATGGGTTCGAAAAGTCACTCCGTGGGTAATATAATGACATTTGCTGATAAATTTCTTATTCAAAAAAGTCAAAAATTTTGACCACTGACTTTTAATTTAATAATTTATTATTTAACTTGCACGTTAAATAAAAAAAACATTTACCAAATGAATACTTTAGGGAAAAAAATTAGATTATTAAGACACCAAAAGGGATGGAGTCAAGAAGACGTCGCAAAGCGATTAGACATTTCAATCCCCGCATTTTCAAAAATTGAGACAGGCATTACAGATGTAAATCTTTCTCGTCTTAATCAAATTGCGAAACTCTTCAATTTATCATTAGTTCAATTATTGTCTACTTCGGATGCCAACGAAGAAAAAGAGAAATTTGAAGAAATAAATGAATTGAATCAAAGACTTCAGGCACGTGAAGCAGAAGTTATTGACTTGCAAAAAAAGGTAATCGACCTTTATGAGCAACTGCATAAAAAATAAGAAATAAAATAAGGGCAACTTTTGGAAAAGTTGCCCTTATTTTTTTGCCTCGTCTGATATTAGTTAATCCTTCTTAGAATTCCTCATCATCGTCATCTAAGTCATCATATCCTTCAATGGGATCGATCTCGATATCAAAGTTGTCATCATCGAAATCATCATCATCGTCATCAGGACCGTTGAAACTGATAAATTTCTCATCAATATCCAACTTTTCGATAGTTTCATTCATCATAGCAATACTTACTTTCAATTGATTATTATATCGTAAAATTATAGAACAAAAGCTAAACTAAAAATTTTTTTTAAAAAATATATATTTGATTATCAGATTGTTAATTTTAAAAAATATACTGAAATCTAAATAATTATTCTATGATTTCGCCAATGCTATTCTCTTCGTTGATAATGTCTTTTAATTGTGGCAAATCTTTCACCGAATTAATACCAAAGTGATTCATAAAGGAATCGCTCGTCGCATACAACAGCGGCTTACCAATAGATTCTGCTTTGCCTACTATTTTAATCAGATCTTTTTCCAGCAGGCGTTGTATTGAATAGTCACAGTTTACACCACGTATTTGTTCGACTTCCAATTTAGTGATGGGCTGACGATAAGCGATGATGGCTAATGTTTCCAATCCAGCCTGACTTAATTTTTTACGGTCACGATGTGCTTGCAGTTGGTTCAGGACGTCATGGTAACTTTCTTTGGTCAAGAACTGGTACTTATTATTAAAAGTATGCAGCGCAAACACATAATCGTCACTTGAATACTTTGCTTTCAGCTGATCCAAGAAGGTCAGTACTTCGTCTTTATTAATGGTGATCATTAATCCATCCTGCAATATCTGCTTGATCTCCATAGCGGTCAGTCCTTCTTCAGAGGCAAATATCAATGCTTCGATATTTAGTAGTATATCTTTCACTTAGTAATCAATTACTTGTTCGACCATAGATTGAGGCATTTCACGCCATTGATAAGTCTGTGTACGCAATTGGGGCTCAAAGCCCGCTTCTGCTATTGCTTGCTGAATAGATTTGGAGGTGAATCGGTGTGGTGCGCCTGCGGCAGATACCACATTTTCTTCAATCATGATAGATCCAAAATCGTTAGCTCCGCTATGTAGACATATTTGCGCTACTGATTTACCTACTGTCAGCCACGAAGCCTGAATATTTTTAATATTCGGAAGCATGATACGGCTTAATGCAATCATGCGAATGTATTCGTCGCTCGTCACATTATTGGATATACCACGAAGACGCTTGAGTAAAGTGCCATCATCTTGGAAAGGCCAAGGAATAAATGCCACAAAACCATAATGTCCTTCTGGCTTTTCAGCTTGTACCTCTCTAATCCATACCAAATGTTCAAAACGCTCTTCGATGGTTTCGATATGCCCAAACATCATAGTAGCCGAGGTAGGAAGATTAATCTGATGGGCTGCGCGCATGACATCAAGCCATTCTTGACCACCACATTTCCCTTTAGAAATCAGACGGCGAACACGGTCGTTCAATATTTCTGCTCCTGCACCCGGCAGAGAATCCAATCCTGCTTCCTTGAGTTTTGTTAAGACTTCAAGATGGCTCATGCTTTCCAGCTTCGCCACGTGTGCGATTTCGGGCGGACCCAGGGAATGCAACTTAAGGGTAGGGTAGAGCTCTTTGAGTTGACGGAACAATGTAGCGTAAAAATCTAATCCTAAATCCGGATGATGACCGCCCTGCAATAGCAATTGGTCTCCTCCGTACTTAAACGTTTCTTCGATTTTTTGTTTGTACGTCTCTATATCTGTTATATAACTTTCTTCGTGTCCTGGTCTTCGGAAAAAATTACAAAACTTACAGTTGGCAATACATACGTTGGTGGTATTGACATTGCGGTCTATCTGCCAAGTGACTTTGCCATGTGGAACTTGTATCTTTCTTAATTCATTAGCTACATAGGCTAAATCCACTGTAGAAGCATGATGGTACAGAAATATACCCTCTTCTTTGGTCAGAAACTCAAAGTTTAATGCTCGTTCTAATAAGTTTTCTACATTCATTACTAACAAAGATACTGATGATTTTTATGAACTAAAAGCAAATATCTGGATAAGTGATGTGGAAATAATTTTAGGAAATAGTTGTGCTGGATACGCTATTCCAATCTTTTCTACACAGAGGGAGTTTGCGTAGGTATTGATATACAAAAAGAGAGGCTTGCAAAAGCCTCTCTTTTGATATTAATTGTACCTATATTGTTCTACCTGGATATATTTCTAATGCTTTTTGCAAACAGGTTAACGCTTTATTCAAGTCCTCTTGATTCAATACATAGGCCAATCGAACTTCATTGGTTCCTGCGCCTGCTGTGCTATAGAATCCTGTAGCCGGAGCCATCATTACGGTTTCATTTTCATGATCGAATGATTCGAGCATCCATTGACAGAATTTATCTGCGTTGTCAATAGGTAACTGAGCGACGACATAAAATGCACCTCCTGGATTAGGACAAAATACACCTTCAATAGCATTCAAGCCTTTTACTAAAGTGTCACGTCGAGCGGTATATTCTTGGGATACAGCCTGGAAATACGAATCCGGTGTATCTACAGCAGCCTCACCAGCTATCTGACCTTCTAAAGAAGGAGAAAGACGTGCTTGAGCGAATTTTAATGCCGTTTGGTATAATTCTTTATTCTTAGTGATGAGGCAGCCAATACGTGCGCCACAAGCTGAATAACGCTTCGAAACGGTATCAAATACAACGACATGATTCTCCAGTCCTTCCAAATGCATCGGTGAGATAAATTCTTTGCCATCATAACAGAACTCGCGATATGCCTCGTCAGAGAATAAGAACAAATCATACTTCAGACAAAGTTCTTTCAACGCTTCCATCTCTTCGCGCGAATATAGATATCCTGTAGGATTATTCGGATTACAGATGGCGATAGCTCTTGTTTTGTCGGTGATTACTTTCTCAAATTCGGCAATAGAAGGCAATGCGAAGCCATTGTCAATATAAGACATGATAGGTTTTACAACCACATCCGATGAACAGGCAAAACCGTTGTAATTCGCATAAAAAGGTTCAGGAATAATAACTTCTTCACCTGGATTCAGACAAGCTTGCATAGCGATGGTTATCGCTTCAGATCCGCCATTGGTCACGATAATATCAGTCGGTTGAATATTGTAATTAATTTTATTATAATATTCAGTCAATTTGTTACGGTAAGATGCAGTACCTTCTGATGGAGTATATGCCCATACTTTGAAATCAATGTTCTTTAGTGCATTGAGCATGATTTCGGGAGTTTCGATGTCCGGTTGGCCAATGTTCAAGTGGTAGATTTTTTTACCACTTTTTTTAGCTTGGTCCGCATAAGGTGTTAATTTTCTAATCGGTGATGCGGGCATGTCAATACCCTTTTGCGAAATTTTTGGCATATTATTGAGTTATTATTTCGTTGGCAAATATACTGTAAAATAGAAGCCGCATCAAATGTAATTTGATGCGGCTTCTATTTTTTGTTTGTTGTGGATTTTTACTCGACGTTACCTTTTATTGTAAGCGTTTTTACTGGTGTTTTAGTATTTGACTTCACAATAAACGATTTGGTAAACGGACCTTTTGTTGCAGCATTATAAGTTACCTTAATCTTGCCTGTATCACCTGGTTTGACAGGTGTTTTCGAAAAGTCAGCTACCGAGCAACCACATGAAGGAGCTACTTCTGAAATGATGACTGGTGCTTTGCCGGCATTGGTGAAAGTAAATTCATACGTTGCAGGTTTATTATAAGCGATAGTTCCAAAATCATGCGATTCAGTTTCGAACTTAAATTCTCCGACTTGCATCATTGCTGTTAAAGTAATGAATGCAACAATTGCAGTTGCGATGCTTAAGATTTTTTTCATTTTATACCTTCTTATCTATCTGTCCTATTTTGTTTAATACTCAATGATAATCAATTTTGCTGCCAAAAATAAATCTTGTCATTTTTAATTGCTAAACACCACAAGAATTTTACATGGTTTTATCCTTTTACAATAGAATTAAATAATCCCTTCTCTCAAAAGATCTTGTATGTGGATGATACCGCTATACTCTGCATTGGCTGTGACGATGAGTTGCGAAATGTTGTTGTTTTTCATCGTCTGGAAAGCGGTGATGGCTAATTCACCCTCTTCAATTTGCTTAGGGTTGCTGCTCATAATATCCTTAGCGGTTAATTTAGAAGTATCCTCATAGTTTTCAAGCATCCGACGAATATCTCCATCGGTAATGATGCCTATGATTTGATCATTTTCAATAACGGCTGTAGCTCCTAATCTGTATTTAGTAATCGTGATGATAGTATGGCGGATGTTGTCCGACGCCAACACAGTTGGCTTTCCATTGTTGCGTGATAGATCGCCCACTTTCAAGTATAATTGCTTACCCAAGGCACCTCCGGGATGATATTTTGCAAAATCTCTATCCGTAAATTGACGCAGCGTCTGCAAGCACACTGCCAATGCGTCACCCATGGCTAATTGAGTAGTAGTACTCGTGGTAGGCGCTAAATTATTGGGACATGCTTCCCGTTCTACGGTGGTGTCGAGCACATAATCGGCCTGTTGGGCCAAGAATGAGTTGAGATTGCCAACTATGCCAACCAATCGGTTGTTGGCTTGCTTCAAAAATGGAATCAACACCTTAATTTCTGGTGTGTTGCCACTTTTGGAGATGACAATGACTAAATCATCTTGCTGTATAATCCCCAAATCCCCATGTATCGCATCTGCAGCATGCATAAAAATCGATGGTGTACCTGTAGAATTTAAGGTGGCCACGATTTTTTGAGCTATAATAGCACTCTTTCCAATACCCGAAACCACCACACGGCCTTTCAAATTCACTATACTATTAACCACCTCTGCAAAATCATCTGTAATTTTATGCGTCAACGCTTCCAAAGCTTTAGCCTCCAATAGAAGCACCTCAATGGCCTCTTTTTTTATTTCTGAATTGCTTTTCACGGAAAATCTCCTTATTTTTATATGATAATTGACAAAAATAAAGTATTTAAATTTTACAATGGTCAATAGTCTACTTATATTTTTGTAAAGGCGCTGATGGAAATAGAAAAATCATTGTACGACAATCTTCAAGAATTCTTTGGTTTTGATACTTTCAAAGGAGATCAAGAAGCGATAATCACTAACATTCTTAATAAAAAAGACACTTTCGTAATAATGCCGACCGGCGGGGGTAAATCAATTTGTTACCAACTGCCCGCTATGATGAGTGGCGGTACAGCCATAGTTATTTCTCCCTTGATAGCCTTGATGAAAAATCAAGTAGATCAGCTTCGTGCTTTTGGAGGTCGTGATAGCATTGCTCATTTCCTCAATTCTTCTTTGACAAAAGGTGAAATCACACGCGTGCGGGCTGATGTGACGGCTGGTCATACCAAATTACTGTACGTAGCGCCTGAGTCTTTGACAAAAGAAGAAAATATATCTTTCTTAAGGAATATTAATTTGTCTTTTGTAGCGGTAGATGAGGCACACTGTATATCGGAGTGGGGCCATGATTTCCGACCAGAATATCGTAAAATACGTACTATCCTCAATGAAATCGGAGAGAATATTCCGATCATCGCATTGACGGCAACAGCTACACCAAAGGTTCAATCGGATATCCGTAAGAATCTGCAAATGAATGATGCTACGCTTTTCAAATCATCTTTTAATCGTTCGAATCTCTACTACGAGGTACGTCCGAAAAAGAATGTGGTGAAAGAAATTGTAAAGTTCATTCGTAATAATGCGGGCAAAACGGGGATTATCTATTGCCTAAGTCGTAAGAAGGTGGAAGAAATCTCGGAGGTGCTGAATATCAACGGGATAAAAGCTCTGCCTTATCACGCTGGATTAGATGCCAAAACGCGTGCGGATACGCAAGACAGATTCCTGATGGAAGATGTGCAGGTTATCGTAGCGACGATTGCTTTTGGGATGGGAATTGACAAGCCCGATGTACGCTATGTCATTCACCATGACATACCTAAATCCATGGAAGGCTATTACCAAGAGACGGGTAGAGCGGGACGCGATGGAGGTGAAGGCTACTGTCTATCGTTCTATTCAAAAAAGGATGTAGACAAGCTAATCAAATTTATGAAAGACAAACCTGTTTCCGAACGGGAAATAGGTACACAGATATTAAAAGAAGTTATTGATTACTCGGAGTCTTCCGTATGTCGTCGTAAACAGATTTTGCACTATTTCGGTGAGAAGTTTGATGAGACGGGCTGTAATAGTATGTGCGATAATTGCCGATCTTCCAAAACCTACTTCGAAGCCGAAGAGGATCTGGTTAAAGTATTGAACTTTATCAAAGAACAAGGCGACAGATTTGATGATCAACATATTATTAATGTCCTTATTGGCCAGAATAATCAACCTGTGTCAGCCTATAAACACTCGGAGCATAAGCTATTCGGAACAGGGAAAGAAAAGGGTGTGAATTATTGGAATTCGCTGATTAGACAGGCAGAGTTAGCTGATTTTATCAAAAAAGATATTGATCACTATGGCCTTTTGGTTCTGACGGATGAAGGAAGACGTTATATTAGCAATCCATATCAAATTAAGTTTATTCTCAATAAAGAGATTGAATCGGGAGATGATGAGGACGGCGAGGATTCCTCACATGGCACTGCAGCTCTGGATACTGTATTGTTGAAGATGCTAAAGGATTTGCGTAAGAAGATTGCAAAGCAAAAATCCCTGCCTCCTTTTGTGATTTTCCAAGACCCATCGCTGGATGAGATGTGTACGCACTATCCGGTGAGCCTGGACGAACTCAAACAAATTCATGGTGTAGGCGCTGGCAAGGCCGTGAAATTTGGTACTGCCTTCGTAGAGTTGATCCGAAAATATGTCGAGGACAACAATATCGAACGGGCACAAGATCTGGTCGTGAAGGGGACAGCCAATAAATCGGCCTTGAAAGTTAGTATTATTCAAAATATCGACCGTAAGATTGGTTTGGATGATATAGCTGGTTCAAAAGGTTTGAGCTACGAAGATCTATTGAAAGAAGTAGAATCGATAGTGTATTCCGGCACGAAAATAAATATTGGTTATTTTGTCGATGAGATGATCGACCAAGATAGGCAAGATGAGGTTTTTGAGTATTTCAGGACTGCAGAGGAAGACTCTATAAAAGCAGCATTGACGGAGCTAGGCGAAGAAGACTATACGTACGAAGACATTCAGCTGATGCGTATAAAATTTATTTCAGAATTCGGAAATTAAAATAAAATAATGATTGATAAATATATTCCTGGTATAAAGAATAGTTCCTCGGAACAATTCTTTTTGATGGCAGGTCCATGTGCGATAGAAGGAGAAGAGATTGCATTGCGTATCGCAGAGAAAATCGTAACCATTACCGATAAATTGAACATCCCTTATATTTTCAAAGGATCTTATCGTAAAGCTAACCGCTCGCGTGTAGACTCATTTACTGGTATTGGTGACGAAAAAGCGCTCAAGATTCTGGAGAAAGTGGGCAAGGAGTTTGGTGTCCCAACAGTGACAGATATTCACGAGAGTCACGAAGCTGCTCTGGCTGCAGCCTATGTAGACGTATTGCAAATTCCAGCGTTCCTATGTAGACAAACAGAATTATTAGTGGCGGCAGCTGAGACGGGTAAAGTCGTGAACATCAAGAAAGGACAGTTTTTGTCTGCTGAATCGATGAAGTTTGCTGTCGATAAGGTTAAAGACTCAGGCAATGAAAAAGTTTTCTTGACGGATCGAGGTAATACATTTGGGTATCAAGATCTGATCGTTGATTTTAGAGGGTTGCCGCTCATGCGTTCGTTCGGCGTTCCTACGATCATGGATTGTACGCATTCTTTGCAACAGCCAAATCAAACTTCAGGCGTAACAGGCGGTAAACCAGAGCTTATCGAGACGATAGCTAAAGCAGCAATTGCTGTAGGAGCAGATGGATTATTCATCGAAACACATCCAGACCCTGCGAATGCGAAATCCGATGGTGCAAATATGTTACACTTGGATTTATTGGAAGATTTGTTGACCAAATTAACCCGTGTGCGTCAGGCTATTTTGTAAAACAAAAATAATAGAACAAATAAAAGAGGAGTTGTCCATATAAAACAACTCCTTTTTTCTGTCTTAGAACCTAGCTATAGAAAATGCTTAACCAGTCTCCCGTTTCTTCCATTGGATGTTGAAAAAGTTGTTCTAACCCGCATTTTTTGAAAATTACGTTCGTATTTTGTCAAAAAAATACGTTACTTAGGGCCATCAAAAATTATTAAAACCTTTTCAATGGAAAAAATTATATCAACCATCTCCAGCTATGTATGGAGTGACTTCTTCATTTACTTTTGTTTGATTGTAGGTCTTTATTTTTCAATTAGAACGGGTTTTCTCCAAGTAAGGTATATTAAAGATATGTTGCGATTGCTATTTAAGAAAAAGCAATCCGAAGAAGGTATTTCATCATTTCAGGCCTTTGCATTAGCTATTTCAGGACGTGTTGGTACAGGAAATATCGTAGGTGTGGCGACAGCCATTTATATGGGAGGTCCTGGTGCGGTATTTTGGATGTGGATAATAGCTTTTTTAGGTTCGTCATCGGCGTTTATAGAGTCTTCTTTGGCGCAAGTTTATAAGCAAAGGGAAGGAAATGATTTTCGTGGCGGTCCAGCTTATTATATTGAGAAAGGTTTAGGTGTGAAATGGTACGCATTGCTATTTGCTATCATCACCATCATAAGTACAGGATTTTTGTTGCCTGGTGTGCAAAGTAACGCTATTAACGGAACTATAACGAATGCATTCAATTATTCCAACGAAGTTATAGAACTTGGCGGAATGGAATTAACAGTTAGCTGGGTCGGCATAGCCGTAGTCGCTATGTTATCTATTATCATCATCGGAGGTGTGAAACGTCTCGGCCAAGCCTCGGAATATATAGTACCTTTCATGGCAGGAGCGTATATTTTAATGGCAATAATAATTATTGGTCTCAACTTTTCGCAAATACCAGCGGTATTTTCATTGATATTCTCCTCTGCTTTTAGTATTGATGCCACATTTGGTGGGGTTATCGGTATGGCGATTGCATGGGGAGTGAAAAGAGGTATTTATTCCAATGAAGCGGGACAAGGTACCGGACCACATGCAGCAGCAGCGGCGCACGTGAAACATCCTGCACAGCAGGGACTTGTGCAAGCCTTCTCTGTCTATGTAGATACGTTGTTTGTCTGTACGGCAACGGCATTGATGATTTTATTCACCAATCAATACAACGTTGTAGAGACTTTTGATGCAAGTGGTAAAGCAGTGACGCTATTAGTAAATAATATTCCTAACGTAGGAGCAGATGGCTTTACACAAGCGGCCGTTTCTTCCCATTTCCCAGCTATAGGTAATCAATTTGTTGCGATTGCTTTGTTCTTTTTTGCCTTCACCACGATAATGGCCTATTATTACTACGCCGAAACCAATATTGCTTATATATTCAAAGGCAAGAAGATTAAATCTTTGATTTGGGTATTGCGAATAGTATTTTTGTTTTCTGTTTATTTCGGCACCATTAAGACTGCAGAGTTGGCTTGGAATTTGGGCGACATCGGCGTAGGTTTGATGGCATGGGTCAATTTAATAGCTATCCTTTTATTGAGTAAGACAGGAATGAAAGTGTGGAAGGATTACGAAACGCAGCGTAAGCAAGGAATTGAAGATCCTATATTCGAGCCTAAAAAATTAGGTATCAAAAATGCAGATTTCTGGGAAGAAAATAACAAATAATATTTTAACAACATACATATGAATCAGAAAAGTGGAGGAGGTAATTTTTGGGCTTTATTACCGTTACTAATATTTATCATTGTCTACTTTTCTGGTTCATTATATCTGGGTGATTTTTACGCTTTACCCGTGTTAGTGGTTTTTGTCATTGCGCTATTTGTAGCCTTTTTCCAATATCCGAAAAAGAGTTTTGACGAAAAGCTAAAAAGTTTTGCCAAAGGATCGGGAGATGAGAATATTCTTATAATGATTCTGATCTTCTTGTTGGCGGGTGCCTTCAGCGAGTTATCCAAATCCATTGGATCGCTTTCTTCAACTGTCAATTTTGCTATGACCTATATCTCACCACAATATATTGTGGCAGGTATATTCCTGATAGCTTGTTTTATCTCGGTTTCTCTTGGGACCTCTGTCGGCACTATCGTGGCTCTGGCACCACTAGCCGTAGGTTTTGAAACCTATATTCCGGGCATTACAGCCATCGCTTTGGCAGCAGTGGTAGGAGGAGCGATGTTTGGTGACAATCTTTCCTTTATTTCCGATACGACAATCGCGGCTACACGTACGCAAAACGTAAGTATGCGAGATAAGTTCAAAGCTAATTTCTTGATTGTATTTCCAGTCGCGGTTTTGGTTTTTATCATCTATTGCTTCCAAGGAGCCTCCTTTGTGGAAAATGTAGGAAATCTTGAGGTCAAGGATTATGAGTTGATCAAGGTGCTTCCATATGTTCTAGTATTTGTGTTGGCTTTGGTTGGGGTGCAAGTGATATGGACATTGGGTATTGGTATCATCGGGACATTATTGATAGGACTCTACACCAATTCGATTAATGTATTGGACTCCATCAAAAGTGTTAATTCCGGCTTTGCAGGGATGTTTGAGTTGAGTTTGCTTTGTTTGATCATTGGTGGAGTAGTGGGGATCATTCGTTATAATGGCGGTATTGATTTTCTATTGAATTCCGTGTTAAAAAATATTAATAGCAAAAGAGGAGCTGAAGTAGGGATTGCTTCCTTAACGGCTCTCGTTAATTTTGCATTAGCGAATAATACGATTACTATTTTGATCGTCGGTCCGCTAGCTAAAGAAATTTCTAACCGATTTGACCTTGCGCCTAAGCGTGTAGCCAGTATTTTAGATACTACTTCTTGCTTTATCCAAGGAGTGATTCCGTATGGTGCGCAGATTCTGGCAGCATTAGCTGCGTCCTCGCTCGTGTTGGGTGAGGCTGTTACACCAACAATATCACCCATAGAACTTATATCTTATCTATATTATCCGTTCTTGACTGGTGTGGCGACACTTTGTTTTATATTGTTTCGTAAGAATAAATAAAAGTAGCATGTAGTTTCTTCGTCATTTCGACGAGGAATATGGAGATATCCAAGGTTGAAATTAGATAATTTATGCTTATCTATAATTATTAATCCTGTCTATAGATTGTTCTGTGGTCGAAATGATGGAATTAAGCATTTCTGGAGTAAGAAATTTCTGACAAGCATCAATCTATCTCAATACAACAGTTTTCTTACTCTTAGCACTTCTTTTGGCAGCATCTAATATTTCCATTACGACCATATTATTTTCAAGGGATGAAAGGTCTGTAGGTTTAATCGTAATTTCATTATTAATGATAGCAGTGAAATAGTGGAATGGATCATTATAGGGATGGTTCAGAGATTTTAGTTCAAGTTTTTCTTCTTTAAATCCATCATAACCTTCTGATTTTCTAACGCGTAAATTGGTGCTATTGTCTGCGTAAATCGTTCCTAAGGTACCATGTATTTCTAAATCCTTGCGACCAATAGGCCAGTTCCAGGACGGTTGCAGAATAGCATTACTATTTTCATATGTCAGAATGATCGTAGCATCATCATCAACCAATGGATTGTTCTCCTTTTGCAATTGTTGAGTGACGGCTGTGACGGAGATGGGTTTTTTGCCATCCATAAACCAAGTCATCAGATTGGCACCATAGCATCCAAAATCTGTCAATGCACCTGCTCCATTTTGGACCGGGTCTATCAGCCAGGACAAAAATTCGGGTTCTAAGTTAATGCGCACCGGACCTTTGTGTCCATCCCGGATTATGACTTTCCGCAGGTCACCTACTGCTTTATTCTTCAGCAAGTCATAGGATTTTTGCATGGTAGGATACCAAGTGGTTTCGTAATTGGTGATGAGATGAATTTTGTGCTTCTTGGCCAATGCTTCCATTTTCTTGGCGTGCGCCAAGCTGACGGCCAAGGGTTTCTCTACCATGATATGTATTCCTCGGGGAGCGCAAGTCTCCACGACTTTGAGATGTTCGTATATCGTTCCAAAAGCTGTGACGGCATGTGGAGACGTGGCCTTAATCATTGCTTCCATGGTTGGATAAACCATATCCATCGAAAATTTGTACTGCTTGGCATACCGTTCTGCTAGCTCAGTGTTGGGTTCCACTATTCCGACGATTTGATAAGCAACGGATGTTGGACTTCCCAATATCCAATGCACATGGGAATGAGTCAGTCCTACGACGCCTAGTCTTACAGGAGCATGTTGAGCGAAGCTAGTGGTAAGAACAACAAGCATAAGGCAAAAAATTAATGAGATTCTGAATAACATAATTAGCAGATTTGAGGGCATGTAGTAAATTCTTTTCTGGTATCTTCTTTAAAATTATAAAAAATATATTACTATGTTACGAAGATTATCAGAGGTTTATAATTGTTTTCATAATCTAAATCTTCATCGAACGTTTCATTACGGTATGCCTTTTTAAGAGAAATATAATTGCGGAGCAGCTCACTATTATACCTACTTCTAAGGTCCATCTTCCCAATGCGCTTAATCCGATATCTAAATCGCCTTCTACAAAAGCCATAGTCGCAATACTGGCCGATGTTACTAATGCTAAAAGAATCATTACGCCGGCAGTCAGAATGGTACGATTGGTAAGTATTAAAATAGTACCTACGATCGATGCTAAAACTGAAACGAAAATACCTTCAAAAGTAATCGTCGTAAAGTATTTGACGAGTTCATTTTGGGGCAAATACGAAGATGAGCCTATTAAGAGATGGGTTCCAAAAAGCTTAAGACCAAGTGAGACTAGAGTTGCTCCAAGGCATAATGCAAAATAACCTAATAAGATATCTTTAATGCCTTGTTTCCATGTTTGGTGCTGATTAATAGCACCCAAAGATACTCGTACTGCAGCGCCGAAACCAGGGGCAAGTAATGAGGCGGCAATGACGATATGAATTGCATTGGTGGCCAGACCAATGACCGCAATCATCCCGGAAAGAAACATCGTCATCAGATTGTTGAAAGTCATTTGACTTTGTTCGTTTATAGTGGTTAATGTTTCTTCCCAAATAGTCTGACTGCCATCAGTGGTGATGGCTTTGCTATGTGTATTGCTCAGCATACTGGACGATTCGGAAGTGGTCAGCGAATAATTAGGGTCATCTAGTATACCTTCCTGTTCTAATACTTGCATGACATTCCGAATTTCATTATTCAACACATCAATCGAAATTACATCTCCAGAGGGATTTAAGGATATACCTTGTTGAAATCGAATGCCTAATATTCCTTTTTCGCTGGCCAACTTTACTAGAATCTTTTCAGAAGCATGTCTTGGAGATGTAATTTGAATCGTACGTGGCATAATGTCTTTATTAGATAAAACAATATTTAAAGTTCATCCGTTTAAAATAAATTGAAAAACAAGTATAAGACTGTAAATATTACTAGGATGAATCACAATTTAATGAGACAGTTTACGCAGGAAGTGAATGGCGAAACGATAATATTTGATGTGGAGTATAATCCCAAGACGCATCATTTCACCGTAACAGAAAATACCCTTGTGCAGTACACATTGATTTTTGATCCGATAACTCGTACATGGACAACGACGGATGGTCCAGAGCCATCACTGCCAATTAATGAGTTAGCAGCATTGGTACAGCAAAGTTTTGGTGTGTTTGTTTAGGATGATAAAAATCTTAAGTAGATAATGAATCGGAAAACTGGCTATACGTTCAATTTATCTAATTAAGTCAATAATACTAAAAGGAATTTATAAATATTTCTCTACAGATCATTTGATTTATTACTTTAAGGTTAAATGATGATTTACTAAAGGGTTATAGTTACGCTATGATAAAGAAATATTTTTTAATTACTTTAGTAGCATTAGCTCCAGGGTGTAGTGATAAGAATGAAGCTGTGGATAAAATTGATTCGGATACTCCATCTAGTTGTATTTTGCCTATTAAAGTTACTGATACAGATGATGATGGTGAGCCTATGTCAATAAAGTATAATGGTAATAAAATCATAAGTATTATTAGTGATATAAACCCAGATAACAAAATATTATTTACTTATGATGGCGATAATATAGTAAGTATAAGGTCTTATATAAATAATAAGCTTAATTATGAAAGGGATTATAATTATTCTAATGATAAATTAATATACTCAAGTCATGTTTCAATTTTAGATAGGGATCAAATAACCTATTCATATACCTATGTAAATACTACTACCATTAAGGCTATTAAAACAATGTCTTATTCTCAAAACGAGACTACCTATAATTTGGATTACAAGCTTAATAGTGATGGAGTAGTCACAAGTTTTTCAGGCCAAGGATCGGGAGTTAGTAATGGGACATCAGAAACCTACGAGTTGTCTGTGGAGATAACCTATGGTGATAAAAATGCACCTTTTAAAAATGTAACTGGTTTCAATAAACTTATATTAGATAATGATATAAGTTTATTATCAAATGTTAAAAATAATATACTCATGTATAAAGAAGTTAGAAAAACTAAATCTGCTACTGTATCTAGTGAAGATTGGTATTATTGCAAAACTACTTCAACTTATAACAAAGAAAATTATCCTACAAAAGAGATAATGCGATATTATAATACTGATGATACACCTAGTTTATCTGACCCGGAAATATACCTTTATGAGTATAATAAATAGTACTAGTTATACTAATTAATTTGCAAAATATTCAAATGAAAAAGGGATTCCGTATTGGAATCCCTTTTCTATATAGTAATTAAGATAAATTAGTGTTTGAAGTGGCGAACACCTGTAGTTACCATCGCTAGACCTTTTTCATTTGCCATATCTATTGACAATTGATCTTTGATCGAGCCACCTGGTTGCAATACAGCAGCGATACCATTATCACCTGCGATTTCTACACAGTCAGGGAAAGGGAAGAACGCATCGGATGCCATGGATGAACCTACTAAGTCAAAACCGAAAGCTTTTGCTTTTTCGATAGCTTGTTTCAATGCATCTACACGTGAAGTTTGACCCACACCTGAAGCGATTAATGTACCGTTTTTAGCAAATACAATGGTGTTTGATTTTGTATGCTTTACGATTTTGTTCGCAAAGTACAAGTCTTCCAATTGCTCCGCAGTAGGCGCAACTTTCGTAACTGTTGTCATTTGCTCAGGACCTTCTACCGTGTTGTCTTTATCTTGTAAGATTACACCGTTCAATAAAGTTTTGAATTGCTCCGTAGGCAATTTCACTTCTTTACGACGTAAGATGATTCTGTTTTTCTTTTCTGTCAAGATAGCAACTGCTTCTTCCGAATATGAAGGTGCAATTAATACCTCGAAGAACAATTTGTTAATTTCAGTAGCTGTTTCGCCATCCACTTCACGGTTGGTGATCAATACGCCACCGAAAGCCGAAACTGGATCACAAGCTAAAGCATCAATCCACGCTTGTTTTACTGTAGTGCGTGAAGCAACACCACAAGCGTTTGTATGTTTTAAGATAGCAAAAGTAGGCTCTTCGAACTCGTCGATAATCGCTACAGCAGCATCTACGTCTACCAAGTTGTTGTATGATAATTCTTTACCATTCAATTTGTCAAACATCGCGTCCAAGTCACCGAAGAAAACACCTTTTTGGTGTGGGTTTTCGCCGTAACGCAATACTTGTGCTTTTTGCTCGGATTGTTTGAAAACTTCGATTGGCTCTTCTTGGTTGAAGTAATTGAAAATCGCTGTATCGTAGTGTGAAGATGTGTTGAAAGCACGTTTAGCAAATGATTTACGTTGCTCTAAAGTCGTTGCACCTTCTTGTGCTGCTAAGATTTCTTCTAATTCCGTGTAATCATTTTTTGATGAAATAATAATCACATCGTTGAAGTTTTTAGCTGCTGCACGAATCAATGAAATACCACCGATATCGATTTTTTCAATAATATCTTGTTCTGACGCACCAGAAGCAACCGTTTCTTCGAATGGATATAAATCCACGATTACTAAGTCGATTTCTGGGATGTTGTATTCGTCAATTTGTTTTTTGTCTTCAGCTAATGGACGACGGGAAAGGATACCTCCGAATACATTGGGGTGTAATGTCTTCACACGACCGCCTAAAATGGAAGGGTAGCCAGTCAAATCTTCAACTTTTTCCACGCCAATTCCTAAGTCACGGATAAACGCTTCCGTACCGCCTGTAGAGTAGAAAGTAACTCCGTACTTGTTTAGTAATTGAATAAGAGGGGCTAGATTGTCTTTGTAATAGACAGATACTAATGCATTTTTAATCTTAACAGGATGATTCATTGTTTTTTATTTGGAGCAGCAAAGGTAGTTATTTACCTGCTTATTTCATAAGGTAATGGCTTAAATAATTTGTTGCTATTGATAAGTTTAGTTTTTTCGTAAATCACTTGAAGTTAGATAGGTATGTGATAATCCGTGCGTAAACCGCGTCATTTCGACGAAAGGAGAAATCTGTTAATGGATTTCTCACTACACGAAGTTTCGTTCGAAATGACGATAAAGGGTCAA
>JBMDWK010000118.1:0-26898 GCA_048595255.1 Sphingobacterium sp. | reverse complement strand
AGATATTTCGCTTTGCTCAATATGACATTAAAATATCTAGTTTTGTTTCTGCTTAAGTCTGTATAACCCCCACATTATATCGTGGTATATCCGCATTATGATTAGCAGCTTCGATCCCCATTGAAATGATTTTACGTGTTTCAGCAGGATCTATTACCCCATCTACCCACAATCGGGCGGCTGCATAGTAAGGACTTAGCTGTTCGTTATACCTATCTTCTATCTCTTGGAGTAAGGTTTGTTTTTCTTCTTCAGACAGCGACACACCTTTAGCTTTAAGCGTTGATTCTTGAATCTGTAAAAGAGTTTTTCCTGCCGAAGCTCCACTCATTACCGCCATTTGTGCGGTAGGCCATGCATAGATTAACCGCGGGTCATATGCTTTCCCGCACATGGCATAGTTGCCCGCTCCATAGCTATTGCCGACAATAAAAGTAAATTTAGGCACTACTGAATTCGCCATAGCATTCACCATCTTAGCGCCATCTTTTATGATGCCCCCGTGCTCCGAACGTGAACCTACCATAAAACCGGTTACATCTTGAAAAAATACCAATGGAATTTTCTGCTGATTGCAATTCATAATAAATCGAGCGGCTTTATCTGCAGAATCAGAATAAATTACCCCACCCATTTGCATTTCCTGTGTTCCTCCGGGCTTTTTGGCTTTGACAATTTCACGCTGATTCGCAATGATACCCACTGCCCAGCCATCAATTCGTGCCAGCGCGCATAATATCGTTTTACCATAATCCTTTTTGTACTCTTCCAACGATCCTTCATCGACAATTGCTTCCATGATTTTAAGCATATCATAAGGTTTGAGTCTATCTTGAGGAAGATTTTGGTAAATACTATTAGCAGGAAGTTTGGGCTGTATAGATTCGATCCTTGAAAATCCAGCTTTTTGATTATCGCCGATTTTGTCAATTATATTTTTAATGGCATCCAGACAGCTTTCATCATTGGGATATTTATTGTCAACTACTCCTGATATTTCAGCGTGAGTAGCTGCTCCGCCTAATGCTTCATTGTCGATCACTTCTCCAATAGAAGATTTTACCAAGTAAGAGCCAGCCAAAAACACCGAACCTGTTCCTTCCACGATCATGGCATAATCCGACATAATAGGCAGATAAGCACCACCTGCAACACAAGACCCCATAATGGCAGCTATCTGGGGAATACCCATAGACGACATCTTGGCATTATTTCTAAAAATTCTTCCAAAATGTTCCTTATCTGGAAATATTTCATCTTGCATAGGCAGATATACTCCTGCAGAATCTACAAGATAGATGATGGGCAGTTTGTTTTCCATCGCAATTTCTTGCGCTCTCAAATTCTTTTTCCCGGAAATAGGAAACCAAGCACCTGCTTTAACAGTAGCATCATTCGATACTATGACACAAAGTTTTTGCTTCACATATCCCAATACAACCACCACTCCTCCATTCGGACATCCGCCATGTTCCTTGTACATTCCATCTCCCGCAAAAACGCCTATCTCTGTATACGTGCTGTCCGCATCCAACAGATACTTGATGCGTTCCCAAGCGGTAAGTTTACCTTTTTCTTTATGTTTTTGAATTTTACTTAGTCCACCGCCTAAATTTAATTGTTCAGTCTTCTGTTTAAGGATATCGAGTAGCTGTTGCATACCTTGTAATTGACAAAAAAGTAATATAAAGTCTATAAAAGTTTTTAATATTATAAATATGATAAAATTTAATTTGTTTTTTACGATATTTATAAAAATTGTTGATAACTAAATATAAACTTAAGTAAAAAATCATTATGTACAATGTGAAGGAAACGGAGCAAATGGCCATGGTGCGTGAAAGCGCGAGAGAATTTGCACGCACATACATCAAACCTCATGTGATGGATTGGGACGAACGTCAGCATTTTCCAATAGATTTATTTCATAAAATGGGCGAATATGGTTTCATGGGAATATTAGTACCGGAAGAATATGGTGGCGCAGGACTAGGATATCAGGAATATATAACCATTTTAGACGAAATTTCGAAAGTATGTGGCTCTATCGGATTGTCAGTAGCGGCCCACAATTCCTTATGTACAAATCATATTTTGTCCTTCGCTAATGAAGAGCAAAAACGTAAATATCTCCCTAAATTGGCTTCAGGAGAATGGATTGGTGCCTGGGGATTGACCGAAACAGGGTCTGGATCTGATGCTGGTGGCATGATGACTACAGCCGTGCAAGATGGGGATTATTGGATTATTAATGGTTCCAAAACGTTTATCACGCATGCGATAAGCGGAGATGTTGCTGTGGTGATGGTTCGCACGGGTGAGAAAGGAGATAAACACGGGATGAGTGCATTTATTATAGAAAAAGGTACGGAAGGATTTACTGCGGGACAGAAAATGGATAAACTGGGTATGCGCGCTTCCGAAACTGCATTTTTATTTTTTGATAATTGCCGCGTACACAAAGACCAGATGATGGGCGAAGTAGGCACTGGATTTGTACAGGCATTGAAATTATTAGATGGAGGAAGGATTTCTATTGCAGCGCTATCATTGGGTATCGCACGTGGGGCTTATGAATGCGCATTACGCTATGCCAACGAGCGTGAGCAATTCAACCAAAAAATATACGATTTTCAAGATGTTTCGTTTACTATAGCCGATATGGCGACCAAAATAGAGGCATCGGAGCTTTTGATTCGTAAAGCAGGATATCTGAAGGATAACCATCAAAAGGTGACTAAAGAAGGTGCAATGGCTAAATTGTATGCTTCAGAGGTTGCTGTGGAAGTAGCCAACCATTCCGTACAGATACATGGGGGATATGGGTTTACTAAAGACTATCCAGCGGAAAAGTTCTTCAGAGATGCGAAGCTGTGCACGATAGGCGAAGGCACGAGTGCTATTCAAAAAATGGTTATTTCACGTGAAATCAAAAAAGATGTTTAATGCACACGATATCAAGGTTATCGATTGTCCAAGGGATGCTATTCAAGGAATAAAAGAATATATTCCTACACACAAAAAAATTAATCATATCAATACACTGATAGCAAGTGGACTTTTTGAATATATTGACTTTGGGTCTTTTGTATCCCCAAAGGCCGTCCCTCAGATGATGGACACGGCCGAAGTATTGGGTGGACTGGAAAAAACTAACACTACCAAATTATTAGCAATTATTGCTAATGTCCGGGGAGCAATTACCGCAAGAGAATATAGTCAGATAGATTACTTGGGCTATCCGTTTTCTGTATCGGAAACCTTCCAGTTAAGAAATGCGAATAGTACAATCGAAGAGTCATTTGAATCGGTAAAACGTATTATGGATAATATAGACCACAGGAAGGAACTTGTAGTCTATATTTCCATGGCTTTTGGAAATCCCTATGATGATATATGGAATGAAGATCTTGTGTTAGAATGGATGCAAAAGCTCAAAGGAATAGGAGTTAAAAGATTTTCAATAGCCGATACCACGGGAGAAGCGACTCCGGTAAGTGTCCATACTTTGTATAGCCAAATAGATAAGGAATTTGCGGATTTAGCATTAAGTATTCATCTACACAGTCGCACAGATGAAGCTCTTGCGAAAGTAAATGCGGCTTATGATGCAGGATGTCGTAGGTTTGAAGGAGCGCTTATGGGCTATGGGGGATGTCCTTTTGCCAAAGATGATTTGGTAGGCAATATTCCCACCGAGCTGCTCTTACAAAGATTTAATTTGTCTACAGAACAAGAAATCATTACATTAAAGCAAAGTTTTCTACAGTTGATTAGTAAATAGGTATGTACAATTACATCAAGACAGAGAAAAGGGGTTTTCAGTATATATTAACGCTGGCTAGGTCGGAAAAAAGAAATGCCTTTACTCCTACTATGGTCAACGAAATAAATCATGCTTTTCAGCAGGCTAATGCGGATGATGAGATAAAAGTTGTACTGATCAAGGCAGAAGGGCCAGTTTTCTGTGCTGGGATGGACCTGAAAACCTTCAAGAATCCGGAGCTTGATATCACGAATCCAAATATAGCGAACAAAGATATTTCTTTGGGTGAAGTGTTTGATTCACTTCACAAACCGTCTATTGCCCTGGTGGAAGGAAATGTAATTGCAGGCGGATTTTTGATTATTCTGGGATGTACTTACGTGTTTTGCAAATCCGAGGTTCAATTTAGGTTACCAGAATTGGAGTTAGGCATTTTCCCCTTTCAGGTGATGGCTTCCCTTCTCAAAGTTATGCCGGAGAAAAAAGCGCTTCAAATGTGTCTTAACACAGACTATTTTGATGTCAATCATGCTATTCAATTGGGTATTGTAGATGCTGTATGGCACACGGAGGATATCGATAATCTAATCGAATCATTCGAAAATATTGCTATAAAAGCTTTGTCTAGTGGAATTAAAGCAACTCGGCAAATACAAAATATCACGCCGCAAGAAAGATTTCAATATTTAAAAAATCAATTAGAAAAGCTAAGGGAATAGATTAGGCAAAAGCGAATTTACTCCTCTTCTTCGCTATATGCTGAACTATTAGGATCTTTCGTCGCTACAGCAAAATTATTAAAGCCCATTCCAACTTCAATTTCCAAAAGTTTCTGTTGTAGCATTTCCAGAATAGCCAAAAAGTTAAAGACAAATTGGACCCGGTTTTCGGAATTTTTGAGCAGTAGTTGGAAGTCTAGTTTTTTATTTAAATCCAATAAAGCCGAGATAGCATCCTTTTGTTTTTCGATCGTGTAGGGAAATTTGACTACGGTATGTTTTACAGGGACTACCCGATGTGTAAAGTGGTACATCATTTTCTCGTAAACCATCATCAATTTGTACAAATCAAAGGAAGCGAGTTCTTCCTCCGTAATTTGACGTTTAGTTTGTTTGAGATCGAAGGCTATATTCCCACGTTCATGAAGCTTTTCACGATTTGTTTCCAAACCCTTCAGGTCTTCACACACATCTTTAAATTGCTTGTACAAAATCAGTTTTTGCACAAGTTGTTCTTTTAGATCTACTTCATTCTCATTTTCGTCCAATTCAGGACGTGGGAGCAACATCTTAGCTTTGATGCGCATCAAGGTAGAAGCTACGAAAATAAATTCTGAAGCCAGCTCTATATTAAGGGATTGCATTTTTTGGATATAATCCAAAAAGTCATCTGTAATTCTAGAAATAGGAATATCATGAATATTCAACTCATCCCGCTCAATAAAGAACAACAATAAGTCAAATGGCCCCTCGAACTGATCGAGTTTTATTTCGTAATTATTAGTTTCCATAAAACTGAATCCAAAAATACATATTATATAATATTTACTGAAATCTAAAACTTTGGCACTACATTTTTGTATATATATAGTATAGTTAAACGAATAAATTTGTTACTTTGTAGCTTGTTTTGAAACTTATTTTAAGGTATGCAAATAGAAACAGGAGCGCTATTAAAGAACATTCTATATCCTTCGGATTTGCGCAATCTTGCCGAATCGGATTTAGAAGAGGTTTGTAAGGAGCTCAGACAATTCATTATAGATGTCGTTTCAGTCCATGGTGGCCATTTCGCGGCTAGTTTAGGGGTCGTAGAATTGACAGTCGCACTGCATTATGCGTTGAATACACCGTATGATCAGATTGTATTTGACGTAGGGCATCAAGCCTATGGACATAAAATACTTACCGGACGCAGAGAACAATTTCACACAAATAGACTTTTAGGTGGTTTATCTGGATTTCCAAAGCGAAGTGAGAGCGAATACGATGCTTTTGGTGTAGGCCACTCCTCTACATCCATTTCAGCGGCTCTAGGGATGGCGGTTGCTTCTGCTTACAAGGGAGAGACCGATAGACAGCATGTGGCGATAATCGGTGATGGCGCTCTGACAGGAGGAATGGCTTTTGAGGCCTTGAATCATGCCGGCATTGAGAAATCCAATCTTTTGGTGATCTTAAATGACAACTGTATGTCTATTGATCCGAATGTAGGGGCTTTGAAAGAATACTTGACGAGCATTACTACGTCCAAAAGCTACAACAAGTTTAGAGATGAGTTGGTGTCCGTATTAGCTAAAATATCTAAAAACGGTCCTGATGCATATGGCTGGGCTAAGAAACTAGAGCAAAGCATTAAGGGTACATTACTTAAAAATGCAAATCTCTTCGAATCGTTAAATTTCAGATATTTCGGTCCTGTAGATGGTCATGATGTCAATAAATTAGCAAAAACACTAGAAGACCTGAAGCATATTAATGGCCCGAAACTTTTACACGTAGTAACTGTAAAAGGTAAAGGCTACGCCTTAGCCGAAAAAGATCAAACGAAGTGGCATGCGCCCGGATTATTTGATAAAATCACAGGAGAGATCAAGAAGACGGTATATGATAAGCCACAGCCACCCAAATATCAAGATGTATTTGGACATACGCTAGTCGAATTGGCGGAGTCCAATCCACAGATTATGGGAATCACTCCTGCCATGCCGAGTGGTTCATCTATGAATATTATGATGAATGCTATGCCTGATCGTGCATTCGATGTGGGTATTGCCGAACAGCATGCAGTTACATTTAGTGCGGGGTTAGCTACCCAAGGGATAGTTCCTTTTTGTAATATCTATTCCTCTTTTATGCAGCGGGCATATGACCAAGTTATACACGACGTAGCTTTACAAAATCTGAATGTTGTATTCTGTCTCGATAGAGCAGGATTGGTCGGTGCAGATGGTCCTACACACCACGGAGCCTATGATATCGCATTCATGCGTTGTATTCCTAATATGACTATAGCAGCTCCGATGAACGAGGAGGAACTTCGTAACATGATGTATACGGCACAGCTCGAAGACATGGGGCCTTTTGTCATTCGCTATCCGCGAGGTAATGGAGTCATGCCTGATTGGAAAAGACCATTCAAAGCCTTGCCTGTAGGTAAGGGACGCAAAATTGTGGATGGCGAAGAAGTCGCGATATTAAGTATTGGGCATATTGGTAATGAAGTCAGCAAGGCTATTATAGATCTCAATGCAGAAGCTATCTATCCAGCACATTACGACATACGCTATGTGAAACCGATTGATGAAGATTTGTTACACGAGGTGTTCACAAAGTTTACAAAAATAATTACGGTGGAAGATGGTGTATTGCCTGGTGGTTTTGGTTCTGCTGTAATAGAATTTATGGCCAATAATAATTATCATGCGCAAGTGGTGCGTCTGGGTATTCCTGACGAAATCGTGGAGCATGGCGAACAGGCTGAGTTATGGAGCATTTGTAATTATGATGCAAAAGGAATTCAAGCTGCTTGTAAAAATTTGGCCACCATACAAACTACTCATAATCAAGTGGGCTAATTTTGTCCCTAAAAAGTATATTCGAAAAGAGCCACAAATATTGTGGCTCTTTTTGTTTAGTTTAAGTTGAAAATTTTATTTAAATTGGGTGTAGAAAGTTTTCCACAGATCCTATGAAATACCTTGTCAAATGCTTTGTTGTTTGACTGAATTTACCTTAATTATGACAGTGTGGAAAAGTTTGATTTGACATCATGTCACTTACTGAAAAACGATATATTTTTTTCTTAAAACACTGTATATCAATGATGTGTATTTTTTTTAGATATTCGCTTTTTTTGGTCGGAAATTTTTGCCATCTTCGTTGAAAGGGAAAGTTATAAACAATTTTTTTATCAATAATTGGTTATCAAGTTATTAACAATTTAAGAATGGAAAAAACGTATACAAGTGTATGGAACAACTGTCTGCAAGTAATTAAAGACAACATTCCAGCACAGAGTTATAAGACATGGTTCGAGCCTGTGAAAGCAGTTCGTTTGGAAGAAAACGTTTTAACTATTCAAGTGCCTAGTTTATTCTTTTATGAGTGGTTGGAAGAACATTACGTAGGTATATTACGCAAGACAGTAAAGAAATTTTTGGGTGAGCAAGGTCGATTAGAATATAATATTGTCGTAGAGAAATCTTCGGCTAATACACCTTATACGACCAATCTGCCATCCAATGGAAATGGTGCCGAAGGTAAAAAACAATCTATACCTGTCCCTGTAGCATTAAATAAGAATATAAAGAATCCTTTTGTTATTCCTGGACTAAAGAAATTGCAAGTGGATCCGCAGTTGAACCAAAACTATACGTTCGAAAACTTCGTGGAAGGGGAATGTAATAGATTGGCACGATCTGCTGGATTTGCAGTAGCGAACAAGCCCGGAGGTACTTCTTTTAATCCATTAATGCTATACGGTGATGTAGGTCTAGGCAAAACGCACTTAGCACAAGCTATAGGAAATGAGATCAAGAAAAATCTACCCGATAAATTGGTCATCTACGTTTCCTGTGAAAAATTCTGTCAGCAATTCGTAGACTCATTGAAAAATAATACAATCAATGATTTTGTGAATTTCTACCAAGCAATGGATGTCATCATTATGGATGATGTACACAATTTCGCGGGTAAGGAAAAAACGCAAGATATTTTCTTTCATATCTTCAATCATTTACACCAATCCAGCAAACAGATAATTTTGACATCGGATAAAGCGCCTAAAGACTTGTCAGGTTTGGAAGAGCGTCTTTTGAGTAGATTCAAATGGGGATTGTCAGCGGATATCCAAGCGCCGGATTTGGAAACAAGAATGGCTATCTTGAAGAAAAAAATGTATTCTGACGGTATTGAATTGCCTGAAGCAGTGGTCGAATATGTGGCAACACAGATAGACAACAGTGTACGTGAGCTCGAGGGCGCGATGGTGTCTTTATTGGCACAGTCTACACTGAATAAAAAAGAAATAGATTTGAACTTGGCCAAGTCTATGCTTAAAAACTTTGTCAAAAACACACACAAAGAAATATCAATGGAGTATATCCAAAAATTGGTGTGTGAGTATTTTGAAGTACCGGTAGAAATGGTAAAATCTAAAGTACGTAAGCGTGAGATTGTACAAGCACGTCAAATCTCCATGTACTTAGCCAAAAACCATACTAAGTCATCGTTGAAATCTATTGGTAACTTCTTCGGAGGAAGAGATCACTCTACGGTAATCTACGCTTGCCAGACGGTAGAAGACTTGATCGAAACAGATAAGAAGTTCAAAACTTATGTACAGGATATTCAGAAAAAACTGAAAACATCTTAGTCATAGGTACTAAAAATATACAAAAGCAAAAGGCGGAAATTATTTCCGCCTTTTTTTGGTAATTAATGAAGATTAAGTTTCTAAACTGCAATAAATTATGAAATGATTTTTATTTTTAATTATTGTATCTATTATTCTTGTGGACCTTCTTGCTCTTCTTCTTTTTTAGCATTTTCTTCCACGTATTTTGCAAATATTACTTTTTGATCCTCTGTCAATTGTTCTGCGATTTTTTGATGTGAGGCAGCTTTAATTTCGTTCATTTGCTGTTTTGCTACATCTGCAGCCAATGTGGTGTCTGCTTTTAAAGCATGTTTGGCATTTACTTTTTCTAACACAATAGTGTAAATTGCTGTTTGTTGCTCTTCGCTAAGCGTTAATACTTGTGTTAATTCATCTACTTTTTCTTTCGCTTTTGTCTCAGGGTTGAAGTCTTGCGCAAATGTTAATGTAATAGCAAATAAAAAACTCAGACCTGTTAAAATTAATTTTTTCATAGCATTTAAATTTTAGTGTATATATCTATAATTATTTTGTTGTCCCTATAATAACCGTCAAAACCATATAAATGTTGTGTAATTGTATCCTTTTTGTTACAATTTAACATGTTTTAACGGAATTATGCCGTTTTGCAATAAAATAGACGCTAAAAGATTAATGTAGAAAAGTGTAAATAACAACTATCGCCTAGTAAGGGATGTGTATTTTTAGGACTTAGATAAGTAATTTTCTATGAAATGATCAAATGTATGCCGTTGATAATCGACAGTTTGTAGATGAATAGGAATATAGAATAGAGGCATTTGATCAAATACTTGCTTATCTACACGTTGCATATCTTTTTCGGTCGTAAGAATGAGGGCATTCTCATTAGTCAGATTGTGATAAGCTTTTATGATTCTCTCAAAATCCGCTTCCGTATAATTATGATGATCGGAATATTGATGTAAGTGTACTGTATTACCTTTGTCACGTAGATATCTAAGCAAAGGATCGGGATTGGCAATTCCACAAAAAAGAACTATTTCTCTATTCTCCAATTCATGCGGATAAGTATTATTATTTACGTCACGAGGTTGGTCGTAATCAATTTTAGTATAGAATATAGGGGAGATACTATGTTTGCGAATAACGTGCTCGATGTGCGCTTTGTTTTTGTCCGAAATATCTGCAGGGCATTTGGTGATAATAATCAAATCAGCACGTTTGGTAGAGCTTAATACGTCGCGAAAATCTCCTGTAGGCAGCGTAAGGATTGGTTTAAATAAAGACTGATAGTCAAATAATAAAATATAAAGCCCTGCCTTCAGCTTTCGATGTTGAAAAGCATCATCAAGAATCACTAAGTCATGGTGCGGCTCAAGTTGTTGGATCCCTTTGCAGCGATCTTCGGACACTGCAACCGTGATATCCGGAAATTTGCGTTTGAATTGTAAAGGCTCATCACCTACTTCTAAAGCTGTGGATGTCGTTTCTACCCATCTGAATCCTGTGGTCTTGCGGCCATAGCCACGACTCAGGGTGCTGACCTTATAGCGCTCTTTGAGTAAACGGATGAGGTACTCCGTCAGGGGACTCTTGCCCGTTCCGCCTATGGCTAAGTTACCGATGACAATAGTAGGAATGGTGAAAGACTTGCTTTTTAATATTTGTTTATCATACAATAGATTCCTGCACCAAACAATAAGGTGATAGATGAGGCTAAAGGGTAAAAGAATCCATCGCAGAACAAGAATCATTTTTTCATGATTTTAATACCAACATCGCTGACATCTAATAAAGGGTTGACTCGCATATTTTGTTCAATACGAAAGTAATATTTTCCTGTATCAGGAAACGAAAAATCTTGCTTAGCCAATTGTTGGATTTGGTATAACGATCCAGAAGATTGTCCAACCCACTTGCCATCGAGTTCGGCTAATTTGATTTCGTGTCTGTAGGCGGTATCAGGTAATCCCTTGCCGTCTGTATGGAGCAAGAGATAGATGTTGGAGAAATCGTATTTATTGCTGTGTCTCATATTAATGAAAACATCGTATTTCGCATTTTTGTCGTCGATACGCACTTCAAAAGCGGGTATTTGGCTATATTCCCAAGATCTATTATTGATGGGCTTATTTTCTTCGAAATAAGCCTCGCTAGAACATGCGGCGAATAAACAAGATACCAATAAGACGGCTAAATACTTTTTCATGTTAAAAAAATATAGGTGGTGAAATTATTCACCACCATTTTGTTTATTATTATTCGGTTTATTACGATTGCGATTATTGAATCTTCGTCTTTTCTTCGGATCAGCGGATTTTGTAGCACCGTCACCTGTAGAGTTGGCTTCCGAAACTGGTTTTACTGGTTCTTTCGCTGCATTTTGAGGTCTCTCGTGTCTTCCTGTTCTTTGTGGAGCAGGTTTTTCATTTTCGACCTTATTCACCGTCGTGCCTGTCTTGCTCTTCGGTTTTTTCTTCTTACGTTTT
The DNA here is from genome assembly GCA_048595255.1 of Sphingobacterium sp. GTDB lineage: Bacteria > Bacteroidota > Bacteroidia > Sphingobacteriales > Sphingobacteriaceae > Sphingobacterium. The sequence continues at coordinate 15,282 of JBMDWK010000118.1, read as the reverse complement.
CTATTCTTGTCGTCCAAGCGTGTCAAACTGTCTTGACCGACCACATTTTCGTAATCCAAAATTACCGGTTTAGCGACTTCTACCTTTTCAGTTGTCTGACCTAATGACTCTGGCTTCTCTCCTTTTTTGTTTAACTCAGCGAGTTCTTTGACTTTGTGAATAGGCAAAGGAATCCAGCTTTCTGCACCTGGGAACGAAAACCACATCGTCTTTTTGAAAATGTCGGTTTTTTGCAAATAGGCAACACCGCTTCTCGTTTCTATACGATCGACATCATTTGGAATATCCTTTAAGGCATCCATATAACTGTCCAATTCGTAATTCAGACAACATTTTAGCTTACCACATTGACCGGCAAGTTTTAATGTGTTTAAAGATAAATTTTGATAACGCGCAGCTGACGTAGAAACGGTTTTGAAATCAGTCAACCAAGTCGAACAGCATAATTCGCGACCGCAAGAACCAATACCGCCTAAGCGACTAGCTTCTTGGCGCATCCCGATTTGACGCATCTCAATACGGATGCGAAACGCTTCCGCCATTTTCTTAATCAGTTCACGGAAATCGACACGGCCTTCTGCGGTATAGTAGAATGTAGCTTTTGTTTTGTCACCTTGGTAATCTACATCCGAAATTTTCATAGAAAGACCCAAATCCAGCGCCAGCTTACGCGCGCGGTGCATGGTTTCCCATTCCAATTCTTTGGCTGCATTGTACTTAGCGACATCAGCTTCATTCGCTTTTCTGTAGATTTTCTTTTCTACTGTCTCTGGGTTTACATTGTTTTTCTTCAACTGAAGACGAACCAATTCTCCCGTCAATGATACGTGTCCAATATCATAGCCGCCCGTAGAGGGTTCTACGGCGACCATTTCGCCCATTTCAAGATAAATATTGTCCGTATTGACAAAGAAATCTTTACGAGAACCTTTGAATCGAACTTCTACTATATTGAAGGGTTTATAATTTGATGGCAAATCCATATCGGAAAGCCAGTCATACACATCTAATTTATTACATCCGCTGGTCATGCAGGTGCCGTTATTATTACAGCCTGCTGGTACTGTCCCTAATTTGGTGCTAGTACCGCATCCACCACCGGACGAGCAACTGCCACATCCCATATTTTTCTTTCTATATATATTGAGTCCCTTTAGGGAACGTTTGATATTTGAACAATAAAACTAATTGCAAAGATAAATCTAAAAATAATATTTTAGGATTACCATTTCTTTCAATGCCATAATGTGCTTTTTCTAACAGCACAATGGCTTCAGTCAACTGCTCAAACTGATATAATTCACTAAATCTGTCGACAAATTTTAATTCCGCCTCTTTCAAAAAGACTAAGCTGCGCAATCCTTGCTGAATCAATATGATTTGTCTAAACATATTGATTGCATAAAGTAAGAAACTTTTTTGATTTTCTCTCCCTAGTTTCGAAAGATTGTCCTCACTTTGGTTCAAAAGATTATAACCATTGTCGGTCACCACATTCCGCATCCATTCCACAAAAGTAGCAAAATTGCTATTTTGCTCTTGAGTGGATAATAGATTGAGTGCTTCTTGCACATTACCATCTGCAATAAAAGCAATCTCATTGGCCATCGTTGGATCTACTTGCTGATGATCGACTAAATAGTTTTTCATTTCCTCGTGACCTATTTTATTAATCTTGATTAATTGCGTCCGCGAAATGATGGTATTTAGAATCTTCTCTTGATTTTCGGCGACTAGAATGAACAAGGTCTTTGCGGGCGGTTCCTCTATCAGCTTTAGAAGTGCATTTCCCTCTTTGTCAAGATATTCGGGAAGCCACATGATCAACACTTTGTATTCAGCTTCAAAAGCTTTCAAGCTCAGTTTTTTGAGAATATCGTGCACCTCTTTGATGGGAATATTCGCTTGCTTATTTCCCGCATCCAATTGCTCTCGCCAATGGTTAAATCCGAGATACGGGTTGCTGCTTATAGCTTTTCGCCAATCCTGTAGCACATCTACCGCTATAGAAATATCTTTGGAAGTATAATACGGATAAGAGAAATGTAAATCCGGATGGATTAGCTTCTGGTATTTATGGCAGGAGCTACATGCTCCACAGCTATCATCGGGCTGCTTATCCTCGCAATTGACATATTGTGCATAGGCAATAGCCAGTGCCAGCGAACCAGAACCTTCAGGGCCCAAAAATAGCTGTGCATGACTCACCCGGTTGTTTTTAACCGAATTGAGCAAGTGCTTTTTGACCTCCTGATGTCCTATTATGTCTCTAAACTGCATAAATATTTAATCACAAATGTAGCAAAATTAAAATAGTATAAATAATGTCGCTATAAGAGGGTGAGATTGGTAAAATAAATTTAATTTGCGTAATATTGCATATAAGTAAATTATCGCAAAAAAGCATGAGATTCATTGTATCCACTTCAGTCTTATTAAAACAACTTCAAGCCATCAGTGGTGCATCAAGCAGCAGCACTGTGCTTCCTATTTTGGAAAACTTCCTGTTTGAAATCAAAGACAATATGCTAACTATATCAGCTACCGACTTGCAAACGAGTATGGTAACTTCCTTGCCAATAGAAGCAAAAGAAGAAGGTAGAGTAGCTATGCCGTCCAAAATCTTGATCGATACGCTAAAAACTCTTCCGGATCAGCCGGTGGCTTTTTCTGTAGACACCAAGACTTTGGCTATTGAGATTAGCGCGGGTGACGGTAAATATAAACTGAGTGGAGAGAATGCAGATGATTTTCCTAAAATTCCTGTTGTAGACAATGTGTCCACAGTTAAATTGGCTTCTTCTATTTTATCAGAAGCGATTAACAAGACGATATTTGCGGTGAGCAATGATGAATTGCGCCCAGCGATGTCGGGTGTGTTGGTCCAATTAAATGAGCAAAATATCACTTTTGTATCCACAGATGCACACCGTTTAGTAAGATACCGCCGTACAGATGTAGGAGCAGAAAAATCGGCTTCTATTATTCTTCCTAAAAAGGCGTTGACCTTACTTAAATCTTCTTTGCCATCTGACGATACCATCGTGTCTATTGAATACAACAATACAAATGCATTCTTCCAATTTGGAAACATTAATTTGATTTGTCGATTGGTAGATGAGCGTTACCCAGATTACGAAGCGGTAATACCTCAAGTGAATCCTAATAAACTGACGGTAGACCGTTCATTATTTTTGAATATACTACGTCGTGTAGTAATCTTTGCCAATAAAACTACGCATCAAGTACGTCTTAAAATTAACGGTTCGGAGCTTAATATTTCCGCTGAAGATTTGGACTTTTCGAATGAAGCGCACGAAAGACTAAGCTGTCAGTTTGAAGGTGATGACATGGAAATCGGCTTCAACGCGAAGTTTTTGGTAGAAATGCTGAACAACTTGAATTGCGAAGAAGTGGTTTTAGAAATGAGCAGTCCAAATCGTGCCGGTCTATTGGTTCCTGCTGTCAAAGCAGACAATGAAGACATTCTGATGTTGGTGATGCCGGTGATGTTGAATAATTACAATTAATAGTAGGACGTTTTGGATATTATCTATTCTTTAATAGACTTTATACTTCATATTGACGATCACCTGATCGAAATCGTGAATGATTATAAATATTGGACTTACTTAATTCTGTTTCTTATCATTTTTGTGGAAACAGGTGTGGTGGTCATGCCCTTCCTGCCTGGCGATTCATTATTGTTTGCTGCGGGGATGTTGGCTGCTCAGCCCAATGAGCTGAATGTGTGGTTGATGATTGTCATCTTGTTGATCGCGGCAATTACTGGCGATTCATTGAATTATTCAATAGGCAAAAACTTTGGTATGCAGATCACGAAGTTTAAGCTTTTTGGTAAGCAAATGGTCACAGACGCACAGATCGAAAAGACACACTCTTTTTATGAGAAATACGGAAGTAAAACAATCGTAATTGCTCGTTTCGTACCTATCGTACGTACTTTAGCACCTTTCGTAGGTGGTATTGGAAGAATGAATTATGGTACATTCATTACCTATAATGTTGTTGGTGCTATTTTATGGGTAGTAGGAATTACATTAGCAGGGTATTTCTTAGGAAATATTCCTTTAATACGAGATAACTTCTCAAAAGTCGTATTGATCATCATTTTTTTATCAATACTACCCATAGTTTACGAAGTAATAAAAGAAAAATTTTTCAATAAAAAGGAGGCCTAAAAGCTTCCTTTTTTGTTTTAAATACAGATGGAAGTTATAAGTACTTTAATTGATTTTGTACTGCACATTGACAAGCATTTAGTTTCTATTGTAAATGAATATCAGTATTGGACATACTTAATTTTGTTCCTTATTATATTTGCGGAGACCGGTCTGGTGGTGACGCCATTTCTTCCAGGGGATTCCGTGCTATTCGCTATGGGCACACTGATTGCCAAGCCTGAGACAGATTTAAATATCCTTTTGATGACAGGTCTTTTGGTTGTAGCAGCGATATTGGGCGACTTTGTCAATTACGAAATTGGAAAGCATTTCGGAAAGCGTGTATTCAAAGAAGATTCCAAAATATTTAAACCCCAATACCTACATAAAACAGAGGCATTCTATGCTAAATATGGTGGTAAAACTATTATTTATGCTCGTTTTGTGCCGATTGTACGCACTTTCGCTCCTTTTGTAGCTGGAATCAGTAAGATGTCCTACTCACAATTCGGGAAGTACAATATGGTGGGTGGTATACTTTGGGTTTTGTTATTTTTGTTTGCTGGATATTTCTTCGGTCAAATAGAATTTATCCAAAAGAACTTTTCTACTGTCGTCCTCGCCATTATCCTTCTTTCCATAATCCCTCCTATTCTTGAATTTATAGAACAGCGAAAAAGGTAATCTGCCAATGGCATTCTTTAAATAATTTACTTTTAATTCTAGATTTCCTACCTTTGCATATGATAAAATCAATGACAGGATATGGTGTAGGAACATTTGAGAATGAAAATGTTAAATACACTGTCGAAATTAAATCACTTAATTCGAAGTTTTTGGAATTAAGCATACGTCTTCCAAAGATCGTATCCGACAAAGAGTTGACTTTGCGCGGTGAGTGTACTAAGCTTATTGAGCGCGGGAAAGTCAATGTTTTGATTTCATCAGAATATACCGACCATACAGCAAAAGCCTCATCTATAAATGCTGAATTATTAAAAAAATATTTTCAGCAGCTCAAACAAATAGCTACTGAACTGGGCGAAAATACTTCAACACTATTCAATCTTGCGCTTAACATGCCCGAAGTCATTTCATCTAATGACGATGAAATTGATGAAGAAGAGGGCAAAGTCTTGATGAAGGCTTTTTATAATGCAGTAGATAAATTCAACACATTTCGTGCGGACGAAGGAAATATCCTGAAGGGTGATTTGGAGAAGCGTGTAAAGTTAATATTGGACTATCTGACAGAAGTGGAAAGTGTAGAGGGAGATCGAATTCCATTGATTCGTGAGCGTCTAAATCAATACATGGAATCGGCTGTAGGTAAAGAAAATATTGATAAAAATAGATTTGAACAAGAAATTGTTTTCTATATCGACAAACTTGATATTACCGAAGAGAAGGTAAGACTACGAAGTCACTGTAATTATTTCATTGAAGCGCTTAATTCAGCGGATTCTAACGGTAAAAAATTGGGGTTTATCTCTCAGGAGATGGGCCGAGAAATCAACACCTTGGGTTCAAAAGCAAATAATGCGGATATACAACAAATCGTCGTGCGCATGAAAGAGGAATTAGAGAAAATTAAAGAACAACTATTAAACGTACTATAATAACATGAGCGGAAAGCTAATTATCTTTTCGGCACCTTCTGGCGCTGGTAAAACAACCATTGTAAGACATTTATTAAGCAAGTACAGTGATAAGTTTGAGTTCTCTATCTCTGCAAGCACGCGTGAGCCTCGTGGAGAAGAAGTGCATGGTAAAGATTACTATTTTATATCGAAAGAAGAATTTTTGCATCGCGTAGCGAAGCAAGAGTTTATCGAATTCGAGGAAGTATATTCAGGGACGTATTATGGTACGCTGCGTTCGGAAGTTGAACGCATCTGGGCATTGGGCAAGCATGTTATTTTTGATATCGACGTGGTAGGTGGATTACGTCTTCGCTCCAAATTTCCGGATCAAGCATTAGCTATTTTTGTGAATCCGCCATCTTTGGAGGTGTTGAAGCAACGCCTTGCGGGCAGAGGCACGGACTCGGAAGAAAAATTGCAGGAACGCTATGCCAAGGCGGAACATGAGTTGAGTTTTGCAGATAAGTTTGATGTCATTCTCGACAACTTTGAGCTAGAAACTGCGAAAGCAGAAGCAGAACAGTTGATTTTAGATTTCCTTTCTAAATAATGGCAAATAAAAGAATTGGTTTATTTTTTGGCTCTTTTAATCCCATTCACGTAGGGCACTTAATCATTGCCAATTATATGGCTAATTTTACAGATTTAGATGAAGTTTGGTTTGTCGTATCTCCCCAAAATCCTTTCAAAGAGAAGAAATCGTTGGGAAATATGTACGATCGTCTGGAGATGGTCAATCTGGCTATTGAAGGAGCAGACAATTTACGCGCCAGCGACATCGAATTCACACTGCCGCAACCGTCCTATACAATTGATACGCTTACCTATCTGCAGGAAAAACATCCAAAGAAAGAATTTGTGCTGATAATGGGTGAGGACAATCTGCAGAGTCTTCGTAAGTGGAAAAATGCGGATATTATTCTCCGTGATTATAAAATCGTCGTCTACCCTCGCCCAGGCTATGATGCCGGCGAAATGAAAGAGCATCCTTCGGTACAGATGACTGATACCCCAGTGATGGAATTGTCGTCAACATTCTTGCGCCAAGCAATCAAAGAAAATAAAAGTATAAAATTCTATACTCCAGACAAAGTAGCTGAATTTATCGATAAGAAGGGTCTGTACTTATAAAAAACAAAATCTAAATCGATTTGTTGTATTACTAAATAATAAGGAGGTAATACACATGGATAAATTAGATTTAAAAGGAAAATGGAATGAATTGAAAGGTAAAGTAAAGCAAGAATATGCTGAACTTACAGATGACGATTTGAAATATGAAGAAGGCAAAGATGACGAGTTATTAGGTCGCCTTCAGCAAAAATTAGGTAAAGCCAGAGAAGAAGTCGTAGACTGGTTGAAAGGCTTGGGCTAATCGAAAAATAATTAAAACAATAAACCCTCCAATTTTGGAGGGTTTATTGTTTTTTCTCTATTCAGAATAACCGGGATTCTGTTTTAATAAATTATTTTTATTCAACTCGTCTCTATGCAGAGGTCTGAAGTATAAATTATTATTCCAAGATCTATTCTCTTGAGAATTATCAACTACCGGCGTATACGTATAATCATATACAGTAGGGTCATGACGATAAGGTGCTGTCATTGTTTTACCAGGTTTGAATTTACCTGTAACCTTAATATATGTCACTTTACGTCCTACAGTCTCTGCAGCTATTAACCATCTTCGTACATCGTGGTAACGCTGCTCCTCATAAGCCATCTCAATTCTACGCTCGTGTCTATAGATTTCTCTTAATTGGTTTTGATCGGTAGTAGTAATCGCAGGCATACCTGCTCTGAATCTAATTTTATTTAACCAATCTCTAGCCACAGTTGTTTCACCCAATTCAATACTTGCTTCTACATAATTTAAAACGGCTTCTGTATACCTAAAGAAAGGCCAAGGAACCAGTTGGAAATTATTCGCGTCGACAATATTTGGATCGGGGTCAATAAACTTGTGGTAATAATACCCTGTCCAGCTACCATTCCAGCTCTCTATACTTCCACCTCTCGTATCAATTCCGGGAAGAGTTTTGACGGTACCACCCTCCATAATATCGTATGTACCGGTCTGTATCTGATTTGCAGGGTCAATATTTCCAGAAATCTTCTCTCTAGGTTTCCAGCCCGCACCATCATATAATATTGTAGCATAAAATCTAGGATCTCTATTCTTATATGGCTCTGCTTTGTGTGCCGGATTATTCCAACTAAATGATGTACCATCAATCATTTGATAATCATCTACAAGAAGCCCGATGGGGGTATTTCCCGCCCAATTTTTGTAACCATTAGGACCATTATGAAGACCATGCGTATAATTCGCATCAGCAATAAAGTATTTCGCATATATTAATTCCGAAGCAGCAGCTGGGTCTATACCAGGAGCTTTACTTCCACCACCCATTGCTATACTTTTATAATTGTTTTGTCCTTCTGTCGCGCTTACCGGTGCCGCTAAATTCAATTTATATCCAGATGTGGCATCCATTACCGCCTTAGCGGCAGCTTGGGCAGCTCTATAGCGTTCTTGTTGATTGCCTGAGGTATACGCTAGAATCGGCATCATATCGTCACTTATTGTGCTTACTTTTGCTTTTAATTTAGTAGACACATGTTGATCACTGGCGGCGTACAGCAATACCCTTGACTTTAAAGCAAGTGCGGCTAGTGCCGTTGCACGGCCTTTATCCATGCTTTTACCATTTAAGAATCGATATGCTTCTTCACAATCTTTGACAATGAAATTGACACATTCTTCGTAAGTGTTTCTGGCGATGTTCATGTCGTCAGTAATTGTATATACTTTATCTACAAGTGGAACACCTCCATAATAGCGTAAAAGTTGCTGATAATAGTATGCTCTCAAAAAGTGTACTTGACCAAGCATTTTTTCTTTCAAATCTTGATCTGTTATTTTATTATCAGCACTATTCAATTGTTGCATAGCGACATTACAGAATCTAATGTATATATACATTCTTCCCCAAGCCCATGTGCCGTGCACCCATCCGAGGGAGGTTGGGTTTGATGCTCCACTATTTACGATATCAATACCCCTTCCTGGATGTGTAAACATCGCCTCATCGGAGACTGATGCTAACATTTGCTCATTAAAACCTCCTTGCTCAAATCCATTATAGATATCATTAATATATGCCTGTGCCGTTAGTGCGTCGTTCCATACCACATCAGCAGATAGCTGATTTGGTGGTGTAACATTCATAAAGTCGGTACTACATGACTGCATAAACATGACGGACAAAGTGACTGTCAAAAGCTTTGTCGTTTTAAGAGTATATTTAGAAGTATTGGAAAACTGTTTTCTCTTAGTATTAAACCTTCTAAATATTTGGCTCAATGTTTCTTTTTTCATCTTTAATAAAATTTATCGGTTAAATATTAGAGAGTTGCTTTTAAACCGAAGTTGATAACTTTCGCTTGCGGGTAATATTGACCACTTGTGTTAGTTGATTCTGGATCCCAGATTTTAATTTTATCAACTGTAAATAGGTTTATACCATTTACATATAATCTTAAACCCTTAACACCTATTTTGTTTATGATGGCTGGATTTATTGTATAACCAAGTTCAATATTTTTTAACCTTAAGTAATTGTTATTTCTAACCCAATAGGTGTTATTAAGCGCTTTGCTACCATCTTGATAATAAGCTGTATTTCTATTACTCAAACGAGGAAATTCGTCACTTGGATTGTCAATCGTCCAGCGGTTTTGATAAGACCAGTCCAAATAGTTCCCTATATCTCCAGATTCGGTGATTCCAATCATTTGTAAGCCACCCGTAGCTCCTTGTATTAATAATGTCAAGTCAAATCCTTTATAGCCGGCATTAAGGTTAAATCCTCCTGTAAATGTTGGTGTACTATTTTTGTCTAATCGCACTAAGTCATCACCGTCAATCTTGCCATCATTGTTGTAGTCAACGAATTTCATGTCGCCCGGTCTTAAATCAGCTCCTCCTGTTACCGCGCTGTAATCTATCGTATTCGCATTAACTGCAGCCATGTCTTTAAATACGCCATCATATTGATACAGCAACCAAGCGCCTGTCACACGGCCTGTAGCTCTTTGCCATTCTGGGGCACCAGGTATTTCATCGAAGAATAAGATTTTGTTCTTCGCATAGCCTCCATTGATTCCAACTCCAAAGGTGAAGTCATTAATATTGTTTTGGTAATTTAAGCTAAATTCATAACCTGCATTTTTAACTTTTCCAATATTTTCTGGAGGCAAGTTTGCGGAAGGAATTCCTGTACTTTCTGGAACAGAAGCAATTCTTTGCGCTAAAATATTAGATCTTTGATTGTAGAAATAATCGAAAGTTAACGAGAATTTGTTGTTCATGAACGTCGCGTCAAGACCTACGTTGGTGTTATTCGCTACTTCCCATGTAAAGTTTTCATTGGGCACGTTGGCTTCCCAAAGCGTTTTAACAACCTGATCATTAAATACACCCGAACCAGTGTTCATTAAGGTAAAGAATCTAAACTCTTGCAGTGCATCGTTATAAAATGCCTCAGCCCCCATCTGACCCCATGAACCTCTTATTTTTAAGTTGTTTACAAACTCCACATTGTCTCGGAAAAATGCTTCTTTGGATAATACCCAACCTACTGAAACCCCAGGGAAAAATCCGAATCGCTTATTTTCGGGGAAAATATAAGATCCATCTACACGCCATAAAAATTCAGCAAGGTATTTTTCTTGATAATTGTAATTAACACGTCCGAAATAACTTAATCGAGCACGAGTGAAAATATCATTTACACCAATTGTTTGTTCTTTATTTTCACCAAAAGATAATTCAGGGATTAACGTAGATAAAAAGTAACGTCTAAAAGCATTAAAACCGCTGCTCTTATCTGTTTCTCGTGTTATACCTGCTAATAGTGAAATAGTATGATCATTATTAATTACTTTATCGTATGTAGCCATACCAGTTAGGTTGACACCTAAACGATTGGCCATAGTTTCGGATAAACGTGCGTCTGTGAATGGAGAGCTTACGGAACCCGTAAGGCTAGGTGTACCATCGTCTAATAAGGTGGTTTTGTCCCAACTATACAAGGTCCAAGGTGTTCGCCAGTTCTTGCCTCTTTTCCAAGATTTATCTAGCGCCGCCGAACCCGTTAACTTTAATCCATCAACTCCAGGAATTTTGAAGTCTATTTTACCTGTAGTTTGTAAATAATCATCAATTGTTTTATTGAATCCCGTTAGGTCGGTCGTGGATACTACGGGATTATAACCATATTCAATTGCTGGCCCAGGCTCCCCATTAGGCCAAAAAGCCGGTTCATTGGGACGTCCACGCATCAGGAATCTGAAAATATCTGCTGCCCCTACTGTAGGAAAATTACGCTCTTCTTCTCTTCCAAGTAGGCTAATTGTGGTAGTAAGGTAATCGTTTATTTTACTTTCAATATTTAAGCGTAGATCATATTGATTGTATTTTGTGGCGGACTTTTTATAATAGGCATCTTGATTAGTAAAACCCAGGGATGCTAAATAAACGGTGTTGTCTCCTCCTCCATTAATTTGTAGATTATGCCTTTGTTGTGGAGACCAATTTTTAATAACCTCATCAAACCAATCGGTATTGGGGTAGCGATAAGGATCAGAACCATCTTTAAATTTTTGTATTTCATCAGGTTTGAATGCCGCATCTATGGTTCCATTCTTGTCGGTGCGGGTATATGTTCCTGTTGTGTTTAGGGCACTCCATGCATCATTCCACAATGAGGGGTTTAGATCGCTACCGAATATTCTAAGTTCATTTAATATTTCGGCATACTCAGGAGATCCTGCCATCTTAGGCGTACGAGTGGGCCGTTGAATACCATAAAAAGCATCGTACATGAGTTGAGGTTTTCCTGATTTTCCTTGTTTGGTCGTAATCAAAATAACGCCATTACCCGCTCTAGAACCGTAGATTGCTGCAGAAGCATCCTTCAATACGGATACACTTTCTATATCGTTAGGATTTATACGGTCAATTCCACCAGCTCTACTGGGCACACCATCGATTACGATAAGTGGACTTGAATTCCCTCCTGCTAATGAGTTTATACCACGAATACGGATACTTGAACCATCGTATCCAGGTTCTCCTCCGCTTTGAATTGCCGTTACGCCGGGAAGACGACCTGCCAAGCCATTAGATAAATTCACAGATGATGATTTAGCCAATTCATCACCTTTTACTGCGGTAACAGCTCCTGATACAACAGATTTTTTTTGCGTACCATAGCCTACTACGACTACTTCCTCAATAGCTTCATTGTCACCACTTAAGATAACATCTATGGTAGTACGATTATTAACATTCTCTGTGATGGGCAGCATACCTACCATGGAAAAAATTAATTGTGCACCCGTGGGTACATTCTTTAACTCATACTGACCATTGAGATTAGTCGTCGTCGCATTTGTTGTGCCTGCTACCGTAACCGTTACTCCTGCAATTGGTTGGTTGGTTTGCGGATCGCGCACGGTACCTTTTACAGTAAGATTCTGTTGTTGAAAAGTGTTTAATGGTTCAAAAGGTTTTGCAAAGCCATGTTGTGTTGTGACGCATAGACAACACGCTACAGCGCTTGAAATCCAAACGAACCTTTTAAATCCTTCACGGGGGGTTAGATTAGTGATCATAAGATTGTTTAAATTGATTAATAGTATTAATCGGTCCTTCCTTTAGTTGGTTACCTATTTATAATTAGGAAAATAAATATATAAATTTATTTTAATTAATTGTCTTTTTTACATTTATTCAAATATATTTTTTTTTGATAATTTCCATAACTTAGCATCATGGCAAAAGAAAAACCTACTATTTTGGTCGTAAACGACGACGGTATCACCGCACCAGGCATAAAAGTGCTTTTGGAAGAAATGCAAAAATTGGGCAATGTAGTGGTTGTAGCTCCTGATGCTCCGCAGTCGGGTATGGGGCATGCAATTACTATTGGTAAACCGCTTCGTCTGGACAAGATCGACTTGTACGAAGGTGTCGAGATGTATAAGTGCTCCGGTACACCAGTAGACTGTGTGAAATTGGCTGTAGATCGTATTTTCAAAGACAAGAAGCCTGATCTATGCGTGTCGGGGATTAATCATGGACTGAATTATTCTATTAATGTATTGTATTCCGGCACGATGTCCGCTGCTGTCGAAGGTGCAATCGAAGGCATTCCTTCTATAGGTTTTTCGCTGGATGATTTTTCGCATAACGCGGATTTTAAGCATACAAGACCATATGTATTAAGCATTGCCGAGCAAGTGCTCAACAATGGGCTGCCGAAAGGAACATTATTAAACGTTAATTTCCCACATATAGAAAAGGGGATTTCGGGTATTAAAATTTGCCGACAAGCCAATGGGAATTGGGTCGAAGAATTTGAATACAGAGTAGATCCGCATCACCGGGATTATTTTTGGATGACAGGTCGATACGATTGGGTAGATCGAGGAGAAGATACGGATGTGTTCGCCATTAATAATGGATACGCTTCAGTGGTTCCTACGCAATTCGATATGACGGCACACCATGCTATTCCTGAATTGAATTCATGGTCTTTTGATATTAAATAGATGAACAAAAATTCCTTAATTGCTGGGATAATCGTTGGTGCTATAGCACCACTATTGGCCTATTTGGCGATGACTTATACCACAATACAGCAATCCTATTTTGCGGAGAAACCCATCGCTTTATATGTCCTTACTGCGGTTGTCAATCTTGTTATTATCCGTTTTGCGTACCGTGGGCAAAAAGAGGCTTTGGCCAAAGGCGTGGTTTTGATAACATTTCTGGCTATGATTGCCTTTGTAGTATTGACGAAATTCAAGATATAGATATCTATTATTATGAAGTTAACATTAGGCTTTTCGCCTTGTCCAAACGATACATTTATTTTTGACGCGCTCATACATCATAAAATAGATACTGAAGGCCTAGATTTTGAGGTGGAGTACCACGATGTGGAGACGTTGAATCAAAAAGCGTTTAGAGGAGAGCTGGATATTACCAAATTAAGCTATCACGCTTTTGCCTACGCAGTAGAAGACTACGAATTGTTAGATGCGGGTTCAGCTTTGGGATTCGGCGTGGGTCCCCTGTTGATTACTAAAAATCCGTTGTTAGCGCAACAATTGTCCTCTTTTGCCGGGCAGGAACTTCCTGCAGAATATTATAACTTAAAAGTTGCAATTCCCGGTCAATATACCACCGCAAATTTCTTGTTAGGATTGGCCTTTCCGCAATTGAAGAACAAAGAAATTATGGTTTTTTCGGATATTGAATCCGCCCTATTGCAGGGGAATATAGATTTGGGACTAATAATTCACGAAAATCGCTTTACTTACCAAGAAAAAGGCTTGCATAAGGTGGTTGATTTAGGAGATTATTGGGAGAAAACGACAGAAAGTCCGATTCCACTCGGTGGGATTGTCATACGCAGAGACATCGCTCCAGATTTGAAAGAGAAGGTAAACCGTTTGATTCGTAAAAGTGTGGAGTATGCATTCGCCAATCCTAAATCAGGAATCGATTATATCCGTTCGCACGCGCAAGAAATGGAAGAGTCGGTCATGTATAGGCACATTGAATTGTATGTAAATCAGTATTCCATAGATTTGGGAGAGGTTGGGAAGAAGGCTATTAGGTCTATGTTTGACAAAGCGCAGGAATTAAATATTGTACCCCAAAGCGCAAAAAATATATTTTTGATAGGAAAATCGTAAAAATATATTATAACATTAAAAGTTGTCAATCTGAATAATTAAATTTGCCCGATTAGTGCCAAATTGTCCTGAATATGAATTTGGATTCAATTTTGTGCATGTGAAAAGAGATAAAAAAAAATTATGTTAAAATTCTTAAGTAAATTATTTGGTAGCAAGTCAGAACGTGATATCAAATCTATACAACCCATTGTAGAAAAGATCAAGGGGGAATATAGTAAGCTAACCAATTTGTCACATGACGAGCTTCGTGCTAAAACAATTGAATTCAAAAGCCGTATCCAAGAATATTTAAAAGAAATAGATGCTGAAATCGCAGAATTGAAACTCAAAGCTGATAACCACAGTGTTGATATTTCAGAAAAAACTGAGGTTTACGAGCAAATAGATAAACTTAATAAAGATCGCGACAAAAAGCTGGAGGAGGTATTAGCGGAGATCTTGCCAGAGGCTTTTGCTGTAGTAAAAGAGACAGCACGTCGCTTGACAGAGAATCCAATATTAGAAGTAACAGCTACAGATTTTGACCGTGAGATTGCGACACGCAAAGCCAACGTCAACATCGTGGGCGATAAAGCACAATGGCACAATAAATGGATTGCTGCAGGCACTGAAGTTACATGGAATATGGTGCACTATGATGTGCAGCTGATTGGTGGTATTGTATTGCACCAAGGTAAGAT
>JBMDWK010000117.1:0-3465 GCA_048595255.1 Sphingobacterium sp. | reverse complement strand
TTTTTTATATAAGTTTGTGTTAAACAAAAATTATAAACAGCTTTCATTTTAGTGTGAAAACTAACTATTACTAAACGAAAAAATCTATGAAACAAAAATTACTAACCACGATGTTGGCTGTGGCATGTCTTACAAGCGTGTCCTATGCACAGACCCGTCAAGTGAGTGGTAAAGTAACATCTTCTGAAGGATTGCCTATTGCTGGAGCATCAGTGTCGGTGATTGGAGGAAGTGTAGCTACTCAAACAGATGCGGCAGGTAATTTCACCCTAAATGTCCCTCAAGGAGCTAGACTCTCTGTGTCGTACGTGGGCTATAATGCGCAAACAGTTATAGTCGGCAATTCATCGACACTGTCTATTGTTTTGGATTCGGATGATTTAGCGCTCGAAGAAGTTGTTGTGACAGCTTTGGGAATTACTAGAGATAAAAAATCCCTCGGATATGCTGCCCAAGAAGTAAAGGGTGATGTATTGACGGCGGCTAGAGGTAATAATGCCTTACAATCTCTTTCCGGAAATGTAGCCGGTGCGGTAGTATCTGCTCCTTCTTCCAGTTTAGGTGGTTCTACTCGTATTGTACTAAGAGGTATTGGGTCGCTGACCGGAGAGAACAAACCACTTATTATTGTAGACGGGATTCCGATGAACAACTCCAACTATAATTCCGCTAATGCGGAAAGAGGTGCCGGAGGACGTGATTATGGAGATGCAGGTTTTGATATCAACCCTGATGATATCGAGTCAGTGAACGTACTAAAAGGTGGACCAGCTTCAGCTTTATATGGAGCGCGGGCTGCTAATGGTGTCGTACTAATCAAGACTAAATCGGCAAAAAGAGGTAGGGATGAAATTGTATTTAATACCGGTGTTGCTTTCGAAAATTTGGGTATTACGCCTCGTCTACAAAAGTTATATGGTGGTGGATACAGTGATGAATTTGCTACTGCAACCATTAATGGTCAAACGTATCAGGTTGTCGATTATTCGGCGGATGAATCTTGGGGACCAAAGTTAGATGGTCAACAAGTATTGCATTGGGATGCTTTCGATCCTAACGATACTCAAAATTATTTAAAGACAAGACCTTGGGTCTACCCAAATAATGATTTCAGATCATTCTTTAATACGGGCGTCGCGTATACAAATTCATTAGCGCTTGCTAAATCGTATGAAAATACAGCAGCAAGGCTGTCAATGTCTAACACCAATCAAACAGGTCTTGTGCCGAATAGTGACCTAAAACGTACTACCGTTGCATTAAGTATTGACAATAAATTCTCTGATAAATTAACAGCTAGAGGTACAATCAACTACATTCGTACCAATGGATTTAATAGACCAGAGCAAGGATATGGCGATAATTCAATAGGACAAAAGATGTTCCAATGGGGACAGGTGCAATTGGATTATGAGCGTCTGAAAAATTACAAAACAATAAGCGGGGTCCAAAAATCTTGGAACATAAAATCTTGGAATGATGCAACACCAAATTATTCGGATAACCATTATTGGATTGTAAACGAAAATATTGCTACAGATCAGCGTGATCGCTTTTACGGTAATGTAGAGTTACGCTATGATATTATGCCAGGATTATACGCTACAGGTAATATCTATGGAGATAATTATACATTGAAAATTAGGGAACAAGTTGCTGTAGGTTCTGTCGCAGTATCTTCTTTCTCTGAGGCGACGCGCGAATTTTTAGAGATGAACTATGAAGGTAGAGTTCACTTTGATAAGAAATGGGACAAATTCTCTTTAAATTCATTTATCGGTACCAATAGAAGAAACACATCAACGGATAGAATTAGTGCTTCTACCGCAGGTGGCCTTATTGTTCCAAACTTGTACACGATTAATAATAGTGCACAAACTGCGACGGTAGATACATATGTAACGAAGAAACGTGTTAATTCTTTGTTTGGTAATTTCTCGTTGGGTTATAACGATTTACTGTATATGGATTTTGGTTGGAGAAATGACTGGTCGTCGACATTACCTGAAGATCATAATGCATACTTCTATCCATCCGTGACGGGTTCATTTATTTTCTCTCAAGTGGTTGATGCACCATGGTTGAACTTTGGTAAATTTAGAGCTGGTTGGTCGCAAGTGGGTAATGACACGGATCCATATCGTTTATTGGATGTGTATTTGAACAATGTATTTGCCAATACCACTTTCTTAGATAACCCATATTATTTAAAAGGATTGTCCAAATTGAATTCGGAATTACGTCCTGAGACTAAGAAGTCTTACGAATTCGGTATTGAAACTCAAATGTTCGGAAACAGATTAGGATTAGACATCACCTACTACAATGAGAAGACCAGTGACTTGATCATGCCTGTGTCTACCGGTGCAGAGATTGGATTCAGTTCAAGAGTATTAAACGCAGGTAATGTTGTAAATAAGGGTTTGGAGGCGATGTTGACAGTTGTGCCAGTTCGTAAGGAAAATTTCGAATGGACATCCAATATCAACTTTGCTTTGAACAGAAATAAAGTGGTTGAACTGGCAGAAGGTCTGCAATCCCTTAATATTGGTACAGCCCCTTTTAATGCTACCCTGATTGCGATGCCAGGACAGCCTTATGGACAGATATTTGGTTCTGACTTTGTATATGATGATGCAGGTAATAAAGTTGTTTCACCTACTTCAGGCCTTTATTTGAGAACACCTAACAAAAATTTAGGATCTATTATTCCAGACTTCAATGCAGGTTGGAGAAATACAGTTTCGTACAAAGACTTTATGCTATCGGCATTGATCGATATGCAAAAAGGAGGAAAGTACTTTTCTATTTCTAACATGTTTGGTCACTACACCGGGGTATTTGAAGAGACAGCTGCCAATGGAGTTCGTGAGAATGGGTTAGTGGTAGAGGGTGTGTCTGGTACTGCTACTTTCAATCCAGATGGTACATATACCTTAGCCAATGTACAAGAGAATACGAAAGAAGTTACTGCTCAAGCATATTATGCGCATTATTATGCGGGTCCTACAGCGCAAAATGTTTTCGATGCGGACTATATCAAGTTGAGAGAAATCACATTGGGTTATAATATTCCAGTACGATTTGTCGAAAAATTGCGTGTGAAGAATGCAACTATTTCTGGTTTTGCCAGAAATATCGCCACATTCGGATTAGCCAATAAGAATTTTGATCCAGAGATGACGACAACAGGTAGTGGAAATATTCAAGGTTTTGAAGGTGGAAATTTACCAGCTTCTCGCACATTTGGATTCAATTTAAAATTACAGTTCTAACATTGACAAATTTGATATGAAAAATATAAAAGCAATACTATTGTCTTCGGTGATTGGGATTTCGACAATGTCAATGATTTCCTGTACGAAAGACTTAGCAGATATTAATAAAAACCCTAATGCCCCAGAGCAGGTACCAAGCTATACGGTATTCAACGGAGCGAATAGGTATTTAATGAATTTCACTCGT
>JBMDWK010000116.1:0-1779 GCA_048595255.1 Sphingobacterium sp. | reverse complement strand
ACACTTGTTTAACAGTTTCCCAACATTTTGATGACATAATAACAAAAAAATAGCCTTGAATGAATGTTCAAGGCTATTTTTTTATTTCGTATCTTTCTTTCCGAAGATGGAAATTTTTAAATACCTGCCCGGATTTGTTTTCAGATCGTGTACGAGTTCGTCGAGATTTTCAGAGGCGTTATTTAGGTTATTGTATAGTTTATCGTCATTTACCAATAAGCCGATAGAACCTTCTCCTTTGTTGATTTTGTCCGTAATAGCCTGTACATCTTTCATCGCTTTGTTGGCATTCTCTACCGTAGCTCTTATCTCTGTTTTGGACAGATCTGAGGATAAATGGTCAAGGTTAGCCATGATTTGATTTATACGAGCGCTGTTCTCCTTAAAATTATTGGTAATGGACTCCAGATTTTGCATGATCTTCGCCAACCGTACTCTTTCGGATCCCATTAGCCCTTCCACATCCGTGGTGATTTTCTCTACATTTTTTAAGGAAATAGAAATACTTCGTAGACTCGTTTTGAAATCACGTTGAAACTCTTCATCCAAGGCTGTATTGACTGCAGATAATACCGAGTCTAGTTTGACTACTAAATCTTCTACTTTCTTTTGTAGGGGTTCTACTTTTTGTAAAAGATTGGCTTGTACATCGGATTGTAAGGGGTCACCATCGCTGGCAAATGTCTTGCTATTCCCTATGTCAAATACAATAACTTTACCGCCCAAAAATCCATCATTCGATATACGTGCAATAGTATTTGAAGGAATTTTATAGTCTTTTTTGATTTTAAATTCCGTTCGGATCTTTCCATTGTCCATTAAGGTGGTGTTGGATACTCTACCTATTTTAAATCCATTGACAAGTACAGGGTTGGATACGGATAGCCCATCGACATTATCATAGTCCGTATAAAACATATTTTCGGAACTGAAAACATCATTTCCTTTCAAAAAACTATAACCGATAAATAATAATGCTAAGGCGATGGATGTTAATACGCCAACTTTAGTTTCGTTAGATAATTTCAATTTTACTACGTTTAGATTCTACTGAATATATGGATAACATCTTAAATATATAAAATGTTTATATATCCCCTGCATTTAGAATTTTTTTATAGCGTTAAATAAGCTATTAACTATCTCATCTTGACCTTTCGCAGACATTAAGTATTTTTCTTCTTCCGAATTACTGATAAAGCCAACCTCTGTCAGTACCGCAGGCATACCTGCAGTTTTCAATACGGCTAATGGTTGCTCTTTTATCCCTCGGTTGACACGACCTGCTTTGGTATATTCCGCCTGTATGAGTTTGGCCAAATGAATGCTGCGGTCTCTGTATTTTCTTTTCAATACCTTGAATACAATATAGGATGATGGATCTTTAGGGTCAAATCCACCGTAGTTTTCCTCGTGATTTTCTTCCAATAATATGGAAGCATTTTCGCGGATAGCTACATCTTGATTTCCCATGCTATTGTATCCCAATACCAATGTCTCTGTTCCCCTTGCCGAAGAGTTGGCTACTTTTTGGTTGACCCATTTACCTTGTTTGTTTTTGACCCGACGCGTAGTCGTACCTCCAGCATTCAGGTGAATAGATATAAAAAGATCTGCATGGTGTTTATTAGCTAATTGGGGACGTTCGTAAAGATTGGGGTAAACATCTGTTTTACGCGTGTATATTACTTTTGTGTTGGGCAATTCTTTTTCAAGACGTTTCCCAAGCTTTAAGGTAATTTGTAAAGCAATATCCTTTTCTTTGGAGCTTTTGCCTAC
>JBMDWK010000115.1:0-7258 GCA_048595255.1 Sphingobacterium sp. | reverse complement strand
TCCTGAATAGGAACTAAACTGAATTTTTTGTTGGGTAGAAAGCATCCTGAGGTCCGTTAAAATCTAATTTAAGATACGAAAAAAGGAGCAGAAAAATATCATTTTCCACTCCTTTTATCCCTGTTTATAAAGGGACTTTTTCAGTGCCCTCGAATTAATCGAGCCTTTTTATTATCGTTGCAAAAAAACTTCATACAAATAGAAAAGGACACATCACTGTGTCCTTTTCTAATATCTTAGTATCTCAAGATTAACCTAACTTGTTAACAAATTTAGTTAATTTAGATTTGTTGTTAGATGCTTTTTTCTTGTGGATTACGTTTTTCTTAGCCAAACGATCAAGCATAGAAACAACACGAGGTAATAATTCTTTTGCTTCTGTAGCATCAGTTGTATTACGTAATTTCTTGATTGCGTTACGAGTTGTTTTTGCTTGGTAACGGTTTCTTAAACGCTTCGCAGCGTTAGCTCTAATTCTTTTAATCGCTGATTTATGATTTGCCATTTCTATTAGCTATATATTTTATAATACTTTTTTATACTAAATTCGGATTGCAAAAATAACTAGTATTCTCGAATATTCAAAATCTATTTTCAAGTTTCTTTCCGAATCTTCTATTAACATTGCAAAGATAGATAAAATAAAGCAGTAATTTAACTTCATATCGAGATTAACCGAAAATAAAGTAATTTTGCAGCATGCAAAAATTATCAATGGATCAACTTAATCGTGTGGATGTTGATTCTTTCAAAGAATTAGAAAAAACACCTATCACTATTATACTCGATAATGTGCGTAGTATGCACAATGTAGGCTCTGCATTTCGTACGGCAGATGGCTTTGCCATAGAGCAAATTGTGCTGTGCGGGATTACGGCAACTCCCCCACATCGCGAAATTGAGAAAACAGCGCTCGGCGCCACACAATCGGTACAGTGGACACATTATAAGGAAACTACGGATGCCATTGATGATCTCAAAAATCAAGGCTATCAAATATTTGCTATCGAACAAGCTGCTGGATCAATCTCACTAGAACAATTTGAATCATCCAAAACCGACAAATATGCTTTTGTATTCGGAAATGAAGTACATGGAGTAGATGATGAAGTCATGAAGCTGGTCGACGGCTGCATCGAAATCCCGCAGTTTGGCACCAAGCATTCCTTTAATGTATCGGTCACAATCGGTATTGTGCTTTGGGATATATTGAAGAAAATTAAGTTTTAATAAAAAAAAGGCTGAATAGAGTAAGCAATATTTCCAGAAGTCGTTACAAAATAGTAGATTTGCTCTGCTAAAAATAAGAACAATGAGTGTATTAGTAAATAAAGATTCAAAAGTTATCGTTCAAGGTTTCACTGGAACAGAAGGTACTTATCACGCGTCTCAAATGATTGAGTACGGAACGCAAGTTGTAGGTGGTGTTACACCTGGTAAAGGTGGTCAAACTCACTTAGATCGTCCCGTATTCAACACAGTACAAGATGCTGTAGATGCTACAGGTGCTAATGTTTCTATTATTTTCGTTCCACCTGCATTTGCTGCTGACGCTATCATGGAAGCTGCTGCTGCTGGAATCGCATTAATCGTTTGTATTACAGAGGGTATCCCTACTAAAGATATGATTCAAGTAAAATCTTACTTGAGTGACAAAGATTCTCGTTTAATCGGTCCTAACTGTCCAGGTATTATCACTGCTGAAGAAGCTAAAATCGGCATTATGCCAGGATTTATCTTCAAAAAAGGTAAAGTAGGTGTAGTTTCTAAATCAGGTACTTTAACGTACGAAGCTGTTGACCAAACAGTGAAAGCTGGTCTAGGTATCACTACAGCTATTGGTATCGGTGGTGACCCTATCATCGGAACGACAACTAAAGAAGCTGTTGAATTATTAATGAACGACCCAGAAACTGAAGGTATCATCATGATTGGTGAGATCGGTGGTGGCATGGAAGCTGAAGCTGCTCGTTGGATCAAAGAAAACGGTAATAAACCGGTTGTAGGTTTCATCGCTGGCCAAACAGCGCCTCCAGGACGTCGTATGGGACACGCTGGTGCTATCGTAGGTGGTGCTGATGATACTGCTGCTGCTAAAATGGCGATCATGCGTGAGTGTGGTATCCGTGTAGTAGAATCACCTGCAGAAATCGGTAAAGCAATTGCTGAAGAATTAGCTAAATAATATTTTAAGCTAATGAAAATATAAAAAGGAGACTCTTATGGAGTCTCCTTTTTCATTATAGAGCAATTTGATTTTATTGTTCAACTGCGGCTTGATGCTCGACTTTTCGAGCCTCATATTCTTCTATTAGTAGATTAAGTTCATTGATGTCAAGGTCCGATTTAATATCGACAAAGACCTGATCATCGTCATCTATAATCCCTAACATTACTTTTTTGACTCTGTCACCCTTCATCTGTGTATTGATAGAAATTCTTGTTCCCTCACTATACAGACTCATTAACTCTTCAAAATCATTCTTGGCCAAGTAGGTATTAAATTTCTCATAAAGACTAGATTGCGCAGCTCCCGAAACAGTCATTAGTTTTATTTTTTTTATTTTTTTAAGAGCCATTGCCAATATTGGATCTTCTTCAGTGATTTCATTTATTTTGCTTTTTAGAAATGTCTTCATCAGTATGGATGGCACATTGATAGCGACAATTTCTGCATCTTTTGAAAAATCTGATCGCTTCGCAAAATCCATGTTAGATTTGCTTTTAATCATACAGCTTTGTAGACTCCACACGACGAATACAAGGCAAATTATTCTTAAGTACTTCATAATATATAGGTATTGAAAAGGTTAATTCTAATTTTTACTTACTAGGGTATTAATATCATCATATTTGAGAGCGCCATCCAAGATCATGAATATGGTTTCTTCGTCCGAATTGATACTCAAGAGTAGATTATTAAGAAATTCGCCTTCCACATTCTCTGCCAAAAATTTGATATTATTACCATCTGAATTGATCACCATCAATTCTTCATATTTCAAATTGCGGATCGCCGAACTCACTTCATTCCTCACGGACGAACCTGCATTTTCGAAGATTAACATTTTAATCGAATTAATCTTACTTAGCAAGGGTTTGATTGTTTCCACATCCGCGTCGCTTATCTTCATTTTATTCAACATCTTAAACATAGGCTTGCCAATCTTAATTGAAGTCACTCCCTTGTGTTCTTTATATTGCTCAAAAATTTGATCCAATTTTGAAATTTGTGCCTGCGCCATACCAGCTACAAACAAGCTAATGATTAGCAATATAGTTTTCATTGTTTTCATATCTTATATTTCGATTTTTAAATATTTTATATTTTCTACGCCTTCCATGCCCTTTTTGAGATTGGAAGTTGCCAAATGAAGTGCGGCTTCCGTTACTTCTAAGGCCTTCTCCTCATCAAATATCCGCACACCGTTTATCTCAACATACATTTCATCTTCCGGCTCATGACTTGCGGAAGCAACCGGTGCTTTGTGCGCAACTTTCTTCACCGATGTACGGCGGATAGGAGCATCATATTCCACGTTATCAGAGGCTGTGCCAGCATACTCACTGCGGACATTTGGAATATTTTCTATCTCATTTATATTTTCTTTCTTCACCTCCTGGAATGCGATATGCGATTCTACTTTAGTAGGATTCTGCATCCACTGGCGCACGAAAAAGAAACCTAAAACAAATGTAGCTGCAACAGCCGCCAAGAGAATGATTCTGCGTTTCAAAGGAAGTACTTTTGCTGGCGCACTATTTTGTTCTTCTTTTGTTGCCTCCATGAAAGAATCAAAATCCCAATCCATTGTATCTTCTGGACGCTTCAAAGCACTAAAAAAAACTTCTCCCTCACATTCTTTCAGTTGACGCTCTTCTTCTAAAGAAGTATTTCCCGCATAATACTTTTCTCTCAGCCTATCCAATTCTTCTCTTTTCATACTCAAACACTTTTGTTAAGTTCGTTCTTACTGTTGTCCGTGCTCTCGAAAGATTTACACGAACGGCATTTTCTTCTAATCCAGACAATACAGCTATATCAGTGATTTCGTATTCTTCGATATCGCGTAGATACATGACCAACCTTTGCTTTTCTGGAAGTTGATCTATCAGCTGAAGAACCAATTCTCTTGTCAAAGAGGGGTATTTCTCGGGTTGAATATCTGGTGGTAATTGTGTTAAATATTTGGCTTGTCGCCCCAATTTATCAATCTTATTATAGGCCAAATTTCTTACCATCTGCATCGAAAAGGCCTCTATATTCTGTACTCTCACTAATTCCTCCCGTTGTTCCCACAATTTCAACATGACCTCCTGTACCAGATCATACGCATCCTCTTGGTGTTCCAAAAACCTATTTGCAAATCGGTACAATTTATCCTTGAGGACAAATACCGTATTTTTAAATATTTCTTGGTTCATCATAGATTAATGGTCATTTAGTAATAAGACAGAATGCCGTATCTATTTATTACATGGAAAATAAAAAAACTTGAATTAAAATTATAACAAGGTAAAAATCAGTTATTTAAAAAAAAATACATTCTTTAGTATTCATTACCGCGATCCGCCAATAAAGACGGGTTGCCGCAAAAATGATTACCATCTTTTATGAAAAAAGAATAACTTTAGTTAATCAATCTAAATTAGAATTTATCCAATGAAAAAGTACCTTTTTATATGCTTTATTTATCTGTTTTGCTATCAGTTATCGTTTGCGCAAGATGTCAACGAGGAATACATTAAAGCGAATTATGACAAAATCGAGGAATATATTCCGATGCGCGATGGAACCAAATTGTTTACCTCCATTTATGTTCCCAAAGATCAATCGCAGCAATACCCTATCCTACTCAATCGTACGCCTTATACCGTAGCACCATATGGTAAGGATAAATATAAAAGTAGCTTGGGAAACTTTCCCAAGATGGCGACCGAAAAATATATCTTCGTCTATCAGGATGTCCGTGGTAAGTGGATGAGTGAAGGTGTGTTTGAAAATATTCGACCTACGCGCAGCCCGCAAAATAAAGCTAAAATCGATGAAAGTACAGACACCTATGACACTATAGATTGGTTGACAAAGAATCTTCCCAGCAATAATGGCAAGGTGGGCATGTACGGTATTTCTTACCCTGGATTTTATGCTACAGCTGCCCTTATCGACTCTCATCCTGCATTGAAGGCCGTATCACCGCAGGCGCCTGTCACGGATTGGTTTATTGGCGATGACTTTCGTCATGGCGGGGCACTACTATTAATGGATGCTTTCAGATTCATGTATACTTTTGACGCACCACGACCTAAACCTGTAACAAATGTGAATGGACCAAAAGGTTTCGATTTGCAATCCAAAGATTTTTACAAATTTTTCCTTCAAAACCCAACTATAGGGAATCTGAAAAAAGAATATTTAGGCCATACGGTTAAGTTTTGGGATGATTTAGAAAAACATCAAACCTTGGATACCTTCTGGAGCAGTAGGACAATTACAAATTATGTGAATAATGTAAAGCCTGCGGTGATGATTGTAGGTGGAACATTTGATGCAGAAGACACCTATGGAGCATTTGAGACGTACAAACAGATTGAAAAAAGGAATAAGGTGAATAATAACATCTTGGTAATCGGCCCATGGTTTCACGGTGGATGGGTACGCTCGACCGGCGAATCATTTGGCGACATTCGATTTGGTGAAAAAACAAGTACCTATTATCAAGAGAAATTCGAATTACCATTTTTTGATTATTACTTGAAAGGAAAAGGAGACTTTAACCCGCAAGAAGCGAATATTTATTTCACAGGCGCTAATCAATGGAAAACATTTGATCAATGGCCGCCGAAAGAAGCTGAGACCAAAACATTCTATTTTCATCAGAATCAAAAATTGTCTACTACACCTCCACAGATAGATCTTGGTTATACCGAATATGTTTCTGACCCCAACAAGCCAGTACCTTTTCAGGAAGGAATTATCAGCGAACGTACCCGCGAATATATGATCGCAGATCAACGATTTGTTGCCAATAGACCCGATGTACTGGTATTTGAGACAGCGGAGTTACAAGAAGATTTGACTTTAGCAGGAGCAATTACAGCAGATCTGAAATTTTCGATGAGTGGAACCGATGCCGATTTTATTGTAAAAGTGATTGATGTCTATCCCGACACTTCAGCAGCTACATCTCCTGTATCGGAAAAAGTGCTGATGAAAGGCTATCAAATGTTGATCCGTGGAGAGGTGATTCGTGGAAGATTTAGAGAAGGATTTGATAAAGAAAAGGCATTTAAACCTAATGAAGTTACCACTGTGAAACTAACATTACCGGATGTATCGCATATCATCAAAAAAGGTCATAAATTGATGATCCAGATTCAGCACACATGGTTTCCATTAGTGGATAGAAATCCGAACCAAATGATTGATATCTTCAAAGCTAAAGAATCCGATTACATCAAGAATATACATCGATTGTACTTCGATAAGCAAACTGCGAGTAGTGTTTCATTCCAAACACTATAATAACGAGAGAGGGATTCAATGATGAATCCCTCTCTTATTTTACTGTTTTTCATCCGCCGATGGTCCGTACAGACCTGGCAACGGAATATCCAACATACGCATATAAACCGTCAATTGACCACGGTGGTGTATTAAATGATTTTGCAAGATAAAACGAAAAGCACCAATTTTCGGAACACTAGCAATCACATATTCGCCCGCCTGCAAATTCCATGTACGTTGCCATGCTTCTTCTGATGTACCTTCTATAGCCGCAACATTCGCGGAATAACCTTCGTCCAATACATTAATCAATTCCTGAACTGTAGATGCAGCAAAAGGCTTATACATCGTATGAAAATCAAATATATCGTGTGGTAAAGCCACTTTCACCCAATTATGCAATTCTACAATATGACTTGCCAATTCACCGAGTGACATAGACTTCGGATGTGGTCTATACGACAGGTGTTCATCCTTTAATCTACCTAGTAATTGCTTTGTATTAGAAGTTTCCCTTTCTACTTCTATTAAAATACTTTTATTCATTGCTATATGATTATATTTTTATCGATCTAATTTAATAATAATCTTTAAATAAAAGTCAAGATAGCATAAAACAAAAAAGCCTTACCACGTTGATGTGATAAGGCTTAGTTTTAATAAAAGAAGGCACCGACCTACTCTCCCACCTGTTACGGCAATACCATCGGCTCGGGCGGGCTTAACTGCTCTGTTCGGAATGGGAAGAGG
>JBMDWK010000114.1:0-9061 GCA_048595255.1 Sphingobacterium sp. | reverse complement strand
CTTAATACGCCGGGTGAGTGAAGAAATTAAAAATGGCGCCACCAGTATGCTGACTAAAAAATTCAAAAAAACCGAAGATATTAAATTGAATGACATTATCAATGCCGCTAAAAAGGACGATAATCTATGCATTGAATCTATCAATTACATCGGTGATAAACTGGGTCGCGGAATAGCTTCACTCATAAACATTTTCAACCCCGAGCTTATTATCATAGGGGGTGTCGTCGCCAAGTCTGAAGAATACCTGAGTCTCCCCCTCAAGAATGCAGTAAATAAATATTCGCTGTCGACAGTAAATAGGGACACAAAGATTATACTTTCATCTAAAAGTGACAATTTAGCTTCCTATGGAGCCTGTTTATTGCTGAGAGATCGCTTACTAAATGTGAAGAACTAACGAGAAATAGTCTGCCCATCTTGACTCACTTTCTTCACAAAAGGAGCTGCGTATATATCAAAGAGCACAGCGAATTCGTAGCGAGAGATAACCTTTGAGGGATTATAATCACCCTTGAAGGTTAATTCCTTATTCCACATTCTTTTTACCTCCACATCGAGTTCTTCCCCACGAAAGGCGGTATATTTAATTAGATTCAAAGCATCCGATACGGTCATAAGTTCAGGATTATTGTCCACAAACCACAGCTGTGCGCGAGAATAGAATTGATTGATGATAGGCCGGATATCGGCCACACGTACGGAGTCTTCTCCATCAAAAATCAGCTTATCGTCTTTGATATGTAGCGGCAAAATTCCAGCAAGATACATACGCTGTAAGGACATGAAATTTGGATCTTTAAAACTAATATCCTGTGCCGGCAACAGACGGCTTCGAAACGTCAACAATTCATTTTGCAAGGTGCGTAAATCAATTTTATCGATTGTGGTTTTGAAAAATGCACAATAGCTTGCAATAGCTCCCATCGTCTGCCCATACGCTATCTGAAAAGCCTTATGGCTTTCCGCAGCCTGCGCACCAGCCTCCAGTACAAAGAAATTATCCTTTTGTGTGAACAAATCCTTTAACGTGTAAGCATAAATATCCGTTTTGCTTTCACGCAATAAGACTGTCGCTCTCGAAGCTGCTAAAGTAAGGTCTTTGGCTGGAGTAGATTTTAATGCAGGAAGGTTACCAAGCGAAGTTTTACGCAGGAGATCCTGGGAGAGGCTTGCATCGAGTACAGAAAGAAAGTCATAGCTTTTCCTATTTGACAACGTTACTTTCCACGTTTTACCACGTACGATCTTGACCACATCTTCGTTAGACAACGATGTTAAGAGTAGATTATCGGGCGAGAGAACATTGTAAGCTTCTCGCTTTGCATTTTGGCGGGCTCCCGGAATGGAGTCTTGCGCTAAACTTTTCTTGTCGACAAATTGATATATCACACCCCCATCTAGCACAGTCATGGATAGAGCCTCCTGAATTCGAAAACGATCTCCTTGAAAAGAGTATCCCTGCGGATTAACCCATAGCGTGGGCACACCCGAAGCAGCAGATTGCACAGCAGCTACATACGCCTCTAACGTACTGCCATAAATCAAAATTTTAGGCTTTGGCGTTTTAGCAGACAGAAATAAGGGAAGGCATAATAGTAAGAACACCCCATAGCGCGCGTAATGCAAAATTTTCATATCTAAATTTAAAAACAATTTACATTTATTACGCTAACCTACCATTTATTTTGAGCTAAGCATCCTATATTTAGCAATATATAAGTAACTTTGTCTTATGATAGAGGAAGAAAAATCATTAAATTTTATTGAAGAAATCATCGAAGAAGATCTTCGATCAGGAAAGCATGACGGTCGCGTATTGACTCGATTTCCTCCTGAGCCTAATGGCTATCTTCACATTGGCCATGCCAAATCCATCTGTCTTAACTTCGGATTGGCACAAAAATATAATGGCAAGACAAACCTACGTTTTGATGACACTAATCCTGTGACTGAAGACACAGAGTATGTGGAAAGTATCAAGAACGACATTCAATGGTTGGGCTTCCAGTGGGCACAAGAATTATACACCTCGGATTATTTCGAAACATTATATCAATATGCGGTAAAGCTTATCAAAAATGGCTTAGCATATGTAGATGACAGTACTGCGGAGGAGATTGCGGCAGCTAAGGGTACACCAACTGAACCAGGCGTGCCTACACCTAACCGCAGCCGTTCGGTGGAAGAGAACTTACAACTTTTCCAAGAAATGCGTGACGGCAAATACCAAGACGGTGAAAAAGTTTTGCGTGCTAAAATTGACTTAGCCAACCCCAATATGCACATGCGCGATCCGATCATCTATCGCATCAAACATGCACATCACCACCGTACAGGTGACAAATGGTGCATCTATCCGATGTACGATTTCGCACATGGACAGTCAGATTCTATTGAGAAAATTACCCATTCCGTATGTACGTTAGAGTTTATTCCTCACCGTGCATTGTACGATTGGCTGATTGAGCAGTTGGAAATATTCCCTTCCAAGCAATATGAATTTGCGCGTCTGAATATGACATATACGGTGATGAGTAAGCGTAAATTGTTGCAATTGGTAAATGAGGGACATGTAGAAAGCTGGGATGACCCACGTATGCCTACGATCTCAGGACTGCGTCGCCGTGGTTATACGCCAGCAAGTATTCGCAATTTCTGTGATCGCATAGGTATTCAAAAACGTGAAAACATGATTGATGTCAGTCTATTGGAATTCTGTATCCGTGAGGATCTGAACAGGACCGCTTGGCGCAGAATGGCCGTATTGGATCCTATCAAACTCATTATCACCAATTATCCTGATGGAAAGGTCGAAGAATTAATAGGTGAAAACAATCCAGAAGTAGAAGGTGGCGAAGGTTCTCGTATTATCCCTTTTACGAAAGAATTGTGGATCGAGCGTGATGACTTCATGGAAGATGCGCCTAAGAAGTTCTTCCGTCTAGGACCTGGGCTTTCTGTACGATTGAAACATGGGTACATCGTAGAATGTCACGATTTCAAAAAAGATGAAAATGGTAACGTAACGGAGGTACACTGTAACTATATTCCGAATTCCAAATCTGGAGAAGATACTTCAGGGCTCAAAGTAAAAGGTACAATCCACTGGGTTTCGACAGCACATGCCAAAGAATCAGAGGTGCGTTTGTATGACAGACTTTTTCAAGTGGAAAATCCCGCAGCAGAAGAGGACTTCAAAGCATCTTTGAACCCAAATAGCTTAACGGTAATTCCGAAAGCCTATATTGAGCCTGATCTTGCCAATGCAATTCCAGGAAAAGGCTACCAATTTATCCGTCTTGGCTACTTCAACTTGGACACCAAATCCACACCCGAACATTTGGTATTCAACAGGACAGTAACATTAAAAGATTCTTGGGCTAAAGAGGTCAAAAAAGGATAGAGCATATAAAACAAAAGGAGGTCAATTACCTCCTTTTGTTTTATATGTTAATTTTTAAAATATCTATCATCCATTCGCTTTATTTGTGCCATTAGCTGCTTATTATCTAAAGTAACTGCAATCTCTTTATACCGATTAAAAGAATCTACCGTAGTATGCATGTCCATCTGATCAAACGCTGTAAGGCGATCTCCTTTACCCACCAGATAATCTAGGTGGTTACTGATATAATTAATATCGCGGGCTGCAATTTTCTCAGCAACTTCCTTTTCTGCTACTTTGAGCAAAGTATCCACTACAGTAGCATTAGAATAAACATGATTGATATCCACTATGCGTTGAGGCATATGTTTGACCGTTAATAAAGCAATCTCTCTCGCTTCTTCGAGCCTTTCTTCAGCAAGCAATGTATCCAACGCAATATTGATACTCTTATCAAACAAATAGCTCTGCACAAAACGTCGATAGTCCACATCAAAGTGCTTCATCTTAGCAATATTTCCAAATGTGTACTTCGTTTTGATATTACGATATAGGGTGTCTGTATTTACCAAAGATATTGCTTCATCCGGCTGTCCCTTATCGACAGGCATTAATCGATACAGTAAGCCTTCATTAACCAAATATTTGTCCAGCCCTATAAAGTTCTCTTTTCCAAGCATATTAGCAAAGTAAATAGGACGCTCCCAATTGTTATTTAATATAATGGAAAGCATGCTCAATTCTGCCTTAGTGACATAGGATTTATTATACGTCCAGCGTAGCGCGTCTGCAATATCATTATGCCAAGCAACAGGCACAGTGCGATTTTTGATCACCGAATCCTTGTCTACGGGCAATTCCATATTTTTAGTTGGAAGGATATTGACATACGCGCCATCAGAAAATTGAACCTGATTGCTTCTTTCATCCGAAAGCATGATTTTCAATAGCGTATCCACATCCGTATAACCTTCCACCTGCATATCATAATAATATATCACATCCCGAATACCGCTCTTTATTTTGGAGGGATCAATGTTTATAGGAGCCTTTGGAGCCGTATTGATATCTTTCATCGTCTGATTGACATACCAATCCGATTGTAAATAGCTCAAATTGACAATACGCACATCCGTGCGGATGCCTTCGACCTCCTGTAAATACCACAATGGGAAAGTATCATTATCGGCATAGGTAAACATGATGGCATTCGGTTCGCACGACACCAAGTAATTGTAGGCCATATCTCTAGTCCATGTACGCGCAGAACGATCGTGATCATCGAAATTTTGATGTAATAGAAGCCCCGGTACCAACCCAAAAGCGGTTATACCCGTAGCTATTACGGCATATCTGTTAGTAAAAAACCTACGGACGAGATCCATGACAGCTATAACACCTAATCCAATCCATATGCTGTACATGTAAAACGAACCTGCATAAGCATAATCACGCTCACGCGGCTGCATAGGTGTTTGGTTCAAATAAATTACGATAGCCAATCCCGTAAAGAAGAATAATAATCCCACAATAAAAGCATCACGTTTACTCCGCTTATAGTGCCATACCAATCCGGCAATCCCCAACAGCAGAGGCAGAAAATAATACACATTACGGGAAGGGTTTTCATGGTTATTGTACAAGCCTTCTCTACCAATCCTAGCTTCATCTAAAACCGATATCCCAGACAGCCAATTTCCATTGAGGGCACTACCATGACTAGGTTCGTCATTTTGTCTTCCGGCAAAATTCCACAAAAAATAGCGCACATACATGTGATTCACCTGATAGTTCCAAAAGAATTTTAAATTGTCCCACATGCTGGGATGCTCTCCTTCCTGCAATCTAGTATAATAGGAATAGAAGTGAGCCTTGTCTGCACTCCATAATCGAGGAAATAGCATTTCCCTATCGTAAGTATATTCTCCACGACCATTGATAGCGGTATATTTATCCGCATCCTTACGATAAGTTGTACTTTCCTCTACGCCCGTAGCCTTCGAGGTATAAACGGGACCTTTGATTAAGGGTTCGGATCCATATTGCTCTCTGCTCAAGTAGCCAAGAAAGCTAAACGCATCATCCGGCGATCCATTATTTAAAGAAATATTCGTTTGTGAACGAATCAGCAACATGCTGTATGAACTGAATCCAAACAGCACAAAACAAAGCGACAACATCGATAATTGCAACACTGCTTTCTTTTTCTGTATGGAATAAAATATTCCATACACCAGAAGCCCAACCACGAGTAGTATGAAAAAGGCAATCCCTGTACCAAAGCCCAGCCCTAAATTATTAACAAAAAACAAATCAAAAAAAGCCGCCGTCTTTACGCCATATTGAATTACACCCCACAGCACGAAAGCCAATACGCCTATCCCAAGACCAAGTGTCTGTAATACCCCTTTTATTTGAATCTGTTTCGCTTTTTTGAAATATATTACCAGCGCTAAAGCAGGAATGGTTAATAAATTCAACAAGTGTACCCCTATGGATAATCCCATTACAAACGCAATTACCAATATCCATTTATTGGCATCTTCTTGTTCAGCTCTGGCTTCCCACTTCAGGATGAGCCAAAATACCAACGCAGTACATAGGGATGACATTGCATACACTTCACTTTCAACAGCTGAGAACCAAAATGTGTCCGTAAAAGCATAGGCCAATGCCCCTACAATGCCTGCACCGAAAATCTTCATATTATTCAAGGGTAGCGAATTGCTTTCGGGCTTGATAACTTTTCGCGCCAACGCGGTAATAGTCCAAAATAAAAAAGTAATCGTGAGGCCACTGCATATAGCCGAACCAATATTCATCCAAAAGGCAATCTGACTCTTATCGCCAAGCGCTAAGTTGGAAAATAGATTTTGAATCATCAGAAACAATGGAGCGCCAGGTTGATGCACGACTTGCAATTTGTAAGCCGATGCCACAAATTCACCGGTATCCCACCAACTGTTATAACGATCGGCTGTGTAGATATATAAAAGCGTTGCGACAATCCCGCAAATCCAGCCCAACAAATTATTGGTTTTCGAGTAATTCATAATCAAGCGTATTTAATAATGGGAAATAATACCGTATAAATTTAGGAGATTACGTAATGTTAATACGTTAATTAACAGAATTTAACACAATTAAAAAAGCTTTCCTTTCGAAAAGCTTTTAATATTTTTAGGCTAATTTTTCTACTATCCGTTTAGTCGGTCCCGGATTACTCATCGTATAAAAATGCAATACTGGTGCGCCGAAGGCTATAAGTTCTTTACACTGCTGCACCAACCAATCTTCACCCACTTGACGTACTTGCGCATTAGTTGTACAAGCATCCACGGCATCGCTCAGATCCTCTGGAATATCCAGATGAAAAACTTTCGGAAGCGTAATCAATTGTTTTTTGGATGTCAACGGTTTAAGACCGGGAATGATAGGCACATGAATATCATTTTCACGGCATTTGATGACAAATTCTTTGTACTTTTCGACATTGAAAAACATCTGAGTCACAATAAAATTTGCACCCATTTCTACTTTTTTCTTTAACCACTTAAAGTCCGTATTGAAGTTTGGCGATTCAAAATGTTTTTCGGGATAGCCTGCTACACCAATACAGAAGTCTGTTTTTGAGCTATTTTCGATGTCTTCATGCAAATATTTACCATTATTCATATCGACGACCTGCTGCAAGAGATCCGTTGCGAAAGCATGACCTCCAGGCGTCGGGATAAAGTCAGGATCGCCCTTGCGCGCATCACCACGGAGTAACAATACATTATCAATACCCAAAAAATCCAAATCAATCAACGCATTCTCCGTCTCTTCTTTGGTGAATCCGCCACAAATCAAATGAGGTACCGCATCCACCTTATACTTGTTCATAATAGCTGCACAGATAGCTACAGTCCCTGGGCGCTTCCGGTAGGCTACGCGCTCCAGCAATCCATTGGAATGCTGCTTATACAGGTAATCCTCCCGATGATATGTCACATCAATAAAGGGCGGCTTGAATTCCATCAATTCATCCATCGTATTGAAGATACTTTGTATTCCCTGACCTTTAGCCGGCGGCAAAAGTTCAAAAGAGAATAAGGGATTGCCGTCTGCACGTTTAATATGATCTATGATTTTCATGTTTATTTTCTCGTTTAGGCTTACAGAAAAGACACGGGGGCTTGTATATCTTTACTATCCACTTATCTTTCCCTTTTTTGGGGGTAGAATTTAGCACCTTGAGCATAGGTCAGGTTGCTAAGGCTTCATTGGGTCTATTCCCTCTGCCTTTCTCTATAAGCTCTGCTAATATCGGTATTAGTCTAATAAACTCAAAAGAAAATCATTCATTTTTTCAAATTATCTTATTCGCTACAATTTATGTTTCAAAATCCTGCAATGAAAGCAAGAAAATATTGACTAAAACAAAAAAGGAAAGTTATTAACTTTCCTTTTCTATTCTCTATATAAATCCACCAAACCTTCGGGTAGATCCACTTCTACAATTTCTTCCTCGCCATCTATGCCGAGAATTAAATCTTCGGACAGCGGAAACATGAGTTGTTTACCATCTTCCAATTCGACCGTAGCGATAAATTGCTGCGGCATCTCCCGTACTTCAATGATCTCGCCAAGCTCTCCATGTTCTTCGTCAATGACCAGAAAACCTACCAAATCCGTCCATCTAAAATCATCTGGATCACGCTCGGGCATCTTGTCATTCGGCAAGTACATCTTTTTGTGGACTAAAGCTTTCGCTTTATCAATATGATCCACATCCTCAAATGTAGCGTAGGCGGTACTATTTTTTTGTAATTTGACTGTATTTACAAAATAGGGCACCAGTTTTTTGTTGACTTCCAGAAAAATGACATCCAGCTCCAAATCATCGTAATCTTCAAATTCGAAAAACAATTGAACCTCTCCTTTCAAACCCCGCGTCTTAGATACATATCCGATGTAAAAACTTTCTTCTGTTGTCATATTTCAAAAATAAAAAGTCAAAAATAATAAAATAATGGCACAGCAACTTCATCCTACAGCCATTTAAATAACTAAAAAAGCCGATTCAACGTGTGAACCGGCTTCTTTGAATACTTGTATGAAAGGATTAACCTTCAGTTTCTTCAGTGTTTTCAGTAGCTTCCGCTTCTTCAGCTGGTGCCTCTTCAGCAGCAGGTGCATTTTTAGCAGCGATAGCTTCAGCTTTAGCAGCTTTTTTAGCAGCCTCAGCCGCTAATGCAGCTTTTTTAGCTTCATCTTTAGCGTTAGCAAGACCATCTTTTTTACCAGAAATTTGAGATTCTTTAGACGCAGTCCAAGCAGCAAATTTCTCTTCTAAAGCAGCCTCATCAAAAGCACCTTTTTTCAAACCACCTTGCAAGTGTTTTTTGTACAATACACCTTTGTAAGAAAGGATAGCACGTGCTGTGTCTGTAGGTTGCGCACCTTTGTTCATCCAATCCAAAGCTTTGTCAAAATCCAAAACGATAGTCGCCGGGTTTGTGTTTGGGTTGTAAGAACCGATACGTTCGATGAATTTACCATCACGTGGAGCACGTGAATCTGCTACTACTAGGTGGTAAAAAGGACGTCCTTTTTTACCATGTCTTTGCAATCTGATTTTAGTTGCCATGTTTTATTATTTTTATGTATTCAACATATCCCCCGTACTTC
>JBMDWK010000113.1:0-88800 GCA_048595255.1 Sphingobacterium sp. | reverse complement strand
GACACCTTCGACTTGATCGTCTTGCGTACAGTACATCGATTGGCCTGTAGCTTGTACGATCCAATCATTGCCCGCTATTCCATGGATAGATGGAACGCTACCAGTGTATACCGTACTATGTCCTATTGCCGTATAAGTCGGGATATACGGTATCAGTGTATTCTCGCAGGAAAATCCTTCTCTCAATAATCTTTTGAACCCATCATCTCCGTAACGGTCGGCAAAGCGGTACAAGTGATCCCAGCGCATTTGATCTACCATGAGACCGATCACTAATTTTGGCTTCTCAGCTTGAGCCATTACGAAGTTTGAGAAACATATGAAAGCGGTAAATACCGCCAATAATCTACTTTTCATTTTATGGAATTTATGCTTTTAATTATAGGGTAAGTTAGGCTATTGAAGGTGATTCTTCAAATATTGACCTGTAAAACTTTCCTTACATTTTACTAAATTCTCAGGAAGCCCTTCAAAAACAATGTTACCTCCACGCTCGCCGCCTTCAGGGCCGATATCGATAACCCAATCTGCAGATTTTATCATATCCATATTGTGTTCAATTACTAATATGCTGTTTCCTAGTGCTATTAACTCGCTAAATGAGCGCAACAGTTTTTGGATATCGTGGAAGTGAAGCCCTGTGGTAGGTTCATCGAATATAAAAAGCGTCTTTTTGCTATTATTACCTTTGATCAGAAAGGATGCTAACTTGATGCGTTGTGCCTCACCACCGGATAGCGTACTCGACGATTGACCTAATTTCACATAGCCTAGGCCAACATCTTGTAGAGGTTTGAGCTTAGCTAAAACCTTAGGCTGATCCACGAAGAAGTCTAGCGCTTCGTCAATGCTTAAATCTAATATGTCTGATACGGATTTTTCTTTATATGTAACATCTAGAACGTGTGGTTTGAAGCGCTTACCGCCACAAGCCTCACAAGGGAGCACAATATCCGCCATGAATTGCATTTCAATTTTGACTTCACCGTCCCCTTGACACACATCACAGCG
Source organism: Sphingobacterium sp. (assembly GCA_048595255.1). GTDB lineage: Bacteria > Bacteroidota > Bacteroidia > Sphingobacteriales > Sphingobacteriaceae > Sphingobacterium. Next base: position 87,789 of record JBMDWK010000113.1, on the reverse strand, counting down.
CCCTCCTTCGACGTTGAATGAGAAAGCCGCAGGCTTAAGACCGTTCGCTTTGGCGGCAGGTAATCCTGCATATAAAGCACGGATCTCATCCCAAGCTTTGACGTATGTAACTGGATTGGAACGCGAGGAGCGCCCGATAGGATTTTGATCTACTAATTCTACTTGTTCAATTTGTGCGAAATCTCCGTCGAGGGCATCAAATTGTCCAGATTGCTCACCAGAGTAATTACCCAGCGCCTTCTGCAGTGCAGGATATAGCACGCGCTTTACCAAAGAAGTTTTTCCCGAGCCCGAGACGCCTGTCACGACGGTGAATACATTTAATGGAAAATCAACAGAAACACCTTGGAGATTATTCTCGCGTGCACCTTTGATCGTGATTTTATCAGTCCATTTCCTACGCTTACTAGGCACCGCTATTTGTATTTCGCCACTGAGATACTTGCCTGTCAGTGAATTTTTGTCTTTAACAATTTCATTGTAGTTCCCCGCAAAGACCAATTCACCACCATGGATGCCTGCTTCGGGTCCAATGTCAATGAGGTAGTCCGCGGACTCCATCATTTCCTGTTCGTGCTCGACTACGATCACTGTATTGCCAATATCGCGAAGAGACTTTAATACGCCAATAAGGCGGTTGGTGTCTTTAGGATGGAGACCAATACTAGGTTCGTCGAGAACATATATGGAGCCGACCAATGAACTCCCTAATGAGGTTGCCAAATTAATACGTTGAGACTCACCGCCCGAAAGCGTGTTGCTTAATCTATTCAACGTTAGATAGCTGAGGCCCACATCACATAAGAACTGAATGCGATTGGTAATTTCTGTCAGTAGTCTTTTCGCAATAATCTGCTCATTGCGGTCTAGTTCTAGGCTTTTGAAAAATGCTAATAGCTTATCAATTGGCAAAAGCACCAAATCAAGGATGGATTTTTCTGCTATCTTGACGTAGGCTGCGTCGTTGCGCAGACGTGTGCCTTTGCAGTCGGGACAATCTGTTTTCCCCCGGTACCTGGATAACATTACCCGGTATTGTATTTTGTATGTTTGCTCTTCCAAGTCTTTGAAAAACTCATTCAACCCTTTGAAGTATTTATTACCTATCCATAATAATTCCTTTTGGGCAGGAGTCAGTTCGGCGTAAGAGCGATGTATTGGGAAATCAAACTTGATAGCTGTACGCACGAGTGCATCTAGCCACTGTCCCATTTTTTCACCTCTCCAAGGCGCGATAGCACCATCATATACCGATTTACTTTTGTCAGGAATGACTAAATCGGGATCAATACCGATGATTTTTCCGTATCCTTCACATCGTTTACATGCACCATACGGATTGTTGAAGCTGAAGAAATTGGGTGATGGCTCTTCAAAAGTAATACCGTCCAACTCAAATTTTTCGGAGAAATGGTATGTTTCGCCATTGATGTCTACATAGCATTCGCCTTTTCCTTCAAAATAAGCGGTTTGTATGGAGTCTGCTAATCGGGAAGTTGTTTCATCCTCGCCATCTAATCGTATCCTGTCGATTACGATACGGGCTTCACCCGTTGTATAGGTTTTGTTACTTATGGATTTGTCTTCCAGAACAGTTTCAATTTTTTGAATACTATCTTCGAATAAGATACGTGCAAAACCTTTTTGAAGTAAGAGGGATAGTTCTTCTTTTAATTTCCGACTGTTGGTTGAAATTAACGGACTATATATTGTCACCGTGCTATCCGTATCGTGTTTGATAATCTGGCTGACGATATTGGATACCGAATCCTTGGTTACGATTTGTCCTGAAATCGGTGAATAGGTCTTTCCGATACGTGCAAAAAGTAATTTTAAGTAATCATATATTTCTGTGGAGGTCCCGACTGTAGAGCGTGGATTGGAAGTGATTACTTTCTGCTCAATCGCGATCGCGGGTGCAATACCTTTGATATAGTCTACTTCCGGCTTATTCATCCGTCCCATAAATTGTCTGGCATAGGATGAAAGGCTTTCTACGTAGCGTCGCTGCCCTTCTGCGTACAAGGTGTCGAAGGCAAGAGAAGATTTCCCTGATCCTGACATACCCGTGATGACTACTAATTTATTCTTAGGAATCTCGACATCAATATTCTTCAGATTATTGACACGAGCGCCTTTGATTAAGATATATGATTTGGGATTAAAATCCTTGTTTTTTTGCATAACTGACAAAGTTAATCATTTCTAATAAGTTGAAAGTTAAATCAAAGTAAATGATTGGATATATTTGTAGTAGAACAAAAAACCAGATGCTAATTGTTCATCTGGTTTACTATTATTTTTTGACCGCTATCTAGGTAGCGATTCGGGTCTGTTCATTCGATATTTAGTAGCAGTAACAGCTTTCAAAAATGCTGCAATAGATTGAATTTCCTCTTTTGTCAAATTTAACTCCTTTAATAGGGGGTCTGTTCTTGGATACATAGGATCTGCATGTTGCTCTGGAGTTTTTGGATTGTTCATTACCATCCCGCTATTGTAAAGATTTAACAATCCTATTATATCTTCGAATAAACCATTGTGCATCCATGGTGCTGTATTCATTACATCGCGTAAGGAAGGCGTACGAAACTTACCGACATCAGCAGGATTCTTCGTTACTTCATATCGACCTAAATCCTCGTATTTTCTTTTGTAATAAGTTAAACCAATATTGTGGAAATCTTCATCTGTCAGGTATTGACCATTGTGACAATTCATACATCTTGCCTTTGTACGGAACAGATGCATACCTTGAATTTCTTGGTCTGTCAATGCATTATGCTTGCCATCCAAAAATTCATCAAAACGACTGCGTCTACTGGTAAGGGTGCGCTGGAATGCGGCCAATGCTTTCATTACCTCTGGCATAGAAAAATCTTCATCTCCATAGGCTTCAATGAATAATTCGCGGTATCCAGGAATAGCTTTCAGCTTGGGAATAAGTTTTGTCAAATCCATAGCCATCTCATGGTGGGCTTCTATAGGGAATAACGCTTGCTCTTCTAGATTTTTTGCTCTGCCATCCCAAAACATACTTTTCCGCGCTTGTACATTAAGTAAAGAAATAGTATTTCTCGTACCTACTTGATGATCATGTCCTACCGGAACCGTCAAATGATCACCCCAAGATGTTTGTGGATTGTGACATGAGGAACATGAGATTTGATTTGAACCTGAAAGTAATGGGTCAAAGAATAACAGTTTGCCCAACTTTACGTCAGGTTGCTCCATCAAACTGAAATAACTTGTATCTAGACGAGGAAGTGACTTGAACTCAGACCAAATTACTCCTGAATCAATTGTTGGTTGTGGCCAATGGGATATAGGTCTGCTGTATAATTCCCGTATAGAATCCTGATTTTCATGTAAGAAAGCACTACAGATTACAAATACTAAAACGAAAGCGAATGATAATAACTTTTTCATACTCATATTTTATAAATTGAATTGTAGACCAAATCTAGTTTGCCACAAATCATATTTATCTTTTGACAAAAATAGGGTGTTTTTAGAAGGCTTATCTAATACGGTGTAAAATTGATTGTGTAGGAATATTTTAAACCCGCGTATGTTTTTAGTATTCAGAATATTATACGCTAAATTCAAATTTAACCCTATAGGTTCTAAATTAAAATAGTCGAAATCGGGATAAACAATGTTTTTAGTAAAAACATTTACTTGCGTAGATGGTATTTCCAATACATTGGAAATATTCATCAGATACTTTGGAATTAGCTCTGTTTCTAATATGTTTTTCCCTATATCAAACAGATATTTAAAATTGAGATGTACTCCTAATTGGCTGTACGCAACAAAATGATCCGCAGCCGCATCGATCTTGGTCATGTCGATATACGTGGTGCCGGCACCAATACTCCAATTCTTATTATTATAATGATAATCTAATGCCAAATTGTAGTACTTGGCAAGGTAGTTTGCAGAATTTAAATTGTAGTTAAAATCTTTCCCTTTTTGATGTTTGAAACTAAGATCAACTATATGGTTAACGTTAGGCTCGTTATTTACTAGCAACAGAGTATGATGATCAATAGTAGTTAATGTAAATTCATTGCGTTTGAAATATGTTTTACGCATTTTTTGATCAAACGTGCTGTTTGTAATCTTACGATCAAATTGAGTTGACGAATATAACTCTAAATGTTTATTAGTTAGGCTATATCCAATATTGATGCCCCAATATTGATCGTATTTTCGCATATCAGCAGAATCTTTTTGCGAGATATAACCAAATCCTTGATTGGTATAGTGAATACGATCAGGATAAAGAAGGCTAGTGTTAAAATTTGTGTTTTTATATGCAATATTTGTCTCTTCGTCACCATAACCATACATTACCCCAGCGGTAAGATGATGTGAGCCGAATTGAGAGGTGACAAATGGATTGAATTTGATTCCAAAAGATCCCACTCGAGGACGAGGGTCTACAGATCTAGTGGTCCAATGTATGCCATAAATAAGTTTAAACCCAGGTTGGAAATGCGGATTGAAGCCCGCGTATCTTACTTGTACATTCCCGTTAAAATTCTGTCTTTCGTATTTGCCGGGCTTTTCTACGAAATAATAAAATGGAGACATGTCATCATCCAATCCTTGTAACGAGTTGGCGAGACTATCTTCCCAAATTTTATTAAACTTAAAACTTCCAGAGATAATGAAATCATCTATCTGAGAAATACCGTTGGCATCAAAATTTACCAATTTTTGGTCATAAGCAGCTTTAGCTCTACGATATTCTCCTTTTTGAGTTTGAAAACTAAGTTCCGCTACTCCAATATTATAATTCTTTTGATTTACTTTTATAAGTCCAGGATTTTCAAAATGAAACATCAACTTCTTTTGGAGGGAAACATCCCAAATTAATGAATCATTATGGCTAAATTTTTGACCATAAGAAGCAATACTAATGAAGAGAAATAATAATGTAATAGCGGATTTATTCATTTTATTAGTCGATAAATGAGCTTGCTGATTTACTTGGGTCTGCTTTTTCTAAATAACCAAAATCCACCTCCGAATTGTTGGTGTCTTTCAATATACGACGACCATTTACAGTCTTAAGAGTCTTGCGAACTAAAGATTGACTAGAATATTGTCCTCCTGGTACAAACGCACGACCTGCGTCGAGAATAGTTTGTAAACGTTTTGGCACCCTTGATGCTGCTACTGGATGTTGAAGCTCAACCGCGTCAATTATCACCTCAATAGGAACTTGTTTATACACTGAAGTCTCCGCTGTGATCTCTCTATCATCTGGCGTTGCGTAATCTTTGAGTGCTTCTATGTTAACATTTGTTGATCTAACATCAGCGATAAAATATGCATCTCTACCCAGCGCATTTAATATTAGATCTCTACCTGCAGAAACATGTACTACATCTACATTAGGTACATTGACATTATCCACATCTGTACGAAATGGAGTGTACGCGCTACCATCAGTAGGTCTTAAAAATTCCACCAGATTTACTTCAAACTCAGCATTATTTAGATTGATGGTTAACTCAGGGTTAGTCACTGTCACTGGTCTATCGCTGGTATTTGATTCATATGAGTTCGTATGATCTACAGCAGTAGCGGCAATTATTATACTGCTCCCTGGTTCAACTGGGTATTTTTTACCTGTGCCATCACTTGGAATACGGAATATAGTATGTGCGTAGATATAGTCCTTATTTGCATCTTTTCCATTGTCTACAGTCATATTTAAAGCTTTGGACCAGTCGTATTGATTATTTTCTAAATAAAATTCTCCAGCTCTATTGTTGTTTTTGCCTATTACTTGACCAAAATATAAGCTATCTGCATATAATATTTGATTAGAATTATTGTAAATCTCTACAAACACATCTCTATTCACTGCTCCTGTGGATGCATTGGAGCCTGCATAATATATTTGCTTAAACACCCAATTACCGGTTTTCCCAGCTTGCAATTCTAAAGCTAATGATCTGTCCTCAAAGACTTCAATATTATCATTGCTTCCAGAAAAATTAACATCATCTTCAACATAATAACCTGCCAATTCTGTGTATTGTGCGGCAGGAACGGTTAATGTGGAATTGATAGTGTATGTGCCGGGTGTAATACTTTCAAAGATTGCCTGTCCATTCTCTTGTATTGTCGCTTGATAAGAGGCGCCATTTGTTTTATTAGAGATGGTTACTACGGCGTCTTTAGCTGGAATATTCAGGTTTTCATCACTTTTTACAGAGATATCCACCGTCAATTTGACTGCACGTGTTAATTCTGGGTCTTTTTGGCAAGATGTTGCCAAAAGAATGAGGCTCAAGGCCCATAAGATGATTTTATTCTTCATGAGTGCTAAAATTTGATATGTGTGCCAATAGTAAAACTTGGTCTTCGATTGTATTTAAGAATCCTTTCTGTACCATTATTTGTTATAGAATAATGTTCTGGGCGTATATTAAATAAATTGTAAGCGTTAAGATTAATTCTAAAATTCTTGCTAATTTCTTTCACTAACGACATATTGATAATGGTATACACAAATGGTAGACCTTCGGAGATTAAATCCGTTGAAGTGAGTTGTAATGAATTGAAATCCGAGGAAGCTATAGGATGCTCTGCCATCGTGAAATAATCACCTGCTGAATTGTAATACGCATAAGGAAAAATGTTGTTTTTTCGCCTACTTCTTTCTTTCCAAAATACATCCGCACTAAAGTTTACAATAAATCCAAGTTTTGGAATATGTGTCGAACTGTTAATTTTTGACATTATCTGTAAATAATTTCCTTTATCTGGATTATATACGGCGTACGTAAGGCTTGTGTTATCTGGGAGCGTAATTCTATTGCTTTCGATCTCAAATCTTGTCGGCTGCGTTTTTTTATGTGAGCTGAATTGAATATTATTAATCAATGAAAAAGTTGTTTTTATAGCATTTATTTGCTTGAAGTTTAACATCCAATCTGCCCCTAAAGAGGTTGAACTCGCTCCATTTGTCATTTCGTACCCATAGAAGTTGAAATAGTTATTTGTTTCGTTCGTAGGGTAATACGAAATGTTTCCGCTTGCTGGATCAACTTCGTATGCATATTTTGGTAGCGTGTATAGATGGGGTTGGTTAACAGTTTCGTACCCTGACCAATTGTGCTTATAATAAGTGAAGAAAGAAGAGCGAACAAAATCACCTTTGTATTGTAACCCCAATTCCATTTGTGATGATAGAGAAGGCTTAAGATGGTCGTTATCTAAGATTTTTTTGTCGGTATGAACTAAATAAAGTGCTTTTGACAAATCACCAGCATATACGTTCAATAGCTCAATGTCAATAAATACGGGTGCGGGGAACATATGAGCCAATGTGGGTGCTTTGGAAGAGATACCAAAGGCTGCTGTGGATGACCATTTATCATTCCACATGAGGCTCGTATTAATTCGTGGCTGTAAAGTAAAATATCCATTTTGAATATCTGCTCGCACACCTACATTTGCATTATATTTTTTTGTGCCAAGGGAACCTTTAACGCTGTTTTCAATGTATAACCCCCAATTTTGCGCGCTCGGAAGTTGCTCGAAATCATAAGCCCGTTCATTGCCTCCTCCATCTAAGAGATGTCTTGGTCTGTCTGGATCACTTATTATTCCTCTACCACCGTTGTTCGAAAGATTATAACTTGCGCCATAGGAAAGATGATGCACACTGTTGCCCCAAAGGAAATAACTGGATGCATCCACACGTGCACTAAAGGTCTTAGGCTGGCCAATTATTTCTTCTTCTGCGCGATAACTACCATTACTAAAATAACCCCTGTAGGTACCTATCGTATCTTTAATAGCAATGGCAGTGATACCTCTGTTTAAAATATATTGCTTATAAGAGGATTGATCTGAACTGGCGTAGTTAATATTAAAGTTTATCATATTCAGAAAACGACTATTTGTTTGTATCGCGGTTCTGTTGGCGATTGAAAAGCCTTTATTTTTGAATAATGACATTTCTTCTCTGTCGTCATCAGGGTCTATGCGTCGATGGTCATTACGGTAATTATAATCAAAGGACAATGTGTTTTTAATGTTTGAATGGAAATGCTTGGTCCACATTGCAGTCTGATTGATACGTTTGAAAGATTTGATTTTATCTCTTGGATCCGCATTTGAATATGTATAATTTGTGGATAGGTTTATAGCTCCAAAATTTTTGGGTAATACAAAACCTTTACTCAGACCGGTAGAAACCGAACCCCCATTCAATTGCATATTATAAGCCCAAGGTGACGCCCCTGCCTGTCTATTTATAATTATAGCACCATCAGTGATTTCTCCATATTTAGCCGAAGCTACACCTTGTACGACTTCAATACTCTCTATGTTATTAGCCGGAATTTCACGGAGATCTATACCTCTAAAGGCTACATCATAATCAGATGGACCTTGTGTCCCTAAATAGGAATCACTATATCTCGTGCCAGATAAGCTTGCATTAGACATTCCCCAGCGACTAACTGAGCGACTCTGCATATTTGCATCATTACTCATTTGCACATCATCCATAATAATGGCAATCCCCAATGAATTATTCAGATTGAAGATATCTCCTCGTCCCGGATTGATGCCGTTTCCACCCCTTAGGGTTAGCGTGTTGACTTTGTTGAGTTCGGGCGCAATAGTCTCTTTTCCGGGAAGATTCATCAAGACGTCTTGTATACTAAATGCTTGAGCAGCTTGTATGGTCTCTTTATCAAAAAATATAGATGAGTTGCTGTTTTTCGTATGTTGATAAGTAGGGGTAATGGATACTTCTTCCAACGTAAGACTTAGATCTTCTAATTTTATGATTTTATATGTTGAGAGATCTTTTTTTGCTATGTGAATCTGTTGCGTTTTTTTTCCAACATGTAGTATTGTTAGAGTCGCTTCATGCACATTTGGGGGTAGTTTAAACACGAATTCTCCACTATCATTTGACGAAGTCGTTTGTTGTCCGTCATTCAAACGAATGGTAGTATAGCCCAAAGGTTTACTATTGGTGTCAATAATTTTGCCTTTTAACAAAACAATTTGTGCGTGTGAAATATTAAATGTCCCTACTATTATGAGAGTAAACCAGATGTAGATGAAGCTTCTCAATTTTTATTAAGATTAATTCTAAATTACAAAGTAACGCAAAATTAAATACTTAATAAAATTTTTTGAAAAAGTAGGTGAAAAATAGATATATGTCTTTACTCCTCTTCCTCTGTATTTTCTACATTCTCATTTGCGTTTGCATTCTCAGCTTGTAATTGACTCAACAATCTATCGACTTCCTCTTCGGAGGCGACCAGCTTAGCTTTGCAAATGCTGATTAATTCGGAGGCACGTTTAATTTTGGCCGCCAGATCATCCACATTTACTTCTCCAATTTCGATGTCAGCAACGATTTGTTGTAGTTCGTTGAATGCGTCTATATAAGTGTATTGGGTTTCCATTTCTTTATTGTGTTGATGTTACCGTACTTTTTACTTTTCCGTCGAGTAGTAGCGTCTCGATGGTGTCTCCTTCTTTGACCTCGGCTAGAGATTGTATGGCTTTGCCATTGATGCGAGATACTGAAAACCCCCTTTTTAGCAATTGTATCGGGTCCGCCATATTGATTAATCGTGATATATTGGCCAGTTCTCCATATTTTTCTTTGAGAAAATGTTGGCTAAATAACTGCAGCCTTTGATTCAAAATACTCATGTTATGTTTCTCCTGCTGAAGCCGGTTTTTACTCTCCCAAGAAAGAGATTGAGCAAAAGCTTGCAATTTTGAGTTTTCATCCAAAAACTTATTTTTCGAAAGCACAACCAATTGCTCTTGCAGTCTATCCAGCAGAATGGAAAAATTATGGAATTTCTGAATTAAAAAATCCGCTAATTCACTCGGAGTAATGGCGTTTTTGTACGACACCATTTCACTCACTGTTTCGTTGGTGGAGTGTCCAATGCCGGTGAGTACGGGTAGTGGAAAGATGGCAATGGCTTTGGCTAGGTTATAATTGTTATACGATGATAGCCCCACTTCGCCACCACCGCCACGGATGATGGCTACTGCGTCATAGGCCTCCGCCCGTTCGGCTATGACAGCTAATTGTTTGATTATCGATGGAATGGACTTGTCGCCCTGCAACAGTGCAGGATACAGCGTCGTTTCAATCTTGTAGCCCCATGGATTCTGGTTGATTATTTTGTAAAAATCGGAAAGCCCCTTGCTCGTTTCTACCGAGATAATGGCCAATCTTTTGGGAATGAGTGGAAATGGAAGTCTTTTATTGGCTTCAAATAAGCCTTCTTGATGCAGCCGTAATATACTTTCTTTCTTCTCTCTTTCTAGTTCACCCAACACAAAAGTAGGGTCGATATCCACTATTCTTAGGCTCAAGCCATGCAAAGGGTCGTAAGAAATTCCCGCCTGAAAAAGAATAGTAATTCCGTCGCGAAGTGGCTCATTCAGCAGTTTGATAAAAGAGTTGTTTATGCGTTCGAAATCTGATTTCCAAATGATGGAACGGATCTCGGCTACAATTTTTCCTTCTTTTTTCTCGACCAATTCAGGATAGCAATGACCAGAATGTTTGTAGTGATTCAATTTATTCATTTCCGCCTTGATCCAATACAGATTTTTGTAGCGATCGGCTAACGTGCGCTGTATACTTTTGGTCACTTCCAAAAGCGAGAAAATGGTCTTATTCGCAACTTTTTCTGGCATATTTCAAATATAAGTTAATAAAAATAACGGTAAAAACGAAATGAAGATGTTACTTAAGAATTTGCCGTTTTGTGCGTTTTTTTAGTACATTTACGTTAGAAACCTCGTTGTGGAAATGAAAATAAAATCTATATCCTACAGTCTTTTATGCGCAATTGTGCTGTTGACATGCGACGTGCATGCGCAGTACAAACAGACTATTACAAACAAAACTCAGCTCCTGTCCAATAAAGATAAAACCATTCCTTTTGGTCGGTTGGATGAATTGAAAATCGCTGTAGCAGTGCCTTCAGCGGTTAAGTATCATGCATTCATTGAGCAATTGGAGCGATATGCGGAAGTGAAGGTTGTTGATTTAAATCAACTGAATGAGCAAGGTAAGCTCAGTAATACGATCATAGTTGCAGGAACGGCTTCTGACTTGGCCATTATGAATGTGGCTTTGCTCAATCAAGCGGTATCTAATCGCAAAAATGTGGTAGTATGTAAATTCCTGGATAGCGATATTAGCAAGGGGCAACATGCGGCTCAGCTAGGAGGTAAAGTATCTGAATTGGTTTATCCGGAATTCTCAGAGTCGGCGCAACGTAATTTGGCTATGAGTTTGTTTGGGGGGTTGGCCATCACAGAAGGCAATTCCAAACTTAGAACCACACAGACGCGCTTGCAATACACGGATGGAGTAGGTTCAGGGCTGAATTTAGCAAAAATGTCTCAAAAGATTGATGCCATTGCAGCTGAAGCTATTCAGGAGCAGGCAACACCCGGGTTGGTGGTTATGGCCATTAAAGATGGACAGGTTGTATTCGAAAAAGCCTATGGGCATCACACTTACGAAGCCAAACAAAAGACAAAGGTAAAGGATATTTTCGATCTAGCTTCGATAAGCAAAATCGCAGGAACGACCCCTGTAGTCATGCACCTTCAAGAAAAAAACGCTATCCATTTGGATAGTACGATGGGCAGCTACCTTTGGGATGTGCGGTCGACCAATAAAAAGGACATTACCTTAAAGTCCGTATTGTTGCATGAGGCTGGGTTTACACCATTTATTCCTTTTTATAGAAATTTAAAACCTGGTGATGTACAACGTTTTCCATCAGCGACACATCAAGTACAATTGGCGGATAGTGCTTATTTGCGAAATAATTATTACGAAGAGGTTATGTGGCCTCAAATGATGCAGTCGGCGGTCAAGCCAATTGGCAATTATGTGTACTCGGATATCAGTATGTATGTGATGAAGGAAGTTGCCGAACATGTGACTAGCGTACCTATGGATGAGTATATACAGCAGATCTTGTATAGACCTATTGGCATGAAAACAGCAGGATACAATCCACGTACTCGTTTTGATAAATCTCAAATCGTGCCGACTGAACACGACACCTCATTCCGAAAAGTGTTGCTAGAGGGATTTGTGCATGACCAAGGAGCTGCAATGGCTGCCGGTGTTGCCGGACATGCCGGATTATTTGCTTCGGCGAATGATTTGGCCATTTATGGACAGTTGTTGCTCAACCGTGGAGAATATGGCGGAACACGTTATTTCAAGGGCAATACGGTGGATTTATTTACTTCCACGCAATCAAAAACAAGTCGCCGCGGTTTAGGATTTGACCGTTTTGATCCGGATCTGAAGAAAGAATACCCTTCTAAGTTGGCTAATGCCTCCGTGTATGGCCATACAGGCTATACCGGTACTTGTATTTGGATCGATCCGAAGCATCAGCTGATTTATATTTTCTTGTCCAACCGTGTACACCCACAAGTGTCTACGAAACTGTTGAATTTAAATATCCGTAGCCGCATCCAAGATGCGATATACGAAACTATTAATGAAGCGAAATAATGAATAAGGCGCTAATATTAAACTTTTTGGCTTTATGTTCCTTTGTGCATATGGCTAAGGCTCAGCAGGATTATAATAAAATACATAAAGACCTATTGGTGGTCGATGGACACAATGATGTGATTATCTCCAGTATCTTGGATGGTCATGACATCAGCAATAGGCTGACTACAGGTCATACGGATATTCCTCGTCTCATCGAAGGTGGAGTAGATGTTCAGGTTTTTGCGGTGTGGTCTGACGATAAACGTTGGAAAAAAGGAGCTTTTAAGCATGCCAATGATCAGATTAATGCCTTGGAGAAAGTTATCAAAAAGAATAAAGACAAAATAGCCATTGCAAAAAGTGTATCCCAGATCCATAAACTACAAAAGCAAGGTAAAATTGCTGCGATAATCGGTATAGAGGGTGGTAATATGATCGAAGAAAGTATTCCCAACTTGGTCAAACTGCACAAACGCGGAGCGAAATATTTGACGCTGACGTGGAATTACAACTTATCATGGGCGACTGCTGCCGCGCTGGAAGATGTAAAACCGCAGGCTGAGCAACGTGGATTATCCGAAAAAGGCAAACAGATTATCCGCAAAATGAATGAATTGGGAATGATGGTGGATCTTTCTCACAGCAGTAAAAAAACATTTTACGATGTGATGGAAGTTTCTACTAAGCCTGTGCTGGTTTCGCATAGTAATGCCGCCGCTTTGACTCCGCACAGCCGTAATTTGGATGATGCGCAATTGGAAGCCTTGAAGAGAAATGGTGGCGTGGTAGGCGTAAACTTTTATTCAGGTTTTCTAGATACTGCATTTGAATCACGGGTGGAGCAGCTTTATGATAACCATTTCGGCCAGCCTACGGAGAAAATGTCCGCTTCGCGCAAGTACAATAAACTACCGAAGAACTTAAAGTTTCAAGCCGATGCTAAACTGGAAACTTTGTTGGATCATATCGATTACTTAGTTAGTAAAATCGGTATTGCTCATGTAGCGATTGGTTCGGATTACGATGGGATTGAATCTACACCGCAATACCTAGAGGATGTCTCAAAATTTCCTTTATTAACTAAAGCACTGCTCGAACGCGGATATAGTCAGGAGGATTTAGCCAAAATTATGGGCTTAAATTTTCTACGCATTATGGAAGAAAACGAAAAGAAATAGCAACTCAACCTAACATACAAGAAAGGGATACTTCCATGAAGTATCCCTTTCTTTATTTGGAGAGAAAAAAGTCTAGTACGCTCCGATATAGAAACTTCCTGATTGATTTTTCAATTTGGCTCCTTTTGTTACGGACTTCGTTTTGTAATTGATTACATATATATTTCCATCCGCACCGTTTGGTGTCATCGGCACATATAAGTTATCACCGATGAGTCCGATATTTTGGAATTGACCAAATGTACCTACTAAAGCGGTTCCTCCGTTTTGAGCTGCCGTGAGACCCGAGAAGCCGCTATCCGATTGATTGTCTGTAGTCAATTTCGTTGCGGTTTGCGCCTTTAAGTCTACTAAGGCTAAGTAACCTCCATTTACACCAGACTCTGTATACATAACTAAGCCAATGCCATCTTTGACATATTTCCATGCACGGATCGCGATATTGTTAGATGCCGACAGCGCTGTTTTCAAGTCAAAATTATACGATTCGTCGTATGTATTTGTCCCCGCATTGATACGTAAAACTTGAGAGCCACTGGTTGCTGTAGCTTGGTATATGTGGCCATCAGTACCTACATATTGTGTCATGGTGCGGTAACTGTGGTTGTTTGCTTTCCCATTTTTGTTAAAGATCAACTTCGGGTTTTCCAATGAAGGATAATCCAATACCAATGTCGCTGTGCCTAATTGATTCGACGTTGTAGACCAAGTTTGGTTTCCGCTACTGTTGAGGGTTGATTTTTTGGAGATATCGATGCGCGTCAAATTACAGCCAATAAATAATTTATTTTGGGCTTTGTTCAGTATAGGCACGTCAATACGTCCAATCTGGTAGCCGTTTTGTTTTTGCTCTTCGGTAAATGGAATCTCAAATTCTTGCTTCGCATATTTCATAATGGGGTCATTGAGATCCAATACAGCTATCTTGGCTGTACTTTTTACGCTAACAAAATCCGCACCCGCGCCTTCAGCGGAACCTGTTACCGTTGCGGATGCATGAACACCAACTCCAATACCTTCCGCTGCTACAACCCATCGAGGAGAAGTACCTAGGAGAGGTGCGGTATTGATTTCTTCGTTCGTATCTTTAAATTTATTGCCACCTTCCACAATATATTTGTTAAATACACCTCCGTCTGCTCCCGTATATTGAATATTATACAAGAAATTACCATTTGTAGATCCTTGCACACGTGCTGTCCTTTGTGATCTCAACGGATATCCATCCGCAAATAAGTTGATCTCAAAATTCGGATTAATCGCTTGTTCTGGTGTAATCGAAAACGCTTTCGTGCCTCCATTGCCCGCCTCTCCTGTGTCATCGGGATATGCGCCTGTTAGCGTAAGGTAGGTACGCGCTTTGTTATCAGGTCCAGAAGCTGGTATATCAATTTCCGGTCCTTGATTGTTTTTTTCGCAACTGGTAAATCCTCCGAAGGCAAGTATAGCACCTAGGAGCGTGGTGGATATAAGATTGTTTTTCATATATTAATTATTAAAGTTGTTTATTGTGTAATTCAATTTGATGTAAAATGCACGACCTGGTTTTTGCACGCCAAAATTATCGTAGACTTCCGCGTTTAATATGTTTTTGGCATCCAGGCTTACGACCATCTTACTGCTCGGGAGTCTATAGCTCGCGCCGATATCATGCGACAGCTGGCGTGGGGTGGTGAACCAATCAGATTCGTACCATATGGTATTGAATGGTGCTACATAGCCCATATTATAGTATACATTTGTGACTGAGCGTTTCTGAATAATATTATTCAACCGATATTGTACGTTTGCATTGATGGTAAAGAAAGGTTCATTAGGAATCTGGAAATTGTACAGACTATGGGGATTTCCACGTTCGTCATTTTTCACTTTGAAAAGTGAATTGAATTTGGAAAAATTGACCATCGCATTCAATTTATTTGCATAGATATAATTTACCTCGCCTTCAAAACCGATGGATTGTGTTTTTGATAAATTGACGAATTGCGTTACCTGTATATCTTCGATTTGATTTTCTCTACCCTCGAGTACAGGCTCTGTACGTGTCTGCTGTATTATTTTGTCATAGCCATTGCGCCAGAAAAAGTTTCCGTAGAACGAGAATCTATGTTTACTCTGATTGGTAAGGGCATACCTTGCTCCCAAATTGTAATTAATGGCTAGTTCGGGAAGGATCTCGGGATTTGCCAATAAGTTATTTTCAGGCTCCCCAAAGATGTGTCTTTCTGTAGGCATGATAAATGATTTTTCTCCCGAGAAGATGATATTACCGTTTTTGATGGCCTCATACGACACCGTTCCTCCAAAGCCACGATTGTTACGTGTACTTTTGTTGTTTGTGTATTGCATTTGACCATTCGATTCGCTTATAGGAATACGCTGTAGAGTTTCGTAAATGCCGTATTTACCAAAAATGTTTGTTCTCAGGCGTCCATTGAATGTTTCAGCTTCGTAATTAAGCGCTAAAATATTGGTGGTGATGTCATTGTTCGTGATCCACTTGCTTCTTTCGGGCACGAGTAGGTCTTTATCGTTACGCGTTGAGCTTTCGAATTTATGATTGAAAGACAGGCGATGGCCGGCATATAGCATATAGGAAAGGTTGGAGCGCACATTGCTAATGGTTCTGTCAATATCACTCATTACCGCATCACCTTGTTGGCCTTTTCCCGGTTTATAGGCAACATAGATTGGTGCTCCCGATTCATTCAAAATTAAAGGTGTATAATCCCAATTGTACTCTCGGCTTACAGTATCTTGTAGATATGTGTTGCGTAGGCTATGGACTGCGTTCACATTGAGCGAAAGTCCATTGATGAATAAATCTTTTTTGCTGTAATTCATCGAAAATACATGCGCTTGGTATTCGTTGAATCGTCCAAAATAAGGAGTGGTCATCGTGACACCATGCGGTATTTCTTTATATGAATCAGACACATTATACCCTACGAAAAATTGGTCTGACCATTTCGTATCGGTATATCCGACTTCAAATCGGGCACCTATGGTTTCGAATTTGTCATTGGGTCTTTTGACACGATAGTAACGCTGTAGACGTCCTCCGGGACGGGTGTATTTGGAAAATTTGCCCCACATCTCATAATTATTGTCCGAATGACTGAAGAAGCCGGATGCTCGAGCAGTGAAACCATTTTTCTGATTGCGGTACAATCCGCCGATGTCTGCGCGGTACGTATTAAAGGACCCATAAGAGATTGCAGCCGTAATATTATTGGCTGAAGCATCTTTCTTCATCACCACATTAATGGCTCCGCCAATGTAATTGCCAGATAAATGCGAAGGAAGGACGCCTTTGTATACTTCTATGCGTTCTATCATGGCAGGAGGGATATTATTTAGATTGAATGAAGATCCGTATGTAGATATTTCGATTCCATCCAAGAAAATGCCTATCGTGCTACCCGACATACCGTTCAAGTTATATTCAATGGGAGAACCTTCACCACCATTTTGGCGCACACGTACACCCACAGCACGGTCCAATAATTCATTGGTCGTCAAGTTACGTAGGGAAGCTTCTTTGGTCTCAATCACAGCTACTGCAAAACCAGAGGTTTCTATATCTTTTTTCACTGTTTTGCGTTGTACGGTCACTTCATCTATAGAAATTCCGTCTTTCTCGTCAATATGGATATGTAAATCGTCCTGATTTTTATCAATGGTAAGGGGTAAAACTTTGCTCTCGATTTCCAGAGAGGAGATATGAAGGTTGTATTGGCCTGCAGGCACATTTTGAAATGCATAACGTCCATTTTTGTCTGTAATAACGATATGCTCCGTGCCTTCTATCCGCAGGGTAACATGGGACATCGCCTTTCCGTTTACAGCGTGCACTTTCCCTTTGATGCTAAATTGCTGTTGGGCATAAGCGCTGAGGTGAACGACAATAAAAGCAACAATAAGATATATATTTTTCATCAAGTAAGATTAATATGTTAACTTTGACATCGTTTAGATTCAGTCTAAATAAATATTGTGCTGCAAATCTAGATTTATTCTAAATAATAAAATGACGAAATCAGGAGATAATACTTCACAATCGGAAAATATTGTAAAGATTGTTAATGCTAAGAGTGTTCTGCAAGAATTCAATCTGAACTTGCATTACCTCATATTGCATAAGGAGGGTGCGGTTAACCTGACTTCTCCAGTCAATGGATTTCTGAACATTTTGCTATTGAAGAATGCAGATAATTGTATATGTCCCTATTTTATCAATCAAAATTCATATGTAATTCGGGGAGGAGAGAACGTAATTCATAAAGTCACCGAACAAGATGTCTTTGAATGGAAAAATATATATGAACAAAATGTAGGTATAGTCATTTTCATTCCGCATTCCTATCTGGAAGATTTTGATCTCAAATTCCAGCAAAATAGTTCGCGTTTCAAAGATGGTTTGCTTACCTCGAGTGATAATAGGATGCAATTGTTGCAATCTCAACTCTTGGAATTGTACAAACTCCCTACCTTATTAAATCAATTGAAAATTCAGTCTAACTTGATTGAGATTATAGCGCACCAGATCGATGGATTGATGGTCGAGAACGATAATCAGCAGATCATTGTTGTAAAGAGCCATTACGACAAAATCATGTTGGCTAAGAAAATGATTGATAGTGATGTATCAAAGAATTTTACGATTCCTGAATTAGCAAAAGAAGTGGGTACGAACGAACAATACTTAAAAAAGTACTTCAAAGAATATTTCGGTAAGACTGTATCGAATTATATTACCGACCGAAAAATGAATTATGCGAAGGAATTAATTGTGAGTGGGGATTATCGTGTTGCTGATGTGGCCCGTATGACAGGCTACAAGCACTCGACACATTTTACGACGGCTTTCAAAAAATATTTTGGCTTTATACCTAATTCGCTTCGTTATACCTATTTACTCGCACACGGTGCAGGAGAGGTTATCTCCGAATTGGAAAATTTTATTGGAATTTTATAAAAGAAAACACTTCACAATTTTGTGAAGCGTTTTTTTATCGGGATTAGTTTTCAAGTTGGAATTCTTGTATAATCTGTCACATTAGGGGCTATTAAAATTTATAAGATAAGGTTGTTGTAAAGTTTCTAGGTGGTATAGGATTCACGGAATAATTTTCATGAATAAAATAACTCAATTCATCGGTAACATTTGCCATTTTAGCCAATATGCTAAATCTCTTTGCTGAATAACCCAAGGAAATATCAAAAGTTGTAAATGGATCCACGGCAATAAGTCTATTTACACCATCCCGTTCATTAATTTTTGAGTTGTTCCAGCCGGCATTGCGTTTACCTGTATAAAATGCTGAAGCACCTATTTTTAATCCCTTTAAACTACCATTTTGAATGCTATAAAATAGGGTTGCATTGCCTGTGTGGGCTGTTGTTCCTACTAAGCGTACGCCTTCAGCACTTCCTGATGTTTCGGCATCCTTGCCTGCACTATCCTTATACTTTATAATACCTAAAGTTTCTGTGTAGCGCATAAAGTTGTAAGCATATCCAGCCAGGAAATTCAAGCCCGGAAGGATATTCCCATTCACATCCAATTCAATGCCATCCGAAGATGTTTTACCGGTAAATTCTTTCATATTGGTATCCCCATTCGCATCCCCATCGGCTGTCAATAAGGCCATTTGTGTGAATTTATTATTATTAATTCTATAAGCTGTAAGATTTGCAGAGAGTCTTCCTCCAAAGAAATCATTCTTTATGCCTGCCTCATAATGGTCGACTAAAGAAGGTGTTAATGGTTGGAAATTGATGTCATAGCCTGTATTGGGGATGAAGTTATTTGCGTAGCTTAAATAGATAGAAGAGCTAGCAATCGGTTGGTAGATGAATGCAAATTTCGGCGACCAAGCTTTATCTTCTTTTGCTCCAACTTCTTTGCCATTAATCATATTTTTCACTTCTTCTGTTATCCCTGTTTGATAATTGAATTTTTCGGAATAGGGTGTTTTTTGATACGTGTAACGAATGCCCGCTAGGACTTTGAGTTTTTCCGACAGCGAAATCAAATCCTGAATAAACGCGCCATATCTGTACACATCTGTTTTAGTCCATGTGTTTTTCGCATATTCGGGTATATCAGTTCGTGTGGCGACAGGGTTAAATACATTTATCTGGTCATACGCAGTGGATGGTGTGCTCGGCTTTGAAAGATCCGCAAAAATATTGAATGAGTATGCTTTTGTTGACGATTGATCCATGTCTCCACCAAAAAGAAGCTGATGTTTAACGTCTCCTGTATTAAAATTACCGATCAAATTAAGTTGTTGGTTTTTGGTGAATTCTTCAGTTGCGCTACGACTCAATGCCCTCGAAGCTAAGCCATCTGCATTAGCCTGCAATCGTTCAGAACCATAATAATTGCGGTTATAGTTTTGAATACCTGCCACGAGACTGAGTTTCCAATCGTCATTAAAATTGTGATCAAAAGAAGCTTGTCCGTTTGTGGAGTTTGTATTGTTGAAAGCCCCGTTTACATTTAAAAATGTATTTCTGCCTACTTCATCGTTTATTTTTCCTTCTACCGATCCAATTCCAAAATCAGGCGTATAATTTGACTTTAAATAGTCAAAGTTGAAACTTAATTCTGAACGTTCATTGATTTTGTACAATACAGATGGATTTATGTATATGCGATCTGTTTTTACAACATCTCTATAGTTATTTGCAGATTCTCCAGTTCCTACAATGCGGAAAGCCACTTTTTGAGACAAAGGTCCATATACATCCAAAGTAGGTTTATACGTATCCCAAGAACCATATCTAAACGATACTTCTCCACCATTTTCAAATTTTGGCTTTTTGGTGACTAGATTGACTACAGCTCCGCCTGATACGCCTCCATAGAGTAGGGCAGCAGATCCTTTTAGGATTTCTACTGACTCTAACGTACTTGCTTCGATACGTCCACCATTATTCGTTCGAGAGCCATTTTTGAAAATATTGTTAGCACCTAAGCTGTAGCCTCGTGCGAAGAAGTTTTCCCCAACGCCACCACGGTTGGCGCCCAACGCTATTCCGTTGGCGTTCTTCAGCGCATCACCTAAGGTATTGATTTGTTGATCCTCTATGACTTGCTTATTAATGATCTGAACAGATTGAGGCAAATCTTTATTGTCAATACCTGATTTGGCAACACCGACTTTTTTATTATTGACGGAGTTGTATCCTACAATTTCTACCTGCTCTATTTCGCGATCGACTTTTTGAAGAACAATACTTTTTAGCTCTGTAATGTCTCCTGTCGGAATAACGGTCACCTTTTCTTTGCGGTAGCCTAATCCAGACACCATAATATCAAAAGGGCCACTCTGAGGGATAAATAGTTGAAAGTTACCTTGCGTATCCGATTGAACTTGTTTGTTTCCTGAACTGATGGTAAAATTTGGGAGTTCCTTGCCTTTGCTGTCAACAAGTTTGCCTTTAATGGTTGTCTGCGCATAGGCCACTGAGCATAAGGCCAAGGATGTGAACAGCGAATAATATATTTTTTTCTTCATGTCTATTTAAACTAATTCTAAATTACTGCAAAGCTAAATCGTGAAGAAGCAGAATAAAATAAACAATCGGATAAAAAGTTTAACAATCAGAAATTTATCATTCAAGGAAGTTATACAAAGAAAAAAGCCCTCTTTTCAAAAAAGAGGGCTTTAACAATTAGCTATGAATATTAATTAAATTTCCATTTTACGAAAGCTTCGATAGCTTCATAATCTGCTAAACCTAATTTGCGGTATAGACCTGCAGTATATGTTGTTCTATCTTCTGCTCTTACCCAGAATTCGCGAGGGTCGTCACCAGGGAATACAGGTAAGTCTTTTTGCGATTGGTGTTTGAAGATTGCCAAACGCTTACGTTTTACTTCTTGTGGAGAAAGTGGTACTGCCATTTCGATTTCGTGGATTGGGAATTCGTACCAAGCACCGCGGTATAACCATAACCAACAATCTTTAGCCCATTCTTCTGTCGCGCGCAATCTTGTCAGTGCCTCCAAAATGATGTCAAAACAAACTTTGTGCGTTCCATGTGGATCGTGAAAATCACCAGCCGCGAATACTTGATGCGGTTTTACTTGGCGCATCAATTCCATTGTTTGTTGAATGTCTTCCTCAAAGGATACGTCTTTAGAGAATTTTTGTCTATCGTAGAAAGGCAAATCTTGGAAGTGAATATTCTCGTCCGGTAGCCCTACAAAGCGAGCTCCAGCGATAGCTTCACCTTTACGGATATAGGCCTTTACTTTGCGGATAATCTCTGGATCGATTTCTTTTGGCTGCTTCTTAGCAAAGTATGCATTGGATTCTTTGTACAACTGATCCAATTTGGATGCATCGTCGCCTAACTGTTTGGTGATGTCGGTAGCAAATTCTAAGAAACGACGTGCGTCGTCATCCCATACGGCATTGTTACCCGACGTTTGGTATGCTACATGCACATTGTGCCCTTGATCTGCCAAACGGATAAATGTACCCCCCATTGAAATTACATCATCATCAGGGTGTGGTGAGAACAAGATCGCATTTTTGCGCGCTGGTTCTGCACGCTCAGGGCGATTAGAATCGTCTACACCAGGTTTACCACCTGGCCATCCTGTGATCGTGCGTTGTAATTCGTTGAAGATACGGATATTGATATTGTATGCTGGACCTTTGGTCGTCGAAAGACTAGACATACCATTGTTGTTGTAATCGTCGTCCGTAAGCTTGAGGATGGCTTTGTTCAATTTTAATGATAACCATACGACTGCTTTTTTGATTAATGTGTCCGTCCATACTACATCATGTGCTAACCAAGGTGTATCAAATCTTGTTAATAAACAAGCTGCACCTTGATCCAGGATGAATTCTACATTGTCAGACAATTGTAGGTATGTTGCTGGAATATCCGATGAAATTTCGCCTTCAACTGCTTTTTTAACAATTTCTGCTTTCTTCTCATTCCAAGCCATCAAGATTATCTCTCTCGCTTTGAAGATCGTTCCTACACCCATGGTAATTGCTTTGGTAGGTACATTCTCCTTACCTCCGAAATCATGGGATGCATCACGACGTGTTAAGTCATCTAAAGTAACTAAACGCGTTCCGGAGTTTGGCGCTGAACCCGGCTCATTGAATCCGATGTGACCTGTACGACCAATACCTAGGATTTGAATATCCAAGCCACCCAAATCAGTAATCTTTTGCTCGTAGGCCTCACAGTATGCTTGTATTTGGTCTTCACTTATTGTACCATCAGGAATATTGATGTTATCACGAGGGATATCCACGTAATCGAATAAATTTTTATTCATGAAGGTCACGTAGCTTTGCGCTGCCGTAGGCTGCATCGGGTAGTATTCATCCAAATTGAATGTTACTACATTTTTGAAGCTCAATCCCTCTTCTTTGTGAAGACGCACTAACTCTTGGTAAACTTTGATTGGAGTCGCACCTGTTGCTAAGCCCAGCACCGCTGTCTCGCCTTTTGCCTGCTTCTCTTTGATGATTGAAGCGATACGATTTGCAACTTGAATCGAAGCAACATTTTGGTTAGGGTAGACCTTTACAGGTACCTTTTCAAAACGTGTTTCCTCTAATAAATTTAATCTTGCCATTTATGAGGTATATTATGATGAATCGTGAATTACAAATTTAACAATAAAATACCCTTTATAATAATTAAAAAGCTAATTATTTAATATTTATTAGATGAAATTTCTACTTAAAGCACTGCATTTCTTGTGCTTCAGGCCTCAATTTGTCTTCTTATAATTCGTCTTTAAAAAATTCTCTTTTCTGTTCCTCTTTTATATACATAACGATAAACGTTCCTTGTGTCATATTTTTATTATATACTATACTTGTTTAGTAGATTATTTTATATTTGGTCAAAAATAACTGCAACATGAAAAAACTTTTATTTCTTATAGCTTTTGTTTTGCCGTTTGCACTATGGGCACAAGACAAAGAAGAACTCATCAAACAAATACTTGCCAATCCTAAGGATGAAAATTCCATTCAGCTTATTCAACGCCTGAATGCGTATGATCCAGATCCAAAGGAGATGAAAGTTTATTTTAAGAAGCTGGACAAATCGGTGCGTAAATCTACCAAAGGAAAGATTTTCGAACGCTATATTGAGGCGGTAGAAAATTCTTCAGTGGGCAAGAAGGCTCCAGGAATCACGCAATTCGACGTCGCAGGTGAGCCTTATTCATTACAAGATTTGAAGGGAAAATACGTTTTGGTTGACTTTTGGGCATCGTGGTGTCCTCCTTGTCGGGAAGAGAATCCCAAATTAGTAGCCATCTATAAAGATTTTAAAGACAAAAACTTCGAAATATTGGGTGTTTCTTTTGATAGAGATATTAATGCATGGAAAAAAGCTATTGATGATGATAAACTGACATGGAAACACATTTCAGACTTACAGCACTGGAACAATGGTGCGGCAGGAGTGTATGGAATTAAAGCAATACCCCAGAATGTATTGGTCAACCCAGAGGGTATTATTGTGGCGCGTAACCTGCACGGTGATGATTTAAGAAAGAAATTGGAAGAGATATTGAAGTAATAATAGAGAAGAAAAAAACCTTCTTTGTCATTTCGAAGAGGGTCGAGGAGAAATCTAAAATTAAGATTGATTTACTTTTAATTTTAGATTTCTCCCTTTGGTTGAAATGACACTTTCTGTTTTATATTATTTTTTGGTAGCCCTCTGACCTCATTTTTACCCAAACAAAGCCCGAAAGACATCTTCTAATTTTCCGACCGGTCGGAGTGCAATATTATATTTTTTGGCATCTAAGCCTTTTGTATTGTGTTTAGGAATGAATATTCCTTCAAATCCTAACTTCTCGGCTTCCGCAATACGTTGCTCAATCCGATTGACAGCACGGATTTCGCCAGAAAGTCCTACTTCACCCGCAAATGTAATATTCGTAGGCAAAGGCATATCCTGTTGAGAAGATATAATCGCGGCGATGACAGCCAAGTCAATGGCTGGATCTTCGACACGGAGCCCGCCTGTGATATTTAAGAACACATCTTGAGCACTTAATCGGAAACCAAATCTTTTCTCCAGAACAGCTAATAGCATATTTAATCTTTTGGTGTCGAAACCTGTAGAACTACGCTGAGGCGTTCCAAATGCTGAATTCCCGACTAAAGCCTGTACTTCGATCATCATTGGGCGAATACCTTCCAGCATGGTCGCGATAGCCACTCCACTCGTCGGCTCATCGCGTTGGGATATCATGATTTCGGAAGGATTGGATACCTCACGCAATCCCGAACCCTGCATTTCGTAAATACCCAATTCGGATGATGAACCAAATCGATTTTTCACAGCACGTAGAATGCGATATACGTGATGACGATCCCCTTCAAATTGTAATACGGTGTCGACCATATGTTCCAGCACTTTTGGTCCAGCGATAGATCCGTCTTTCGTAATATGACCTACGATAAAGACCGGGACATTCGTTTCTTTCGCATAGCGCAGCAGTTCGGCGGTACATTCACGCACTTGAGACACGGACCCTGGAGCAGACTCGATTTGTTGGGAATGTAATGTCTGAATGGAGTCAATAACCACAATATCGGGCTTAACTGCCTCCCCTTGTTTGAAAATATTTTGAGTAGAAGTTTCGGTGAGGATATAACAGTTTGCTTTCGAATGCTGCGACAAGCGTTCGGCACGCATTTTAATCTGCTGTTCACTTTCTTCGCCAGAGATATACAATACTTTGGAAGCGGGTATCGATAGTGCCAATTGCAACATCAGGGTGGATTTACCAATACCAGGTTCTCCACCGATCAAAACCAATGAACCCGGCACAATACCTCCGCCTAATACCCGATTAAACTCCTTATCGGGCGTAATCAGACGTTGTTCTTCCGTATAGACTATCTCATGAATGATGGCCGCTTGATTTTGTCGTTTTCCCGATGCCGAATTGTTGGTACTTCGCCACTCCGGAACGCGTGAGGAGGTGGGAGTTACCACTTCTTCTACAAAAGTATTCCATTGTTTACAAGAAGGACATTGTCCCAGCCACTTAGGAGATTCATATCCGCAGGATTGACAGAAATGTGCTGATTTTGATTTTGCCATTAGGCTAAATTAGTAAAAATATAGCTTAAAAATTATTTTCCAAATTCATTGTACCAAACAATAAATTTCCTTTACTTAGGTTAGAAATTTCCCAACCAACCTAATAGGTAGATCAGTTACATTGTTATAAACTATATCCCATGATACGACAACAGACCAAATCGTTCTATTTACTTCTACTGTTGATAGTTCATTCTCTTGCATCTATTGCCCAGGCAACACAAGATTCAACGCGTGCTACCCCTTTCTTCAAAGATGGGCAAGCGCAAATTGTAGCAGCTTTTCAGGATCCTACGAAATGGATAAGACATGATCTGTGGGTCGAAACTTCTTTTGATACAGATGGCGATGGTAAACTTGATCGTATGCACGTAAGTGTGACACGTCCTTCTCAAACTGAAAACGGAGACTTAAAACTTCCCATAATCTATGAAACCAGTCCGTACTATGCGGGCGTGGCTGGCGATTTGGAGGGAGTGATGTGGAATGTAAAACATGAGCTTGGAGCCAAAGCGCCGACGCCTCGCATCCACCCTAGTGTAGTGCGAACAGGTAAGAGGCCCATAATTTCAAATTCATTAATTCGACAATGGGTACCTCGTGGGTTCATCGTGGTGCATTCTTCCTCACCAGGTACAGGTTTATCCCAAGGTTCTCCTACTGTTGGTGGTATAAATGAATCCTTAGCACCAAAAGCTGTCATTGAATGGTTGTCCGGAAAGGATAATGGCTATACTACTCCAGATGGAGAAGAGAAAGTACATGCATTTTGGAGTACAGGTAATGTGGGAATGACCGGAACTTCATACAATGGCACATTGCCCATAGCCGCGGCGACTACAGGCGTTGAAGGCCTAAAGGCTATAATTCCGATTGCCCCGAATACATCTTATTATCATTATTATCGCTCGAATGGTCTAGTACGTAGTCCTGGTGGTTATCTAGGCGAAGATGCAGACGTTCTTTTTGATTTTATTCATAGTGGGGCAGAAGATAAGAGGGCTTATAACAATAGGACTTATCGCGATGGCGAAATATTAAATGGTATTGATAGAGAAAGTGGTGACTATAACGATTTTTGGGCTGGACGAGACTACCTAAATGCGATGAAAAACTTTAAGGCAGCTTTATTAATGGCGCATGGTTTCAATGATTGGAACGTAATGCCTGAGCATAGTTACCGCATCTACAATGAAGCAAGAGCCAAAGGATTGCCTGTGCAGATTTATTATCACCAAGGCGGACATGGTGGGGAGCCTCCGCATGAAATGATGAACAAGTGGTTTACACGTTTCCTTTTTGATATAGAAAATGGTGTGGAGAAAGATCCTAAATCTTGGATTGTTAGGGAAAATGACAAACAAAATAATCCTACATCTTATGCAGATTATCCGAACCCTGCAGCTACAGCTGTCAAATTGTATTTAGGTCAGGGCGGCAACTCATCCGGAACATTGCAATTAGCCAAACCTACCACTAAAACTAAAGAAGTCTTGGTGGATGATGTTTCTTTTTCGGGAAAAGATTTGGCTACAGCTAAGCAATCAGAGCATCGTTTGCTATATGTAAGTCCAGTGTTGAAAGAAGACCTTCATATATCGGGTATAGCGAGTATATCTGTTAAATTAGCAGTCAACAGACCTGCCGCAAACTTTTCTGTTTGGTTGGTGGCATTGCCATGGTCAGAGGATAAAAAAGCCAAAATAACCGAAAACATCATTACTCGTGGTTGGGCAGACCCTCAAAATTATAAATCAATTTCGAAAGGTGTTCCTCTAAAACCAGGTAAATTCTATGATTTAAAATTTGATTTGCAACCGGATGATCAAGTAATACCTGCTGGTAAACAAATAGGGCTAATGCTTTTCTCCAGTGATAAAGAATTCACATTATGGCCAAAACCGGGTACTGAAATTACCATTGATTTAAATGGCACCAGCATTACATTACCAATCGTAGGCGGTAAAGAGAAGTTTTCGAAGGCTACAGAATAAATTGTCATACAAGTAAAAAGAGAAGTGCTAGCATTGAATCTGTTAGCACTTTTTTTATGTTAATAGTGTTAATGACAACTAATTTGAACAGCCCATTCTAATCTTTTGTCTTTTGTTATCGTCTTATGATAAAAAGTAAGAAGTTATGAAACACAATAGTATTAAAATTTTGGGCTTATTGATGATGTTTATTACTTTATCCATTCAAGCTATGGCTCAGCATGTGATTACAAAGCAGGATTTATCTATATTTCCAAAGCCTGAGGCAGGATACAAGAAAGTCGTAATAGAAGTGCCACACTCAGACAAAGACGATCAAAAGCGAATAGAATTTTCTGTCGGCAAATGGATGGAAGTGGATGGCTGTAATTCCTTTCATTTACAAGGAACGCTCGAAACGCAAGACCTACAAGGCTGGGGATACAACTATTATGTGTTTAAAACCAACGGTCAAGTTATATCAACCATGATCGGTTGTCCGGATGCTGCTAAAAGAAATCTCTTCGTGACAGCTCAGCCCGAAATGGTTCGTTATAATGGAAAATTGCCGATTGTCATATATGTGCCTGAAGAGTATGATGTGCAGTTCAAGATATACAAAGCAGAAGATGAAACTTACTTTGCTGCAGAAGAAAGAAGTAAATAGGGTTAGTTGTCATTCGAATGATGTATAGATGGAATGAGAAATCTCAGGACTAAAATGTTGGATTTCTCACGGCATTGTAATCCGTTCGAAATGACCTTATAATAAAGTAAAAGCCTCGAATCATTGATTCGAGGCTTTTACTTTTTATTTAGAAACCAAATACTATTGGTATTTCTTAGCGTTTACTTTACGCTCATTTTCTGTCAAGTGGATTTTACGAAGACGCATAGATTGAGGTGTAACCTCGATGTATTCATCCGCTTGGATGTATTCCATGCATTCTTCCAAAGAAAACTTGATAGCCGGAGCGATACGCGTATTATCATCGGAACCGGAAGCACGCATATTTGTCAATTGCTTGCCTTTGGTTACGTTGATTGTTAAATCGTTGTCACGGATGTGCTCACCAAGGATCTGTCCTTCGTACACTTCTACTCCTGGATCTACGAAGAAACGACCGCGATCTTGTAATTTATCAATAGAGTAAGCCGTTGTAGAACCGGTGTCTAATGAAATCAATACACCAGCCAAACGTCCGGGGATTGTACCTTTCCAAGGCTCATATCCTTTCAGGCGGTGTGCCATTACAGCCTCACCCGCAGTAGCTGTCAATACGTTGTTACGAAGACCTATGATACCACGTGAAGGAATCGAGAATTCTAAGTGTTGCATATCGCCCTTAGCTTCCATGATCAACAACTCACCTTTACGTTGTGTTACTAATTCGATTACTTTACCTGATACTTCAGATGGTACATCTACTACCAATTCTTCAATAGGCTCACATTTCACACCGTCAATTTCTTTAACGATTACTTGAGGTTGGCCTACTTGCAATTCATAACCTTCACGACGCATCGTTTCGATTAATACAGATAAATGGAGAATACCACGACCGTATACTAACCAAGCATCAGGAGACTCTGTAGGCACTACACGTAATGCTAAATTCTTCTCCAATTCTTTTTGTAAACGATCATAAATATTACGTGAAGTCACTAATTTACCTTCTCTACCGAAGAAAGGAGAATTATTGATCGTGAACAACATGTTCATTGTTGGTTCGTCGATGCTAATGACTTCTAATTGCTCTGGGTTTTCAAAATCTGCAATCGTATCACCGATATCAAACCCTTCGATACCCACTACTGCACAGATATCACCAGCGTGTACTTCAGATACTTTGATACGACCTAGGCCTTCGAATACTTGTAGTTCTTTCACGCGTGATTTTACCACTTTACCATCACGTTTCATTAAGGAAACAGGTTGGTTTTCTTTGATTGTACCACGTGCTACACGACCGATGGCGATACGACCTACAAACGTAGAATAGTCTAACGAAGTTACCTGCATTTGCAAGGTACCTTCAGATACTTTTGGTGCAGGGATATGCTCAAGAATAGCCTCTAGTAAGTCCGTGAAGTCCGTTGTAGGTTTTTTCCAATCCGTAGACATCCATCCTTGCTTAGACGAGCCGTACAATACTGGGAAATCCAATTGATCTTCTGTAGCGCCTAAATTGAAGAATAAGTCAAATACATTCTCATATACTTCTTCAGGGCGACAGTTTTCTTTGTCTACTTTGTTTACTACTACGATTGGTTTGATGCCTAATCCTAATGCTTTACCTGTAACGAAACGTGTTTGAGGCATTGGGCCTTCGAAAGCATCTACAAGCAATACCACACCATCAGCCATTTTCAATACACGCTCTACCTCACCACCGAAATCGGCGTGACCAGGTGTATCGATAATATTGATTTTTACATCTTTATATTTTACAGAAACGTTTTTTGACACGATTGTAATACCACGCTCACGCTCCAGGTCATTGTTGTCAAGAATTAATTCTCCTGCATTTTCGTTTTCTCTGAATTGGTTTGTGAAGTATAAGATTTTGTCTACAAGGGTAGTCTTACCGTGGTCGACGTGTGCGATGATCGCAATATTTCTAATTTTTTGCATTGAGCGATAATGTATTATAAAAATTTTGAGGTGCAAAGATAATTATTTTGCACCTCAAAATTTAGTATTTTATCTATTATTTTTTTACGGGTATTATTTCATAATCAAATACTTAGATTAATTCGTTTGAAAATCCTTGATTGCAGGAAATAAATTGAGTTTTTCAACTTCATGCTATTAAGATGTTTTATTTAATCACACTCAATTCTTTACCTACTTTTGTAAAGGCCGCAATGGCTTTGTCCAAGTGATGATTTTCATGTCCTGCTGAAATTTGAACACGAATTCTAGCTTTTCCCTGTGGCACTACGGGATAATAAAATCCGATAACATAAATGCCCTCTTTCAGCATTTTAGCGGCAAATTCTTGCGCTAGTTTAGCGTCATACAACATGACGGGAACAATAGGGTGGAAGCCTGGTTTGATGTCAAAGCCAGCTTCTGTCATCTTCTCCCGGAAATATTTCGTGTTTGCCTCTAGCTTGTCGCGTAGTTCTGTCGTTTCGCTAAGCATATCCAACACCGCTACTGAAGCACCGGCGATAGCAGGGGCAAGCGTGTTAGAGAATAAGTAGGGTCTCGAACGTTGACGCAACATATCTATGATTTCCTTTTTACCTGATGTAAAACCACCTGAAGCTCCACCAAGCGCTTTGCCCAAGGTGCCTGTGATGATGTCTACGCGGTCAATCACATTGAATAATTCATGTGTGCCGCGCCCAGTCTTACCAATGAAACCTGAGCAGTGAGACTCGTCAATCATGACCAATGCTTCGTACTTATCTGCCAAGTCACAGATTTTGTCCAACGGAGCCACCGAGCCATCCATAGAGAATGCACCATCTGTCACGATTATTCTATGTCGTGCACCCGAAGCCGCTTTCAATTGTGCTTCTAGGTCTTCCATGTCGCAATTTTTATAACGGAAGCGTTGCGCTTTACACAAACGCACGCCATCAATAATGGATGCGTGATTCAATTCGTCCGAAATAATTGCATCTTCGGCACCCAATAGGGGTTCGAATACGCCACCATTGGCATCAAAAGCAGCAGCATATAATATGGTGTCTTCTGTACCCAAAAATTTGGAAATCTTAGCTTCCAATTCCTTGTGGATATCTTGCGTACCGCAGATGAATCGTACCGATGACATACCATAACCATACGTGTCGATTGCTTTTTTTGCAGCTTCGATTACTTTTGGATGGGAGGATAATCCCAAATAATTGTTTGCACAGAAGTTGATGACCTCTTGACCGGTGCTTACTTTGATATCCGCTCCTTGAGGAGTGGTGATAATGCGTTCTTCTTTATATAAGCCTGCTTCTTTAATAGCAGCTAATTCTTGTTCCAGTGCTGGTTTTAATGTTTTATACATAGTATATGAGATTAAGTATGACCTACTAGTAGTACAAATATAGTATAATTAAAACTCTAAAAAGTTGTGAAATCGTTTGTTTGATTTTAATAAAAAAAGCGACGAATATTTTCCGTCGCTTTTTGCAAGTCTGATCTGCTATGGATATTATTTTGTAGCGGTCCAGGTCTGTGTTCTTCCGATAAGTGAAAAACCCATATAGCCTCGAACACCTAATTTGTCTCCATTTCGGGTGATTGTACATTTGTAAGTCTTCCCTGATTTAGGATCAGTGATACTACCTCCCGTAAACTCATTGCCATCTTTTTTCAATCCACGAATAATTTCTAATCCTAATAAAGGTTTGTTTTTGCGGTCATCTTTACAATTCACACAATTGTCGTTTGCAGGTTTTTGTAAAAGCTTAACAATCTTTCCGTAGTATTTTCCGTCCGATTTTTTGAAAATCTCAACGATGGATTTGGCTTCGCCTGTCTCATCGTCTACAGTGGTCCACTTACCTACGATATCCGCATTAGATTGCGCTTGTACAGCAAATGCCATAATCAAAGCAAAGCATGTTAATAAAATCTTTTTCATAATGTTAGTTTTATATTCCTTTTAAAGATAAAAAATAAAAATTATGCCAGCATAGTATTTATAAAAAATGTTCGTAAGTTTCCTTTTCTTAACTACATTGATTGGCACTACTTTTGACATGAAAAAGTAATAATGGTTTAAGTTTTTTAATTAATAGTATTATGAGGTTTATTTTATCTTTACTCTTAACGGGATTGGTAGTTGCTGTTGCAGCGTATATAGTTCCGGGTGCTCAGGTCGCGGGTTTTGGCTGGGCAATCGTAACAGGATTAGTTATTGGATTAGTCAATGCTGTGATAGGCGGTATATTACGACTATTTACCTTTCCTCTTAATTGGTTGACTTTTGGTTTGATTTCCTTTATTATCACAGTGCTGATGGTCATGCTAAGTGATGCCATATTAGGTAGTAAATTTGAGGTTGGAGGATTTTGGAACGCCATGTTGTTTGCTATAATTGTGGCTATATTGGAAATGATAATAGGTAAAATTAGAGGTGAAGAAAAGTAATTATTTAGCACTACACTACTATAAAACATATACCTAAGTCGCTGACTTAGGTATTTTTTTAACCAAATATTTTCCTAAAAAGAGATAAGATCTTTTGGGTCTTCGAAGTGTAGGGATACCAAAACATTTTGCTCATCGGAAAGTATTTGGCTTCTAAAACTGCACGTTCGTGGGAGAATGCTTTGAAGCCAAAAATTCCTAATGATTGTCCGATGCCAGAATTGTTGACGCCGCCAAACGGCAGAGCTGGATGGATGATATGAATCATGGCATCATTGATCGTGGTGCCCCCGGCGGTGGTGTGCTGTAAAACTCTATCTTGGTACTGCTTGTCTTTGCTGAAAATATAAAGTGCTAGTGGTTTTTCCTTCCCGGCCACTATTTCTAGTGCATCTTCGAGCTTATCATAATAGATTACAGGTAGGATGGGGCCGAAAATCTCCTCCTGCATAATGGGACTATCCAATGGCATATTTTTGACTACCATAGGATGTAGAAAGAGTTGTTCTCTGTCATTTTCACCTTTTAAAATCCATTCTGTGCTGCTGGCTTCGAGATTTTCTACGTATGATGCTAATCTATCGTATTGCTTGGGATTGATAATGCGGGCCAGGTCATTACTCGCTATGGCTGATGTTCCAAATGCGGAGCGTATTTCTTGTTGGATGGTTTCCTCAAATTCATCAGCAATGTTTTTGTCGATGAGCAAGTAATCTGGAGCGATACATGTCTGCCCCATGTTGACAAATTTTGCCCAAATAATATTTTTTACTGTTTGGCGTAGATTGACAGTTTTATCGATGAAGGCTGGACTCTTACCGCCCAGCTCTAACGTGACTGCAGTGAGGTGCTTGGCGGCCGCCGCCATTATAATCTTACCTACATTGGGCGATCCCGTGAAGTGTATATGGTCAAATTTGAGGGATAAGAGATGTGTAGTCTCTTCGACTTCGCCGACCATGACTGCTACATGCTTTCTTTCAAAAAGACTGCTGATAATGTCGTTTATTACGGCATTGATATGCGGTGTGAATTCGGATAATTTAAGTATAACGGTATTTCCTGCGGCAACACTTGCTAGCATATGGACCATCGGCAGCTGAAAGGGATAGTTCCAAGGGGTGATAATAAGTGTATTGCCCTTGGGTTCGTATTGTAGCTTTGCCTTTGTGCTTGCAAAAAGCAAAGACGAATTGACGAATTTCGGCTTAGACCATCGTTTGAGATTTTTGATGAAAAGATCAATTTCGAGAAGGCTTGCCAAGATTTCGGTAGTCTCGGTTTCTATTGGGCTTTTTCTAAAATCCTTATATATTGCTGCCTTAATCTCTTCTTCCTTGCTGCGGATCATTTGCTTAAGGCTACGTAGCCAAGTCGTACGCTGGTCAATACTTGTTTGTTTGACCTGATTAGTATAAGCTACTTGCTCCGCATATATTGCATCAATTTCTTCAACGGTTGTTTTTTGCATAGGGACACTTTTATAGTGGTTTCAACTTCTCTGGAGCCACATGCTGTATCAACGCCCTTGCTAAAACACGGTTGGGATCGACTGTCGGTAATCCGAAATATGTTTTTTCTGTCAGCGCCAGTGGCAATTCAGTACAAGCAAGAACAATCACCTGTGCTCCTTGGTTTTTTAATTCTTCGACTACCTGAGTTAAATCCTCTTTGGCTTGGGTTGTGACAGGTGAGGAAAAAGCTTTGATGCCGTAGGATTCATTATAAATGGCTTGGTGAACCTTTTCCTGCAATACATCATCCGGAGAGATGCTTTCTATTCCATGCTGCTCAAGTATTCTAATATACAAGCCTGTGTCCCTGGTGCCTGTTGTGCTCAAGATTCCTATTTTATGCCCCGCATATTGTTTCTGTATAAATTTAGCGGTTTCCTCGACCAAGTGAAGTACTCGAATGCTTAGCGGAAGCGCATTCAAAGCTGCTCGCAACGGATCAAATATAGCAGGAGCATGTGCTGTATTGCAGGGTATCGCTGCAATTTGCGCGCCTGCATCATCCAACTCTTTTATTATTTCCAAAAAGGCATATGCTGGGTTTGTCGGTTCTTTACCGACAAGGAAATTTGTTCGGTCCACAATACGTTGCGGTTGGGAAGACAAAAGAACTGGGAGGTGCTCCTGATCTTTGACTGCTACAGTTTCTTCAATTATTTTTTTAAAAACGTCGAGACCGGCTAATGGCCCCACTCCACCTACAATACCTATCATAATTCAAAAATATTAATCTAATTCTCCCTCGCGCCAATCATAGGCCCAAAAAGTTTGGTTGTTGTCCAAGAATAACTGCATTAACTTTTTCATAGCAGGAAAGCCTTGGTCCGTATTCATAAAAGCTACAAGTGTTTCTTTGCGCTTAGGGTATGTAATAAAGAAGCAGCGAAATCCCGGATTAGAGCCTGTATGCCAATAAGCAACTCCTTTTTCATTGAGTTGCATGCGCAATCCCAGCGCGCAGGGCACATATTGGTCGGTCGGGTCTACATCCGGACTTTTTTTGGCATCACCTGCTTTCTCTAACATCAGCTTGTGCGTGTCTTTTTTCAAGCCTTTTCCCTGCAGTAGCGCCTGTTGGATAAATTTTGTGTAATCAGCAGCCGTGGTATACAATGTATAAGCTGCATTTGTCTTGGCGTACTTGCCTAATTTTCGAGGTTTATCTAACTCGTAATGGCCATAGGCGGCACGAGGCTCCAAGGTGTCGTTCCAGACGATATTGGTGTGTGTTAATCCTAAAGGGTTTAAGACCTCTTCCTCGACCAGTGATTGAAACGATTTTTGGGTAATATGCTCCAGCGTTTCTTGTAAAAAATAAAAGCCTTCTCCCGAATACATATAGTCTGTTCCAGGATCAAATTGGAGAGTTAGCGCTGTCGCTCGCCACTGCGCAGACGGCACATCACCTTCCCAGTTCAGTAGGCCTGAGGTATGTGTCAGTACCATTCGGGCTGTGATTTTATCTCCATGAGCTGTATTGGCCAATCGGTCGTAGGCGTAGTAATGCATTAATGGTTTGTCAAGTTCAATCAATCCTCGGTCCAACAAACGAAAGAAAGTGTACGCCGCGACCACTTTGGTGAGTGATGCTGCTTGAAATCTTGTCTGTGAATCGATTTTATCTGCTGTTCCAAACTTTTTGACACCCTGCGCATATAAGTCGGTGTTTTTGCCGTGCATATAGGCGACTTGGATACCCGGTAATCCCACTTCATGCATGATCTTTTCTATTTCCAGCTTATGGGATTGGCTCCAACCATCTGAATGCAGGGCCACAAAGAAAATAATACTGATGCTGACTTTAGTTTTTAACAGCCTTAGGCAATTTGTCATGATTAAGCGCATTGTATTTTTTCAATATTTCTAATGTTTCTTTTATGGGTAATGCTTTTGCGGTTCGGTTGTTAATCCCCGTCATGTCTTCTGCCATAAACATTGAATTAAGCAAGGCTTCCTCGGTAGCTTCCCATACTGCCATGAATAATGCTGAAAGTTCGTCGTTGTGCACATCTTTGACATCCAATTCTCTTTGGTTTTTATTGTCATAAGGTACACGTACGGAAGGATGAGTAGAGAAAGCAATGGAATAATCGCCAGAACCATTGGACGAAAATCCGCCTACATTTCCAAAGGATATAAAAGATCTTTTGGCTAATCTCTCGAGATTGCGCGACGATAGAGGGGCGTCTGTTGCAATTATAATCATGCAGCTGCCATCGGCTTTATAAGCCTCTTTCTTTTCCATCATATAAAAATTATGAAGCTCTCTTCCTACGGGTGCACCATTAATCTGCAATACGCCTCCAAAATTAGACTGTACGAGCACACCTACGGTGTAACCTCCTTTGGACGCGGGCAATTTGCGTGATGCGGTTCCAATTCCACCTTTGAAGCCTAATGTTTCGGTACCTACACCTGCTCCTACGTTACCTTCGGCAACGGGTCCTGATTTTGCTTCTCGAAGACTTTGAAATACGTGATCTCGGTTCACGTGTCTACCGCGAATATCATTGAGTCCTCCGTCATTCGTTTCTCCTATCACCGAATTAACAGATTTTACTCTTTCATTGCCGGGAAGATTGATCATGTAATCAATCAGAGCGTCTGCTACTTTAGGTGCATTAAGGGTGTTGGTCAATAAGATGGGGGTCTCGATATTACCCAATTCTTGGATTTGTGAAATCCCCATCATTTTACCAAAGCCATTGCCTACATATACGGCTGCAGCGACCTTGTCTTGAAAGAGATTTCCATCATGAGGGATGATAGCTGTTACACCTGTACGGACGTTTTCACCGGATATGACAGAGATCTGTCCTACCTTGACGCCAGCCACATCCGTAATGGCATTCCATTGACCTGTGGGTAATATGCCTATCGTGATTCCTAAATCACGCGCGCGGCTTCGTTTTTCTTGAGCAAATAATTGTGAGTCGACAAGTGTACAATAGCTCAATGCTATGCACAATCCATAAGTTAGTATTTTCATGGGGCAATATATTGTATTGCAAAATACTAAATTACTTATGAAAATAGGCTTTCCTGCAAAGAATGATTTTATTCCATGGTCTTTCGTGCTTCGTACTCTTGACTTAGTTTATCCATTCTGCGCTGTATCGCCACATCTGTTCGATGCGGAATCAGTTGGTTGAGTGCGTTTTTCTCCACATCAACATTCGATGCTGACTCGAAATTATGCACAATATTCTGGTTTGCGACAGCGATATCATACGCATCTTTATGACTCATCAGCTTGACAAATACCGGCAAGCATTCAAAAAACACAAACAGCAATGTAATGAAGATCACGGCATATTGCGTCGATGTCTCTTCTGTGCCATCCGGGTTCTTATGCAAATTGCTTAGTGCCGCATTGCGATCCGCAAATCCTGAGACATTAATAGCGCTGTCAAGGCTTTTGTCAGTAAGGATTTTTTCATCCATTATACCCTCCTTGATCTTTCGTTGAGAAAGAAGTGCTTCTTTACCCTGTATCCGTTGACGCAGTGTATCCAAAAATATTTCTTGCTTATTAAGGTTGGATTCTTTCATTTTAGCGTACGGACCATAACCCAATACACCAGAGGTTTCATCGGTTTTGGTGCCGAAGATCTCGTGATTAAGCTTTTGCCTGTCGGTTTTAATGGAAGACTCTAAAGAGTCGGCTTGTGTCTTCAATCCTTGGAGCTGCACATATTCGGCAGCATATTTATTTTCGAAAGTACGATTTAGCGTATCGATCGTAGCTTGCTGCTGCTTCAGATATTCTACACGGAGGTGTTCTTTTATTTCTTTGTCAAAAATCTTAAGCTCCAAAGGGCGGGAAATCACCAGTCCGATAAGTACCGCCAGCAGAATACGCGGAAGAGCTTGCAAAAACTGCTTGAAAGTTCCTTTTGTCTTATCTATACTTAGTACAATGTATCGGTCTAGATTAAATATGGCTAAACCCCAAATCAGCCCAAATACAATCGAATATAACAGGGCAAAACTGCCACCACTGAAAACGAAGTATAAGGCATAGCCACCAGCTAAAGCCGCAAATAAGCCTGTGAAAAATATGGTCGCTCCAATACTGATATATTTGTTGTATTCCTCGGGGTACTTTTTGAGGGTATCTTTATGTATGCCCGCACACCACCAAAAGAAATCTTGTAGGTTGTTCATTTTATTTAATTTGCTTATGATTTCGGTTCAAAAGTAAGTATTGATTTATATTATAGAATTTATTTTCGGTGAAATGGTCAATTATGTCGGCGAATAAAGATGTTCTACGATTATTTGCCTATTCGTATGAATATATTTATCTTGGAGAACGAGGTTTATTATAATAGTTCATGATTGCATGAAATATTATTTACTTTTGCAAACGTATAAAAACTAAATAAATTGTAATGAATAAAAAAAGCTTCATTCCATTTTTGATTGTTGCATCTATGTTCGTAGGATGTGGTAGCGAAAATAAATTACAGACAAACAATCCTTTACTAGTGGCGTATGAGACGCCGTTTGATGTTCCGCCATTTGATAAAATCAAAGACGAGCACTTTAAGCCTGCTTATGAAGAAGCGCTGAAACAACATAATCTAGAAATAGATACTATTGTAAACAATACAGAATCTCCGACCTTCGAAAACACGATTTTAGCCCTGGAAAATGCAGGATCCTTATTGTCAAATGTAGCGACGGTATTCTCCAATCTGAATTCGGCGAATACTAATGATAGTCTTCAGTCATTGGCTAAAGAATTGGCTCCTCAATTATCTGCGCATAGCGACGAGATCAAATTGAACGCTAAATTATTCGAACGTGTAAAATCTGTTTATACAAACAAAGATCAATTTGGCTTGGATGCAGAAGATCAGAAATTATTAGAAGAAACATATAAAAGCTTTGTGCGTTCGGGAGCTAATCTGTCCGATGAGAACAAAGAGAAGTTGAAAAAAATAAATGCTGAAATGTCCGTTTTGACTACACAATTTGGTCAAAACTTATTGGCAGAAACAAATGCATACGAATTGGTAGTGGAGAAAGAAGAGGATCTTGCAGGCTTGCCAGAAGGTCTAAAATCTGCGGCTGCTGATGTCGCTAAATCTAAAGGTAAAGAAGGGAAATGGGTGTTCACACTTTCGAATCCTTCAGTAATGCCATTCTTGCAATATGCTGATAATAGAGAGTTGCGCAAAGATATTTGGAATGCGTACCAAATGCGCGGAAATAACGGTAATGATAATGATAACAAAGAAATTCTTATCAAAATCGCTAACCTTCGTTTGGAAAAAGCGAAGCTTTTGGGTTATGAATCTCATGCAGCTTACGTACTTGAAGAAGCAATGGCAGCCAACGCAGCAAATGTTAATCAATTGCTAAGCAAATTGTGGGCGCCAGCGATCAACAAGGCGAAAGTAGAAGCAGCGGATATCCAAAAAGAAATCGAAGCAGCGCAAGATACTTTCAAAGTAGCTCCATACGATTGGAGATATTATGCAGAGAAAATTCGTGTTAAACGTTTTGCACTTAACGAAGAAGAAATCAAGCCTTACTTCAGTTTGGCGGCGGTACGTGAAGGTGCTTTCGAAACGGCTAACAAATTGTTTGGACTGTCTTTCGTAGCGCTAAATAATGTGCCTACATACCACGAAGAAGTAGAGGTATACGAGGTAAAAGATAAAGATGGTTCGCACTTAGGTTTACTATATGCGGATTTCTTCCCACGTGAATCAAAACGTGGTGGTGCGTGGATGACTTCTTACCGTAAACAATCAACAAAAGATGGTAAGCGCGTAGCTCCTGTTATTTCTATTGTGTGTAACTTTACAAAACCTGTGGGTGATCAACCTGCTTTATTGACTTTCGATGAGGCAAGTACTTTATTCCACGAGTTTGGTCACGCATTGCACGGATTGTTGTCCAATGTGAAATACCAATCTTTATCGGGCACATCTGTATCACGTGACTTTGTAGAATTACCATCTCAAATCATGGAAAACTGGGCTTCGGATGCGGAAGTGTTAAAGACATATGCGAAGCATTACAAGACAGGTGAAGCTATTCCGGATTCATTAATTGAGAAAATGGATAAAGCGGGTACTTTTGACCAAGGTTTCGCAACTACAGAATATTTGGCTGCTTCGTTGTTGGATTTAAATTACCACAACATCAAAA
This sequence comes from Sphingobacterium sp., assembly GCA_048595255.1. GTDB lineage: Bacteria > Bacteroidota > Bacteroidia > Sphingobacteriales > Sphingobacteriaceae > Sphingobacterium. The sequence goes on along the minus strand of JBMDWK010000113.1, from coordinate 47,179 downwards.
CTCCTATCACAGGTGATGTAAATGCATTTGAAAGCGCGGCAATGCGCAAAGCAGGATTAATTGAATCTATCATTCCAAGATACAGAAGTACTTATTTCCAACATATCTTCTCAGGCGGTTATTCTGCAGGATATTATGCTTACATCTGGGCTGAAGTACTAGATTCTGATGCGTTTGCTGCATTCAAAGAGAATGGTCTATATGATCAAGCTACGGCTACTTCTTTCCGCAAAAACATTTTAGAAAAAGGAGGTACAGGAAATCCAGCAGAATTGTATAAATTATTCAGAGGAAAAGATCCAGATCCAATCCACTTGATGAAAAAACGAGGTTTGAATTAAGAGAATTCCCTCTATCCATATAGAAATGGGCTTATTCGTCGAATAAGCCCATTTTTTTGTGTAGAAGAGAGATTTTATTTTCTTTTCAATTTTTGGATGATAGCGAGTAAGCCTTTTCTGTTCTTCGCTTCATGGTAGAACTTGGGTAATTTTTCCAAAAGCGCGAAGTGTGTTTGGACCAAATGCGCGCCACACTTTGTGATAAAACAATTTCTATCCCACAATTGCACCGCACGCACTTTAATTGATACTAAATGTAGCCAATAAACCCTTATGATCCGAAGGCCAGACATCTAGAGGCTTCCAAAACAGATCCTTAGCGTCATTTTCGTGCTTTTGTGCATAACGCACAGTGCTTTCAGGTCCCACGACTTGGATGCCTTTTAATTGTAGGGTATTCCCTAAGGATTTGAAGTAGATATAATCGATTCTTTCGCGCTCATCAGCTTCAGGTGCCCATGTTAATTTTTCAATTGGAGCGTCTTTGTTAAATGATGGGTATGTAAATCCGGGATGTGTAGTAGGATTGGGATAATGGAACCGAAATGCATCGCGATAGCCTGCGCCATAGAGCATGACCGAGCAGTCCCAAGGAACTACCGCTCCGCGACGATCGTACATATGTTTGTTGTCCTCTACCCAGTCGAGATGCGAAGGTTCATTGAAATCGCCAGCAATAATAATACTGTGTTTGCTTTCTTCTTGTCGTGCATCTGTAATGATATCACGTATAGCCTCATCGCGTTTGCTCTTGCGGTTGGCAATAAGAATTTGTTGCGGATCAGTGATAGGCTTTTCCATTTTCTTCCAGGTCGCACCGTCATATCCACGTGGCAGATAGCAGGCATAATTGGTATAATCCAAGTGTACAGAATAGAAAACCACGGGATGGTTGAAGATTTCTATTTTTGTTTTCAAGACCTGACCTTGCCGATTTTCTTTTTCATATAATGTACGCTGCGCCAGAATGGGGTATTTAGATAGCGTAGCCACATCCACAGACTGTTCACTTGATCTGCCGTAATACTGTTTCCCTTTTGCTTTTAGGTCGTTTATCAGTTTCGCAACGAAATCGACGCCATTTTGATTATTGACTTCACAAAGCATCACCACATCCGCATCTTTGTCAAGAATTTCGTTCATAATGGCATCATATCCTTTGGGAACAACGGTTCCTTCATGCCAAATATTAAGCTGAAAGACCGTAAAAGATTTCTTTTGAGCAAAAATTTCTAAGCTCAAACATAGTGTAAATACTACGAGCAGGATGCGTGATGCCATACTTTAGATTATTGTTGAATAACCTAAAATATAAAATTCACGCCCAAATCCATTATTAATTTTGTATAAAGCGGTTAAAGTATTGCCAATATTTGTCTTTGTACATATCAAAGATGATTTCGTGCTTATGTTTGTATTTTTGTTGGATTTCATAAAACACTTTTGAAGGTTTACGAAAATCCTTACACGCAAAAAATATTTCTTTTTCTCCCTCAGCTATCTGTCTCCCTATATAGATATAGCCATCTTTATCTTGTAGCAATTCTATTACCTCATCTTCAATAGAGTTTAAGACCTCATAATCCGCCTTGGTCGGAAATCCTTTATTGGAGGGGTTGTACTTAATATTCAGTGTTGCCATCCAGGGGTGTGATGCTTTTTTGTCCCATTTCAAAATATCGGTATTGATGGTGGCCAAAAGATCATTTCCACTAGCTATGGTCGCTCCAAACATCGTATAACGATCCTTGTCGGTATGTCGATAAATACCCTGGTATCCTTCTACAAATTCCTTTTCTCGCCAGATAAGATAATCTTTTAGTTTGGCTATTGGAATCAATTCCTTTTCGACATTATCACGACCTGTCACCGTCAAATGATCAATCGTAGTCAAGGAGTTTAGTTCACCAAGATAATTGTCCAAAAAGATATATACACCACTTATTATTTGCTGCTTATCGTTATCGGCATACTGCTCATATACGATGACAATATCTACTTCGTCGGGATATTGAGCGTGCTCAATGGGGTAAAAGAATAGATTCTCTTTAGAAAACTCATAATCACCCATTCTGATACTCATATCTTCAATATGAGTGTCGGGCTTCAGGGCGATAAATTTCCAATTGTCCAGCACGGGAGCTGCTTCAACCAGTTCTTCCACGAATACAATATCTTTGATGCTGCCGTCAGGTGTAAATATGAGTTCTGCGGTATGCTCATTTTTCATACCTGTAAGAAAATAATAGCTATTCCCAAGTTTATTCAGCTCATGAGCAAGTTTGTCAAAGAAGTTACTTTCAATATTTTCTCTGCTTTTTACAGTAGAAAAAAAGTTCTTTTCGTTGTTTGCGAACCATTCCCAAAAATCTTTATACGTATAGGAGTCCGGGGTATTTACCTTCTTGGAGAATATATTTTTTAGAAAATTCATTAGCTAGTGAGATTAAGTTATTCTTGTTTTTTTAACCAATGGTTAATTTAACTAATAATTTTTAAATAAAAAATAGTTACAGAAGTATTATATTCCTGCGGAAGTAAACTGTAAATCATACAGCTTTCTATAATAGCCGTCCAGAGCCAATAATTCTTGGTGGGATCCCATTTCTTTCATTTCGCCCTTTTCCAACACGATAATTTTGTCGGCCTTCTGAATTGTCGACAGTCTATGTGCAATAACAATGGCTGTACGACCTTCCATGAGATTATCGATAGCGGATTGGATTAATATTTCGGTCTCGGTGTCAATAGAGGAAGTCGCTTCGTCGAGAATCAAAATACGTGGATCGTGCACCAAGGCGCGGATAAATGATACCAATTGCGCTTGACCGGCCGACAAAGTCGCACCTCGCTCTTGCACTTTGTAATCCAAGCCATTAGGCAATCGCATGATGAAATCATATGCGCCCACTCTTTTCGCGGCATTGATGATTTGCTCGTCGGTGATGTGAGGATTTTGTAATGTGATATTATTCTTTACCGTGTCCGAAAAGAGAAATACATCCTGAAGCACGGTGGATATATTTTTTCGCAAGAAAGTAAGTTCATATTCACGAATATCTACTCCGTCCAATAAAATCTGACCCTTTTGTATCTCGTAAAATCGGCTTAAAATATTGATGGTAGAAGATTTTCCTGCGCCTGTGGCACCCACTAAGGCTAATGTTTCGCCAGGTTGCACCTTGAAACTGACGTCTTTCAAAACCCACTTTTCTTCATTATACGCAAACCATACATTCTTAAATTCAATCTCACCACGGATGTGTTCAGGTCGGTATGTTCCTGTATTGGGCGTAAATTCGTTGGTGTCTAGTACTTCAAAAATACGTTCAGCGGATACCATACCCATCTGCAAGGTGTTAAATTTATCAATCAACTCGCGTATAGGTCGGAAAATCATATTGATATACATCAGAAATGCTACCACTACACCGGGAGAGATGACATCGGCCAAAACTTGCTTCGAGCCGTACCACACCAAAAGTCCGGTTGCAATCGCAATGATGATCTCCAACACGGGGAAGAAAATAGAAAAGTACCAGTTTGCCCTCACGTGTGCATTCCGATGCTCTTTATTGATCGCGTCGAATTTTTTCATCTCTTGCTCTTCACGAGCAAAATATTGGATAATTGCCATTCCTGAAATATGCTCTTGCAAGAAGGTATTCAGGTTGGACACCCAAAGCCGTACATCTTGAAATGCAGACTTCATCGCTTCCTTGAATATATATGTCGCCCACAACATCAACGGCATAGGAACGAGGATAATCAAAGTCAATCGCCAATCGGTATAGAACATGACACCGAGTATCACAACCAATTGGAGAAGATCCCCAATAATCTGAATCAATCCCTCTGAAAAAATGTTAGCAATAGTCTCTAGATCAGAAATAGTACGGGTGATAAGTCGCCCGATAGGCGTGTTATCAAAATATTTTAAGCGTAAATTGGTGATGTGTTCGAAGACCTGAATACGGATGTCGCGAATGACAGACTGACCCAGCGTATTGGTCATCAGCGTGTGGAAATAGCGGATGATGGTCTGCCCGACTAATAAGGCCAACATCACGATGAGCATGCTGTTGAGTCCTTCGTACTGCCCATTCAAGATGTAATTATCCAAAGTATACTCGATAAGCATAGGCAATGCAGGAGCCACAGCCGCCAACAAAATGGTTAACACCACCGACACCCAAAAGATGCCTTGATAAGGACGCATATATTTGGCAAGACGACCCAACAATCTGCTGTCGTACGCTTTTCCCGATATCTTATCTTGTTTCAAAATCTAGTTTTCTTGAATATATGGATAAATAACTCGTGTTAAATACAAGCCATGTGCTGGAACCGAAACACCGGCTTTCGACCGACTTTTGCTCGCTAACACTTCCTCAATATAAGAAATTGGTTTGCCTTTTACGCCAATTTCTAACAAAGTCCCCACAATAGCGCGGACCATATTGCGTAAAAAACGATCGGCCGTAATGTGAAAAACAAAACCTTCATCGTTTTGTTCCCATCTCGCCTCTTTAATAGTACAGATATTGGTGAATACTTGGGTATTAGATTTACTGAAGCATTCGAAATCTTTGGTGCCTAATAAGGATTGGGCCGCCTCATTCATCTTTTCAATGTCCGGAATATCCCGCATCAACCAAGACTTATTAATCAGAAAAGGATTTTTCTGGCTATGTATACGGTATTCATACGAGCGCTCAGTAGCATCAAAGCGTGCGTGTGCATCTTCCGCAACAGGGAGGATACGTTGGACCGAAATGTCAAAAGGCAATAAAGCATTTATTGCTTGTAATGCGCGTGATGGATTGTCGTTCAAAATCGGTTGTGAACTATCAAAATGCACATACAACTGCTTGGCATGTACACCCGTGTCGGTACGTCCTGCCCCAATCGTTTCTATTTCTTCCCTTAAAAAAGTATGAAGCGCTTGGTTTAATTTTTCTTGAACCGACATAGCATTTGGCTGAATCTGCCATCCGTGATAGGCAGTGCCAGCATAAGCGATCTCTAAAAAATATCTTTTCTTTTCGTTCACAGAGACAAAGGTAAAAAAAATACTTCCACAGATAAGGTAGAACAAAGTCATATTTCTGTGGTTTATATTATATTTGTAGTATTGTCAAGATTATAGAATTAGATATGATACAACGTATTCAAACGATTTGGTTATTATTAGCTGCGGTAGTGGTTTTGGGGTTATTTATTTTTCCTTATTTAAATTATATAGACCTTGTGGGCCTGGGCAAGAAGCTATTTGTAACCGGCGAATATTCGGCATCAAATAATGAATCTGTAAAACAAAGCAGCTTTACCTTACAGACCATTGCAACAATATTAGTGGCCTTAGTTCCTTTAATTACGATTTTCCAATACAAAAACAGAAAACTGCAGATCAAGCTAATCTATTTTTCAATTGTCTTGATCGCACTTTTGGGGGTGTGGATGTACTTCACGTCAGCTGCTACATTGGGTCTAATCACCCAAAAATTTGGTGCGAATAATATAGGGGTAGGTTTTTTCTTATTACCTATTGCTATTATCTTTCTTTCAATGGCCATTGGTGGTATTCGCAAGGACGAAAAATTAATTAAATCGGCGGATAGACTACGTTAAAAATTAGGAATGAAAAGTTTGTTTTTTACTCTTTGTATAACCTTGTTGGGCTTTAATTTTTCCTATTCACAAGAAATGGAAGAGAGAAAGTCTATTGATGTCAATGAAATAGAAGTGTGGACGAAAAAGATCGAGCTTAACGCAAAAGGAGATACCGCTACTGTCGAATTGTATTTGCAATCGTACCTTAAAAATCCGCGTGAGTTCAAGTTGAATACCTTTTCTACTGGATTATTGAGTGGTAGTGACGTGCCATTGTGGTATGAAACCATGCAATTGGGTAAAGTAAGAATTCATATTAGCGATCGACAAAATTATCTTCATTATCTATTGACCCGGAATGAGCCAGTTGTGCTCACTATCAAAACCGGAGGCTGGAAAAAGCAATGGGGTAAGCCTAAGCAATTAAAATTGGCGATTGAGGATTATGAAGAACAAGGAAAGATTTTAGAATATACCATAGATTTATAACAAAAAAGCCTCGAAAAATTTTTCGAGGCTTTTTTGTTTTATCTTGAATAACGGAACTGCTGTTTGTCCATCAATCCCATTTGATCTTTCATCATTTTGATTTGATCGGCCAACAGTTTGTTTTTGTCAGCACGTTTCGCTTCTTGCAAATATTTCTCTGCTTCGCGCTTATTACGTTTTGCCATCATTACACCTGCTAGACTCAATTTCGCTAAAGCTACATTATGATCCATGTGTAGACCTAATGAAAGTGCTTTTTTAAAGAATTTCTCCGATTGTAATGGCGCACGTTGTGATTCTAGAAGTCCCAATAACAACTGGTAGTAGCCATGCTGAGCAGGAATCAATTGTTTTTCGTAATTCGTGATTTTGCTTAACCAGCTTTCTGCTTTAGCCATATCCTGTTTACGGAAATACCATTGTGCTATAAGCATATATTCATGGAAGAAAACGGTTACCCATGCTAAAATGGTCACCAAGATACCTAAAATACCCCAGCCCCAATATCCAAACCAAAATAATACTACTGTACCTACCAAAAGTAAACAGCTAATAATAATACGCACTAAATTTGACATCTCTTCTTGTTGTAGTTTTTAATATGCAAATATCCATTTATTTAAGTAGTTATGCAAACTTGTTTGTACGATTGGCTGTGAAAAATGTACTTTTGTTGTATGGAAAAAATGTACGATGAAAGCTGGGGACCCATCTTAAAGCCATTATTTCAACAAGATTATATGAAAAAATCGTCTGCTTTTGTTCAGCAAGAGCGAAGGCAATTTGAAATATATCCTCCTCAAGATTTGGTATTTAATGCTTTCCGTCTGACTCGTCTACAGGATGTCAAAGTCGTCATCCTCGGGCAAGATCCTTATCACAATGTGGGCCAAGCGCATGGGCTTTCATTCTCGGTACCTCAAGGAGTTGCTTTTCCGCCCTCGCTGAAAAACATCTTTGCTGAATTGCAAACGGATATTCCTGGATTTCGGATTCCAACTTCAGGAGACTTGACCAAGTGGGCTACGCAAGGCGTCTTACTGCTCAATGCAACATTGACGGTTCGTGCGCATCAAGCAGCCAGCCATCAGAAGCAGGGGTGGGAAGCCTTTACGGACCAGATTATTGCTAAGATTTCCGAAGAATTGGAAAATGTGGTTTTTGTACTCTGGGGGAGCTATGCTCAAAAGAAATCTGTGCTTATCGACGAAAGAAAACATTTGATTTTGAAAGCTGTACATCCATCTCCATTGTCTGTATACCGAGGCTTTTTTGGCAGTAAGCCTTTTTCCCAAGCAAATGCTTATCTGGCTTCAAAGGGAAGAGATGTAATAGATTGGAAGTTGTAGTCTAAGCGTAACGTTCTTTGATCTTCTCGAAATCGTATTTCGCATTCTCCAATCGTTCGAGGTGATTGATACGAATTTTTTTATTGTTCTGCTCGATATGCGTGAAGAGCAAATGGCTGTCGTATGTGATTTTCCAAGGTAGATTGATATTGAAAATCTCTGTGGATTCGCCACGCACCACGTACTCTAACTTTCCTGTAGAGGTAAATCTTTTGATCACATATTGGTTGGAAATGTCCGCTGCGGATATCGTAAACCAAGCTCCATCGCCTACACCGCCTAAGTAAACGGCATCTTTGGGTAATGTAATGGGTTTCGAAATAAAATCCATACCCCCGATGATGAGGTCATTCGGGAAAAGAGATGATTTTTTTCGTGAAACGTTGTCTCGCAATTGTTTTACCAAAAAAAAGAACGACTGGAAGCGATTCATCTTGAAACTTTTTATCCCTTCAGATGGGGTGTACGAGTATATAACCCGATCATCCACTGCGTTAATTAAGTTACTGACGGGACTACTCTTTATGGTTTCGGGCAGATTCAACATGTGCCAAAAGTGAAACTTATTGGATGACTTTATCAGCATTCTGGTGATGAAGCGCGAGCAATTATTGTTGTTTTTGGCCACAGCTCCATAGGGGTAAGTTCCTTGTTCCACACACGAATCACCATATTCTTTGGCTTTTTGGAAGTTTATTCCTTTTACAATAGAGAAAAACAATTTGCCGTCACCATACATGGCTGGCTTCAGTTCCTCAAAATGTTTGATGAGTTCAGGAATGTTGCGGATCTCGTTGTCTTGAATTTCAGCTTTAAGCTGTATGTCAAGCAGTGGATCAGAGAATTTGGAACGTGCGCGACCATAACCACGCGGCGTAATATAGCGCCCAAAATCATAAAACAACATGTCGCCAGTCTGGTGGTCGATGATGACTACCCCTGTATGGCCAACTTTGAAGTTTAGATTTTTGACAATACCGATTTTCTTGAAAAACATCATCCATTTTTCATCACCGCGAATCGTAGCATCCGGCCATGTTAAGATTATTGCAAAATCTTGATAATCGTTATTCATTAGTATTCTAACGGTACTATTGGTTCTTTTTTAGAGGTTGACATGATCATCATCGTCTGGAAAGTTTTTACGAACGGGATTTTGGAAATTTTTTCCATAATGACCGCTTCGTAAGCCTTTATGTCTTTAACGTAGACTTTTAGTATAAAGTCACAGTTGCCCGTCACATGATGACATTCTGTTACTTCTGGTATAGCTTTGACAGCTTCAACAAATTCAGGAATGGCGTTGTGCGTGTGGAAATCTAGTGAAATTTGAATAAAAGATTTGATACCTAACCCTAATTTCTCTTCATCCACAAAGGCATGATAGCTTTTGATGAAACCCGAATTTTCAAGTTTGCGAACACGCTCAAGCGTTGGCGCAGGCGATAAGCCAATGTTGGTTGCCAACTGCAAATTGGTGATACGACCATTTTCTTGTAAGAGGCGCAAAATTTTTAGATCAAGTTTGTCGAGTTGATAGGACATAGTACATCTTTCTTCGAGCTGTAAATATAAAAAAATATACTGTAAATAGCATGTCTTTTAGGGGAATAATACAATGTCAGCAAAGATGGAATATGTATTTTCATGACATTGAGCCTTTCGAAGTCTATACGACATAGAAGAGGGTTTTTGAAGCCTAATTCAGTGATAGATAAAATTTATTTAATTAAGCTGTAGTTATAACTATTGATTATCGCTAATCATAATTTTGTAAAAAAAAATTCACAAAATCGTCCTAAACAAACAAATAAGTGACTTTTGTCACAAAATTAGCCCTTTTATCGCCTTGAAGGACCAAAATATGCTATTTTATTGGTATTTATATCGTAACTTTGTAGTCCCAAAAAGGTCAAATATAAAGGTTTGACTAGTAAAAGGGGAAGCATAAATATGAGTACCAAAGACGACGAATTACTGAAAGAGCTGGAGCAAGAAGAATATAAATACGGTTTTACGACTGATATTGAGATGGATATTGCTCCCAAAGGATTGAACGAAGACACAATTCGCCTAATATCATCTAAGAAAAATGAACCAGAATGGTTGTTGGAATGGAGGTTAAAAGCTTTCCGTCACTTCCTTTCTATGGAAATGCCGAAGTGGCAGAATTTTGAAAATCCTGAAGTGGATTTTCAAGAGTTGTCGTACTATGCTGCTCCCAAAGCCAAAAAGCAGTTGGAAAGCATGGATGAGGTGGATCCTGAGTTGTTGGCGACATTTGAGAAATTAGGTATTCCGCTGGATGAACAAAAAATCTTAGCTGGAGTAGTTGCTGTTGATGCAGTGTTTGACTCTGTATCGGTGAAAACTACATTCCGTGAGAAATTGAAAGAAAAGGGTGTAATCTTCTGTTCTTTCGGTGAAGCGGTGCAAGAGCATCCGGAGTTGGTAAAAGAATATTTAGGTACTGTAGTACCTCAAACTGACAATATTTACGCGGCATTAAATTCCGCTGTTTTCTCAGATGGTTCGTTTGTGTATATTCCGAAAGGCGTACACTGTCCAATGGAATTGTCTACATATTTTCGTATCAATGCGCAAAATACTGGTCAATTTGAACGTACACTGATTGTTGCGGACGAAGGTTCTTACGTTTCCTACTTAGAGGGGTGTACTGCACCGATGCGTGATGAGAATCAATTGCATGCAGCAGTCGTGGAATTGGTGGCGATGAAAGATGCCGAAATCAAATACTCTACAGTACAAAACTGGTATCCTGGTGATAAAGACGGTAAAGGTGGTATTTTCAATTTCGTAACAAAACGCGGTATCTGCAAAGGTGATAATTCCAAAATTTCTTGGACACAGGTAGAAACGGGGTCGGCGATCACATGGAAATATCCAGGTGTCATCTTAAAAGGAGATAACTCTGTTGGTGAATTCTATTCTGTAGCGATGACGCGAAATATGCAAGTTGCGGATACAGGAACGAAAATGATTCACCTTGGTAAAAACACCAAATCGAAGATTGTTTCTAAAGGTATTTCTGCGGGTAAAAGCCATAACTCGTATAGAGGTTTGGTGAAAATTGGTCCGAATGCGGATAATGCACGTAACTTCACACAATGTGACTCGTTATTGATTGGTGATCGCTGTGGCGCGCACACCTTCCCATATATCGAGAACAAAAATAAATCGGCGAAACTAGAGCACGAAGCGACGACTTCAAAAATCGGCGAAGATCAAGTGTTTTACTTAAATCAACGTGGTATCGATTCGGAGAAAGCAGTAGGACTTATCGTAAACGGATACGCAAAAGAAGTGCTTAATCAGTTGCCAATGGAATTTGCGGTTGAAGCGCAGAAATTATTAGCAATCTCGTTAGAAGGATCAGTAGGGTAGTAATTTGAGAATGGGGTAATTTGGAAATGAAAGAGCAAGAAAATATCATCGTGACGTTGTCCTTTGAGTTTGCTCTTGAAATTATCAAATATTGTGAGGAGTTAGAGAATCTAAGAAAATTTGTATTAGGTAACCAACTCTTGAAATCAGGAACTTCTATAGGAGCCAACATTAGGGAAGCTCAGAATGCAGAAAGTAAAGCTGATTTTGTTCACAAATTTAAAATTGCAGCCAAAGAAATAGAAGATACAAAATACTGGTTGGCACTATGTAAGTTGTCGGAGAATTATCCAAGTACGATTTATCTCGAACAGAGAATAGAGCACATAGAACGGATAGTAAATAAGATAATAATAACAACAAAAAGTAAATGAGAAATTTGAGAGTTGGGTAAATGGAAAAGCATTTTCAAATTATCTAATTTCCAAATTAACAAATTATAAAGCAATGTTATCAATAAAGAATTTGCAAGCGTCTGTTGAAGACAAACAAATATTAAAAGGATTAAATTTAGAAGTTAAGGCAGGAGAGGTTCATGCGATCATGGGACCTAATGGTGCAGGTAAAAGTACATTAGGAAACGTGTTAGCAGGACGTGACTCTTATGAAGTGACAGGCGGTGAAGCGACATTGGACGGTGTGGATTTATTGGATTTATCTCCAGAAGATCGTGCACGTGAAGGTTTGTTCTTGGCTTTCCAATACCCGGTTGAAATCCCAGGAGTATCAAACATCAATTTCTTGAAAACGGCTGTTAACGATATCCGTGAATATAAAGGTCTTCCTCCGATGGAAGCTAAAGAATTCTTAGCGATGGTAAAAGAGAAGCAAAAATTAGTGGAATTCTCTGCTAATTTGGCTAACCGTTCATTGAACGAAGGTTTCTCTGGTGGTGAGAAAAAACGTAACGAAATCTTCCAATTGGCGATGTTGAATCCAAAATTGGCTATCCTAGACGAAACGGATTCAGGTCTGGATATCGATGCTTTACGTATCGTGGCAAATGGTGTGAATCAATTGCGTTCAGAAGGTAATGCTTTCGTGGTAATCACGCACTACCAACGTTTATTAGATTATATCGTACCTGATTTTGTTCACGTATTGCACAATGGTCGCATTGTAAAGACAGGTCCAAAAGAATTGGCATTAGAATTAGAAGAAAAAGGTTACGATTGGTTAAAAGACTTAGATGCGCAAAATGCCTAATCTAATCGGTCACCGATAAAAATTTATGGTCATGAGCGGATTGATAACAAATAACATGAGTACAACAATAGCAAACTCTTTATTCGAACAGTTAACTTCTACTTTTCAAGAGCTAGAAGCGACAAGCGAACCTTCATTTTTGAAAGCTATCCGTCAAGAGGCTTTCGCTAAATTTGAGAAAGAAGGTTTTCCAACTGTTAAGAATGAGGAATGGAAATATACTAACATTCATTCTCTGGTAAACAAGACTTACTTGTTAAACGAAGATGTGGATGTTGCAAATTTGGATTTGAGCAAAGCGGATATTCCAGCATTGGATGCACACCGTATCGTATTGATTAATGGTCAATATGTATTAGCTTTCTCTTCATTAGAAGATGAAGTTGGTATCACGGTAAAACCAATCGAGGAAGCTGTCGAAGAAGCGAATTTCCAAAAGCACTTCGCGCAATACGCAGACAAAACAGATAACTCTTTAGTAGCGTTAAATACTGCTCTTTATACTTCTGGTATTTACTTATCAGTAGGTAAAAATAAAGTGGTTTCAAAACCTTTGCATATCGTTCACGTAGCAACAGGTGGTGAAGAGTTTTTCTCGCAAACAAGAAACTTATTCGTCGTAGAAGCGAATGCAGAAGTGGAAATTGTGGAGTCTTTCATTACATTAGATAATACAGCGAAAAACTTACACAATAAAGTAACTGAAATCGTATTGGATGAGAACGCAAAAGTTCAACACTATTATCTTCAAGTTGCGGATGCGGTAAGTAACTATATCAACCATACAGAGGTTTATCAAGCGAAATATAGCTTGTTCAATAATTACAACTGTACTTTCCCGGGGGCGACTTTTGTACGTAATAATATCAATGTTCGTCTGGATGCGGAGAATGTAGAATCACATTTATACGGTATCAACTTGTTAGCTGATAAACAATTGGTAGATAACCATACGGTGGTAGATCACTTAAAACCACACTGTGAGTCTTACGAATGGTACAAAAATATTCCGCAAGACGAATCAACTGCTGTTTTCAACGGTAAGATTTTCGTGCGTGAGGATGCACAAAAGACTAATGCTTTCCAACAAAATAACAATATGTTGATTGGGGATAAAGCAACCGTTTATACCAAGCCACAATTGGAAATCTTTGCTGACGATGTAAAATGTTCGCACGGGTGTACAATGGGACAATTTGATGATGATGCTTTATTCTACCTCAGAGCAAGAGGTATCGGCGAGGAGTCTGCACGTATTTTATTAGTGCACGCTTTTGCTTTTGATGTGACTTCGCGTTTCAACAATGAAGCCGTTAGATCGTATGTGGAAGATTTAGTCGCTAAAGGCTTAGATAGAAAATAATTAGTAGTGTAGTTTTATATTTTTAAAAGCGTCTAGGATGTAATTCTTAGACGCTTTTTAGTATGTCTGTTATTATCTTAATGATGTCAAGTCTAGTCGGATCGGTAAACTATACACCACTCGCACGGGGACACCACGCATAATAGCGGGCGTCCATTTTTTAGCTCTTTTTAAGACTCTCAATGCTTCTGCACCCGTACCATATCCTAAGTCTTCCTCGACTTTCATATCCACCATCTGTCCTTCTTGATTAATTATGAAAGATACTTTTACCGTTCCTTTTACACGATTTTTAATAGCCTCGCGAGGATATTGATAACTATTGGCTATAAATACCCTTAATGCATTTATCCCATTCGGATATTCAGGAGGTGTCATAAAGTTGCTGTTGTCATAAGGAATCTCATTGTCCAAAGAATCCTTGCTATACCCATTTATAAGTTTTCCTTTGTCATAGGTCTCTTCAAATGTGTATTTGCTGTTCATAAATTCTCCGGACCATCTGCCGGTTTTTTTATGATTCTCAAAGTTGCCTCTCTCGATTGTTTTATTGGAAGATAAAAGCTCTGCATAGCCATTGCCGTTGAATAGCGTTCTATTGCCTAGCGAATCGCTATATGCCAATATTAGCGTATCGGTGACTATTGTAGCATTTTTCTCTGTTTTATAAGGGTATTGGTAGGCAATCCTCAATTTTCCATTGGAATGATAATATAAAGCAGTGTCAATTAGAACGCCATCGTGACTAAAGATTTCCTTACTCTTGATCTTTCCATCCTCATATGCCTGCAGTTTTTGTCCAATGAATATCCTATCCTTGAAACTAGGGAATGTTCCTATTAATTTCGTCTTATTATTTTCGATGTATTTCTCAATCACCTGAACTTGCGAATTCTCTGCTAGTGACATTTCTCTATAATAATGTGCCTCTTCTGGGTTTTTAGTTTCTTTTCCGTCCTTGGTGTAGAGCGTAGTGAAAGAAACCTGTGCGTAGGCAGCGTGTAGGCTGCAAATGCACCATATAAATAGAAAGATTATTCTAATATTCATTTTATGGTTAATAAATTAAGATTATCTGTAAATATAATTTTTTTCACCTGAAGATGAAAAAGGTTTTTGACCGATCATTCGACTTATCCTAAGACAGCAAAACCAGAAAAAGGATGGGGGGGTACTTATTATTTGAATCCCAATGGTATATTTGAGCAAAATTTGTGGAATGTTTAAGGAAGATTGGTTCAAAACTTACATATATATCTGGATAGGACAGTTTGTGTCCTTGCTGAGTAGTTCCGCTGTTAATTTTGCGGTTATAATCTACTTAAGTCTGCACTACAAATCGGCGGAGGTGTTGGCCTTTGCAGGAATCGCAGGGTTGTTACCGCAAGCTCTTATCGGTCCTTTTGCCGGCGTATATATTGATCGTTGGGATCGCAAGAAAGTTATGATTTATGCAGATGCCTTTATTGCGGCCTGTACATTTTTAATGTCATTTTCATTTGTCGAGGGGGAAGCTAATCTTTTCTTTGTCTATTTTCTTCTGGTATGCCGCTCATTAGGACAAGCGTTCCATACACCAGCGATGCAGGCCATCGCTCCACTAATCGTTCCAGAAGAAAAGCTTCTTAAAGTTTCGGGAATTAACCAAATGCTGCAATCTGTCAGTATGATTGCTGGCCCTGCGGCAGGAGCGCTTGCTATTACGTATATGCCCATTGCTAAAGTATTGTACCTGGATGTGGTAGGAGCTATCTTGGCGATTGTATCTTTACTTTTGGTCACTATTCCCAAATTGCGGCAAGAGAAAGCAGAAGGTAGTATTTCTTCGGTGCTAAAGGATTTGAATTTAGGATTTGGCGAAATTCATAGGAATAAAGGGTTGTATATGCTATTTATATATGCGATGCTGACGACATTCTTTGTGATGCCCATCGCAATCATGTATCCATTGTTGACCATAGATCATTTTTCAGGTGGTAAGTGGGAGATGAGTGTTATCGAAATTGTTTGGGGTGTAGGCATGCTCGTAGGTGGTGGGATATTAAGTGCTTGGAAAGGAAATGTTTCTAAAGTGATATTGGTCAATGCTATGCATATCCTGCTGGGCTTGACATTTGTTTTTTCAGGCTGGATAAGCGGGGATTTATTTTGGGTATATGTGGCTATTACCACACTTGGGGGAGTAGGGATTTCTTTTTTTAATGCATCCTTCATGACCATTATTCAGGAGCAGGTGAAGCCGGAGTTTTTGGGTCGTGTATTTTCTTTGTATTTCAGTTTTGCGATAATTCCTAGTGTAATCGGTTTGCTTTTTACAGGTTGGATTGCTGATGAGATAGGTGTGGTGAATGCCTTCATTATAGGCGGCTTGGCGATGTGCGTGGTGGGCATATTGTCATTTTTGACCCCTTCAGTCATGAAGCTAGGGACAAGTAAAGATCAGGAGCAGGCTATTTAATATATACCACCTCAATAGCAGGATTGATTTTCAAGAGTTCATTCACGAATAGCTGGTTGTCTTCGGGCGTGACAAAGGTATCATCATATCGACCAAAATACAATATGATTCCCTTTGTATTACTGTTGGCTGGTTTGCCATTGAGCCAATTGCTCGCGTTTACTTCTATTTTCCGAATGGTCTGAATATCGATTGTTCCTTTGAGGAACGTAGATTTGTAATGCAGTTCATTGTCAATGATCCAATATTTGGTTGTTTTCTGGGCGATGAGATAGGCAATACTAACAAAACCATAGGCCATCACTGCTACGAGAATCCAGGTCATTACAGCAGCTTCGCTACTCCATAGCATGATTCCAGTGGGTATAAGAAAAAGCGTGAGGAGTCCAAAAATAGGTACTATGCGTTTAAACCCTTTTTGTGGATGAAATACAATCATAAGCCTAAAATAAAAAAGCTTCTCGATAAGGAGAAGCTTTTTTTATTGAGCGAAAGACGAGATTCGAACTCGCGACCCCAACCTTGGCAAGGTTGTGCTCTACCAACTGAGCTACTTTCGCTTGCGATTGTGATACAAAAATAAGGCTTTTTTAATTCTTGTCAAGACAAAATTTCAAAAATTGTCTTAAAAAAGTATAATACACTTAATTCTTAACCACTTAAATTTTTATCGCGTCCACACAATTGATACCATCTATCGCTGCAGATACGATTCCCCCTGCATATCCAGCGCCTTCCGCACAAGGATAAAGGCCATTTATTTGTGGATGTTGTAAAGTGTCTTTATCCCGAGGAATTCGGACTGGCGACGAGGTGCGGGATTCTACACCTACCAAAATAGCTTCGTTCGTATAATAACCTTTCATTTTCTTGCCAAAAATAGGTAAGGCACCGCGTAATGCGCGATGTACAAAATCCGGTAGCACCTCTTTTAAATCGACAGAATTAGTTCCCGGCTTGTAGGAATTTTCTGGTAAATTTCTAGAAACCCTATTTTCGACGAAATCCACCATGCGCTGCGCAGGAGCCACAAGATTACCGCCGCCCAATTGAAATGCTTGTCGTTCTATCTGACGCTGAAAATCCAGCAAGGCAAATGGGTTAGTTGCCGCATCAGGTACGTCTTCAAGATTGATCTGGATTACCGTGCCCGAATTTGCATGCGGATTATTGCGCTTCGAAGGAGACCAGCCGTTGACGACAATTTCATCATAATCCGTCGCACAAGGCGCGATAATACCTCCTGGACACATACAAAAGGAGAATACACCGCGATCATTCACTTGCTCAACGAGGCTATAATATGCTGGAGGCAGATTCTCGTGACGCGTGCTGCAATGATATTGGGCCTGATCGATAATCTCTTGCGGATGTTCGATGCGGACTCCCAAAGCAAAAGGTTTAGCTTCCAAAAGCCAGTTTTTATTTCTAAACAATTCGTATATGTCTCTTGCAGAGTGACCTGTTGCCACAATCACGTGTTCAGCATCCAAGGTTTTGCCATCCGCAGTTTTCACCGCCTTCACTTGACCAAACTGTTCAATGATGTCGATTACTTTGGTGTCAAAATGAACTTCTCCGCCCATCTCAAGGATGCGATTTCGCATGCCTTCGATGATATGAGGAAGTTTATTGGTGCCGATGTGCGGACGTGCGTCAATTAAGATGTCTTCATCAGCTCCATTTTCTACGAAAATTGACAATACTTTATGTACGTCGCCTCTTTTGTTGGAGCGGGTGTAGAGTTTACCATCCGAATAGGTGCCGGCACCACCTTCGCCATAGCAATAGTTGGATTCGGGATTGACAATCCCTTCGCGGTTGATCTTGGCTAAGTCGCGTCTACGGTCGCGAACAGCCTTGCCGCGCTCCAGTAGAATAGGCTTAAGGCCGCGCTCGATACAGCGATAGGCCGCAAATAGCCCTGCAGGCCCGGCACCAATGATGATGACCGGTTTGGCGCTAGCCACAGGCTTCAGCGCAGATGTGAAAATTTCTATTTGAGGCTCCTCATTGATATAGAATACCACGCGGATGCGGTAAAGTACCTGTCTGCTACGGGCATCTATGGAGCGTTTGCGGATATAAATTCCTTTTACTGTATCCCTCGAAATTTTTAGTTTTTTGACGCCTTGTTGTATGATAAAGTCCTCATTGTAGATGTGATCCGGACTTATGGCTAATTCGATTTCTTGTTGCATATTTATTCTATTGGGTATTTATCCCAAAAACATAATGCAAAGCTACAAAAATTTAAATTGAAGGAATTATTTCCTTTAATTTGGTATCCGCTTTGATTAAGATTATAAAATAAATAAAAACTTATTTGTATTTTTAGACAAACAGAATTGAATTATTACACATGAAAAGATTATTATTTGCCTTAATTGGTTTGTTTACAGCCTTCTCGTTGAGTTCTTGTGGGTATAATACCATGGTAACGAAAGATGAAAACGTTAAAGGAAAATGGGCACAGGTAGAAAACGCGTACCAACGCCGTGCTGATCTTATCCCTAACTTGGTTTCGACGGTTAAAGGTGCCGCTCAGCATGAGCAAGGAACATTAACAGCAGTAGTAGAAGCTCGTGCTAAGGCAACTTCTGTTACGGTAAATCCAGATGATTTGTCAGAAGAGTCTATCGCGAAATTTCAACAATCGCAAGATGCTTTGTCACAGTCTATTGGCCGTTTGTTAGTAAGTGTGGAAGCATACCCTGACTTGAAAGCAAACTCTAATTTTCAAGAGCTTCAGGCGCAGTTGGAAGGTACGGAAAACCGCATCTCTGTAGAACGCAGAAGCTACAATGAAGCGGTGCAGGACTACAATACTACGGTACGTAGCTTCCCGAACAACATCATGGCTGGAATTTTTGGTTTCAAGCCGAAAGGTACATTCCAAGCTGTAGCTGGTTCGGACAAAGCACCGGAAGTTTCATTTTAAGAATATTCTTTAATCGATTGTATAAGATGAATATAGGTGCGAATCCGTAGACTATATTCATCTTTTTCAATTATATCTGCCAACGATGACAATATTAAACGAAGAAGAACAAGAGCGCGTAGTGGACGCCGTGAGTGTTGCGGAGAATATGACTTCAGGAGAAATTCGAGTAGTCGTAGAAAATGTGGTGGGCGAGGGCAAAACTGCGATAGAAAAGGCGACAAAATACTTTGAGAGTTTGAACATGCACAAAACGCGCCTGCGTAATGGTGTGCTTTTATACCTTGCGGTACAGGATCATCAATTTGCCATAATAGGAGATACGGGGATTAATTCAAGGGTGGAAGCAGACTTTTGGGAAAAGACCAAAGAGAAAATGTTGGTTCATTTTCGAAATGGGGATTTTGCCAGTGGATTGGTAGCGGGGATTCACGATGCGGGAGAGCAATTGCATCATTATTTTCCGCGTAGAGAAGACGATGTAAACGAATTGCCTAATGAAATACACTTTGGTAATTAAACTTGTACCTATGACATTTTTTAAAGTAAATAAATTTTCCGTACTTCTTTTTTTTACCTGTATACTTAGTGTTTGTGGGTTAAACTCACTGTATGCGCAGAATCTTCCTGAAGTGTCGCGTACCATCGTGACGGATTATACGAATACTTTGTCTCCGAATGAAAAAGCAGCTTTAGAACAAAAGTTAGTCGCATTCAATGATACCACTTCTACACAAATTGCTGTCGTATTAGTCAATAGTACGGATGGCTATGATGTAGCGGATTATGCAGTCCGCTTAGCTCAAAAATGGGGTGTGGGTCAGGCGAAGTATAATAATGGCGTCATGCTATTGGCTGCTATCGGTGACCGCGCTGTGACCATACAAACCGGATATGGTGTAGAAGGAGCGCTTCCGGACGCTATAGCCTATCGAATCATTGAAAATGACATCAAACCTTCATTCCGTTCGGGAAATTATTATGAAGGCTTGGATAACGCGACGAATTCGATTATCTCATACACAAAAGGCGAGTATAAAGCTGAGCGAAAACAACGTCTTAATGATGGTAAGGGTGGGATAAGTGGAATCGCGGTAATCATTATTATAGTTGTGATTTTTGCCCTGATATCGAAAGGTGGAGGCGGTAACAATAAAGGCGGTCGTATGATCAACGGCAAAGGCTCGAATGATTTATTCTGGTGGATGCTGTTGAATGGTATGGGCGGCGGAGGTGGCGGCTCGAGCAGAGGCGGCGGTTTTGGTGGTGGCTTCGGCGGCGGATCAGGTGGTGGCTTTGGCGGTTTCGGAGGCGGTGGCTTCGGCGGTGGCGGCGCTAGTGGCCGTTGGTAGTATTGTTAAATGGACGTTAAAACACGACAAATTATAAATAACACAAAAATATTTGCTGTATATTTAACCATATATAGCAACAAATAAATTATCTCAATGAAAAATATATTAATTGCATTGTTGGCTGGTATTCCAGCACTGACATTTGCTCAAGAAGATTTTACATTAAAAGGTAAAATCGCTGCACACAATGCACCTGCTAAAGTATACTTACAGTATATTGACGGTGGACAGCGCAAGCTCGATTCAGCAGCCATCAAGAATGGCCAATTTACCATAAACGGTACAGTAGCTAATCCTGTGGAAGCCTATGTAGTGCTGTCGGAAGATGGATCGCCACTTCGTCAGCTCAACAATCCGGATGTCGGGTCTGTCTATCTTTCTAAAGGAGTTATCAACATGGAAGGATCTTCGCTGCAAACAGCTAAGGTATCTGGTAATACGCTCAATGATGAATTCGCTAAGCTTAAATCCTTAAAGAAGGAGACTGAAGATGCTATCGAAGGGGTAAATAAGAAGTATTATGCTGCTACAGATGAACAACGCGAAGATGAAGAGTTTGTAAATGGTCTTCGTGATGAGATTGTTCCTCTTTTTGATAAACTTAAAGCGATAGATGCAGATTATGTCAAATCCGCAAAAAACTATATTTCACTGAACATACTTGATCAAAATCTTGGTGCTGACAATGTGTTAGAATACGAAAGGTATTTTAAATCTTTCCCAGTTGATCTTCAGTCCAGTGACAAGGGTAAGTCTTTGGCAGAAAGAATCTCTAGTTTGAAGACTGTAGCCGTGGGCGCTATTGCTCCGGATTTTTCTTTGCCAGATACAGCAGGCAACCAACTTGCTTTATCTTCTTTAAGAGGGAAGTATGTGTTAGTAGATTTCTGGGCATCATGGTGTGGACCATGCCGCCAAGAGAACCCAAATTTGGTAGCCGCTTTTAATAAATATAAAGACAAAGGATTCACCATATTGGGGGTTTCATTGGATAATCCAGGCAAAAAAGATGCTTGGTTAAAAGCTATTGCTGATGATAAATTGGAGCAATGGCCTCAGGTGTCGGATCTTAAAGGATGGAAATCGGATGCTGCAGCATTGTATTCTGTACGTAGTATACCGCAAAATTTCTTGTTGGACAAAGACGGTAAGATTGTAGCTTCAAACCTTCGAGGAGAGGCGTTGGAAGCTAAATTAGAAGAGCTATTAAAATAGACATCCAAATGAATATTGTAAAAGCCTTGAATATGTATTCAAGGCTTTTTTTATTTTTAAATATGGGATATGGCTTGTTCCCAATCGGCAATAATATCATCGATATGTTCGATACCTACTGATATACGCAACATCCCTCGCGTGATACCCGAAACTTTCTTTTGTGTAGAAGAGTGGTGCGAGCCCCACATGCTTGCCGGATGAACGACCAAAGATTCTACACCTCCAAGACTTGCCGCATTGGCGAATATTTTAAGGTTGCTTAATATAGTCTGTGCATTTTTAAATTCTTGAGACTCATCTTTACCCGCTACTTCGATGCATAGCATTCCGGTATGACCCTTCATTTGCTTAGCTGCTAATGCATGCTGTGGGTGGGATTCAAGTCCAGTATAAGCCACCTTCTTGATTGCAGGATTTTTTTCCAACCATTGCGCCAAAGCTAGCGCATTGGCATTAATTTGATTTACACGTAGGCTTAGGGTTTTTAAGCCACGAAGCAACAGCCAGGAGTCGAAAGGACTTAAGCTAGCTCCCAGGGTAATGGATCTTCTCCACACTTTAGTAATGTATTCTTTGCTCCCACAGACTATACCCGCTGTGAGGTCGGAATGACCGCCAAGATATTTCGTGGCGCTGTGCACGATGACGTCAATCCCAAATTCGGCTGGAATTTGATTGATTGGTGAGGCAAATGTATTGTCAACCATCGTAATGATTCCCTTTTCCTTACCCAATTTTCCAACATATTCTAAATCTGTAATATCTAAGTTTGGGTTAGATGGAGTTTCTATATAGATAAGTTTGGTGTTTTCTTGAATCGCTTGTGCAAAAGCATGATTGTCGGTTTGGTCCACATGCGTAACTGTAACGCCGTATTCGGATAGAAAATCTTTCAAGAAAAGTGTAGCGCCGGAGTAATGTGCGTTTTGCGCGACGATGTGATCTCCTGCTTTTACTATGGCCAGTATAGCAGTGCTAATTGCAGCCATTCCAGTCGCCAGTACGAGGGCATCTTCGGTCTTTTCGAGATTGGCTACGATTGCGGCTACTTGACTATTCGTAGGGTTGCCATGACGATGATAAAATTCAGGATGCTTAGGTGTGGTCGCTGCCGTAATATATTGATCCAAATCTTCATCCGCAAAATAGGTAGAAGTCTGGTAAATGGGAGTAACTACAGCCTTTGTCTGGTTGTGCTCTTCACCCATGTGTATCAAGTTCGTTTCCGTCTTTCTCATTTTTAATAGGTTTTCTCAAAGCTAAAAAATATCCATTAAATACAAGTGACAAAACAGTCGCCTACAAGTAAGATTTAAATAGATTTATTTCTATATTGCAGTATTGTTAACTAGAATATGAAAAGAATACTAGCCTTTATTATTGCCTTCAGCCTAAGTTCACTAGCGATGGCACAACTTCAGTCTCCCCAAGAATTTTTAGGATATCAAATAGGAACCAAGATTACGCCGCATTGGAAAGTGTTGGAATACTACAAGCATGTGTCGGCTCAGGTTCCCGATCAAGTGAAGTTTGAGCAATATGGCGAGTCATTTGAAGGAAGACCGATGTATGTGTTTTTTGTTTCTTCTGCTAAGAATATTTCCAGGCTAGAGGATATTCGGAAAAGTAATTTACAAATTGCCGGAGAGACAATGGTAAGTGGAACCGTGCAAGATATGCCTGCCATCATATGGATGAGTAACAATGCGCATGGGAATGAGACTTCTTCGATGGAGTCCTCCATGATGACCTTTTATCAACTGGTGAATCCGCAGAATTCTGCATCGCAAAAGCAATTAGAAAATACTTTGGTCATCATAGATCCTTGTTTGAATCCTGATGGAACCGAGCGTTATAATAATTGGCAAAATGGAATCCTGGGAGCCAAATATCATCCCGATCTATATGCAAGGGAACATAGTGAACCGTGGCCTGGAGGGCGTGTGAATCATTATTATTTTGACTTAAATCGCGACTGGGCATGGCAAACTCAAGTAGAGAGTCAGCAACGTATGAAAATCTACAATGCTTGGTTGCCACATATCCATATTGACTTCCATGAAATGGGTATTAACGCGCCCTATTATTTCCCACCTGCAGCTGAACCGTTGCATGAAGTGATAACACCGTGGCAAAGAGAGTTTCAAACGACCATCGGTCAGCACAACGCTAAATATTTTGATCAAAAAGGCTGGTTGTACTTTACCAAAGAACGCTTTGACTTATTCTATCCATCCTACGGGGATACGTACCCGATATATTCTGGGGCTATCGGTATGACGTACGAGAAAGCGGGAAATAGTTCTGCTGGCTTGGGTGTGTACACCGATCAGAAAGATACGCTGACGTTGGTAGATCGGGCTATACAACACCATGCATCAGGTATGAATTTGGTGGAAATCGTGTCACAAAACTCCTCCAAAGTCGTAGAAGAATTTAAAAAATTTTATACCAAAGCGAATAGCGGTGAGTTGGCATCCTTTCAAAGTTATGTTATCAAATATGAACCCAATCATGAATCACGCATTCGTTCATTATTGGATCTGATGGACAAAAATAATATCCGATACTATACTGCAGAAGGACCTTTCAAAGGACTTGATTATTCAACCAAGAAATCCACAACTTATACGGCCACGGCTAAAGATTTAGTAATTCCGGGCAATCAACCTAAAGCCGCGTTGGTGCGCGTCCTGTTTGAGCCAGAAGCTAAGTTAAAGGACTCCGTTACTTATGATATCACTGCATGGTCTATGCCTTACGTATACGGCCTTCAGGGCATCGCGAGTCAAACCAAAGTAAGCAGTACCAAGCCGTATGCGTTAGAGAAAGTGAATAATACGATAGGCAATAGTTTTGGCTATGCTATTAAATGGGATGGTTTTTCCTCGGCTCAACTTTTAGCATCATTATTACAAAAGAAAATAGGTGTGAAGCGTTCGGATTATGCCTTCAAATTAAATGGGGAAGATTTTCCGCGCGGTTCGTTGTTGGTTATGTCTTCTACAAATAAGACCCAAGAGATCCAGAAATCTTTAAAAGAACTAGCGGATAAACACAGTGTCAAGGTATATACCATCAGTTCGGGCATCCTCGAAGGAGCCAAGGATTTGGGGAGTTCGGATGTCAAAACGATTAAGGCGCCTAAAGTCCTCATGCTAGCTGGTGAAGGTCAACGCGCTTTGAATGTAGGCGAAGTGTGGCACTATTTCGATCAGCAACTGCAATACCCAATTATTTTGGTGCATCCGAAAGATATAGGGCGTATCAAATGGTCAGAAATAGATGTATTTATAATGCCGGGCGGGAGTTATCCTTTTTTAAATGATAAGACGCAGGGGGAAAGTTTTGCCAATTGGCTGCGTTCAGGAGGTAAGGTGATTGCACTTGAAAGTGCAGTAGCGCAGCTATCCGCGCAAAGTTGGGTAAAGCTAAAGCCTGTAAAGCAGGATACTACTGCAAAGGCTAAGGAAGACCCTTTGAAGCCTTATGCTGATCGTGAGCGCGAATCCTTGAAAGAATATACAGCTGGTGCTATTTACAAAGTAGACTTCGACGCTACACATCCGCTGATGTATGGCCATAAAGAATATTATACCTTGCGCCAAAACGGAACGCTCTATCAATACTATAAGGATGGTGCGGGCTGGAATGTCGGTTATATAAAGGAGAATGCCTTAATGAGTGGTTTTGTTGGTCAGCACCTAAGTAAGCAAATTAAAAATGGCTTAGTCTTCGGTACAGAATCCGTAGGAGCGGGGACTATTGTTTATCTGGTAGATAATGTCTTATTCCGTAATTTCTG
Source organism: Sphingobacterium sp. (assembly GCA_048595255.1). Taxonomy (GTDB): domain Bacteria; phylum Bacteroidota; class Bacteroidia; order Sphingobacteriales; family Sphingobacteriaceae; genus Sphingobacterium. The sequence goes on along the minus strand of JBMDWK010000113.1, from coordinate 21,636 downwards.
GGATTCGGGTAAGTTAGTAATGGCAAATGCTGTTTTTCAAGTAGATTAGAATTATAATCTTTTTATTTTGCTCAAGCCGCAATGGCTCATGCTTTTTTCTGCAAAAAGTATGCAAAAACGCCTCGCTGTACCGTGTCAGTACAATGCTTTACCATTCGTGCAACAACGACCCGCTAAGGCGAGGTTTAAATAACATGTACAGTCATTGCAGTTTTTGAAATATATTAATCTTGTTAATTCTAATCTTGGCTATTAACGAAGTTGTTTCTATTAAAGTATACTTCAAATAAAACAAGAGCATTAACGTGTTTCTACGAAAAAAGTTGCCTTATAAAATTTTGCATCTGTAGTTATAGTGTGTTGCTTTGTGCAAAATTTTTCAGCGACGAGTTTTTGGTTCCTTTTTTCGCAAAAAAGGAACTGCCAGCCCGGCAGGAGGGCATAGCCAACGTTTTTTAAAACGAATTTATTTTATAGTTATAACCCTTTAATCGTTTAGATTTCTCACTCCACGGTGTTTCTTTCGAAATGACGATTTGCTTATTTACACCATCTGCTTCAACAAATGCAAAGCATAATCTATCGTTGTAATATTGCTTAATGCTAAGCGTAATTGTCCTTTTACTTCTTTTAAATTGCTAATCGAAGGGTTGGCGCCTACAAATGCCAATACCTTTCCAAATTGTTCGGATTCGTAATAGCTGGACTTAGCATTATTGACAAAGAAACCTTTGAGCGTCTGTTTTTTGTACATAATCTTCTCGAAGCCGATCTCTTTACCCAACCACTGCAAACGCAATGTGTTAAATAGCTCAAATACAGGTGCAGGAATAGGACCAAATCGGTCTTCTAATTCCTTCTCAAAGGACGTTAATTGCTGCTCATTCTCCAGTTTCGCAATCTCGTTATACAAATTATAGCGTTCGCCGATGTTCGTCACATACTCGTCCGGTATCATCACTTCCAAATCGGTGTCAATCTGCGTAAAAGACACATACTTACGGTTTTGCTCGTCAGCAAATAGATCCCCAAACTCATCGTCTTTCAATTCTTGCACCGCTTCGTCCAAAATCTTGTTGTACATTTCAAAACCAATCTCCGCGATAAATCCCGACTGCTCGGCACCCAGCAGGTTGCCCGAGCCTCGAATATCCAAATCACGCATCGCGACATTAAAGCCCGAACCTAGCTCCGAGAATTCCTCGATCGCCGAAAGACGTTTGTACGCTTCTGGAGTCAGTGTAGACATCGGCGGACTCAACAAATAACAAAACGCCTTTTTATTCGAACGCCCTACGCGACCGCGCATCTGGTGCAAATCACTCAATCCAAACATATGTGCGTGGTTGATGATAATCGTATTGGCATTTGGTATATCCAATCCTGCCTCGATAATAGTCGTAGCAACGAGAACATCAAATTCGTGGTTGATAAATTTCAACATCACATCTTCCAAGTCATCACCTTCCAACTGACCGTGGGCTACACCTACGCGCGCGCCAGGCACTAGCTTTTGTATCATCGCGCCCAGCTGTTTCAAATCCGCCACACGATTGTGAATAAAGAACACCTGGCCACCTCTGTCAATCTCGTAAGAAACGGCTTCTTGAATTAGCGTCTCATTGAACACGTGCAATTCGGTCTGCACGGGTTGTCTATTCGGAGGAGGTGTAGAAATAATGCTTAGATCACGTGCTCCCATCAGCGAGAAGTGGAGCGTACGTGGAATAGGTGTTGCGGTCAATGTCAACGAATCTACATTCGCGCGCATCACTTTAAGTTTCTCTTTGACTGAAACACCAAACTTTTGTTCCTCATCAATTATCATCAATCCAAGATCTTTGAATTTCACATCTTTACTCACCAACCGATGGGTACCAATAATGATATCCACTTTTCCTTCGGCAAGCTTCTGTAGGGTCTCCTTGATTTGCTTGGTCGACTTAAAGCGGTTGATGTAATCAATGTTTGCAGGCAGGCCTTTTAAGCGCTCCGAGAAGGTGCGAAAGTGTTGTAAGGCCAAAATGGTAGTAGGCACCAATACAGCCACCTGCTTGCTATCTGCTACAGCTTTGAAAGCTGCACGGATCGCTACTTCGGTCTTGCCAAATCCTACATCCCCACAGACCAATCTATCCATCGGATGCGGTGATTCCATGTCACGCTTCACGTCAGCCGTAGCTTTTTCTTGATCCGGCGTGTCTTCGTAGATGAAGGAAGCTTCAAGTTCTTTTTGTAAGTAGGAGTCTGGACTAAAGGCATTACCTGTTTGGGCTTTACGCACGGCATAAAGTTTAATTAAGTCGCGCGCAATATCTTTAACCTTTTTCTTGGTTGTTTTCTTCAGTTTGTCCCAAGTATCCGTACCCAATTTATTCATTTTCGGCACGGTTCCTTCCTTACCTGAATATTTGGAAATACGGTTTAGGGAGTTAATATTGACATACAAAAGGTCATTGTCTGCATAAATCAGACGAATCATCTCTTGTGTCTTGCCGTTGACATCAACCTTTTCTAGACCGGCGTATTTACCCACGCCGTGGTCAATGTGTGTGATGTAATCGCCAGGCTTGAGGTCGCGCAGTTCCTTCAATGTGATAGCTTGCGAGCGCTCATAGGCTTTTATGCGCTTGTATTTATAGTAACGGTCAAAAATTTGGTGGTCGGTATAACAGGCTACTTTGATGCTATCATCCCGGAAGCCTTCACGTAGAGCTTTGTATACCGGCGTAAAGGTCACGGACTTGTCGATGTCGTCCAAAATGGCGTAAATACGCTCCACCTGCTTTGTTGAATCCGAAAATATTAGATTCTGTATCTTTTTGCTTTCGTTGTCCTTGAAATTGTGAATCAATAAGTTGAAATCCTTATTGAATGAAGGCTGAGGATGGGTGTCAAAGCTGATGACCTCATCCGCCTTAAAGAAGAATTGCTTCCCAAACTCTACATTCGGAAAGTCGAACAACATCGAGCCGAAGTTCTTATCATCCGTAAACGTAAACCGCGGATCGACTAAATCCGGATTGGCTTTAAGGTCTGCTTCGGATAAGGCTTTCCAGAGCTGTGAAGCTTTTTTGTAACCCTCTTGGATGATATCCAAAGTGAATTGCACATCCTTAATCCATACTACTGTGTCTCGGTCGACATATTCCAGCAGGGAAATATGATTACTTGCTAAAAACTTGGCCTGTACATTGGGCACAATCGTCACCGTATGTATCTTATTCACCGAAAGCTGACTCTCGATGTCAAACGTACGGATGCTTTCGATCTCATCACCAAAGAATTCTATGCGATAAGGCAAATCATTGGAAAATGAAAATATATCCACTATGCCACCCCGTATCGCAAACTGTCCTGGCTCATAGACAAAATCTACTCTTTCGAAATCGTACTCGTAGAGGAATTCATTGATAAAATCAATGCTCAGTTTTGTATTCTGTGTGATTGCTAAGGTGTTTTTTTCTAAATCAGTACGGTTGATGACTTTTTCGGCGATGGCTTCGGGGTAAGTAACTACGATTTTGGGCAGCTCCGAGGTATGATTCAGCGAACTTAATGTTTCAGCACGCTGCAACACATGGGCACTATCCAATTGCGTAAAATCAAAAGACTTCCGGTATGAAGACGGAAAAAACAAAATCTGCTTATCAAACAAGCTCTCTAAATCGCTCAAAAAATAAGAAGCATCTTCGTGTGTAGGTAAAATAAACACGTAAGGGCGCACCTGCAGCTGATAAGCCGAAGCCGCTACCATGGCATCCGATGATCCAATAAGCCCTTTGAGTTGGATTTTAGGATTTTTAGATTGAATTGCTTTTACAAGTGAAGTTACCTGCGTTGTCTGTCCGTAATGTGCTAAGATTTCTTGAATATTCACTTAAGTCCCAATGTTTTCCCCAAAGTTAGTAAAAATCTAAGAGAGCCTCACTGCATTATCTCTTTGGATAGAACATGTTTTATATAAAAAAAAGCCCGCTACCGCAGGCTTTACTTACTAAACATAAATCTATCTATGAATTTAAGGATATGTCGTTACTACTTTGCTGATTTTCCAGCCTTCTTCAGATTGAATTAAAGTGATATAATCTACTCTTGAAAAACGGCCGAAGTCCATGGTTACTTTTCCGATGGCCGTGTTACCCAATTGATCAATGATTTCCAATTGTTGCGTACAATCTAATTTCAATGATTTTACATTTTTAAGGTATTTTAAATATTCTTTTTTCCCGTGAGAATCATTGTTGGCTGCATTTGAATACGTAAAATCGTCCGCAAACATATACTTGGTGTAATCCGAATGTCCTAACAAGGAAGCGCCTACGTAGTTCATAATAACTTCTTTGCTATCTAATTCTTTGTACGGTTTGATATCTGCATGAGCATAAAAAACTGTTGCTACTAATGCGATGAATAATACTGCGATGGTTTTGATATTTCTTTTCATAACTTTTTGATTTTTAATTTCTTGTGTTTTGTTATGACAAAGGTATATCGAAAATAAAGGCGACAGAATAAGCTTTCGACAAAATGGCGCTGAAATTCGGTAAATAGCGGACTCTACTCGGCAAAATTCTTCAAAAAAAATCCACCGATGCTAGGGATGCTCTATATGAGGTGTGTGGAATAAACTAACCCAGAAGGCTATGCTAACTGAGGGTGTTCACTGGCGAAGGTTTCTACCTTGTCGAAGAGATCGCTCAGGTCAAACTGCAAGTCCTCGTGCAGTTTGTCGTACTTGTTGCGTGTGGACTGTATGCGCGTCGCGACGTATCGGTGTAATTTGTCCGAAATAGACACATAGCTTTTTTGGAATAGTATTGGGTAATACTCAAAGGCCAGTGCAAGTATCAGCAACCGAAATTCCACTTCACTAAATTTGTCTTTAGTTATCTTTTCATGCTCGGTGATCATCCCGCTGGCTTGGCGAAGGAGGGAAGTCAGAGATCTGTAGTTGGAATACATGGCTACATTTTTTATTCCTGAATGTGAGGGCTCTAGGAGGTCCTGGAGTTTCTGACGCAGGGCTACTATGCGATCGCCTAAGTCGTCTTCATTCTCTAGCAGCTGATAGTGGAGTTGTTTCATCAACATTTTGTCCTTGCTAATGAGGCGTACAAGGAGCTTGTCTTTCTCTTTGGGAGGAAGTTGCAGTACGGCTTCTTTGAGTTCTGGATCTTTGTGTAATGACATGCAACTAAGATAGTAAGAAATAGGCAGACTTGTTATTGGTAAAAGTGAATTGTGGTAATATTTACTTATCTGTAAAAAGTACCATTAAAAGACTTAATACTACCACTAGGAGTGGTAAAATCACTGTATCTTTGCATTGTAATGGCAAAGGTTCCTGTTATAGAGCAATGTAGTGTTTCCGATAAGCGGAATGAGCAGATCATGATTGAGGGTCTGGAGACCTATCTACAGCGCAATGCCAACTTGGTGTTTCCTCATCGACATAATTTTTACCATTTTGTACTTTTTACTGCCGGTGGAGGAAACCACAGCATAGATTTTGAGCGCTTCGAGGTTAAGCCTTGGCAGATTTATTTTATGTCGCCGGGTCAGATACATATATGGGACTTCGAAGGTGAGATGAAAGGGTATGTAGTTAATTTTCACAAGGATCTTTTCAAAAATACTTTGATACGGACCGATTATCTTTCCTCTTTGAGTTTTTTTTCGGGACTGGTGCGTGATGGTGTTTTTGTTGTCGAGGAAGCTGATCGTGAATTGGTAAGGGAAATTTTGGAGAGATTACTTAGCAACAGTCAGGGTATTGATTACGTGACATCGTCGCTATTTTATCTTTTCAATCTCTTGAATCTGCGACGCACACCAAGCTTTACGGCCGAGTCGAATTCTTACAATCATACCTTATTGCGTAATTTCTTAAATCTCATCGAAGCAAACTTTAAGACTATGCGCCTGCCGAGGGCGTATGCCGCGTTGCTGTATATCACGCCAAATCACCTGAATGCGTTGTGTAAGGAGCTACTTGGGCAGTCTGCGGGCGAACTTATACGTGACCGAGTCATCTTAGAGGCCAAGCGTTTGCTTATTATTAGGGATTATTCGGTCGCTGAGATTGCTTATGAACTGAATTTTAATGATAATTCGTACTTTACCAAGTTTTTTAAGAAAGTAGTGGGCGTGACACCAGAGGAGTTCCGTCGTCATCAATAATAAAAAAAATTATATCTATTAATATGTCTACACAATATACGATACCGAGTGAATGGAAAAGTGCAGTAGAGGGCAAATGTCCAAGATGCCGTAAGGGGGAAATGTTTAGTGCGCCCTTGTTAAGTTTCAAATCGAAAAAGATGCGTGAAAATTGTCCACATTGCGGGCTCAAATTTGAGAAGGAACCGGGCTATTTTTATGTGGCTATGTATGTGAGTTACGCCTTTGTCGTAGCACAATTAGTGACGGCAAGTGTGGCTACTTATATTTTGACAGGCAATCTGGAATCACCATGGTTATACCTTACAGTAGCTATTGTCATTGCGATTCTGATGGCACCTTTCAACTATCGTTATTCGCGGATTGTGCTTTTGTATTGGATGACTCCGCAATTCAAATTTCAAGAAAAGTATTATTTAATGCCGAGTAAGGAAGATATTTAACCAAAATATCTTTATTTTGTAACAATATAATAGGGATGAATCTCTTCTGCGGGATTAATCCCTAATTTTATTTTCAATCAATTACTTCGATATGAAATATTTTGCACTTCTACTTTGTATGGCCTTGTCCTCGATGGTGTTTGGACAGCGTAAAGGTTATTGGCAACAAGACGTTAAGTATACCATGGACATTGATGTCAATGAGAAAGACTTTCAGTATGATGGGTCTATGACTTTAGTCTATGGTAATAACTCCGGACAATCTCTGTCTAAGGTTTATTTCCACCTTTATTTCAATGCATTCCAACCGGGAAGCATGATGGATCATCGGTTGACTTCCATCTCCGATCCCGATGCTCGTATGGTAAAGAATGTCGGAACTAAAGAAAAGCCGGTGTTAGAAAGCCGCATTTCTAAATTGACACCGGATCAAATAGGTTATCAAAAAATTTCTTCGATAAAAGTGAATGGCATGCCTGCGACTTTCAAAGTAGACGGCACCATTTTGGAAGTGAATTTGCCTCAAGCTATTGCTGATGGGTCCAAGACGACTTTCGAACTGGAATGGCAAGCTCAAGTTCCGGAGCAGATACGCCGCAGTGGACGTAATTCTAAAGAAGGTGTAGCCCTGTCGATGACGCAATGGTATCCCAAAATGGCACATTTTGATGAATTTGGATGGCATCTAGATGAGTACGTAGGCCGTGAGTTTATTGCGCCTTTCGGCGACTTTGATGTTACGATTCACATCAATAAAGATTATGTGTTGGGTGCGTCTGGCGTTTTGCAAAATCCGACAGAAGTAAAAGGATATGTATCTAATGCCAAAGTCAAAGCGAAAAAGAATAAAGCTTCATGGCGTTTCAAAGCAAACAATATTCACGACTTCGCATGGGGAGCAGACCCTAAATTTGTGGTTGACTCTACCACTACGAATGCAGGAGTAAAACTATACATCGTTTATTTACCGACTAGTGCAGAGGTGGTGTCCAATTGGAAACAAGCGCTAGGCTTTGCAAAAGAGTTTTTTGACCTGACGAGCACGCGTTTCGGTGCTTATCCATGGCCAACGTATACGATCGTACAAGGTGGTGACGGGGGTATGGAGTACGGGACAGTTACCTTAGTTACAGGAGGAAGAAACCTTAAGAGTCTTGTGAATGTTATTTTCCACGAAGCAGCGCACTCCTGGTACCAGCATTTGTTTGGGATTAATGAAACTGTGGATGAGTGGTTTGATGAGGGTTTTACTTCTTACATAGAAGAGCTGGGTATGCACGAACTTTTTGAGAAAAAAGGCGCTATACCTACCAATCCTGTTATCGTTCCCTATAGAGCATATTATCGCTTGGCATTGTCCGGCAAAGAGGAGCCTATGAGCTTGCTAGCTGATTATTACAACACGAATTATGCTTATTCGAATCAAGCTTATAATAAGGGTGCTGTGCTTGTAGAGCAATTAGGCTATATCATCGGAAAAGAAAATTTGGCGAAAACATTTTTGAAATTCTATGATATATGGAAATTCAAGCATCCTACGCCTAATGATTTCAAACGTGTAGCTGAAGAAGTGTCCGGAATTAATTTAAAATGGTATTTCAACTTGTTTATAAATACGACGCGTAAAATCGATTATGCGATTACCGATATTTCTAATCAAACCATTCAGATCCAGAATAAGTCCGATCTAGCTATGCCTTTGGATATTTTGGTAGAATATAAAGATGGAAGCAAAGAATTATTCTATATCCCTTTGCGTGAAATGCGTGGAGAGAAGCCTTCTGAAGGATATGATATTTATAAAGGGATACAACGTACAGTATTGACAGATTGGTATTGGACGAAACCAACCTATTCATTCAAAGTAACTAAAGAAATCGCAAAAGCTTGGATTGATCCTACGCAGAGACTTGCAGATATCGAATACGGAGACAATATGAAGGAAGCCCAATAATTAAATAGGTCCACAGAAATGTGGACCTATTTAATTTCATAGTTATTCCATCCAGTAAGACTTACTTTTTCTTCGCTATTTTCGAGTGCAGAGATAAGTGCATACATGAAGATAGAACAAATGAGCATGGCGACACAAAGTATAATTTGTCTCATAAATTATGTGTTTGTTTATAAAGTGATTTGTATATTATATTTTTCTAAACTTGTTAATCCAACAGCTAGTTATTAATAATCTTTTGCAATACTTCCCAAGAAATTATTGTGCCAAGATTAGGTAATAATCGAAGTTCAGGTATTTAGACGGGTACTATTTGAATTGGTTTAACTGTGGTGAAATGTTTTTTCACAGTGACCGTTTGTGATATTTATCCTAATGTTGAATTTAACTATAAATATCTTTTTAAAAATAGGTTTCTAATAAACTATTAACTTATGCCTCGTAACATCTGAGCGGGCACCCAGTTGTGTAATTACATTAATAAATAGATAGTTGAACTTTGGAAGTAACAGATAGAAAACATAGAGTTTTGTGTGTATTTTACAATTGGATAATTAACAGCATTTTATTGTGTATTTTGTATACAGAATTATTTATCCAATGAAACCAAAGAACTTCATTATTCACTTAATAATAATATTATTGAGCTGTTCATGTAATAGCTTATATTATCATACAGAATCGCTCAATTCAAATGTTGAATTGATAAACAAAGGAAAAATAGAAAGTGTAATTTTCTCAAAGGATGCCGATTGTTTTCTTTGTAATTTAGGTGTTAGTAGATTTACTCCAACTATACAAGAAATTAATGAAGCCGAAGCAATTCTCAAAAAAAATATAAAATCCGCAAACGATCCTGCTTATAATCAAGGGGATGGCTGTCCAATTATACATAAAAACCTAAAAAATTATAGAAGACAATATTATGGATATATTGACAGTGGAGGTAACAAAATCCTATACGTGAATTTTCTCTGGGCAAAATACAGCATCTTTGACAGGTTAAAGGGACATCACGAAGATGATTCAGAGGAATGGAAGGAACAAAGAGTAATTGTGCTCGATGGTTGTAGCTATTATTGGAGTATAGAAATAAATCTTAGTCAACAGAAATTACAAAATATACATATCAATGGTTCTGCTTAATTTTTACCTTTGCTTTATTAAAACGGGCACCCATGATTTATTTTCACATTCCATTCTGTAAGCAGGCTTGTCATTATTGTGATTTTCACTTTAGCACCTCATTGAAATATAAGGAGGATATGCTGGCAGCTATGCAGGAGGAGATTGTGAAACGGGCTCATTATTTGGCGGATAAGCAGGTGCACAGTCTTTATTTCGGAGGAGGTACACCTTCTATATTGAATAGTGAGGATATTCAGCGTCTTATCGGTAAAGTTGAAAAGCATTTTGAGATAGCTCCCGATGCAGAAATTACTTTAGAAGCGAATCCGGATGATTTGACAGCAGACAAAGTAAGAGCATTGCGTCATACACCTATAAATCGCTTTTCGATAGGAATTCAATCCTTTTTTGAAGAAGATTTACGATGGATGAATCGGGCCCATAATGCAGGAGAAGCTGATTCTTCTATAAAAAGAGTGCAAGACGCTGGTTTTGAAAATATAACCTGTGATTTGATTTATGGCTATCCTCTATTGACGGATGAAAAGTGGAAATCCAATATGCAGAAATTGATTGCGATGGATATTCCGCATATCTCTTCGTATTCCATGACCGTTGAAAAGAGGACGGCGCTGGCACATTTTGTCAAAGAAGGTAAGACTCCGGCTATGAGTGATGCACAAAGTGCCGAGCAAATGATGATGCTTATTGAAACGCTAACAGATAACGGTTTTGAGCACTATGAAATTTCCAATTTTGCGAAGCAGGGTATGTATGCGAAGCATAATACCAATTATTGGAAGGGCACGCATTATCTCGGCATTGGGCCTTCAGCACATTCATTTAATGGCACAAGCCGATCTTGGAATGTAGCGAATAATGCAAAATATATTGCGGCTTTGGCAGACAATAGCGAATTTCAGGAAATAGAGAACCTTACTCAGGAGGATCAATTCAATGAGTATGTCATGACTGCATTACGTACGATGTGGGGTTTGGATCTGCAAAAAGTAGAGCAGGAGTTTGGCTACGACTATAAGCAGCACATTCTGCGTGAAAGTCAACGGTTTATCGATGTACATGGGTTGGAATATACCCCAGAGGGGAAGCTCCGAACGACGATCAAAGGAAAGCTGATGGCTGACCATATTGCCTCCGAACTGTTTGCGCTGGCAGATTAGTGACTAAAAGCGATTTTTTTGGTTGCTAACTTTTGAAAATCATTGGCGAAAATGAGCATGTGCAAAACAATAAATTTGTTAATTTTAAAATTATGACCTATTGTTTTTGTGTTTTTGATAAAAAGTGATAGTGTAATTCATGAAAATTTATTAAAAATTCATAAATAAGCATTTTCGATTGCTATAATCTATAATTTTGTGGCAGATAACTATTAAACAAATTATGGTACAACAATCGACTTTTGAGGCTGAAATCAAAAGTTATAAGCACAAGCAAAATGCCGCTGTTAAACTGATAAAAATTGTCAGCGACTTATGGTTCAACCATACCATTGAACTCATCTTTTTCAGGAATCAATTAGTGGATCGCCGTGTAAGTAAAATATTGAACTTACATGAAGAATCGAAGGCTCTTTCGGAGACACCTATCAGTATTTTTGCAACCCTTCAGGTTGCAGAGAAGATTCAAAATCTAAAACTTGCTCCTTCGCGTATAGATATCGGCAAGCTCGCACTGAAAATCCGTGAGCAAGATATTGATGACGACCAGTTGTTGTATTTCATTAAGAAGGAGCTTATCTCGGCAAAGGAACACAAATCTTTTGAGCCACGCGATGTGGTATTATACGGTTTTGGTCGTATAGGTCGATTACTCGCTCGTGAGTTGATCACTAAAGCTGGGGCCGGGCATCAGCTTCGGTTGCGCGCGATCGTGACACGCGATCAGATTGATCAGAAAACGTTGCAGAAACGGGCTATGCTGCTTCAGAATGATTCCATTCACGGCGAATTTGAAGGTACAGTGGATATTGATGCAGAAAAGGGTGCTTTGATTATCAATGGGGCTACAGTCTATATCATTTCGGCCAAAGAACCGGAAGCAATCGATTATACGAAGTATAATATTAATAATGCTTTGGTCATTGACAATACGGGAGCATTTAGAGATGATAAAGAATTGTCTCGCCATTTGTTGTCCAACGGAGCTAGTCAGGTATTACTTACCGCACCAGGAAAAGGGGTATCCAATATTGTCTATGGGGTGAATACCGAAATGATTGATACAGACAATCATACTATTTTCTCGGCTGCCTCTTGTACGACTAATGCTATTTCTCCAATTCTTGACGTGATACATAATGGTATCGGCGTATCTCAAGGACATATTGAAACTATACACTCTTATACGAATGACCAAAATCTGGTTGACAATATGCACAAGAAATCGCGTAGAGGTCGTGCAGCAGCGTTGAATATGGTCATTACAGAAACGGGAGCAGGAACTGCAGTTTCTAAAGTGTTGCCTGAACTCTCGGGTAAATTGACTTCCAATGCTATCCGTGTGCCCGTGGCTAATGGATCATTGGCAATCTTAAACTTACAGCTGAAGAAAAAAACTACACTTGCCGCAATCAATAATCTGGTGCGTGAGGCTTCATTAGATGGTCGATTGATTGAGCAAATCAAATATTCAAATAATGAAGAGCTGGTATCTTCGGATATTGTGGGAACTACCGCTGCAGCTGTATTCGATGCTCCGGCCACCATCGTGGCGCCAGATGGTAAGAATGTGGCTTTGTATGTGTGGTATGACAATGAATATGGCTATACCCATCAAGTGATGCGCTTAGCTAGACATGTGGCTGGCGTGCGTCGGTATACTTACTATTGATATTGTCCAATTTTCAATTCTTAATAATACGAAAGCCATCCTTAGGGATGGCTTTTTAATCTTTGCAATTCTTCTTGTGCTAACTTTCGAGTTTCAGGAAGAGCCTCCCTATCCTTTAGTGCAATAAAAGATTCTAATTTTTCCAGAATAGCTTTTTTTAGAGAGATTTTATTTTGATCATAATCAATGATGTAGCTTTCCTTTTTGTCCCAATCAACGAAGAAATCTCCATCATAAATTCGACTTTGTCTACTGTCATATGCTATAATAACATAATGTTTTTTGAAACTATTAGGTCGTCCAATAATCTCTAGCTGAACAGGTGAATATGCATACTTGTAACTATTACTATCAAAAAGAAACGAGATGCCAATTATATCTTTTTCAAAACTCGATAAAATCTCTTTTTCTTCTTGTGAATATTCAAAAGGATAGGGGTAATATTTGTTGTTATAAAAATAGTCTTTGGGATGTTTTGCTTCAGCATATCCATCAACACGTTCGCCATTTCGATTAATTAAATATTGTGCGGTATCTCCTGAAATAGTCCAATGTTCGCCACTTTCGTCATACACTCTAGATAAGTTTCCTTCACATACGGATGCATATCCGTAATGGAAAGGAGAGGCAAAATCCCATTGTGCCGGAAGAATTTTTTCTCCGGAGCGATTAACAAAACCTATCTTATTATTTTCTGCGTATCTTCTCAATTCTTCACTCCAAAAATCCATTGCGTTGTCATAGAATTGTGCCGAGTATAAGTATTCGCCTTTACGGTTGTAGACCGACCCATTTGGTATTACTGGTGAATTTTTGACGCCCTCGAAAGGTGAGGGCGAAAATTCAAAATCAATGGTCTCTTCGGATATAATAGTCCCTCTATCATAATAAATGTAAGTTTTGATAGGTGAAATAATAATTTCTCCTTTCTGATTTTTTACGCCGACCAATGTGCTGTCTTTATTTGCATAAAAATAATACAAAGTATCTTGCGCAAATACGCTATTGGTAGGAATAAAGAAAATTACAAAGAAGATAAAATTGCGCATAATTATTAGTTTAATAGTCGCTCTGTTTCCAGATATTTCATAATGATTTGTGTAGCTCCAGCTCGTTGTTGCACATATTTCTTGGCGGAATCCCCTGTCTCTTGTAAAACCTTTTCATCCTGTAAGGAGTCAAAAACGAGCTTCAGTTCCTCATAATTGCTGATTGAAAATCCAGCCATCAAGGTTACTAGATCTATAGCCTCTTGGAATTTCTCATATTTGGGGCCAAAAATTACCGGCTTGCCATATGTCGCTGCTTCTAAAGTATTGTGAATACCTACGCCAAAGCCACCACCTATATAGGCAATATCTGCATAATGATACAGCGATGAAAGCATACCAATATTATCAATTACTAAGATCTTGCTTTGCTGGATTTTTGTGCTGGAATAGGAGCCAAACTGTGAGAACAACAATACTTCTTCGCCAAATAACTTTGTTATCTCCGCTATATGGGCTTTGTGAATTTCATGAGGAGCGATGATGAACTTCCAATCCGCGTAGGCGATGGATAGTTTGTGTAGCAATTCTTCATCCGGTTTCCAGGTGCTTCCAGCCACGAATACTTTATTTTCTTGGACAAAATCCACGACTTGGAGAATGCGCTGATGCTGAGTAGGCAGTTCGACTACTCTGTCAAAACGCGTATCTCCCGCTAATCCCGCATTCGTTATACCAATCCACTTGAGCATATGCACGGAATCCATGTTCTGTGCGAAGAAATAGGTGACATTTTTTAATATCGAACGAAAGAATCCGCCATAGGGTTTAAAAAATATTTGCTCTTCTCTGAAAATAGCGGAAATCATCAATAGCCGTATTTCTCTTTTTTTGAGTTCTTTAAAATAATGGTACCAATATTCATATTTCGTGAATACGACAAATTTAGGATTGATAATATCGATAAATTGACTTGCATTGGATGCGGTGTCCTCCGGCAGGTAAAATACATAATCCGCTAAATTGCTGTTTTTCCGAATCTCATATCCCGATGGTGAAAAAAAAGTTATTACTATTTTTTCGTGTGGAAATCTTTTTTTTATTTGCTCCAGGACAGACCTTCCTTGCTCAAATTCGCCTAGTGAAGCAAAATGAAACCAAATATGTTTTTGACCCTTTTCAACCGTTTGACTTATGCGATTGAGGATGTCTTTTCTTCCCTCAGTCCAAAGCTTTGCCTTGGGATGAAACGGCGATATAATCCGCAATAAGAGGCCATAAAGCCATATTCCTAGGTTGTAAAGTAGTCGCATATTCTTAAAATAATACTTATATTCGTCAAAGATAAAGATATTTAAACCTTTTCTGAACGGAGTGACTGTGCAAATAAAACACTTGATGTTTTCTTCCATCCATATACCGGTCATCAGTGTATGCGGTAGACTTATCTTATTGGATATATAATAATAGAAATATAAATAATTATGAGTAAAATTTTAGTAACAGGAGGCACAGGATATATTGGTTCGCATACTGTTGTTGAATTACATAATGCGGGATATACCCCGATTATCGTGGACAACCTTTCCAATTCGAATATTAAAATTTTGGATCAGATTGAGAAAATTATAGGTGTTAAACCCGAATTTCATCAGTTTGATCTGTGTGATATACAGCAAACGGCTTCTTTCATAGCAGCGAATCCGGATATTACGGGCATTATTCATTTTGCAGCGTCCAAGGCGGTAGGCGAGTCTGTAGCAGATCCTCTGAAATATTACCATAACAATTTCTTTTCCTTAATCAACTTGTTGAATGCTTATCGCGAGAAGCAAATTAACTTTGTATTCTCCTCCAGCTGTACAGTGTACGGAGAGCCCGATATATTGCCTGTGACGGAGTCTGCCCCGGTGAAAAAGGCAACTTCACCTTACGGAAATACGAAGCAGATTGCAGAAGAAATCTTAGAAGAGACAGCAGGTGCTTATGGCAATTATAATATCATAGCTTTACGTTATTTTAATCCGGTAGGGGCACACAAATCGGCTTTGATTGGTGAATTGCCAAACGGTGTACCACAAAATCTTTTGCCTTTTATTACTCAGACAGCTATCGGCAAACGTGAGAAATTGACCGTTTTTGGCAATGATTATGATACGCCTGACGGCTCTTGTATACGGGATTATATTCATGTGGTGGATTTGGCAAAAGCACACGTAGCGGCGATCAAATTATTGGAAAAAGGTAATCCAAATGGTAAATATGATGTATTTAATGTAGGTACTGGCAATGGTTATTCGGTGCTAGAAGCTATTAAGGCATTTGAGAAGGCTTCCGGACAGCCTTTGAAGTATGAATTTGGTCCTAAGCGTGATGGTGATATTATTCAAGTCTGGGGTGATGTAAATAAATCAAGTACCGAGTTGGGCTGGAAAGCAGAACTGGGTATTGACGAAATGATGGCTTCGGCTTGGGCTTGGGAAAAGTACATTCATGAGAACCCATTAGACTAATAACATATTCTTTTAAATCAAAAATGCCTAGATCCTTGATCTAGGCATTTTCGTTTATGCTTCGGCTTCCACTTTATTCTTTGGAGGGAAGTTTTTATGTTTTCTTTTTGAGATCTTTTCTACGTTTACCGGTTGAGGGATTTTTACGTAATAGCCTGTGCCATCGTATTCTCTCTTGTCTGGTACAGATTGGCATTCGGTAGAACAACAGCCGTCTAATTTCCATCCGCATTCATCACATTGCGTAAAGTGCTCATTACATTTTGCATTCGCGCAGTTGATCATTTTTTTAGTCTGTGTACCACAGTTGCGACAAGTGGAGATGACCGTAGGGTTGACTGTATTCACAGGCACAGTGACACGATTGTCAAATACGTAGCAATCGCCTTCAAAGTCTTTACCGCCAGCTTCTTTGCCATATTTGATAATACCACCGTGTAGCTGATATACTTCCTCAAAACCTTCTTTTAATAATAAAGCTGATGCTTTTTCACATTTGATACCGCCGGTACAGTAAGTTAGAATTTTTTTGCCTTTCAGGTGTTCTAATTCTTTAACTTTTTCCGGGAACTCGCGGAAATTTTCGATATCCAAGGTTACGGCATTTTTGAAACGGCCCACCGTATGTTCGTAATTGGAGCGTACATCCAAAATGACAACATCTTCTTGGTCCTTCATTTCCATGAATTCTTTGGGTTCAAGATGCTTACCTGTTTTTTTCGTTGGGTCAATTTCTTTAGGGTCGCGTAATCCGGAATGCACAATTTCGGGTTTATATCTACAGTGCATTTTGATGAATGATGGTTCTTCCACCTCATCAATTTTGAACTCCGTGTGATTGAATCTGCCATCGGCATAGATAGCGTCCATATACGCTTTACAAGCCTCTACAGTGCCGGAAACCGTACCATTGAGTCCTTCTTCGGCCACGATTATACGTCCAACTAATCCAAGTGATTTACAAAATTCTAAGTGATCCGCAGCAAACTGTTCTGCATTCTCGATAGGGCTGTAACAGTAGTACAGCAGGGTGTGATATTGTGCCATATATTCATTGATACCGCTGCAAACGGCGTTTAATGTTAAGTATTAATTTGTTGCAAAGATACAAAAAAGAAAAAAACTAAATATGAGCAAGATTACTTTTTAATCAGTGGTGTCAATAAATATTCCAAACCATTGAGTTTTATTTCGTAGAGTGTGGCTAGTTGCGTACCCAGTTTTCCTGCAGGAAAACCTTTTTTGTGAAACCACACCAAGTAGGGTTCGGGCAATCTGCAAAGGAGCCAACCTTGGTATTTGCCAAACGGCATTTTGGTATTTGCGAGTTCGATAAGAATATCGGGATTGAAAAATTCGTTATTCTCTAGTTTTGCCATGTTGAATGCGGTGTTTGATCAGTCGGATAGCAATGATTCCATGATTTATCCAATTCTGGACGGTTCCATAGTGTTTCTTAAATATAGAATAACGTTCCTGCAGACTTTGTTTATGCCTTTTTTGGGACATTCCACCTACTAAATATCGCGCCACATAGGCTTGTACATTTTGGGTAGTTCGTGCATTTTTTGCGGCACGTATCACCCAATCGACATCTGCACTCAGCTTGTATTGCAAATCGTAGGGCTCCGCAACTTCACGTTTGACATAGATGGCCTGATGGCACACGTTCATGCCATATTGGAATGATTTCCAATTAAATTGCTCAGGCGCTTTGTGTCGGCGGTCGCCGATTATATTTCTATTTTCATCGATCAATTTTGTTTCGCCGTAGATGATATCCGCGTGCTTGCCTTTGTCGACAATGGTCTGTAGGGTATTCGTGTCGAAAAGCTCGTCCCCGGAATTAAGGAAAAGAACATAGTCACCCGTCGCCTTTGCGAGACCTTTGTTCATCGCGTCGTAAATGCCATTATCTTTTTCCGAAACCAATATATCTATGCTTCCACGGTAATTGTGAATGATGTCCAATGTACCATCCGTCGATGCGCCGTCGATTATGATATATTCAATGTTGCTGTACGTCTGATTGATGACCGAGAGAATGGTATGTTCGATGTCGCGTACATTGTTATACACAATGGTGATAATGGATATTTTGGGAGATGCCACGATTTTATTTTTTATTCCACTGCTTCTTCGCATAGCGTATTGCTCTTGCCAGAAGAGATCCTTTTCGATTTTTGTAAAAATACTTAATTGCTTCGTATGCTTCTTTATTTTCTTCGATTTCTTGAGGGAAATAAGTGACGGCCTGTGTTGCTAGTTCCACGTGATACATCGTGTCGGCATCGGAGTGCGTTCCGGAGCCATCTGTGCCCATATTCTGTATCATGGATTGCCGAGGGTATAAGGCAAGCCCATTGTTGTTGAACAAGGTTAAATACCAGCGTATCGCCCACGAGTTAATCTTGCCGGCTTTGTACTCCTTGACTTGTTTCCAAAAATTTTCGGTATGGTCGATGCTGAACCTTTTGATTTTTTCCTTGTCAAAATCCGCGATTAGCTCATCAATATTGGGATTGTACTTTTTCCAAGCTCGCTCCCATGTTGCCCATCCCCAGCTATTGGCTACACGAAAGAAGAATGTTTCAGGTAGCTTCGCAGCATCTTTGACAGGATACATATATCCACTGATTTCCATGACTTTTTCTTCCTTTTCATATACATCCAAGGCATCATTAAAATAGCGGAGCCCAACCTTACTTATCTGCAGGTCATCTTCCAAAACGATGACCTTTCCATACTTGGAAATCACTTCTGTAACGCCGGAAATCACGTTTTGCGCCAACCCCAAGTTGCGTTCCCTTTCGATGATTTTAATATTCTTGAATTGCCAAGGCTCTGCTATGATCGCGCGTACCTTATTGACAGATTCAATGGAATTAGCGTTTTTTGCGCCATCCGAATAAATGAAGACGTCAGAATATTTTGCCAAATCCGCACTTTCCAGCGCCTGCAACATACGTCGTGTGTGCTGAGGCCTATTGTATGTAAATATGAGTATAGGAGCTAGATTTCGCATACTTTAAGTGTTGAAATAAGAGCCAAGTATTTTATTCTTCCGTCTTGTTGCTTTGACCTCGCTAATTTTGTTCCAAAGATTGGAAGCGATTTGCATATAATTCGATGCCGCCGCCCCATTCCTTTTCAGAAGTTGCTTTACAGCTTTTTTATAGACAGCTAATATAGCCTTTGAAAAAGCTTCTGACCACGAATAGTTTATATTACAAAATTCGGTCAAGTGATACACGAATTCGCCTTTGAAATTAATAGAAGGTGCTATTCTGTCCTGTCTGTCGTGGTAAGCTTTCGCCTTTTTTATGATATAAATTGGAATATGATGGAATTTCAATCTATTTACAAAATCTTTGTCTTCTCCATAATGGTAGAAAATAGGGGAGAAAGGGCCTATGCGTTTGATAATATCGATAGGTATCCACCAAAATGCAGCATTGACAAAGTCTACTTGATGTACATCTTTATCTAGAGAAATATGTTTACAGTATTCAGCGAATCCTTTATCCAAATGCTGCTCTGTCCCATCATAATGCATAGGGGAGAGCATCGCCTCTTGTGGAGACTCATGTTGCAGTAGGTTCGAAATACAGTCTTTTTCTAGCCAAGCATCTTGATTGACGAGGAACACATAATCATAATCATGAGAAATGGCATGCTCCATGCCTATATTGTTGGCTTTGCCAAAACCTAGGTTTTCTTTGCTTTCGAGAATTATTACGGATGGATAGTGCTCTTTTAGCACAATGACAGTATTATCCGTACTTGCATTATCAATCACCATGATGTCCGTGGGGTATGTAGAATCAAGTAAGCTCGGGATACAGCGATGTATCCAGGGTTCAAAATTGTATGATACAATTAAAGTGAGTACTTTCTTCATTATTTTTTCTTGACAAGTGCGCCTTGTGCAAAGTTGATGATTTCTGTTAAGATTTCGGGCTTGAATATTTTATTTAATACAATATAGAGGATGCCGCTCGTAAGCACACAGGCGCCAAAGCGTACATACATATTATCTATTTCTTTTGACATAAAATAGGCTGCAAAGCATGCAATACCCGCGATAAAAGCATAGGAAATAACATCATTCAGTATATTTCTAAAGCTATATGTAATATAATTTTTGATAATCGCAGTCCATAGGAGCATCCATAATATATTCAGACCTGATATAATTAACATCGAAGGTTCGATACCCCAATTTTTACAGAAAATCAAAATCAAAAATTGAAATACACCAAAGGAAATCACATTAAACATATAAATGTTGGACTTGCCTCTGGTAAGAATAAGGTTGGAAAAGACATTATTGATCGTGGCAAAAGCTCCCCCTATGCAGAGTATGCGTAGGTAGGTCGCTGTTTTTATCCATTTTTCAGTGAGCGTAATGCGGATGAAATCATCGGCTACCGTGGCCAATCCGAATAACAAAATAAAGGCTACAAAAGCTGTAAAATTTAATATCTTCCGAAATACACGGACATGGCGGTCTTGGTCATCCTGGATTTGATTCAGCACGGGCTGTATCACGTTGTTAATCATGTTGGTGATGACAGATTGGCCCATATTATTCCATTTGGAGGCCTGATTTAAATTACCAATAATTTTTTCGGAGTAGAATCTTCCTAATACAGCAGAATAGATGTTGTTGTTGATATGAACAAATATGTTGGTGATCAGTATTTTACTGCTGAATTTGTAGATGTCCCTTAATGGGGAAAAATCAATATTAAACGTAGGTCTAAATTTGGAGTAATAGAAAAATAATGAGCTGGAAATAACCGTATATACCACAGTCTGGATAGCTAAACTCCAATAGGCAAAACCTTGATACGCAAATATTAATCCTATGATATTGGAGAGAATAAGGGCGGCTAACATTATTTTACTTCGCTCAATGACCATCAGATTTTTGAAAAGATAAGCATTGTGCGCGATACTAAAACTTCCAAACCAAAGACTTAGAAAATGAAAACGATACAAGCTCACTAATTCGGGATTGTTGTAGAAGCTTGCGATATAAGGAGCGGCTATAAAAAGCAAGAGGTATAAGACGGTGCTGATCATTAGACTACACCAAAATACGGCATTATAGTCCCTGTGTCCAACATTCTTTTTGTTGATAAGCCCCACGACAAATCCACTTTCCTGAAAAGCTGAAGCTATTAAAGGGAAAATCAAGATCACAGCGATTTTACCTTGATCTTCTTCAGATATAAAATATCTATTGAGAATGATTCCGAAAATAAACCCAATAATCTGCTGTAAAACATTGGAGAAGCCACCAAAGAATAATCCTTTTGCTGTTTTCTTTTTAAGTGAATTATCGATTTCCTCTTCTCGCGCGTCCATTGGGGAATTATATTACCTTTAAGTGATTGGCAAAATCTTTAAGGCGCGTGTCCGTTGCCTCCAAATCTGTCACAAGGTAGGAAACTTCTTTGAGTGGAGCTACACGCATTTTCTGATTGGAGTTCAATTTTTCGGCAATACTCATGATGGCAAGTGACTTCGAACATTTAATCATAGCGCGTTTGATCTGCACGACCTCC
>JBMDWK010000112.1:0-2364 GCA_048595255.1 Sphingobacterium sp. | reverse complement strand
GCCGCTGCAGTGTTCCGAGGAGTCGCTTCCACAATATTAGTATAAGATAACCCGCACTTCACCATTGCCTTATGGCTGAGGTGTGTGTTATCTCTATTACCAACAATGATGACATTATCGGTTATAAACCTATTACGCTCTATGGTCATCTCAAATAAAGATTTTCCGGCGAATAAATCTAAATATTGTTTAGGGGATTGTCTGCGCGATAGAGGCCATAATCTGCTTCCCACACCTCCTGTTAATATAACATGTACTACTCTCATTATATATACTTCGAATTATTTCCACTATTTAAACAGTTGAAAGAAAAATTGTTCACTGCGGATGACTATTTCTGCAATTTTAACAAAATAATCTTTTATTTAGTCGCTACCAAATAAATCGCGTGTATATAATTTATGTTGTACATCATCAAGTTCGGGTGCAGTACGGTTAGATATTATTATGTCGCACTCTTGTTTAATGGTTTCTAAATCATGTGAAACTCTAGACCCATAAAATAACTCATCTTGTAAGACTGGCTCGTAGACTACTACCTCTATACCTTGGGCCTTAATCCTTTTCATGATGCCTTGCATCGCCGAGGCCCTGAAATTGTCAGATCCTGATTTCATAATAAGACGATAAACGCCTACTTTCTTTGGATTTTTGGATAGAATAGATTCAGCAATAAAATCTTTACGCGTACGATTTGCATCTACAATAGCTTTAATAAGGTTGTTAGGAACTGAATCGTAATTGGCTAACAATTGCTTAGTGTCCTTGGGCAAGCAGTATCCTCCGTAACCAAAGGAAGGATTGTTATAATGATTACCAATACGTGGATCTAAACCAACCCCTTCAATAATCTGTCTACTGTTCAAATTATATATTTGCGCATAGCTATCTAGCTCATTAAAATAAGCCACCCGCATCGCTAAATATGTGTTAGAAAACAGTTTTATAGCCTCTGCTTCTGTAGGATTTGTAAATAATATGGGAACATCTTTCTTTACTGCACCTTGCTGTAATAAACCAGCAAAAACCTCAGCTCGCTGACTTTTTTCTCCAATAATAATCCGCGAAGGATATAAATTATCGTAAAGCGCTTTGCCTTCACGTAAAAATTCGGGAGAAAATATAATATTATCAAAACCCAATTTTTCCTTTATAGATTCTACAAATCCTACTGGAACAGTAGATTTAATAATAATTACTGCCTGAGGGTTATAAACTTTTACTTCCTCAATCACAGATTCTACACTACTGGTGTTAAAATAATTTGTTTTAGGGTCATAATCTGTTGGTGTCGCAACGATGACATACTCGGCCCCCGCATAAGCTAAATGCTTATCTAGCGTAGCTTTAAAGTTTAGTTCTTTATGGGATAAATACTCAATAATCTCCGGATCCTCGATCGGGGAAACTTTTTCATTGAGCATTTTTACTTTTTCAGGAACAATATCTAACGCAACAACTTCATTGTGCTGGGACAAAAGTATTGCATTTGACAGACCTACATAACCAGTTCCTACAACGGCTATTTTCATATGGATTAATTATTAATAAGTGCGCTTCAAGAAACAATTGAACCAAAATTCTTAGGCGCTCTTAAAGAGTTAATGTTATTTCAAATTTAATAGGAAAAAAGAATATTCACAGCAGTTACTATGCATATGAAATTAAGTTCAAGTATTATGTCATGGTTGATAATGGTTTAATATTTGGCACCGCAATATAATTAGATTTTTGAAAAATTCTGGTTTTACGATCAATAATATTAAATTATACCATTAATATTTATACATTTGCGTTTCATACGTATGAAAATAATAGATTTGGTAAATGAAAAGGTCGTCTCCATAAAGAGATGACCTTTTTAATTTATGATGACATTGTAGTTTCTGCACGTCGCTTGCGACATAAATTAGCAGTTCTACAATCACCTAAAGCCTATGCACTAATCAGTATCCGTTTTCTTTTTACTCTGCACCTGGTGTAATTTAGGATATCCCAAACCTAAAGAAAATGTTTTTCGGCCCTTCTGTGAAAACAACGATTTAATAGCAGATTGTAATTTCCGATATGCGAATGCATTTCTGATAATGCGTTAATAAATATAGTAATTTTTGAACGGCATCAGGATATAGGGAGCTAAACGTATGTTGGGATAATTTTACTTAAATAAGCAGACTCAAGCGATCAATCTAGCATTAATAGTTAATAAGTAGCTTCCATTCCTACATAGCTCAATATTTTTTCTTTGCATTTTTATTCACGCCTGTTTTTATCAAAGATCCATTGAAAAAATCACCTATATACTATATTTCTTATTAAATAGAATGCCTCAAAAAGTGTTTTTCTGAGGAATTTTTTGAATAT
>JBMDWK010000111.1:0-5713 GCA_048595255.1 Sphingobacterium sp. | reverse complement strand
AAAAAGGTTAGCAAAATACTTTGCTAACCTTTTACATTCTAAAAATCAATAAAAATATTATTTTTCTAATTCTTGAAATTTATCGTAATCGATAGCTTCTGTATTAATTTTCACTGTAGTTTTTAAGTGATCGTATACTTTAAGAGCTTTTACTTCTTCGAATAATCGGTTTGCTTGTTCTCTATCTGACAACAATTGCATAGCGAATTGACTTAATTGCTCTTCGGTAGGCTCCTCATTGATGTTGTACATCTTGATTTGCGCGTAGATACGTTCTTTCGCCAAATCAACAACCTCATCGTATTTCACTTCCAAATTGTTAGCTGTTACGATACGGTTTTCGATGATAGTCCATTTCAGGTTGTTCAAGAAATCAGCAAAACCTTCTTCGATTTCTTCAGCAGACAAGTTCGGGTTTGTAGCCTTTAACCATCTTTTTAAGAATTCTTCAGGGAATTTTACATCAACTTTATCCATACCGAAAGTATACATATCGTTACGTAATTTTTGTGCTGAATTTTGTTTGAACAAGTTTTCAACTTCTTCTTTTACTTTCGCATTGAATTGCTCTTCCGTCGTAACTTCATTTGCAGCGAATAATTTGTCGAAGAATTCTTGGTTCAAATCAGCTTCTTCAAGACGGTTGATGTTTTTAACAGTCAATTGGAAGTTGGTAACATCTAAGTTTTCAGCTTCTTCTTCTGTTACACCAAGGATACGCGCTAAATCAGCAACATTGAATGCTTTTTTAACATCGATTTTTACGGCGTCATCTTTCTTAAGACCTGCTAAAGATTTTTTAATCTTCGCATCTTCGATGATATCAGTACGTACTGAAGTTGTTTTCTCAATACCTTCTTCTTTATCTTGTTTCAGTTCTGCATATAATACATCACCTTCTTCAGATACTTCAGGGTTGGTCATCTTGCCATAGCTACGACGCAAGTTTTTGATACGCTCCTCAAGAGTAGCCGCATCAGCTTTGATATCATACTCTGTGAATTCAGAGTCAGCAGCAAAAGGAATTTCGAATTCTGGTGCTAAACCGATCTCGTAATTGAAGCTGAAAGTATCTTTGAAATCCCAGTTGTATTTCGCATCATCTTCTTCCACAGGAAGAGGTTGACCCAATACTTCCAATTTTTGTTCTGTGATATATGCGGAAATTTTTTCGTTTACTACGCGATTGATTTCGTCGAAAAGGATGGATTTACCAAATGTACGTCTAATATGACCTACTGGAACCATTCCAGGACGGAATCCAGGTAATTTTGCTTTTTTAGCTTGATCTTTAATCGCTTTGTCAACTGCCGGATTATAATCTTCTGGTGCTAAATCAACGGTAATTTTAGCGTTGATGTCGTCGATTTTCTGATGTGAAATATTCATACTTGTTAAGCGTTATTTTTCGCATTATAAAAAAAAATCCTCCCGATTCATTTTAGTTCGGGAGGATATCAAGTGCGGAAGAAGGGACTCGAACCCCCACGCCTCGCGGCGCCAGATCCTAAGTCTGGTGCGGCTACCAATTACGCCACTTCCGCAGTTAGGATTTTTTTATTGTGACACAAAGATAGAATCATTTTGTATACTTGTCAAGCCCTGACGCGAAAAAAATCTATTTATTTTTTGTCCTTTCTTGTAAATCGTTAACAGCAAGACTATTAATTTTTCCGCTTTTGATGAAAAATATTTGGATGTTTAAGATTTATATTTAACTTTGGATATCAAAGTACTTTTATGAATCAAAAAGACTTAATAAATCAGATAGGGCAGATCCGCTCTTTAATGGAAAAATCCTCCAAATTTATGTCCATAAGTGGACTTTCGGGGGTTTTGATTGGTAGCTATGCATTGATAGGTGCTGTTGTAGCCTATATTATGTTGTATGGATTTAATAGTCAATTTGGCTATCGGGATCATTATGTAAATAGTGAATCGATACCTGCCTTGGTGTTTATTGGTTTAGCGGTATTAATAGTGTCGATCGGCACGGGCTATTATATGGCCAAACAGAAAGCTAAAAAATCTGGACAGTCTATGTGGAATCCCACGAGCAAAGCTTTATTCCAAGCAATGGCAATTCCTTTGCTAACGGGAGGTATCTTGGCCCTGATTTTAGTATATCAGCAAAACTTTGGTATGATAGCTTCCACATTACTGATTTTTTATGGTCTTTCATTGAGTGCGGCTTCTAGTTTTTCATTCAGAGAATTGCGTTGGTTGGGTGTTTTGGATATTGTGTTAGGATTATTAGCTTTGTGTTTCCCCGGATATGGCATCTACTTTTGGGCTGCAGGGTTTGGAGTTTTACACATTATATATGGTTTAATCGTTCATCAGCGTTACGAAAAGTGAGTTTAGATTTATCGTTATATGACAAAGTATTAGAGAATCGTGTGCGTTTGCAGATCATGAGCATTTTGGTCGCAAACGAACATTACGATTTTAATTCGCTGAAGGAATTGTTGGATGTGACGGACGGTAATTTAGCTTCGAATCTCAAAAGTTTGGAAAAGGAAGGTTATATCACCGTTGAGAAGACATTTGTAGACCGTAAACCAAATACCAAATACCGTAAAACGGAAAAAGGCCAAAAGTCTTTTGAGAATCATTTGGCCGCATTAGAAAATTTAATCAAACAACAGTACGGATAATTTTTTTACCCATTTACTTTGTAATTCAAAGTACTTTTAATTTTAATTTTATGGAAACAAATAATCAAAATCCTCACATGCAGGAAGGCCAACCCAACCCGCTATCCTGGTATGACCGCCTATTAAACTCGTTTGTGCTAAAGTTGGTCGTAATTTTTATATTGACTTTATTGACCTTAATTCCTTTGTCCTTAGTAAATGACCTCATCGCCGAGCGTAAAAATAGGGAAGTGCGCGTGACACATGATATATCGTCCAAATGGGGAAGTGCTCAGGTGGTCTCCAGCCCAATACTTGTATTACCATACAAATACATGGAGGAATCCATCAAAAAAGATGCGAATGGCAAAGACTTTGTCATACACACACAAGTTGACGATTGGGTATTTGTATTGCCTGAAATCGCAAATGCCCAAGTGAATGTAAGCCCCGAATATCTACAACGTGGAATATATCAGTCTGTAGTGTACAATTCGAAAATGCATATTCACGGCAGATTTGGCAATATTGATTGGGATAATATCAATGTCGACTCTAAATCAATAAATTGGTCTCAGGCTAAATTGATTTTAGGGGTATTGGACGTGAAAGGGTTATCGGTGCCACCCAAAATCAGTTTTGCCAATCAAGATTATGGCGTGCAGATAAATGGGCAACTATTTAAGATTTTTCCCAATAATATTATAGCAGATCTCAAATTGACCAAGGAAGAAGATTTAACTGCTTCCTACGCTATTTCGTATGAGCTGAAAGGTTCGAAGTCTTTCAATTTTTTGCCTTTGGCCAATCAGAATAAACTGGATATAAAAGGAAGTTGGGGACATCCTAGTTTCAATGGTGGTTATTTGCCGGATCATAGGGAGGTGCAAGACTCTGCTTTCAGTGCGGTATGGAACATACCGAGCTTTGGCCGAAAATTAGCCCCATATTGGGTAGGACAACGTGAAATATATCAATTTCAAGATGTCAATCTTTCTGAAGAAACAATGGATTATTTTTCAGAAGAAAATGTAGTTTCAGGCACGGCCAATAATTATATTGCTACGGATAAGGATATGGTGCAAGTTAATTTCCTGCCAGAGGTCAATAACTATCAAAAAACTAACCGCGTGGCAAAATATGGTATCTTGGTAATTATGCTGACTTTCGCCTCTTTATTTTTTACCGAAATAATCAAAAAACAACGTATTCATATCATCCAATACATATTAATTGCGGCAGCTATGGTTCTTTTCTATTCCTTGCTACTAGCCATCTCGGAGCATTTGGGATTCAACATGGCGTATTTTATAGCTGCATGTGCCACTACGGGACTCATTGCTTCATTTATTCTGATGATTACCAAGCATAACACTACTGCATTGCTATTTGCGGGTATTCTTGGCTTATTTTATCTTTTTATATACGTACTGATGCAATTAAGAGATTATTCGCTCATAGCAGGCACAATCGGTATTTTCATAATCTTAGCGGTATTGATGCGTGTATCGACAAAAGTGAACTGGAACCAATTAGAAATAAAGTCATGAAATTAG
The DNA here is from genome assembly GCA_048595255.1 of Sphingobacterium sp. Lineage (GTDB taxonomy): Bacteria > Bacteroidota > Bacteroidia > Sphingobacteriales > Sphingobacteriaceae > Sphingobacterium. Next base: position 1,521 of record JBMDWK010000111.1, on the reverse strand, counting down.
GAATTGAGGGGATCAAGATGTACGTGACGTACATCTTGATACTAATATGGAAATACTATTCAAAAAAAATACAATAAGTGGCCTAGTACGATAACATTTTAATCCCTTTGCCTTTTTTCTTATCTTGCATTTTAAAAATATTTGATGATGAATAGAGTTTCAATACTAACTGCTTTATTACTTATGGGTACATCGGCGAGGGCACAGAAAGTGCCAGAAAAAAATATCGAGAAGTCGGTATTGACAGATAAGATCAATAATTATTTGTCCAAAAGACCGATGAATGCGGAGGATTTGTGGAAATTAGGTCGTGTATCGGCGGAAGGATTAAGTGCGGATGGCAACACCGTTATATACGGCGTGTCCAATTATTCTTTTGAGGACAACAAGTCGGAGAAAAATCTATACACAATCTCTGTCAAAGGAGGTGCAGTGCAAAATTTTACTACGGAGCCGGGTGGAGAATCTGTTGTAGAAGTAACCGCCAACAATGACGTCATCTATTTGTATAAAGGGCAGCTATGGACCAAAAACTTAAAAGGAGGAGCTGCTACACAGTTAACGAATTATGAAGGCGGACTTTCGAATGTCAGGTTATCACCAGACAAGAAACATATCCTTTTTAGCAAATCTGTACTAATCACCAAAAATCATAGTAAAGATAAATACGCAGATTTACCTAAGTCCAATGTATATATCTATGACAATTTGGATTATCGGCATTGGGATACAGACAATGATGGACGATTTAATCATCCTTTTGTAGCGACTTATGATAACGGAAAAATCGGGGATGCTATTGATTTATTGGAAGGACAGCCCTTTTATAGTCCTACAGCGCCTTTTGGTGGGGCGGAGGATTTTGCTTGGTCACCAGACAGCAAATCCGTGTTATATGTGTGTAAGAAAAAAGCGGGAACCGAATATGCAACGAGCACCAATACGGATATTTACCGATATGATGTAGGCACTAAACAAACGAAAAATCTGACGGAAGGAATGATGGGTTATGATACGCATCCTACTTTCAACAAGCAGGGGAATAGATTGGCTTGGCTGAGTATGAAAACTGATGGATACGAAGCGGACAAGAATGATATCATCCTACAAGATATGGCCACTGGTCAGAAAATAAATTTGACAGGACACTGGGATGAAACTGTGAATGCTTTCGTATGGAGCAACGATGGTAAGAAAATTTATTTTGTGGCTCCGACACGTGGAACAGTACAATTGTTTGCTATTGATGTGCCTGCAAATCTTCAAGTGCGCTCGTTGCCAAATATTCAACAACTAAGTGAGGGGCAGTTTGATATTTCAGGGATAGTGGGAGAGACTAAGGATGGGTTGGTCGTAACCTCAACCAAGATGACACAAGCCGCCGAAATCTATGTTTATAACCTTAAATCAAAAAAACTTAATCCGATCACGACAGTAAATGATTCGAAATACGTACAGTTTAAAGAAACGAAGGTAGAAGGACGATTTACTAAAGCGTCGGATGGAGAGGACTTGTTCTCT
>JBMDWK010000110.1:0-13956 GCA_048595255.1 Sphingobacterium sp. | reverse complement strand
ACACAAAGTTACATAAAATCATTTGGCTTGAAAGTTGTCTACATTTACTACATTTGGTTAAACTAGTTTATAAAAATGTCAATAAAATTCATACTGCTCTATATACTTCTATTCTTAAGCCTTTCTGTCCAAGCGCAGGCGCAGAAAGAAAAAACACTCGATCCTTATGGCTACGTCACAAAATATGACACACTCTTTAATGGCATAGGCCCCAAAGTATATATTCTGCCGCTTCCTCGTACTTTAGCCGAAGAAATGACAGATATTTATAAGGAGATTGCACAATTTCAAGACTCCATAGATCAAGGCTTACAATATTTCCGGTTGTTCTCGACATTCAAAAAAACAAGCAATTACACACATATAGCTGATATGGTTAAGAAAAATCGTACGGCACAAGAATATATTCCACTTTTACAGCAGCATAGCAGCCAAAACATATTGAGCTACGCTTTATACAATGAACAAGCAGCCCAATATGTGGTTGAGCAAAATTACCAGGCAGCTGCTGAAGCGCTAAATGCTGCATTATCTCGAGCCCAGTCGCAAAACAAGGCCGAAGATGTCGCTATAATACAGTCTAATATGGCGTCTCTTTTTTTATTACAAGGACGGTTTAATGAAGCCGCAGATTTGGAAAAAAACTTTTTAAAGTATGCTGAAGGGAAAAAAGACCTCGCTGCTCAAGCGGATTCTCATACACGTATCGCACTTATTCAGGCCTATAACAAAGATTTTAGGTCCGCCGAAAATACTGTTATACGTAAAGCTCTGCCGTTGTTTAATAAGTCAAAATATTACAGTGGAAAGATTGATGGCTGGATCATTTTAGCAGAAATTTATAGAAATCAAAACAAACATACTGAAGCACAATGGTTTCTTATCCAAGCCAAAGATTTAGCTAACGAAAAGAGTTATGTCGAGAAGCTGCCAATGATTGAATATATGTTGGGTTCCTCCAAGATGATTCAATCCAATTACCGGGTGGCCAAGCAGGAGCTAGAAAAAGCCTGGGATCTGGCAGAATCATCTCCAAATAAGTATTTACAATTGGCGATAGCTGAACAATTAGGTCGGGCGCATGTTAACCTTAAAAATTTTGTGGAGGCTGAAAACTACCTGCAAAAATACTGGAATATTAGGAAAGACTTATTTTAGTAATATTGTTACATCCATTATCCTCTACTTTTTGCTTATTTGAAGTCAAAGATTATTAAGATGAATTAATTTTAACTAATTTTATCGTGAAGTAAAAACCCCGTAGGGATCCTTTAATAATGATAATACACAACACAATACATATGTTCAAAAATATTTTAGTCTGTTTAGCATTTATTTCTGTTGTCGCATGTGGCGCAAAACCCAGAGTCCTTCTCCAAGAAGGCGAACTTAACCTCAAGCCTACACTTCAGCATGAAATTATTGCTAAAGAAGTGGTGGGCATTCTTGAAAATTATAGTTACAAAAAGGTTTCAGCCAATGACTCAATTTCTAACATTGTCTTTGACAACCTAATCAAAACGCTGGATGAAGGAAAAAATTACTTCCTGCAGTCGGATATCGATGAGTTTCAAAAATTTCGCCATAACATCAGCCAAGATATGCGTAATGGTGACCTGTCGAGTGCGTTTTATATTTTCAACAGGTATAACCAGCGTGCTTTACAATCCATGCAATATGCTTTAACACAGGTTGATGTACCCCATGTGTTCAATAATGAGGAAACGTATGTTAATTACCGCGATAAATTAGCTTGGTTTGCATCCGAGGATGAGCTAAATGATCAGTGGCGCAAACGCGTAAAATTCGATCTGTTAAATTTAAAACTAACTTCCCCTGCTGGAAAAGATGAATCAGAGAAACATAAAGAAACTATAAAAAAGCGTTATAACAATTTAATCTCCCAAGCGAAGCAAACCAACTCAAATGATGCATTTCAATTGATTATGGCTGCTTTTACAAACGCTATTGATCCACATACCACTTATTACAATCCATCCTTTGCGCAACGTTTCAATGAGGACATGTCTAATACCTTAGAAGGTATTGGAGCAAGACTGCAAATGGAAAATGAGATGGTCACTATAAAGGAAATCATTGCCGGAGGTCCAGCATTTAAAGATAAGACTTTGAAAATTGACGATCGCATCATCGGAGTTGCCCAAGGCAATGGAGAGTTTGAAGACATTGTCGGCTGGCGTTTGGATGCTGCAGTAGCAAAAATAAAAGGTCCCAAAGGTACTGTGGTACGTCTAAAAGTATTGCCTGCGGGACAAGACTTGTCGGTGCAGCCGACAATTATAAAACTTACTCGCGAAAAAATTGTCATTGAAGAGGAGTCTGCTCAAAAAACAATTAAAACAGTGAAAGGCGAAGATGGAAAATCCTATAAAATCGGGGTGATTACCTTACCTAAATTTTATATCGATTTTGAAGCTTATCGTAAACGTGATCCAAATTACAAAAGTACCACGCGCGATGTTAAACTTATTCTAGACACGCTCAAACAAGAAAAGGTAGATGCTATAGTATTGGACCTTAGAAATAATGGCGGGGGCTCTCTACAAGAAGCAATCGAACTAACGGGACTGTTTATCGAAAAAGGTCCAGTAGTTCAGGTTAAAGATACACGCAACCAAATTGAAGTACACCGTGATGAGGATAGCAGTGTAGCATGGACAGGACCATTTGGTGTGATTATTAATCGTTATTCGGCATCTGCCTCTGAGATATTTGCTGGAGCTATCCAAGATTACGGCCGTGGTATCATTTTAGGCTCATCAAGCTATGGTAAAGGCACGGTACAATCAGCAGTAGATATGTCTAGATTTATCAGCCCTACGAATAAATTACGATTAAGAGCCTCTGGCGAGGAAGATCCAACTACTCCTAACGGTGCACCGCAGTTTGGCCAGATCAATGTTACTGTTGCCAAGTTCTATAGAATCAACGGAAGCAGCACGCAGCACAAAGGTGTAGATCCTGATATTATTTTCCCGACACAGTTTTCTGCCGAGAAATATGGGGAATCCTCAGAGCCCGCAGCGCTACCTTGGGATCAGATTAAATCTACATCCTATGCAAAGATTAACGATCTATCGGCCGTTAAAAAACAATTGAGCAGCAAGCACGAAGCCAGAATGAAAACCTCCGAAGAATACAAATTCTTAAAAGAGGACATCGAAGAATTTAACAAAGCCATGAATACGACATCTAAAATAAGTTTAAATGAAGAAGCTCTTAAAAAAGAAAGAGATTCCAATAAACTGAAAAATAGAAACCGTCTTAATAAAATACTGGAATTACATAATATGCCGCTATGGAAGGATGGCGAACCACAACCCAAGGTAGAGTTTGACTTTATCCTTGAAGAAAGTTTAAATGTAATGCGAGATTTCATCAATCTCAAAAAATAACAGTGCGCAACATAGGAATCCCTCAAATAGAGGGATTTTTTTTAAGATTTATGGGAGGAGTAAATATTCTATTTAGAATAATTTGCTGTATATTCTTTATTTATATAATTAATCATATTGATTAAATGATCCTTTACCGCCGATGCTGTTTTAATTTCTACAGTTCGTGACTTTTTCCATAAACTATCCTTAGAAATTAAGGGTGCAGTTTTTGTCTTAAAAGAATGGGCAAAAAATTCAAATAATTTCCCTTTGTGTTCACTAGGAAGAATGTTCTCTACCATAAAAAGCCGAATAATGAAGGCAAATTCATTAACCGGAATACCCAAGGAAATTTTTGATGAACCCTTTATAACAGATAAATTTTTGACCTGCTCAATATTGTTATTCAACTTTTTCTCCAGTAAATCCCTCTTTTTATTTAAATATATCTTTAGATGATAGATTAGTTTATTTCGGGAGTTAACCTGCGACAATCTTTGCTCTATTTGTGTTTTTAGCATCTCCTCCTGTAAAGTTATAAGAAGCTCTATCCTGTTGTATAGATTTGGCTCATCTATTAAAATCTTATCAATCAGATTTATACAGAAAACATATAGTTCAGTAGGATTGAAATTTCGTTTTATAAGATAAATTAAAAGCTCATGTCGTTTGCTCGTGTTAATTGAATTTAGATCATCTAACGTTAATCTTAAATTATTAACCTCAGAATAGGTGATACTTTTATGATACATCAGTTTATTTATCCCATTATTAATAACTGCAAAAAACTCAGTGGAATAATTTGCTAATGCGAGCTTTGTATTTAAATCACTCAAAGCCTTTTTAATAATTATCCGTAATTTTGAATAGGAATAGCTGCTGTAGGGCAAATCAGCCATTAGATCAAAATGATTTACTTCCACACAATTCAAGAAATTCTCTAAGGCATTTAATACCCTCACATAATTTTTCCGTAAATTCGGAATACCCAAGCAACGGACTTTTAAAAAGTTGCTGTACAGCCGCTCACTTAAATTGATGATCTCTCCAATATTAAATTGGCTGAAATTGATAGTTTGCTTATTAAAAAGTGAGCCTTTGTTTAATTTATAGATATAATCCTCCAGATTACTAATCATCTGGATTTGCTTCTCGGGCATAATATCAGTTATAACGTCATTGCTCAAATGATCCTCTATTTGCGCTAATAAGTTCTGAAATTTATCCGTGCTGCAAATTGTATTTAGCTTTTTCATAGATGCTTCGATTTAATTAGTTAAAAGTGAGTATAATGGAGTTATACAAAAGGTAGGCATTGAATCAGTTAAGCCGCAATAGACTTTTTATATTATTGACATACGCCCTTCCAACAGGTATATGGTCCCTTTTACCTTTTAGCCTAATAAATTTGCGAGAGAACTCTTCCACATAGTATATGTTGATTAAAAAGCTTTTGTGAATGCGAATAAAATTTGATTGTGGAAGTTTTTCTAACAATATTTCCATGGACAATATTCCATGTTTTATAGTATTATCATTCATGTGAAAAAATATGTTTTTATCATTTACTTCACAATAAACCACGTCTTGCAGTTCTATTTTTTTAAGGTTACCATTGTTTTTGGTCGTTTTAACAGCAATCCAGCTATAATATTTTCCTTGCTCTTGATTTTTTCTATCGCACTGCTCTTTTGCTTTGTGTAAAGCGGCTACAAATTTCTCCCTATTTCCAGGTTTTTCAATATAGCCTGAATCATAGGGTGATATTTGAAATATATATTCCTTGTAACTGGTACAGACAATGACAATAGGTTTTTCCTTTAAGGCATTAAAAAACTGAATACCATTTAATTTAGGCATCTGCATATCAATGATCAATACATCCACTGGCTCAGCCTGTATGCGTTCTAAAGCTACCAGCGCATCATTCTCCTTCCAGATCACTTTAAACTCCGGGAAGTCTCTTAAAAAAAATTCAAACAATACTAATTCCTCAAGCCTATCATCAACAAAGGCAATAGTATAAAAGTTAGTTTTCATAATTCATTAAGGTTATTTTAAATATGAATAAGTTTTTATCTTCTTTATAAGCTAATTTACATTTATTACCATACCGTGATATCCTCTGGGATAAACTCGATAAGCCGGACTTTTCCCCTTGATATTGCGCTCTATCTTGATTACAGAAGGTGTTTTCAATAATAATTTCAAGCTCTGATTTTACTTTGTGAACTTTGATTGCAATAGGCACTTCGCTTGTCCAGTCAGCATATTTATTGGCATTTTCTAAAGCAGATAATATAAGCAGAGAAATAATTTGATAGCGCTCAGAAATTTTATCATTAACCGTGAGCATCACCTTATCCTCTCCATAATACCATCTCATGAGGTCTATAAAATGTTCTACCTGAATCCATTCCTTTTTTAAGGATATGAACTCCGATTTTACGCTCTCTCGACTTAATACATAACTAATTATTTCACAAAGCTTTACAACCATATCAGGAGAATCTTTACCGTTACCCATTATAGCCCTGCATATAGCTGTAGTAAATAAACTTTTAAAAAAATGAGGATTACTTTTACTAAAAGAATACCGATACCAGAGCTCTTTAATTATCAAATGGCTCTTAATCGCGTCTTTTCTTGATGCTACAGCTGAAGACAAAAAAAAGATTGTAAAAAAGCTTGTGGCAACATTTTTTATAAAAGCTGCATTGCTCTGCTCAACTCTGTAGGCGAATAATTTAATATTAAAATTTGGGAGTATATCATATACCAATTTATGAATGATAAAAAACGAGCTAAAAAATATCAAACATACTAGTAAAATGCAGATTACCTTTAAATTTGAAGGCCCCTTCCAGATTTTATATGCTAACCATTCCAATAAAAAAAAATAGAATAGAATGATGATCGAAACAACCAGCGACTTTATGATTGAGAAGTGTGCATTATATAAAATAGCATTTCCAATGAATATTATTAAAATTATTATGAATGTTAGAAGTATATAGGGTAATATTTTAGATTTAGACAGCATAATTAGTAAATGGCTATCTTAATCTAAGATTTATTTTTTACTTTTTAAATAAAATTATTCGAAAAATCTATAATTTTGAATGTCAAAGTAAAGTGTTTTATCCCCTATAATAACCTTTTTCATATCAGATTTTGGCGCTATTTTCTTGAGCGAACTTGGATTTATTTGTATAGTATGATACCGATGCAAGTAGCTCCAACATTCCCATAGATAAAGTTTATCTTTTATTTTCTGCTTAAGAATATAAAACAGATAATTCATGCATCTGACAGCATATTCATCCTTATTTTCTTGTGGTCGGGGCCTTATGGTGGATTTAAGAATAAGAACTGTATTGTGGCCATTGTTTCTTTGCACAATAGGATATATGTTTATAGATAAAATGAAAGATAAAAATGCAATACCCTTCCTTACATATAGTTTTCTTCTAAAAAAGTTTACCGGCAGTAAATCCTTTGATTTTGAGTCTGCTCCTACAAAACCATCTGCAAATATGATAACATACCTGTGTTCGAAAATTGAATTGCGTACTTTCAAAAGTACATAAGGATCATGGGCGTCTAAAAAATTTGGTTGAAAATGGAGCTTATTCTTCTCAACTAATGCGTTAAAGTAAGATTGGTATTTTTGTGTAATACCTTTTGTTATTACAATATCGAACTTTATTCCTACTGCGGCCAAATAATTAATGATTTGCAAATGGCTTCCAAGATGGTATAATGTAATTATTCCTACCGGTGAATTCTTTAATCTCTCAATTTCCGGGAAGCTTATATTTTTATAACTGGTACTGGAATGATACGATTTCCAGCGTCTAAATATATCCTCGTGACAGCTTGGAGAAATATGAGGTAGAAAATAATGTAGATTGGCACTGAAAAATGCACTTTTTAAATTATCAATCATAATCAATCATAATTTAACTTCCCTGCCTAATGAAGGCAAGGAAGTAGGTTAATCAATGCCTATAAATGGAATATAGGACACTTCTCAATTGGTTCTCGCTCTTCATTTCCATTAAGGATATTTACAATTTGGGGCAGGAAAACCTCATTTAAGGGTCTTGCCTTAGAGGCTTTAGAATTTAAGTTTTGGTTCATTGTTGTTAGCAATTATGTTAGTACGTTCAAACTATCCTGAGTTGAACATCTCAGACTTCGTCGACAAAGATTGTTAGATCCAACAGCTCTAAATTCAAAATCTTTAATCTATAAAAACGAATAAATTCGCAAACAACCAAAATCAGCAACTGAACGACACGTTTTGGAGATGCTGTGTCGTTCACGCTTATTTTAATCTCTAAGAGTGTCGTTTGGATCCAAAAAATGGTCGTTTACGCTTTTTTTCTTTTATTAAAAAAACTCTTATCAACTTCATTTGAAAAAGAGTATGGATAGATTTTTAAATTATTTGGATACCATTTTCAACTTATCCGATGCTGCTAAAGATTATCTAAGCAGCCACGGTAAAATAAAAGTATTCCCTGCGGGTTCTTATTATAAGTTTGATGATGAAAAAATTGAAAAATGGTGCTTTATGCTTGAAGGCTTGGCCGCCCGGATAAGCTTTGAAAACGATAATGAAGTTATAGAAAGGATTTATTGTAAAGATTATTATTTCTCTGGCACAAAGCATGTTTTTTCAAAAACTAATGAGCGGATTTCAATTAAATTTTTACGTAAATCGGAAATTTATGAGATACAGAATCACCATTTAAGAATAGCTTTCCAACAATATCAAGAACTACAAGAGTGTTACCTTGTTTTAAAAGAATCCGAAATACAATACATCAAAAATATTTTAAGTATTTTAAAATCGCCTTCGAAAAAGCGATTGTATGAACTCTATAAAAGACAACCTGTCTTATTATCGAGCCTGACCGTAAAAGAAAAAATGTCTTATTTAAATTTTAAAAATCTAAAAGAATATTATTCTTCACTCCGTTTCTTAATATATTCAACATAAAGTACTAATAAGCATAATACGCCTATTGCTTTGAATAAAAAAATCCTAATAATAGCTGTTGGTGGAGCCGGGACAATTTCTTCTATTATTATTCAAGTTTTAACAATCTGCCGGCTGAAAATCCTACATCCATAATACAGCAGTTTATAAAATAATACTTTTATCTCATTAAGAATAGGGTGCAAGTAGAATATTTACCAGCTTCTCTCCCATTAATTTTGATCCATAAATCTTTTATACATCAAATTATACTGGAGATGAAAAGAAAAATATATCAAATATGCATTTTGCTACTGCTACTATTATGGGTCCCTGTGGTAATAGATAAGATTTTAAATTTTAACACTTTTAGGATCGACATTTTAAAACAGCCCTTTGATGACAGTATAGCTCCTGTAGTTTATTATAGCTTACCATTTTTTGAGGGCGCCGCCGTATTGTCCCTTATTATTCCAAAATATCAAAAGGTGGGATTTATACTTTCCAGTTTTTTACTAATAAGTTTTACCGTATATGTTTCAATAGCTATGCTGGGCCTATGGGATAAAATCCCGTGCGGATGTGGAGCATTAATAGCGGGAATGAGCTGGACTCAGCACTTCTTTTTCAATCTATTTTTTTTATTCATCAGCTTTTTAGGGCTTTATATAAATAAAAAACAAAATTCTTTTAACAAGTAAACATCTTAAATCAGCGTCTAAATCCAAGGGGGGTAGACTAAGGGCAGCGCCAGCCAAAGCGCGTTTCGGGATTCCATAAACTACAGGTCTGGGCATCGTACTAAAAACAGATTTGTATAGGAAATATTAATAAGTTATTAACCAATAACAAAATTCTAATACTATGAAAAATTTAAAAAATTATGCAATGGCCTTGGTAGCCTTGGTTATTGCGGCAACAAGTGTGACCTTAATGTCTTTTGCTAAATCTAATCATACTATGGTAACACTGTATTTCCAAGGTGACACGCAAAATCAAAACGAAATTGAAGATGCTTCAAATTGGGTGGAGCAAGGAACTCCTCCATCCTGCAATGGGGAAGATAAGGCTTGTTCTATCACTGTAGATCCTGCCGACGCAACAGGATTAGATGGTTCCCGACAATTAGACCCTTCGCGTATTACGTTAGAGGCTATTCCGGGCTCAGGAAGTCATTACGTTCCACAAAAAAATACAGGTGCATCCACAAGTCCAAATTCAATAGACGTACAAAATCAAGATCTATAAAACATTTAGTTATCTGGGGACAAATTAGAGGGGAGCTTTCGCCCCCCCTCTTCTAAAATTCATTTTGGGGTATTCCCGTTTGCTCCACAATATCTCGAGGAATTTGTAACGCATAACGTACACTATTAGGGTTTAATAAAACCAATTCTCCGTTAATAACTCTTTTCAAATAAATCTCCCCATTTTCTCTATTAAGCCTTTTGATATCCATCCATCGCAATCCGCGAAAAACAAGCTCTTTTCTTCTTTCTGCCAATACGATGGCCATTGCCTCTGATTGACTTACATTTGCATAAGGCACAAAATCTGTATTACTATATCGCCTTTTGAGCAATTTATTTAGTACTTCCACACCTTTTACCACTTCACCTTTTCTAATTAAACACTCTGACTGAATTAAATAGATTTCGGAGACCGATATTCCCAAAAAAGTAACTATCCCATTAGCGGCAAAAGAACCCTTGAATTTGGGGTATTTTTGATTGGTTTGAAAATAAGCTTTCTTACGTAGGTCATTTGGCGTATAAGATGCATATAATGCCGTATCTACAAAAAAGTTTAAGGGGGAAATAATTGAGTTTGAATTAGAGGACTCTCCATAAAAGAGTATTTCTTTGTTGAATGCAGGGAAAGGTAATGCGCTTGATATATTTACATCAGCACTTACATTGAAATCCAATAATTGATGATCGTGCATTAAAGTGGAATCCGCATACGTAAGCGCAAGTTCATAATCGCCCATACTCAGATATGCTCGCGCAAGTGTTGCGTATGCGGCCTGTCTAGATGGGCGCATAACATGACTTATTTGCTGGGGAAGTAATCGTGTTGCCTCCTTTAAGTCAGCCAAAACAAAGGCATAACAATCCTCTACAGAGGAACGTTTTGAGGGCAAATTAGGGTCTGAATTTATTCGAAGCACTACGCCCAAGTCCTGCATTGCTGTTTCCCTATTATATGTCTTGGCATAGGTGTATAGTAAAAAAAGATTTTGGTAAGCTCTAAAAAAGTGCGCAGACCCCTTAATATTTTTCCACTTTTCCGTATCTGAGGGTGAGGGTATGATTTTATTTATTTCATCCAGTGCCAAGTTCGCTTGGTATATGGCGGAGTAAGATTTAGCCCAATCATTATTAAATACTACATCGTCATAAGACCAAGTATATATTTTACGGTTTTTTTCACTTAGGCTGGCATAATTTTCATTTGGATAGAAATAATTATCTGCTGAAGCCTCTGCGATATCCGGAAAACGCATATTCATTGTCGAATTATTATCCATTAACGCCTGTAAGCTTTCAATGGTGTTAGGTGTGACAAATGCATTTTGACTTTTAGCATCTAAAAACTTGTCGCATGACACTAGGCAGGCTGATGCACCCAAGAGAAGGTAGATTTTCCTTTTCATAATTTAAAATTTAATAATCAGTTAATAAGTGATTCGTAATCCGAGGGTACTACTCCTTAATGGCCGAAACCTATTCATAAAATCCGGATCAATATTATCCTCATTTTTCCGCCAGAGTATACCTAAATTTTGCATCTGCGCATACAACTCAATTGGTATTACTTTTGATCCTCTTTTCAGGTTATTTGCCCACGATAGATTGACATATTCAAGACGAATGTGATCACCTTTGATGACATGTATTGATGAACTTCTGTAAAAGGTCTCTCGGTTAGATACTGCAGGATATTTCAGGGCAGGCATATCTGTTATTAACTCATCCCCTGGTTTTTGCCAACGTTTTTCAATATCTCTATAGGCATTCCCGTTAGCAAAAAGTGTTACATAAGATGTAGAGGGCTTTCGCACATAATAATCCGCCTTAAATGAAAGGTTGAAATCCAATGAGAACCCTTTATATCCAAAGCTATTTAAGAGGGACCCAAAAATCTGCGGTTTCGCAGAACCAAAAATGATAATGTTATCCGATCCGTTATTTAAATCTATTGCCTCCAAACGGATCGCATTGTAGTCTGTACTTAGTTCTCCATTTAGATATCCTTGCGGATCTCCATATTCATTTAAGCCTCCCCATCTAAATGCTGCTAAAGCATTCAATGGAAAGTCAATTATGGGGTTAATAGATTTTTCATTCGATAGCATAGCACTCAAATTAGTTGCAGTAGTATTATAATACTTCACAGTTTTATCTTTGTTTAAAGCAAACAATACACGACTATTCCATGTAAAATCACCTATTATATTTTTACTATTTATGATTAGATCAACACCCGAGGACTTCATCATTGCCGAATTGTTGATAATTGTCGCTTGACGTCCCCATACCGTATAATCATAGGTGGTCTGACCGTATAAGTCATCTGCGGTTTTTCGGTAATAATCTATTGAGCCCGATAGTCTGTTTTCAAACAAGCCATAGTCAAGCCCCATATTCCATGTGGATACTTTCTCCCAACGTAGACTTGGATCGTTTAAATTATCGATAACAATAGATGGAAAGTTGGTATATTGAGCTGTACTTGCTGAACCAACCGGCAAAGGAGTACGTCTTACATCAACATTACCACTATATCCAAATGTTGTTCGCATTTTCAGCATATTGACCCATGAGATATCCCAAAATTTTTCTTGCAAAATATTCCAACTTGCTCCTATTGACCACAGAGGGCGCCATCTATCATTAGTTTGGGCACCAAAAATATTGGCCCCATCCCGCCGCATACTCATCGACAGATTATACTTTTTATCCAATGTATACACCGCATTTCCATACAGCGAAACAAATCTATTGAGTCCATGTGATAACAGGGGTGCTCCAGGAATTGTACCTGAACCTCCAGCAGGAATCTGCGTGTAATTTGTTGCATAGTTGACCGCTACATTGCGCAAAGGATCTTCAGAATACCCATACAACGAATTAGTACTCCCCTCCATTAAATTCTCTCGTAGCTCCGACCCCAACAGTAAAATCAAACCATGCTGTCCCCATTCTTTCTGCCCATTCAATTGCCCCCTTAATGTATATGATCTTCCATCCAGTCTAGATTGTGACAGACGCCCTCCTATAGGAATAGCATATTGCATACTTTTAGTGTTATTATCATAGGAGGAAAATTGATTAATTAGCATGCGCATGGCGTAACTTTCAATAGACTGATGTTGCTGCATATGTGTTCGCTGCATTTGATACTGTCCTGCAACTGTAGCTTCCAAAAAAGGGAAGATTTTATAGTGAACTGCAGCATTACTGTATATCTCTTCTACTAAATTAGACGTGCGATTGTACTTCCATTCCTCAGTGGGATAATAATTCCAATCTAAATAATTTTCACCATATGTACTGCTCAAATAAGCGGACCTGAACGTATTATCAATAGGAATTGGTAATCCACTATTGTCAATAAAAGAGAGGTATGGCACTGACTTTCTATTAAAAGTTAAGTCGCTGTACTTGGCTTTTCCAGATCGCTGTGTTCCATTGCTATACATCACATTAAAGTCGATTTTTAATGCTTCTATAGGCTTAAAACTATTCGTAAGATTAAAATTTAGCTTTTGATAATTAGAAGCATCATAATTCTTGTCTTTCACCAACCCCGCTCCCAAACCGTAACTGTGACGCTTGGTACCACCAGTTATATTTAAAAAATATTGATCCGTATATGGTTTGTTTAAAAAGTTGTCTGCAAAGTTTTGCTGGCCATCGATTGTGCTTAAAGTCAACAGCTTACTATCTTTCTCAGCGTCACTAATGTTATTGAGTCTATGTTGCAGCAAAATTTCTACTGCAGGCGTTAGCGCTAGGTAGGGAGTCCTATTAATAGTTCCATCATAGTAGCCTTTATCAAAAATAATTTTTTCAATCTCGATAAAATCTTTGGAATTCATGCTGTACACATCGTGAAGATTAGGCTCGGATTTTAGCGTAAACACTTTATTAAAACTTATGCGGGTAGGCTGATCATCGAGCTGCATCCCCTTAGTTGAGATTACTATAACACCATTACCAGCCCGAGCTCCCCATATTGATGTAGCAGTTGCATCTTTAAGTATAGATATAGATGCGACATTATTTGGATCAATATTAGATATATTCCCTTCATAAATAAATCCATCGAGCACAATTAAAGGATCAGTGCTACCATTAATTGTATTAAGTCCTCGGACAGTAAATTTGGGTGTCTCTTGTCCGAAGGTGTTTTCCGACATATTATTTAGTTGTAAACCAACTGCTTCATTATTCAATCTTTGCAAAAGATTTGGACTTGCTTGACGCATTAACTCCTTTGCACTAAGCACTTGATAAGAGCCTGTAATTTCATTAGGTTTTAATTTTTGGTAACCTGTATTTACAA
>JBMDWK010000109.1:0-4967 GCA_048595255.1 Sphingobacterium sp. | reverse complement strand
ACTTGCATTATAGTCTCGCGCAGAGCTTCGGTTATAGAAGTTTAACTGTAGATTGGTAAAAGGATCATCTTCATCGTTTATTCCTGTAATACGCACGATGTATTGAGAAAGATTGGTCATATACTTTTCTATTGAAAAGTTATACACCAGAATAGAGTCCTGATCAGGGAGCAGTTGTATTGGATACTCCTTAAATATTGTTTTACCATTGCGGTTGGGACTGGATAGTACAACTTTGAAAGATTCCTCAACGGTCCCGTGGTTTTGTAATTTCAGTTTAATATGTATACTATCGCCAAAGGTGTGGAACGTTTGGATAGGGGAGATATCAATTATCGATATCTTTCGATATACAGGTACTTCAATTTTTATTGTTTGTTCTTTTAAAATCGAATTATTACCATCTTTAAATGTCAATTTTATAGACTGCCCAGTTAATGCGCTGAGAGAGGAAGCGTGCACGCGAAATGTATAAAACCTTACTTTTCCAGCAGGTAAATTGGCGGAAATGGTCGAATTTCCTAATAGGGCTAATGCCTCTGGAAGTTGAACTTGTATATTACCCTCAATATCTGACTTACCCTTGTTCTCTAAACTAAATGATACAGTATTCAAACCGCTGTGTACCTGCATTAGGTTCTCCATATTCCATTTTATATCTTGTGCCGAGGCTGCATATTGCAGTAATATAAAAAGGGAAATAAAAGAATAAAACTTAATCCAGAAGCTCACGCGCAGGTTCATAGGTTTACAAAGGCAGTAGTTGATACATAAGGGAAACTGAATAGGTTCCCATCACTACTTTTTTCAGGTTTTCTGCTGGGATATTAACTTCATAATACACTCCAAATGGACGCTTGATATTTTTATCTTTCGAGGTGCCGCGAAAAGCAATTTGTTCTGTGGTGGAGAGCTGTACTGCAGAGCTGGTCCCTGTGGTGCTGCCTTCACCCTTTATAGATACTTTGATGATGTTCAAAGGCAAACTATTTCCTATAGCGCTTCTAATATCACTATCCAAAGCTTTTACCCGCAATTCATAATCCGTTTTAGTATTCACCGTAATACCGGAAGGAACATGTACCTGTACACCTTGTTTATAATCTATTATATTTTTAAAAGAAAGGTTTACCTCTTGCATATCTGAGCTGACAGCTATATTGTAATCGGGCTCAACATCTACCAAATGGCCATCTTTAAGTTGGGGAGGCATTTGAAAAGTGTATGGTACAACTTGGGTCCCTAGTACGCGGTTTTGACTATCGTAAAGCGTATAAAGTAAATTAAAGTTGTATTTTACGTGGTTCCACTGGCTGGTACTTAAATAATTCTCTAAGTACTTGCCAGGAGCAATTCGCATCTGATTGAGCAGAAGGTGTAGTGCGGAGTTTCTTCCAAATGATTGTATAGGTTGTCTTGATCTACTTACTAAAAACAGTTCGCCTGACTCGGGTAGTGTTAGCGCTTCTAAAGTTGCGCCAATTTCTTCCAATCGCATTAAATTATCTCCTGCCGTCCCTGTCCATTTAAGGCTAATCTTATCAGCGGGGAAAGGCTTGCCTATGCGATTGCTACCTTCTTCTAATCTTATCGGTCCCAACAGGCGAACGGATAAAGACCATTCGGACTGAATATATGACCTGTCACCAAGGCTAAATTGTACCTTGGTAAAGTCATTAGCAGACATATACCCCAAATAGGAATCTAAAAACATATAATTTGTTGACCATACCGTATATTGCATCGGTTGGGCAACAAGTTTGCTTGATGCGGGAAATAAAAAAATAAAGAAAATAAACTGAATTAAAACCTTATTCATGTTTGAAAGATATTTCTCCAATTTTGATATCTGGCTGATCGCCATATAATAACATGATAGTTCCTACATATTCTCCAGCTGTCAAACCGTTAGGTAGCAGACTATAAAACTTTCTTTTATCACCGGGAAGAGCGTAAAAGTTGATATCTTCCATCTTGGTCTGCTTTCCTGTCTCTTGATTGAGATATTCAATTCGAATCCTACCTTCGGTCCACGTATTCCCATTAACCTGATACTCTAATTCCAAATAAGAGCCTATGCTATCATTTTTATGATAAACAATATTATCTATTTCAACATCTATGTTCTCTGCTTGAGCTCGTCGGTGATAAATCTTTATACCCGAGCGAACGGCTAATCTGATGTTAGCTCCCTCTTGCCTGGTGCTTGCACGTGGATTCATTTGAGTAACAAATAGCATCGTCGTATGTACCGATGGTGACTCTGGACCTAGAGATTCAGGCACCTTCATATTTAATTGAAGACGTTTGCTCTCGCCCGGTGCCAGTGCAAAGAAAGGTTCTGAAATGGTCAACCAGTTAGCACAACTGTTGCTAAGCGTGCCTGCCTGAAAGAGTTGATTGTCGCCAGTTTCTGAGTACGACCAATCTTCATAGGAAACAGCAAGTTCCAGTGTATAGTCTTTACTTGGGTTCGTGACATCTACAAATTGCACCATGCTCGATCCTGATTCACCTACAAAATACACCCTTGGAGGTCCTACTGTTAATCCAGTTTGTCCATATACTGTACTTATTGCAAAAAATGTGGATAGAATTATCTGCCAAATGTTTTTCATGTCTCTAAAAAATATTGAAAGGATAAGAAATAAGCGCTAAACTAGGTGTGCTAGAGCAAAAGGAGGGAGTCCAAAAAATCCATAACAAGTGACTTGAAGCCCCTTGTTATGGAATATAATAGATTTAGTTTGGTACGACTTGGTACATTACGGCAACCCAGTAGGCTATTGGCTGATTATTTGTGTTATTGAAATAATCCTTCAACTTATTCTGACTGATGGGCTTACCATAATATTTTACATCTAATTCCTCATCCAAAACGGAGGCTTGTCCACTTGATGGATCATTTTTAAACATATCAATGCCGCCTATATCAACTCCTTTACGATCCCCTTTGTTATCATTACTCAATGATTTACCCACCGCTATTTGAAGAATTTCATTACTCGGAATATTTTCTGAGCCTACAGAACTGCTTCTATTTAAATTAACGCTGGATATTTTAGCAGTAACCTTATATCCTGTTCCTACGGACGATACTTTCAATTGATTATTTACCAATTTGTAGACACCATCACGGTAGTCCTTGGCGTCGTTATAATTTAATGTTACCACGTCGTCATATCCTGTTTCCGGAGATTGGGCTCCCGAACCAATTTGTATCGACTGAAAATTTTTAAGGTTAACGTTAACTTTTACTTTTACCTCGTTCTGCGCTTTTGCAACGGAGATACCTCCAAAAAGAACTAATGCAGAGAGAATTAAGTTTTTCATTTTGTATTTTTTGTGATGTTTTCTAAAATTCTATGCAAAGATAGAATGAATAATAATTGATAAAGTATAATAAGCCGACGTATATCTTCTAGAATAGATGCGTTTTTCTATTTTGTAGTTATTATACTACAAAATTTGAGGTGCGCATTACAAATTCTAAATTCATCCGTTTTTATTATTATTTGGATGTTATTTCATACATCACATCTACCGTATAAGCAATTGGCTTATTACCAACATTGTTGAAGTATGTTCTCAAATTTTCTTGGCTGATTGGTTTACCAAAATATTTCACATCTAATTCCTCATCTAATACTGAGCTGCTTCCCGTTCCTGCGAAGTCAAATGCCGTTCCGGTTGTATTTAGTACTCTTCCTGATGTTGGAGTAGCATCTGTGAAACCTTTTCCTATTGCCACCTCTAATATATCACCTGCCGCAATTGTTGCCACTCCGTCAGAACCTACACGGTCTAAAGTTGATTTAGCTAATTTAGCTTTAACACTATATCCCGATCCCACAGAGGATACTTTTAATTGTCTGGCGACATTTTTTGAAACACCCGTACGGTAATCGTTTGCATTGTTATAATTTAGTGTTACAACATCTCCATATTCACCTATTCCACCTGTAGCACCGGATCCAATTTCAATACTTTGAAAAGCGTTTAAGTTTACATTGACCTTAACTTTTACTGAATTTGGAGTTGGTGTTTGAGCATTCGTAATTAATACTGCTGCGAATAATGCAAATGTGGATAAAATAATCTTTTTCATGGTTTGTTTATTTTAATATTTTCTGTTTTACTATTGATAAAATCTATATGGCAAGGTGCTATATATTGTCGTTTCTTATTGTTGACAGTACAAAAGTACAGCAGCTTTCTATATCAAATAGTATTAAAACTTACCAATTAAATATAAGATTTTACCAAAGGGTCCAATTTTGTAGTACTATATCTACAAAAGAATTTATTCATTCTTAGTCGTTTAAAAATTAGGGGTCTGGAAGAGAAAAAATGGGGAGAGAATTCTTGAATTTCCTAACAAACAATGGAGAAAATTCGGTACAAGGGGTACTGCTATATTCAATAATTTGTTCTTTGGAGCTATAGGGAAGATGAATCCTATAGCACCAAAGAAATTATAAAATCGATCGGGAATATTTTATTTTGTTTCTATACTATACAGTATGTCATTGTGAAAAGTAACGGTTTTATTGCGCTCTGCATAACGCATTAAACTTTCTCCTTTCGGTCCTTTATATTGTATGTTAAATACGCTGGAAATTGTTGGGACCATCGATGAGATTATTTTTCTGCCTTCAGGTGTTAGTGTGCTACTGGTAAACTGCACCTCACTATTTTCTTGCTCTGACAAAGGAACAATTTGAATGTCCGGCATTGTGATCTTGTCTTCTCCTTCACTCCCTAATTTTAGAAATTCGGTTTGTGCGAGCTTCACTTTTACTTCGTACGGCGTAGTACTGAAAACTGAAAGATGTGCATTCTTGGTTATTTCTACCCCGTTTCGGTAATCTTCCAGCGTATTATAGTTTAAGTTCACTACGTGTTGGTCAGGATTTATCGTGAGATTCTGTACATGATTAAGTACAATATTTATTTTTACGGTAGCT
>JBMDWK010000108.1:0-94726 GCA_048595255.1 Sphingobacterium sp. | reverse complement strand
AACATCTGGGATACCCATCTTTACTGGCAGAATACAAGCGAGTTTGTGTTAAAACTTAAGGAAGCGCCGTATACCGATCGGTACGTGCGGTGCTGTGGAAGGTCGGAACGGGAATTAATCCCGTTCCTCCTATCCGATTATATTAGAGGTATGTTTCATACTTTCATTAAGCAAATCGGATTATTGGTCGGACATACGTTATTAAGTTTTTTTACATGTATCCTTCTTTGTGGAGTTTTTAGATTACCTGGTGGAGAGTATGGAATGTCTCCATTATTGCTTTTAATCGGAGAAGAACAATGATACACAGATTAGAATCAATACCTTATTAATGACCCTCAAAGCTTTTTATGAATAATAACTGAAATAAATAGTTGATTATCCATTTATTATACCTACCTTGTGGTCTTTAATAATATTACATAATATGAATAACGGAACTGTAAAGTTTTTTAATGAAACTAAAGGATTTGGTTTTATTACACCTGATGGTGGTGGCGATGACATCTTTGTACACGTATCAGGATTAGTTGACCAAATTCAACAAGGAGACCAAGTTACCTACGATGTAGAGAACGGTCGTAAAGGCATCAATGCCACTAATGTAAGAGTAAACTAATTTTAATTATACTTATCTTGCAAAAAGGCGAATCTATTAGATTCGCCTTTGTTATTTATAAGAACTTTTGGAAGTTCGTAATAGTATATTATAAAACAATTACTTCAGTAACTTGAAGCCCTTGTTTGCTCGATTGCGATTTGAATTTTACCTTTTGGTCTTGATGTAAGACAAAACCTAAAATTTTGAAGTTGAAATACACATTTTCACGTGTTTCATTATCACGAATAAATCCATACTGACCTGCTTCGTTATAAAACGATACTTTACCAAATGAGTAGACATCTTCTACTTCTGGACGGATTAGATCTTCTTCTTTGAATTCGTATTTCTTAACGGGTGGTTTGTCCGATATATTTCCGTTTTCATCTACGTATGCGAACATTTCTTCTAATGCTTTACCTTTGTCATTAGAATCTTCACGTTGTGCTTTTCTTTCTTCTTTTTCTTTACGTTTCTGTAATTTTTTCTTAGCGATTTCTTTTTTTCTAAATGTTTGTTGGCTTTGACCCATGTATTGTTATTTAATGATGATTTTTAAATTTGAGAAAAGTCTAAATTATCGACAGGAAATTCTGAGATGAGAATATAGGCGAAAATGTGCGGCTTTTTTTACAAATATACAAAATATAAATGAAAGGAGCGAACTTCGATCTTATTGTTAACTTTGTATAAAATAGCAAAGTATGATCATAATTGACTCTCCATCGCACAATGCGTATTTCAATATAGCATCCGAAGAATATTTGTTGCAAAAATTTCCACAGGAAGAAATTCTATTATTTTACATTAATGCACCTTCCATAATCATTGGTAAATTTCAAAACACCTTGGCGGAGATTAATTTGGACTACGTGAAGGAAAATGATATCAAGGTCGTACGACGTCTATCGGGTGGAGGAGCTGTGTATCATGATCTAGGGAATTTGAATTTTTCCTTTCATACATTAGCCTCAGAAAAAGATTTTAGCGATTTCGAAACATTCACCAAGCCTGTGGTCAAACTTTTAAACAGTTTAGGTGTACCGGCGAAGCTGGAAGGAAGAAACGATTTGTTGGTGGATGGTAAAAAATTCAGTGGTAATGCGAAAACCATTAAATCCAAAAAGATGATTCAGCATGGCACCATATTGATCAATTCTGAAATGGCCGTACTGGCAGATGTACTGAAAGTCAATCCGCTTAAGTTTGTCGATAAAGCTGTAAAATCCAACCGCGCGCGTGTCACAAACTTGATTGATTATCTGCCTTCCGGAACGAACACAGCATCATTCAAACAATTATTTATTGAAGAAATAAAAACTTCAAACGAAAAGGTCGAAGTATATTCCTTTGATCAGCAGGATATGGAGGCAATAGAAAAATTGGTAGCTGAGAAGTACAGTACGTGGGAGTGGAATTTTGGATTCTCACCCGATTACAATTTCAAAAAAGCGAATAAAGTGCCAGCAGGTTTTATTGAGGTACACTTGGATGTCCACAAGGGGATTATTCAAGAAGCTAAGATATTTGGGGACTTCTTCGCTTCCAATGCCGTTGAAGAGTTAGAAAGTAAGCTTGTGGGTATAAAGCATGATCAAGACGCTATCCGGTCCTTATTCCATACGCTGGACATACAGTCTTATTTTGGTAAAGTAACAGTAGAAGAAGTATTAGAAATTTTCAAATAAGGCCTACATAAATTGATTGTCATCATTCAGTTTATCTTTGTAATATTTTATCTTCTTATACATTTTGTTGAAAAAGAGTTTTTTATCTCGCGTGCCTGCTGTGTTTAGTAACTTGGAGTTTTTAAGTTGATGTTGGAAAAAATTATGCGAATGATTACAGGTTTCCTCATCATTGGTAATGAAATACCCTAGCATTGTATAAGGTACAAATAGCGTTTTTTTCTTTTGATTGCAGACTAGAACATTATTGTTTAGAATCAACAGATCATGTTGATATATTTTAAGTCCATCGTTTTGCATATTGCATTGTGATTCCAACGTAAATATTAATTTTTCGACCTGATCACAGATTGCCAAGGCTTCCTCTGTGGTTAATAAATTGGAATCATAAAAGTATAAAATCTGCTGCAGCGTACTATTTATGGTCGTATCGTTCCAAATTTCGTGCTTGGTCGTGTTGTCATAAAATTGAAGTAAGTTTTGGGAGCTTTCCAACAGTTGCGCTTTGAATTGAAAATCTTTGAAAGGCATTAATAAATTCGGATTGAGAATCTGCATCCACACGAATCGTTTGAATTGAGACAATACGTCCGAACCTAATGTGTAAAATAAGGGAATGTCTTTGGCGGAGTAATATATTTCTGTTGTTTTATCATTTTTATACGTAGAGAGGTGATCGAAGGATTGCGCAAGATAGTTCGACAAATCCTCAAAAGAATTAATTTCTTTGGTTTTATTCACTAAGACATATTTCTCCTTTTGGAATAGATTATCTAAAGAAATACCATAATGTCTGGCCAAAATTGCCGTCTCTTCTAGGCTTAACTTACTTTTATTGGAAGCTCGCCTGTGCGCTGCGTCATAACTTATATCTAATACCTGCGAGAGTTGCTCTATCAAGGAAATTGACGGACCAATCTTTTTTCTAATGAGCTGTAAAAATTTTTCTTGTTCCATAAATTTTGTGATTATCGCAAAATGAAAATTAAATATATGATTTAATCACAAATTATTATTCAATAATCGCAATAATTTTGAGTAGAAATTAAACTTAAAGATTATGAAAGCAATTATTTTATGGATAATGATTTGTGCGCATACAAGCTCATTATTCGCTCAAAAAACACAGGTATTTTCTTTGTCGCCACTGGCGCGAGAGACCAAGAAAGTGAATGGTTTAGTTGTTGGTATCGGGCATTTTGACAAGAAAGTGGAGACCAAGGAAATAAACGGGGTCAATGTCGATCTGATGGCATTATCACCGTTTGTGGTCTTTATGGCCGCGATGTATGGAAGTAATTTGAAACAAACGCATACCGATACCACAATAAATGTGAATGGTATTAATCTGGCTTTAGGCGGATATCTTACAAGCGTAAACCATAAAGGTGTAAATGTAGCCATGTATAACGCAGGGCATTCCATGAAAGGAATTAGTTTTAATGCCACCTTTAACTCCGTGCATGAGACGAAAGGTTTGAGTATAGCTGGTTTTGGTAACTATACGGACTATGCTACAGGGCTAAATATCGCGCCTATAAATTTTGACAAACAAATGCGTGGTGTACAGATAGGTATTTATAATAAATCTCTACATGTGAAAGGATTGCAGATTGGATTAATAAATATTTCGGATGATGTTCGTGGACTCCAATTGGGGGTTTTCAATAAGAATCGGAAGAGGGTTTTACCATTTATAAATTTTTAATATGAAAGCAGTATTAGCGACCGTTATATTTTCGTTAAATACCGTACTATTGATTGCCCAACAGATTCATGCGGAAACCGATTCTTCGAATTTTAAAAGATTCGAGACTGAAGTAAGCTGGTTAACACCCATAGGGTCATTAAAAAACTATATGAATCCAACGCCATTATTCGGAATCTGGTATAGATCCCAATTTTCTGAAAGTGCTATCTTAAACTATGGATTGCAATTGAGCTTTCCGAAAGATCATGGATTCGAGTACGCCAATGCGGAATTTAATTCTACTACAAAATCTTTGGCGGGCAATCTGGGGCTGAGATTAGAAAAAGCACTGTTCAAAAATAATGCAGGCACTAGAAGTTTGAATTGGTCCACACATTTTGGCTATAGTTATTACTTTTATGATGACGTAAAATTACGTGAAGAATATGCAGGCTGGCCGCAAAAGAGAAAAGAAGATGAGGGTGAACCCGTTTTCATACGTCCGTTCAGTACCTTCCATATCGGTCAATCAATTAAATTAAATATAAATAACGTAGGCTTATTTGCACAATACACCTATTCGCCATATCATTTATTCACCAGAGTCATAGATCGAAATTTTGGGTCTCAGCATTTTAATATTGGAATTAGCTACAGACAGTAAATTATTTTGGATTTGTACATTATGGCAAAGAAAAAGCTCCAGTAGATTGTACTGGAGCTATTAATAGAAAATATATAAGATTAATTATAGTTGATAAGGAATTCGTCCATTGGTAATCTGACTTTTTTCATATTCACTAACCAGTCACTAGACTCATCGCGATAGCCTAAAGTAAGAATCGTAACGGATTTTAACCCAAGCTTGCTAAGTCCTAACAATTCATCCAGTTCTTGACTATTAAAGCCTTCCATTGGTGTAGCATCCACACGTTGTTCAGCAGCCGCAGCAATGGCTAGACCAAATCCAATGTACGCTTGTTTAGCTGCGTGGTGAAAGTGTTGTTCTGGCGTTTGTTTTGCATAGGTAGACCACAGCATATTTTTATAATCGTTAGAATATCCTTCTGGTAGTTCACGCTCACGTTCGCTATAAGCAAATACTTTGTTTAGATATTCTTCCGTATACTGTTCGTTAGCGGCAAATACCAAAAGATGTGACGCATCTACGATTTGCGATTGTCCGAAAGCAATAGGCTGAATTTTAGCTTTCAATTCTGGATCAGTAATTTGAATCACTTTGAAAGGTTGTAATCCAGAGGATGTAGGTGCCAAACGCGTTGCCTCAATGATATAATCTACTTTTTCTTGCGCAACCACTTTTCCGTTCATTTTTTTAGTTGCATATCTCCATTGTAAATCTTGTAATATTCCCATGTTATTTGTGTTTTTGTAATGTATAGATAAATCCTTCTACAGCATCAATTACGGTAGGAGGAGGTAATTTGCTAATTTCTTTGTTGGACAATAAATCAATGGCTACAAAACCGTGCAGCATTGACCAAAATGTTTTCAATTTGAGGTGTCTGTCTATTTGTTCATTGTTGTATTTTGAAACTACTGCCTCTATGGCTTGTAACATCATATTCGAACTAGCTTTCATTTCATCCGAACTGTTGATAGTCTCGCAGGCCGGAATACCTAACCCAAACATAATTCTATAAGATGGCGTGTGTGTAGATGCAAATTCCCAATAGCCTAAAGCAATCTGACGTAACTGATCAATTTCGTCCTTGCCTTTATCTTTGGCTTCTTGCAGATGCGTGGCAAGATTATTAAAACCTTGTTTTGAAAAATATTCTACTATAGCTTCCTTATTTTCAAAATGCTTATAAATCACCGGCACGCTGTAATTAATCGCATCCGCAATCTTTCGAATAGAGAGCGCCTGCCAGCCTTCTTCTTGGATTATTTTCCAAGACTGGTCAATGATTGCTTGCCTCAGTTCTACTATTTCTTTTTCTCTTCTCGAAAGCATGTTCTATTCGTTGTATGTGCAACTTGTTAACAGTGTTAACAAAAGTAACACTGTTATTTATAATTCCAAAATATCCGAAGGAAATTAGACTTTCAGTTGACAATTACTGCTTTTGGCGGTATTTTTCAGGAATTTTAATAAATTAAAAGTATTTTAGCTGATATAACACAACAGAAGTCTATGCGAAAAAAAGTCTCTTTAGTATTGGGCAGTGGAGGAGCAAGAGGGATTACCCAATTGGGGGTGATAAAATGGTTGACGGATAATGGGTTTGAGATCAATGAGGTGGTGGGGTGTTCGATTGGTTCATTGGTAGGTGCTGCATTTGCTGAAGATAAAAACAAGGAATTGGGAGAGTGGATGTCCAAATTGACCAAACGGATGGTGTTCCGTTTAATGGATTTTGGCGATCCTCGTTATGGATTTTTGAAAGGTCAGCGAGTGTTAACGACCATGCAAGAAGTTTTCGAAGACCTGCCTATAGAAAATATGAAAATAAAGTACACAGCTGTAGCGACTGATATGACCAACCAAGAAGATGTCGTATTCCGTTCGGGGAGTGTGTATAATGCCATTCGTGCTTCAATCGCTATTCCGGGAGTTTTTAAATCTGTAGTCACCGAAGATGGACGATTTTTGGTCGATGGTGGCGTGTTGAATCCTTTGCCAATAAATTATGTACAATACCGTGAGAACATCATTATTGCAGTAAATCTGGATGGGAATCGGGATTTACTTACACCTATAGCCTATGATAAATTGAATGCTATAAGCCTTTGGCAGGAATCTTATTTTGCCATGAGAAGGCGATTGACCCAGCTCAGTATTGAATTATATAAGCCCAATTATGTGATTCATATTCCGCATAATATATCAGGCATTTGGGATTTTGATCGTTCAGAGTTCTTAATGGATAAGGGATATGAATATGCAGAAGCCAATTTAGGCCATTTGATAAAAAAATAAGGGATTAAAACTTAGTTTTAATCCCTATTATAATTTTATGGGTGATATTCTCTAACTGTTAGAGAAATATCTTTTAAGATTCTATTAGTATAACGATGCTGTGACAAGAATATTATATAAAATATAAAAATTTTATTTTTTTCTAATTGTCATCGCATTTTTATGTGCGTGAAGACCTTCCAGTTCCGCCAAAATTTCCACTGTCGAACCTATCTGCTGAATACCCTCTTCGCTGATCGATTGGAAAGTAATCTTTTTGACAAAAGAATCAACCGATACTCCCGAATATGATCGAGCATAACCAGACGTAGGCAAAGTATGATTTGTACCTGAAGCATAGTCGCCTGCGCTTTCTGGTGTCAAATGTCCTAAGAAAACTGATCCCGCATTCAATATTAAAGAAGTAATCGTCTGCCAGGCATCAATTTCTAGTATGAGGTGTTCAGGGGCATAAAGATTAGATAATTGCATCGCTTCTCTCAGGTCTTTGACAATGACAGCATAAGAATTTTCTATCGCCATAGAAGCTATTTCTTGTCTTGGCAGCACAGCAATTTGAGAGGCCAATTCTTTATTGACTTGATCCACGATATGTGCGCTGGTTGCTACCAACACGGCTTGGCTATCAGCACCATGTTCGGCTTGAGCCAATAAATCCGCGGCTACATATGCTGGATTGGCCGTTTCGTCAGCAATTACAAGCACTTCCGATGGTCCCGCAGGCATGTCTATACTTACATTGGTCAGACTTTGAATGGTACTTTTGGCTTTGGTTACAAACTGATTGCCGGGACCAAATATTTTGTCCACTTTTGGAATGGTCGAAGTACCAAAAGCCATAGCCGCTACGGCCTGTGCACCACCCACGAGGTAAATGCGATCAATTTTCAGCAGTAACAAACAGTAGGCTACAAAACCATTGATTTTCCCATTTTTCTGTGGAGGCGAGCATACTACGATCTGCTTACAACCTGCAATACGTGCGGGTACACCTAACATTAACAAGGTTGAGGGCAATACTGCAGATCCTCCTGGAATGTACAATCCGACTTTTTCGATAGGGCGGATCTCGCGCCAGCATTTTACGCCAGGCATGGTCTCTACGACGCGCTCACGCTTAGTCTGTACGCTGTGGAATTTATGTATATTTTGAAAAGCTATTTCTAAAGCGCGTTGTTGTTCGCGGCTGATCGTCATTGCAAGCTCTTCGATTTCGTCTTTTTCCAAATACAATTTGTCCAATTGCACTTGATCAAATTTTGCAGCATACTGAACCAAAGCGCTATCGCCTTGCTGACGTACTTCTTCGATAATTTCGTTTACCGTAGATTGTATCGAAAGGTTCGGATCTGAGTTGCGCAGCACCAGTTTTTCGATATCTTCGGTAGCAAGATTTGCGTATGTGTATGTTTTTAACATTATAAAATAATCTTTTCGATAGGCATTACTACGATACCTTGAGCACCAGCTGATTTTAATACATTTATTTTATCCCAAAAATCATCTTCCGAAATGACAGTATGAACGGCCACCCAACCTTCTTCGGCCAAAGGCACTACAGTAGGGCTTTTTACGCCGTGTAGCAATTCGGTGATTTTTGGTAGATTCGCTTTTTCCACATTCAAAACGACGTATTTGGTTTCTTTGGCACGCAATACAGACTGAATACGTTGCAAAAGCTCCGCCAGAACTTCATTATCCTCCAATCCTTCACGTCCAATCAAGATCGCTTCTGATTTACGTACATCAGCAAAAGGTTTTAAGCCATTGCTTTTCAATGTTCCACCAGTGGATACAATATCACAAATTGCATCGCTTAAGCCTAGTCCTGGCGCAATTTCTACCGAACCAGAAATGGTCTGAATGTCCGCCTTGATTTTATATTCATCCAAAAATGATTTTAGGATAACAGGATAGGAGGTAGCGATGGATTTGCCGTTAAGGTCTTTGAGGTCAGCAATGGAAGAATCCCTTGGAATAGCCAATTTCAACATACATTTACCAAAACCTAAGCGCTGAATATAGTTTACTTGGGCTTGCGTCTCGTCAATTACATTTTCGCCAACGATACCTAAGTCGGCAATCCCTTGTTCGACATATCCAGGGATATCGTCGTCTCTTAAGAAAAGAATTTCAAGATTAAAATTTGAAACAGTAGTAATAAGGGAGCTTTTATAATTTTCAAAGTCTAAACCACAATTTTTAAGTAGCAGAACGGATTTTTCATTTAATCTACCCGATTTTTGGATAGCAATCTTTAGATTTTTCAAAACGGATTATATGTTTTTGATGAATAATATTATTAATAAAAATGACTATTGGGAAAAAGATGCTTCACGTAGAAACACATAACATTACATATCGCCACAATGGCGATGATGCGAATGAAAGTGATATGTGAAGATTGTGGTCATTTATAAATAATATCCGCACAAAAATAACCGATTATTAGAGTTTTTGCAAACCTTTTTGAATTTTATTAAAAATTAATCAAACGTTTGATTTCTTTATTAAAACAACATTTGGTGATGCCGCCTTTTTTAGCACTTCTTAGAGTGTTTTTAATATTATATTTTAGGTGAATAATATACACCAACATTATGAAAAAACTCCTTTTTGTACCTTTAATATTTGCCTGTATATTGCAGGCCAAAGTGCAAGCACAGTCAGCTACGGATTATGCACGAATTAACAATGATTTAGTACTATTCGAAGATGGTCTCGGTCTTAAACTGAAGAAAAAAATCAACAAAAAAGCAATCGCTTCCATTAGTCATCCTGGAATAAGGGAAGTAGCCACTGCGCTTTTAACTAAACAATATAATCCTTCATATAAATTTGCAACCTACCAAGCTATTCTTAACCCTAAGACCCTAGGCCGTACATTGAGTATTGGTGATGGCTATAGTAAGTTTGAAAATGTGACGGGTGTATATTTAGAAAAAGGTGAGCATGTCGTGCTGGTAGATGGTATTGAAGAAGGCCGAGAAGTAAAATTGTATGTGCCGAACTGGCTGCGTAAAGCTCCTAATCCTGAAAAACCCACAGAAGATCCAAATGGCTGGGGACTGCACAAAAAGGAATTTACACTACGTAATGGACCAAATATTATCCAGTTGGATAGCTATGGCAGTCTAGCCTATATTGCCTATTTTTCCAATACACCGGAGGATGAAAAACCAATTTCGGTGCACTTCATTACAGGTAAAGAAAATGGCTATTTTGATATCGCCAAACATACAGATGCAGATTGGAATACATTGATAGACCAAGCTGTATATCCGATTCTCGATGCTAAGGGCAAGCATATTCAGACGGCTTATCCTATAGAATCATTGAAAAAATATGCGTATGGAAGAGGTGTCGAGTTGCTTTCGAATTACGATTCGCTCGTATACAGACAGCACCGCTTAATGGGCTTGGAAAAATATAATCGCGTACCTGAAAATAAAATCTTGTCACGGGTGAATTACAATTATTATATGTTTAGAGATGGGGATGGTGTGGCTTATATGGGGGACAAAGTAGGGTATGCCATGCGTATGGTTGTGAATCCGGATGTGGTCATCAAAGGCGATCCATGCTGGGGATTCAGCCACGAAGTAGGGCATGTGCATCAGACTCGACCTATGTTCAACTGGGGTGGATTGGGTGAAGTGAGCAATAATCTTTTCTCTTTGTATGTCACTCGGTCATTTGGTAACAAAACCCGTATTTCGGAGCAGAAGAACTACGATAAGGCGCGTGAAGCAATTATTAACAAAGGAATTTCTTATCTGGCAGATGGGGATGTATTTAACCGTTTAGTTCCGTTTTGGCAATTGCAGTTATATTTCGAAGGTGTAGGGGCTAATCCTGATTTTTACCCTGATTTATTCGAAGCTTTTCGCAAGCAAGACGCGGCACAGGCAAGCACCCGTACGGGTGATTGGGCCACGGATAGACGTTTAGGAGAGCGCAATCCTGCTGTTAATCAATTGAATTTTATAAAAACTGCGTGTGAGATTTCGAAAGTCGATCTGACAGATTTCTTCGATAAATATGGATTTTTCTATGTGGGAACACTCAATTACGATGATTATGGAAAATATACGTATGCTATGACGCAAGAAATGGTGGATAAATGTATAAAGGAAATAAAGGCAATGAATCTTCCCCAACCAAAAGTAGATATCAGCACCTTAAGAGACTAAATTATAAAACCCCAATTCATTCGGATTGGGGTATCTTTTTCTCTATTTTATTTGATTTCTATAGGAAGTTGCCTTCCTTCTTTTTCTGCTTTTTTATCCATAGCAACTCCCACGGCTGATCCTATTCCTATTCCAATAGGCAGTCCTACGGCCATAAGCCCTAAATTTCCTATGCTAAGACCTATTGCAACACCAAAAGGCATTCCCATACTTAACCCAAGGGGTATCCACAGATTTCTGTAATAATTAATAGGTACCAGTTTCGACTCCTTCTCTACCTGTTTAATGATACTGCTTTGCTTCTTTTTAATGAATCTTATAAGAGGACTTTCAACTAATGTAGAATTATTGATTTCCTCAATTTCAGCATTGATTTTTAATCGGGATTCGCTACCCAAATTTTTCTCGCGTAATATATCAATTAGGTTTTGTAGCTGGGCTATGGCTTCCTTCACTTTCGTAGAAGTATTTTGGTTTTCAGTGTTTACAGCCAATTGAATTAGTTCCATGAATTTATAATTGCGTTGGTTTTTATTTTGTAAATATAAAAAGTGTTTTTTATTAGAGGGATATTTTTTTAACCACAGGGAATAGGAGTAAGGTTGTAAGGGAGTTTTCTCAGAAAAATTAAGAATTTCAAAGAACCTCAATTTCAGAACTTTTATGATTATCATACATCGGATTGTCCATAATTCCGAAATATTGATAGGGAAGTAAATATAAAAACGGAAGGACAGCACAAGCAATCCCATAATACGCATCCATAATATCTCGGGTGTTGATGAAAGGCAGATACAATTCATATACGACATTAACTACAATTAAAATTATGGCGGTGATATACGTTCTTTTGAGCGATTTATTTTCTAATGTCGTCGTGTATCCTGACACTAAAACCAAAAGCATAGTGATTGAAAAATTGGATATATGCTGATGGTAATTAGGAAATATCTGCAACAAAAAATCAAAACGCAAACTTTCGAGACTGCGGGCGGCAAACAACAACATACCTATCGCGACAATAACAAAGTAGAGAACTGTACTCCATATTTTCGGAACATATTTAAGCTGTTTGAGCAGATTCTTTTTCATGTGAAGATTCATCTTAACCAATTAAATATACATAGTTTTTACTTTTGATGGCGGTCCAAAAACAAATAAATCCTTTACTGGTTAATAGCATATGCGATTGATTCAATTTCGACCCGAAGGAATATACTGTGTGCCAGGCCAATTTTTTATTGATCCTTGGCAGCCTGTGGATATGGCTTTGATCACCCATGGGCATGCGGATCATGCACGCTGGGGAATGAAGAAATACCTGTGTCATAATTTTACAGTACCTATTCTCAAAAGTCGAATTGGTCCGGATATCCTGGTACAAGGAATTGGGTATGGTGAAGCCATTACGATTAATGGTGTGCAGGTTTCATTTCATCCAGCAGGACATATTATTGGCTCTGCACAGATTCGTCTAGCTTACAAGGGTAAGGTAACTGTGATTTCAGGCGATTATAAACTCCAAGAAGATGGTCTTTCGACTCCCTTCGAACCTATTAGATGCCATGAATATGTCAGTGAGAGTACATTTGGCCTGCCTATTTACCAATGGAATTCGGTGGATAAGCAAAATGAGGAAATGGCAAACTGGGTGCAGCAAAATCAGTCCTATAAGAAAACCTCGGTTTTCGTCGGATATTCTTTGGGTAAAGCACAGCGTATTATGAAAGCGGTCGAAGGAATAGCGCCACTCTATGTGCATTATTCCATTCATAAGTTGAATCAAGCCTATGAAAGTGTAGGCATTCAACTGCCGATATATAAGGTTTTGGATTTTAGAGAAGATGTCAAACATGTGAATCAAGGAATTGTGGTGGTGCCTCCGGCATTGGTGGATTCGAATGTAATTCGCAAAATCCCGAATATGGCATATGCCATTTGTTCGGGTTGGATGACAGTGCGGGGGGCGCGTCGCTGGCGTAGCGCTGATGCTGGTTTTGCGATTAGCGATCATGCAGATTGGAACGATTTGCTTGCCGCAATCAAATCTACTGGGGCAGAAAAAGTATATGTCACCCATGGTCAGACTGCCGTATTCGCGAAGTACCTCAACGAAATAGGAATCGACGCCCAAGAAGTAAAAACGGAATTTGGAGAGGAAGAAGATGAGGCGCCGACCACCAAACTAGAAGGGAGCGTGCTATGAAAGCATTTGCTTCCTTAGTGCATGCGCTGGACAGCACGAATAAGACGACTCAAAAAATGGAAGCCATCCATCATTTCTTCGAAATTGCTGAAGATAAGGATAAGCTGTGGTTTTTGGCTCTTTTTAGTGGTCGTCGCCCGAAAAGAGGAGTGTCTACCACACTGTTGCGTGAGTGGGTTAAGGAAATTACCGGTATCCCGGAGTGGCTTTTTCAAGAATCGTACGCATCGGTCGGTGATCTTGGCGAAACAATTTCGTTACTCTTGCCTCCCCCGACAGGATATATGGATTTTTCACTGGCCGAATGGATGGATAAAATCCATAACTTGAGTGACTATGAGGAATCGCAAAAGAAAGAATTTATTTTAGAGGTGTGGGCAAATCTGCCACATCAGGAACGTTTTATTTTCAACAAATTATTGGGAGGGAGCTTTCGTTTAGGCGTGTCGACCAAGGGATTGATTAATGCTATTTCTTCGTATTATAATTTGGAAGCTAGTGCGGTCTCGCATAGTATTATGGGGGAATGGACCGTCGAGAATTCTAGTTTTGAAGAGTTGATTCATGGGCAGTACGTGGACAGTAATCTATCCAAGCCCTACCCATTTTGTTTGGCCTATCCCATCGACGATGTGGAACAAACGCTGGCGGATTTGCAGGATTGGCAAATCGAATATAAGTGGGATGGTATTCGCGGGCAAGTAATCAAACGTAATCAAGAAGTATTCATTTGGTCTCGAGGAGAGGAATTGGTTACGGACCAATTTCCCGAAATTGTAGAAGAAATTAAAAATTGGGAGGGGGATTTTGTATTGGATGGGGAGATTCTCGCGATAGCGGATGGGGAGATACTTAATTTCACAGCCTTACAGAAGCGATTAAACCGCAAAGTAATTTCTAAGAAGTTATTGGAAGAAGTTCCGGTAGGCTTGTATTTGTACGATATATTGGAAATTGCACATCAGGATGTGCGTCAAGAATCGATGCAATCCCGTAGAGCTTTATTAGAAGGGTTGCTGGCGGACAAACCGCTTATAAATATAAAGATTTCACCGCTTATACAAGTGGATAGTTTGGAATCTTTGAAAAGCATTAGGGAGCAAGCACGTGATATAAATAGTGAAGGGCTGATGCTTAAGCATACCAATTCTGTTTATCATGTGGGTCGTAAGAAGGGGGATTGGTGGAAATGGAAAATAGATCCACTGACCATAGATGCGGTGCTGATTTATGCGCAAAAAGGAAGTGGACGCAGAAGCAGTCATTATACCGATTATACTTTTGCTGTACGCGATGGAGATAATTTGGTGACCATTGCCAAGGCTTATTCCGGGCTTACGGACAAGGAAATTCAGGAAGTAAGTCGCTTTGTAAATAAAAACGCGGTAGAGAAGTTTGGTCCGGTGCGCACTGTAAAACCCGAACTGGTTTTTGAAATAGCTTTTGAAGGAATAGGATGGAGCACTCGACACAAAGCAGGGGTAGCGTTACGTTTTCCACGAATTTTGCGATGGCGCAAAGATAAAACAGTAGCTGAAATAGATAATTTGGAGTCGGTTAAAAAATTAATTCAATAACTTCATTCGCATTGAGCAATTTCGATCAAACATCTGGATATCAAATTGTGTCTTCTTGGTTGAAAGACCACAATCGTACGCCGTTTACTTTCCAGCGTCAAACCTGGGAAAAAATATACAATGGGTATAGCGGAATGGTAGTTGCTCCGACAGGATTTGGGAAGACCTATTCGGTATTCATCGGGATACTTATTGACTATATGAATCGGCCACAGTCATACAAGAAAGGCCTAAAACTTATCTGGATCACTCCGCTTCGTTCCTTAGCCAAAGACTTGGCGCGGGCCATGCAGGAAGCCATAGACCAGATCGGGTTGGATTGGATTGTGGAAGTACGAAATGGTGACACGGATATAAAGATCAAGCAGCGTCAAAGTAAGCAGATGCCTGATGTGCTTCTACTCACACCCGAAAGCCTCCATTTATTAATTGCTCAAAAAGGTCGGGATAAGTTTTTTGCCCATCTAAAAGCCATAGTCATTGACGAATGGCATGAACTATTGAGTAGTAAGCGTGGGGTGATGGTAGAGTTGGCAACTGCTTTTTTGCGCAGCCAAAGACCTCAATTGTTGATCTGGGGTATTACCGCGACCATTGGCAATCTGGATGAAGCCATGCAAGTGCTGATACCGTATGACGTAAAGAAGATTAAAATAGTTGCTAAGGAGAAAAAACTGATTGACATCATCTCGGTATTTCCTCCCGAAATCGAAATTTTACCATGGGCAGGACACTTGGGCGGTAAGCTAGGTGATCAAGTTGTGCCTATTATATTGGACAGTAATTCCACTATTGTATTTACCAATACGCGCAGTCAGAGTGAATATTGGTACCAAATATTGTTAGATGCATATCCTGATTTTGCGGGGCAGTTGGCACTTCATCATAGTTCAATCGATATAAATATTCGGAATTGGATCGAAGAGGCATTGAGTGAAGGAAGATTGAAAGCGGTGGTATCAACATCTTCGTTGGATTTGGGGGTTGATTTTAAGCCTGTGGACACAGTCGTACAGATTGGGTCGAGCAAGGGGGTAGCACGTTTTATGCAGCGTGCCGGCAGGAGTGGGCATTCACCGTATGAGGTATCGAAGATATATTTTGTGCCGACGCATTCGTTGGAATTGATAGAAGTTTCTGCACTCAAAGAAGCAGTTAAAACCAATCTGATTGAAAGTCGAGAACCTATAGTTTTGTGCTATGATGTCTTGGTACAGTTCTTAGTAACAGTAGCGCTAGGAGGTGGATTTACGAAAGAAGAATTCTACTCGGTGATACAGTCTACTTACTCATTCCAATGGATGACGGCGGAAGATTGGGACTGGTGTATATCTTTCATTACCTTGGGTGGCAAAATCGGTCGCAATTACGAAGAATTTCATAAGGTAGTGAAGAATGAAGAAGGTTTATATGTCGTCGAAAAAAGACGTATTGCTATGCTTCATCGAATGAATATAGGAGTTATAGTGTCTGACGCCATGCTCAAGGTCAAATTTTTGGGTGGTGGCTATATCGGTATGGTTGAAGAATATTTTATTTCCAAACTAAAAGCAGGAGATAAATTTATTCTAGCGGGACGTGTCTTGGAATTTATACGAATGAAAGAAATGACAGCTTATGTACGGGCTTCGCAAGGAAAGGCCATAACTCCCAGCTGGTTGGGTGGTCGATTGCCTTTGAGTTCAAACCTGAGCGCATTACTGCGTAAAAAATTAGCGGAATCCAAAAAACCTGCCGCACGAGAAAAGGAACTTCGGTTTTTGCACCCGCTCGTAGCGAGTCAAGTAGACAAGTCACATATTCCTTCGGAAGATGAGTTTTTGGTCGAGAAGATAAAAACCAAAGAAGGCTACCATTTATTTATGTATCCGTTCGAAGGGCGCTTGATCCACGAAGTGATGTCCAGTTTGATGGCCTATCGCATTAGTCAACTTTATCCCATCAGTTTTTCGATGGCCATGAACGATTATGGATTTGAATTATTCTCCGACACTGACATTGAACTTTCCGAAGATCAGTTGAAATATATTTTGCGAAAAGAAGATCTGATAAAAGATGTGACGGCGAGTATAAATGCTGCCGAAATGGCCAAGCGAAAATTCAGAGATATAGCGGTCATTGGGGGCTATGTCATCCAAAATCAATACGGAAAACAGCAGAATAACAGGTCGCTACAAGCATCTTCAGGAATTATTTTTCAAGTTTTGGAAGAGCATGAACCTAATAATTTATTGCTTAGACAGGCCTACACGGAAGTTTTTAACCAACAGCTCGAAGAGCCACGCTTGGTCCAAGCGTTCGAACGTATTAATTCTTCAACAATCATTTATAAATTTGCAGATAGTTTTACACCATTGAGTTTTCCCATCAAAGTGGATAGCTTACGTCAATCCTTATCGAGTGAGGATCTGTCGGCTAGAATTCAAAGGATGCAGGAACAGAGCAAAAGATTAAATAGGAAGCGAAGATGATCATACACGAACAGGAAATTACCTGGGCAGCACAAAAACTTATACTTACCAACCAAAAGGCGATATATTGGGAAAAACAGAAAACATTGATTTTGTCTGATCTACATTTGGGTAAAGCGGCGCATTTTCGTCGTCATGGTATTCCCATTTCATCACAAATCCATCAAAAAGATCTGGATATTCTGGAAAAGCTTATCCTGCACTATCAGGTAGACAAGGTTATTATTGTAGGAGATTTGATACATGCCAACCAAAATAGCGAAGTATTGGATTTTAAAAATTTTTTACAACGCTTTCATGAAGTGCAATTTCTGTTGATCAAGGGTAATCATGATCGAATCGCCGAACGCAAAATTCTGGATTTGGGGATTGCAGGGGTTTATGATTCGTATGAGTTGGATGGTCTGTGCTTTGTGCATGAACCTCAACCCTGTGAGGGAAAATTGATTTCTGGACATATCCATCCTGGAGTAACAGTACGGCTACCGACCAACAAACATTTTCGTTTGCCATCATTCGTGGTGTCCGAAGACATGATTATTCTTCCAGCGTTTAGTAGATTTACGGGGTTGGATACCAAGCAAATCGTTCAAAAAGCAGTCAATTATGCGGTGTTAGATACAGGTATAATGGTAATCAAATAGTTTTATACATCAAATGTTCGATTAAGATTACGGATGAAGCTGTTTATAATCTTTCTTCAGAAGACTATAAGTTTCCAAATCTTTATAAGATCCATCTGGAAATAGTTCGCCCGACCGTTCTACACCTTCGAAAGAAAAAGATAATCTCTTAGGTATATTGCTGCTTGATGTATTGCCTACCGCACATTTGATCTGTATTCTATTCATACCCCAATCTTCAAATGCGAAGTGACACAAGGCCTTTACTGATTTGGTCATGATGCCTTTTCCTTGGTGGTGCTGCGAAATCCAATAACCAACTTCGGTTTTTTTATTATGGAAGTCTGTTCGCACAAAACCAATCAAACCAACAATTTCATTTTCATATCGTATGGTGAATACATGTTCTTTCGAGGCGGAGGGCGTGCTCTCGATAGCTTGTATGTATTCAGCTATATCCGAAACATCTTTTCTAGACTCTACAAAGGATAACCATTTACTTAGATAAGCACGTTGAGTATCCATCAAATTAAATATTTTCGAAGCATTTTCCAATTTGATGGAAGAAAGCATAAGTGTGGGGTCAATTTGTATATCCATAACTTCTATTTAGAACGCCATTGAATGGCTTTATGTGACACAAGAATATAATTTTGCAATACAATAGTTATATCTGCAGATACATCTGTGAATTTTTACATTTTTAAACCGACAAATTCAATATATTTGATTTTGACTGTGATAAATATAATCTATTTATGAATATAATCATTTCAAATATGGTTTGTAATCGTTGTATAATGGTTATTGAACAAATTTTGGATTCACTCGACATTAAGGATTACACGGTAGTAATGGGACAAATAAAGTTAAGTGAGGATATTCATGTCAATAAAATGAAAGTCCTGACGCATAAACTTCATCAAGTGGGATTCGACGTATTGGAAGATAAGACTGAAAAAACTATCGCCTCCATCAAAGCCGCTGTGATCCAATATCTGGAAGAATTGGCGCATGGAGAGCCCCTAAAAATGTCCAGCTATATTACCCAACATGTATATTACGACTACAGTTATTTGAGCGATATATTTTCAAAAACAGCCAACATTACAATAGAAAAATATTTCATTGAACTGAGACTGGACAAGGCAAAAGAATTGTTAAAATACAGTAGTTCGGATTTAAGTTCAATTGCCCATAAGTTAGGATTTAGCAGCCCTCAGCATTTTGCCAATCAATTCAGACAGCATGTGGGTGTGACTCCCTCGGCCTTTCGTAAATTATATGATGTCCGTTAAATTTATTTGGTAGGGGCACGCCCGATAAATCTATTTTTCCCTTTTAGAAAACCTATAGCCAAAGCTATATTTTTGGACAAAGTTTCTTCCTTTTTGACGCTAAATAGGTACCGGTTAATTTCTTTCCTAAGCGAAGGCGATTGTTGCATATAAATCGCAGAAGCTACAGTGTCTTTCTGGAGCATTTCTTCAAATGCAGGATGGATCGGCACGGTTCTATCATGATGATCTACTGCTATAGTTATTTCCAATAATTCTCCAATACGTTGTGGTGATTGAGCTAACATTGATGTATTTATATACAATCTCCATATTCCTTTATACTTCAATAGCATCTGTTTATATTGATGCTGATTGACAGTTCCAACTATGGGAATCGGCCCTTTGGTCCTTTTCGCCTCATTGCATATTGCCGATAGGATAGATGGTGGTAATTCTACATAAGGATTAATTCCAATCAGTTTTAGTACTGCTTGAAAACGGTATTCCTTATAATCATTTACTACTCCCATTAGCTTCGCTATTATTTCAATTTACACAATTGATTCTAAAAAAATAAAGGCAATGTCTAAGCTATCAAGATATATTATTAGTTTAAAAAAATTTAAATTTTGCTAATATTTTTAGTATTTTTGTATTATAATATACTTTATCTATGGATCGGTTGGAAGAAAAACTTAAGATTTTAGCAGATGCTGCAAAGTATGACGTGAGTTGTAGTTCGAGCGGAAGTAAACGTAAAAATGTCGGTGGGATAGGAGATGCGTCATCATCGGGGATCTGTCATACCTATACGGAGGATGGTCGATGTGTATCACTATTAAAAATTCTTTTGACCAACCATTGTATATACGATTGTGCTTTCTGCGTTAGTCGCAAAAGTAATGATGTTCAGCGTGCGGCATTCTCTGTCGAAGAGGTTGTCCAATTAACGATGAACTTTTACCGACGCAATTACATCGAAGGTTTGTTTTTGAGCTCGGGGATTTTCAAAAATGCGGATTATACCATGGAACGCTTGCTGAAAATTGTTAAAAAGCTACGCTTAGAGGAACGTTATAATGGCTACATCCATCTAAAAACTATTCCTGGAGCGAGCGATGAGATGATTCGGGAGGCAGGACTGTATGTCGACCGCATGAGCATTAATTTGGAGATGCCCACCGAAAAAGGCTTGCAATTGATGGCGCCAGAAAAAGACCATGAATCCGTCAAGAAACCATTGCATTTTATAAATCAAGAGATTCAGGCGTTGAAGCAAGAATCTAAATTAATAAAACATAAGCCGAGTTTTGTCCCTGCTGGTCAGAGTACGCAGATGGTAATTGGCGCTACACCCGAAAATGATTTTGAAATCATGTCCGTAGCGGACACTTTTTATAAAGCCTACAATCTCAAGCGAGTGTATTATAGTGGCTATATCCCGATTCAGAACGAGCATTTCTTCTTGCCACAGATAGGAAGTAAGCCGCCTTTGGTGCGCGAGAACCGTCTCTATCAAACAGATTGGCTTTTACGATTTTATGATTTTCAGCTGGACGAAATTTTGAATCCAGCTTTTCAGCATTTGGATTTAGAAATTGATCCTAAATTGAGCTGGGCACTTCGCAATCCGCATGTATTCCCTGTAGACATTAATTCCGCGGATTACAAGATGATTATCCGAGTCCCGGGAGTGGGGCGCCAATCCGCCTTAAAAATTATTAAAGCGCGAAAATTTGGAAGACTACATGAATATCAGGTTAAGAAAATGGGAATAGCGTTTAATCGTGCTCGTCATTTTATGCGTTGTGCGGATAGTCCTTTCCAATTAGGATACACTTCAATGGAATCGGTTCGTGCTCAAATAGTACAGAAGAACCCCGCAAAGGCTGCCATCGTAAATTCATCGCAACTTAATTTATTTAGCTGATGTACTATATTTTCGATGGTACATATTACGGCTGGCTTACCTGTGTTTTTGAAGCCTTTGAACGAAGAGAATTTGACGCTAGGCTCATATCCAAGGATAAGTATATGCCCGATATGTTTGCCCTAGATAGAAACATTACTACTTCGTCCGACAAAGCCATGCGCGTTTCTAAAGGTTTGGCTAAGCATTTGGATAAGAAGTCAAGCATGGATTTTTACAGGGCTTTTCTTTTTGAAGATGAGACTGTATGGCAGGCTGCGTTTTATTTATGTATCGAGATTTTTAGAGGGAACACAACCATATTGTCCAATTATGGCAATGATGCGGTGCTTAAATTTTCAGAAGCACTCCATAAAGTCAGTCGAGAACGTCATCGCATGAAAGCCTTTGTAAGATTTCAGCGTGCAGCGGATGGGATGTTTTTTGCTGTAGTGGAACCCGATTTTAATGTTTTGCCTTTGATTATTACATTTTTTAAAAATAGGTATACCGATCAGCCTTGGATTATTTACGATCTGAAAAGAAAATATGGAATTTATTGGGATAAAATTCGAGTTACTGAAGTAGAATTGAATCAAGGAGATACTACTGCTATGTTGCAATGTTCTACTATTGTTTCGTTAGATAGTCAGGAAGAATATTATATGAATTTGTGGCAGCAATATTTCAAAAGCACCAATATTAAAGCGCGTCGCAATATGAAACTTCACCTACGACATGTACCTAAGCGGTATTGGAAATACTTGCCAGAAAAGCAGTTTGGGAATATAAAGTCGTAATGAAAATGGTTACGGAAGGATTTCTCCTTTGATATGGTAAAGGTTTTCGCCCATCCCTTTTACTCTTTGCTTCTTTATTATTTCGTACAAAGCATCCGCTTTGTAATGCAAGTGCTCTTGATTATTGAATAATAAATTATTAATCTCTTTATAGATTAAGATTTCGGAAGGATGTTTTTGGTTTGCTATCAGCTTAACGATTAGTTTTTCTTTACTGTTTTGCGCCGAAGATGAATAAATTACAGTATCCCCCTTTATAGATTTGTCTATACCATTAGCGCTCATCTTATTCAGATTGATACCTGTAAAATGTGCTAATTCCTTTTTCCAATCTGTAATGTTTACTTCTTTGATTTCATTTGATTTTCCATTACTGACAGTTTTTTTGACTGTTGGGTTTACCTCTTTCAGTCTGGCAATTTCATTTTCAAAAAACAAGTTCAAATCGTACTCTTGGTCTAGGTGAGCTTTTTCCATAGGCTGTTGACAGCTGTACAAACATACAGCTGTCAAAATTGATCCTATAGTTTTTATTTTTTTCAAGTTTTTCCTTTTAGTCTACCAACACTTTTCCTGTCATTTCCAGAGGAATAGAACAATTCAACAATCGCAGAATAGTAGGTGCAATATCGCCCAATTTTCCATCTTGAATAGAAGAATAGTCACGATCGATCAATACACAAGGCACCAAATTGGTGGTATGCGCAGTATTTGGCGTTCCATCTTCATTCAGCATGAACTCGGAATTACCGTGATCTGCTAATATAATAAATGAATATCCATTTTCTAACCCTGTTTCTACCACTTTTTGTAGACAGGTGTCCACTGTTTCTACAGCTTTGATTACGGCTTGAAATACTCCCGTGTGACCTACCATATCTGGATTTGCAAAGTTAAGACAGATAAAATCAGGCTTTTCCTCGACAATATTTTTACAAATAGCATCTGTGATTCCCCAAGCGCTCATTTCGGGTTGCAAATCGTATGTTGCTACCTTGGGAGATGGGATCAGCAATCTGTTTTCTCCATTAAATGCATCCTCACGACCTCCCGAAAAGAAGAAAGTCACATGTGGGTATTTTTCGGTTTCGGCAATCCTAACTTGAGTTTTCCCCTGCGCTTCCAATGCTTCTCCTAATGTATTGCTGAGATTATCCTTTTGAAAAATT
Source organism: Sphingobacterium sp. (assembly GCA_048595255.1). Classification (GTDB taxonomy): domain Bacteria; phylum Bacteroidota; class Bacteroidia; order Sphingobacteriales; family Sphingobacteriaceae; genus Sphingobacterium. The sequence continues at coordinate 71,575 of JBMDWK010000108.1, read as the reverse complement.
ACTTTGACACCTTTGAAGGTATCATCGTAGGAGGTCATCGTCACATAATACAAATTTAAAGGTACGATATTATATTCAGGAATTTCCTGTTGGGTTAACGCTATTGTAATTTCGCGACCACGGTCTGTTCTAAAGTTAAAACAGATCACCACATCACCTTCTTGAATTAGGGCTTTTGGTGTGCCGTCCGGATTAGTTATAATTATCGGTTTTATAAACTCGTCGGTTATCCCGGCAGCGTATGAGGTTTCAATAGATGCACGCAAATTGGTAGAAGGTAATCCTACACCCTTTGTCAGTAAGTCATAAGCTTCTTTGACACGTTCCCAGCGGTTATCCCTGTCCATCGCATAGTATCTACCGATAGCTGAGGCGATAGTTCCAGTTGAATGGGTCAAGTGATCCTCTAAATCCTGAATATAACCCAGCGCCCCATTGGGATCTGTATCTCTTCCATCTAAAAATGCATGAATGAATACTTGATCATTAGTAAATCCTGCCACCTTTGCTGCATCGCATAAGGCTTTTAGGTGCATAATATGCGAATGCACACCACCATCTGACAACAGACCTATGAAATGCACATTTTTATTATTAGCTTTCGCATAGGCATAGGCGTCTTGGATTTCCTGATGCGTTTCAAATAAACCCTCCTTTGCAGCCTTATTAATGCGCCCAAGCTCTTGATACACGACTCTGCCGGCGCCAAGATTCATGTGCCCTACTTCAGAATTACCCATTTGTCCTTCAGGCAAACCTACCGCTTCGCCTGAAGCCTCGAGTTTCGAATTCGGATATTGCTGTAATAATGAATTTAAAAATGGTGTTTGTGCTGCCAATACAGCATTTGAATTATCATTTTTGCCATAACCCAATCCATCCAGGATGATTAAGGCTACTTTTTTTTGATTTAAGTTGTCCACACACAAATATAAAAAATCCCTAGCTATTGTTTTTTAATTTCTAAAATGAAATTAATCGACCCCAAATTCAACCCTTTTATTTAATTATTGTTGTATGCACGAGGTGGTATTAATATATTCGCACAGGTTTTCTTTAACGCTTATGACGTATATATTAATTCTCTTCACTACATTATTTCAATTGGAAGTCAATAAGGACCTCGAAAACAGGTTGTTGTCGGCTTTGGAAAAAGGAAATAGTAAAGAGTTAAGCAAACATTTTACATCTTCTGTACGGATGTCGGTCAATCAAGATTCTCGATTGACGACCAAATTCCAAGCTGAATTAATTTTGGAAGATTATTTCAATAACAATAAATTAGTAAATATTAAAAAGTCTGATGTAAGTGAAGAATTAAGTAAGCAATTTATTGTGTTCGAGGCTGTGTCTAACAGAAGAAAAGTACGCATTTTTATAAAATTTGTTCAATTGAAAGGAACAGACTATATATCAGAATTCAGGATTGATTAGAGAAATATATTTTACTGCAATTTATATTTTACTCATCTTAGTAAACAAAAATTATCGTGTCTTTAAAACAACAGGATGGAATTAGCATTTAAGCAGCAATTAAAATCATTTATTGAGCAGGCTATTATAGAGGATGTGCAAGATGGCGATCATACCACGTTAGCGTCATTGCCTGAAGATAAGTTGGGTGAAGCAAAATTATTAGTAAAGGATGGCGGAATAATTGCTGGGGTAGAAGTAGGAGTAGCGATTTTTAATCAGATCGACGAAACATTGGAAGTCAATGTGCTAATTCCGGACGGGCAAGAAGTGAAATATGGCGATATCGTCCTGTATGTGAAAGGAAGTATCCACTCCATACTAAAGGCAGAGCGTCTGGTGCTGAATGTCATGCAAAGAATGTCGGGCATAGCATCCCGAACCGCAGAATATGTGAAAGAGCTGGAAGGTACGCGTACAAAAGTGTTGGATACACGCAAAACGACCCCGTTACTTCGGTTTTTGGAAAAGCGTGCTGTAGTGATAGGCGGGGGTGTAAATCATCGCTTCGGCCTTTATGATATGATTTTGATAAAAGACAATCATGTCGATTATGCGGGCTCTATTAGTCAGGCTGTCAGCAATGCTTTACAATATAAAATTCAAAAGGGGATACAAATTCCTATTGAAGTCGAAGTACGTAACTTCGAGGAGTTGAACGAACTATTGGCTTGTTCTGGTGTAGATCGAGTGATGTTCGACAATTTTACACCTGAAGATGTAAAAAAGGCAGTAATGCTGGTGGGGGACAGAATGATTACAGAAGCCTCAGGAGGAATTACGCTGTCGACTATTCGTTCTTATGCGCTGTCAGGGGTAAATTATGTTTCTGTAGGCGCTTTGACGCATTCAGTCAAGAGTTTGGATTTGAGTTTGAAAGCTAAGCTAATTTAGTAATTTTATATAGGAGTTAAATATTTTAATGATCTCATTATATTTATTTGGTATTGTAGTACTGGCCTATTTATTTGGTTCCATACCGACCGCAGTTTGGTTTGGTCAAGCATTCTATGGGGTGGACGTACGTGAGTATGGAAGTGGTAATGCGGGAGCTACCAATACATTTCGTGTATTGGGGAAGAAAGCAGGAATAATTGTTATGTCTGTTGATATTTTCAAAGGATGGACTGCCACCAATTTGCCTCATTTGCTTGATTCTTCTATTGTGGGAACTACGGATTCTATTTCCTTTGTCAACTTTCAGCTAGCCTTAGGTGTTATAGCAGTGTTGGGTCATTTATTCCCTATTTTTGCCGGATTCAGAGGGGGCAAAGGGGTGGCCACCTTATTTGGAATGGTGATTGCGATACAGCCTATGGCGGCATTGTGCTGTGTTACGGTGTTTTTAGTTTGTTTGATAATTAGTAATTATGTTTCATTGAGCTCAATATCAGCAGGATTTACCTTTCCTATCAGTTTGGCTCTAATTATCAAGACGACTGTGCCATCGGTGATGTTGTATGCGATTGCAATATGTATTTTGATATTAATTACCCATCAAAAAAATATAGAACGGCTTCTCAAAGGAAAGGAGTCGAAAATCTACTTATTTAAAAAGTCAGAAAAATAATTTCTGTATTTAAACTTTTAGGAACTATTATTGTATAATATGTTAATAGGGTATAAAATTAATAAACAATTATGAGAAAGATATTTACATACGCCTCTTATTTATTATTAGGAGCTACACTGTGGGGCTGTGCAACTTCAGCAGTCACAGGAAGGAGATATTTAAAGCTAATTGATAGTGAAACTATTAATAATCAAGCTTCTTTAGCTTATAAAGAGTTTTTATCGAGTGCAGGAACAAAAGTTGTAACGGGTACATCTCAGGCAACGGCGGTAAAACGTGTAGGTAATAATCTAGCGTTAGCCACACAGCGCTATTTGCAACAAATCGGTCGCGCAGAGCAATTTAATTTCAATTGGGAATTCAATCTAATTCAGAATGACGATCTGAATGCGTGGTGTATGCCGGGTGGTAAAGTAGCAGTATATACAGGTATATTAAAGGTAACAGGAACAGAAGGCGGTCTGGCTACTGTAATGGGACACGAAATTGCCCACGCTATCGAGGAGCATTCTGTAGCGCAAGCATCTAATCAAATGGCATTGCAATTGGGTGCACAGGTTATTGGTGCGGCATCTCAGATGTCTAATAGCAAGGGTGTAGCGGTAATCAATCAATTATATGGTATCGGCGCGCCGATAGGCATGTTAAAATTCTCGAGAAACGATGAATTGGCTGCAGATAAAGCTGGATTAATAATTATGGCCATGGCTGGATATGATCCAAATGAATCTATCAAATTTTGGGAAAGAATGGCAGCTGCAAAGTCAAATGCTAGTGGAACACCTCCAGAGTGGTTGAGTACTCACCCGAGTGACGCGCGTCGTATTTCACAACTGCAAGCATTAGTGCCTGAAGCAATGAAATACTATAAAAAATAGAGTATATATGACAATAAAAATCCCGTTCAAACTGAACGGGATTTTTTTGTTATGGTATATTGAGATACTTATGTGTTTGTAATGAAATATTCCATTTCGGATTGTCTTTCACATAATCAATAATCAGTGGTGTAACTTCTGCTGCTTTAGACCATTCTGGTTGCAAGTATAATTTGCATGAAGGATTTACTCTGGAAGCATGTTCTTCTGCCCATAAGAAATCACTTTTGTTGAAAATGATAACTTTAAGTTCACCAGCTGCAGCTGATACTTCCGGAAGCGGGGCTTTAAATTTTTTTGGTGAAAGACATATCCAGTCCCAATATCCACTAAGTGGATAAGCACCTGAAGTCTCTATAAAAGTTTGTATTCCTTGATCTTTCAATTTCAGTGTTAACGAATCCAGATTATACAATAAAGGTTCACCACCTGTAATCACCACCGTATGTGCAGGGTGTTGTCTTGCATTTTGTACAATGGTATCTGTATTTGTCAAAGGGTGAAGTGCTGCATCCCAACTTTCTTTTACATCACACCAATGGCATCCCACGTCACAACCTCCCAATCGTATAAAGTAGGCTGCTTTGCCTGTGTGATATCCTTCTCCTTGTATCGTGTAAAATTCCTCCATCAGAGGTAATAATGAGCCATCCTTAGGTACTTGATGTGACATTCTTTCAATTTTAGAATGCAAAGGTACGATTTATTATTTTTAACTTCCTGCTACAAAAGAGAACGGCTCGTAATAATTGGTTATTTCAATGTCAAAATGGTATATTTGATAAAGTTACCCCTAACCCAAATTATGAGAATTGCCTCACGATTTATCGTGTTTCTTCTTTTATATCTTCATGTGCTATCCGCTTATGCAGATGGGTCAAAGGATCTATACCCTGCAGGTGTGAGAGGTGGAAGGGCCTTTATGGAAAGCTACATTGTAAATAATTTTGGTATGCTTGTCCACCCATTCTACAATAATGGAAAGCATTATGCGTATGTACGCAAAGGGGAGGTGCTTGCAGTTGCATCAAGTGCTCAAGGTTTAGGTGCGGGTGCTATTCTAGTGTTCAGCCCCTCTGGAAACATATATACGCCAACCTCAGCCATAATAGGTCGGATTGGAGGAAAGCCCGGGATGAGCAATCGACAAGCAGAGCTGGCCGGCCCACGGGATGGATATGATGCCTTTGAAATTGTGGTGGAAGAGGAAGGAATATGGACGGTGGAATTTATCTCACCCTTCGGCAATTCATTAATCCCCAATATTTTGGCTGACGAAGAATGGACACAATTGGATAATCAAAATTTTATAGCTGCTTGGGATGTATCTGTCAGAAATAGTAACAACACAGCGTGGTTGAAAGGACGTGTATTCACCAATGTGCTGAATCTATATATGAATGGTGCGAATATGGCCGATATGGAACGTGCATTCTATGCTGACAATTTTGTACTAACCAAAGACGGATATCTCTATCGAGTGGGGGGTAATGGCAGCATAGGGCTACGATTCACCTATTTTGTCAATAATTCAGGATTTTTGAATACTGATGGTTCTCCGAGCTACAAAAGTTCCACCGGCAGTTACAATGCGTATATACATGACCCGAATAGTCCGGATATAGATAATCAATATGTGACACACAAGATATTCTATACGCTTCCTAATGAAGATCTTCCCCAGCAAAGCAGGAGTAAGGATGGATCAACCTGGCTGCTCAATACGGCACAGATACCCAAAGTATCCAATATTCAGATTGGCGTGTCAGAAGGGACGATAAATAATATCAATACCAAGGGATCTGTAATTACCTTTGATACGAATTATGCAGGCAGATATAAAGCCATCGTAAAGAGTAAGGATGCCCAATTCGGCTTCACGCCTTATGAAACTATCATACAGGCAAAAGTTGGAGCGAATAGTTTTATCTGGCCTGGTAGAGATGGAAACGGAAATCTTCTTCCTGTGGGAAAATATGAAATTGAGGTTTCAATAGCCTCTATCGAAGGCGAAGTCCATTTTCCGTATTTTGATATGGAAATAAATCCAAATGGGCTAAAATTAGAACGTTATGATAGGCTTACGAATAGCTATGAATCGGCAATTTTATATTGGGATGATAGTCTAGTTCCTTTAGGGCAATTTCCTGCGGAATATTCCAACCCAATTGTTAATTTATCGGGTATTCCAAGTCATATAAATGGTCACCGCTGGGGAACTTATAATTTTACGACACCCGTGGGTGTGAATGTAAACAACAATCTTTTTACAGGCGCTAATAGTTTTGGTAATAATATGGCTATGGACACATGGTCCTATGCTGTACAAGTGGAAGAGACTGCAGCACGAGAGATTTTGGTCGAAATATCGGATCTAGAGGTCATTGCTATATCGGCAAACAAAGATACCATTGAGCTGGACGAAATCGTGGAATACAAAATTATGGTTCGCAATAACGGTCCTTCTGATGCTGTCGGAGCCACCTTTGAGTATACGCTTTCGGAAGGATTTACGATACACAGTATGCAACTATCTACCACAGATTGTGCAAGTGTTAGGAGCACTTCTCTGGTGAAAAATAAGGCAAAAATTAATCTTGACATCCTTAATGGGTGTGAAGCTGTTTTTGTGGTAAATACCTCAGCGCACCAAGTTCCGGATTCGACCTACGGTACGGTATATGGCACAGCAGGTATCGTACGACCTAAAGGTTCTACCGATCCCGATGCTACTTCAGCAAATTTGGATAAGAAAGAACCGGGCACAGCTCTGGAGGAATGCGCACCTACAGGATGTAATAACATACTGATCAATGATGATGTCTTTTTGTTAGAGCCTTTCAATGAAAGGGGACAAATGGCGCTGTTGAAAACGGTGTCCCACACGGACGAAAATAATTCGGGTTTCCATGATGTTGGCGAGACTTTAGTCTATACTTTTACCGTCCGAAATATCGGCGAAGTAAATATTACTGATCTAGTGCTGGTGGATTCATTGTTAAATCCGCATACGATAAAGTTGGAAGGTGTTATTCTCCGAAAAAATGAAGAATATATTTTTACTGCCAAGTATACCCTTACCGAGGCAGATATAATTAGAAAAAAAGTTAATAATCAAGCATTTATTCTTGGTAAAAATCCACGGAATTTTGATGTGAAGGATTGGTCTGGTAATTCATGGACAACGAATGATGTAACCAGTATTGATATTGACAAAGCACCTAAATTTCGACTTAAAAAATCTATTGTCAATAAGGGAACGGGCGAAAACCAACAATTCACTCTGGGGGATGAAATTATTTATCAGTTTGATATTCTACATGAAGGAGATATTGCAGTGGGCGCTTTAACTCTAGTAGATGCTGTGCTTTTTGACGCTGCACAAACGCTCTCTATCCCCACGTTGAAAAATCAAACCCATACGTTAAGCCATTCATATACTGTTACTCCGGAAGATATTACCCGAGGGAAGGTGGAAAACTCGGCTTTGATAATCGGAAGAGATGAAAAGTATACTAATGAACTAAAAGATATTTCTGGACCATCTTATGACAATGATGAGAAAACCGTCACTACAGTAGCCACTCCAGCAATAGCGCGAGCAGATTTCTTTCAGGTATTTCAGCAAATACAGAGTAAGTTGGATTTGTTAAATAATGATCAGAAAGGCAGTAGTGATTGGAGTCGGGGTCGTATAGAAATAATCGAACAACCAACTTTGGGCACTCTGGAAGTGAGAGGTACGGAAATATTCTACACTCAGCTCCCGCTCAATATCGGCGATGCAAAAGATTATTTTACTTATCGGATAATTGATAACAGTAGGCTCGAAAGTAATATTGTGCGCGTGGACTTAGAAATTATCAAAACCATTCCAGTCACAAAGGATGATTATTACCAGCAAGAATATAATAGCAAAACGCCTATATCGCCTGCTGATAACGATTACGTCGAGCAATCCACATTAGATTTAGAGAGTATAAGTGTGGTTAGTCCCCCGCAGAATGGTACACTCATCTATCTAGGAAATGGAAAGTTTGAATATAAATCAAATAAAACATTTTCGGGAATAGATGAATTCACCTATCGCATAAAAGATAAAAATGGTAATTGGTCTGAACCTGCCACAGTACGCATCGAAATAGTCGGTTTATTCATTCCCAATGTAATCACACCCAATGGAGATGGATACAATGATGTGTTCGAAATTATTGGCGCCTATAAATATGAGACCATCGAACTTCAAGTCTTTGATCGGTTCAAAAATTTAATTTACCAAAACAATAATTATCAAAACAATTGGATTGTAAACGCATCTGTACGCGATGGCACATACTTTTACATTATTAGATTATTACGTACAGGTAAAAAAACAAAGATAATGAAAGGTTCTTTGTTGATTACCCGTACGGCCTTTAATTAGTTACTCCTGATGCCATTCCTCTCTTCCCAGACTAGGCTTATCTTGATAGTTGATAGGATCAGGATCATCTAAAAATGTTAAATTTGAGGTTCCTAATTTTGGTTGTCCGGCATCTACCCAGGCTGAGTACCAGAATGAAGCCACATAGTATATCGAAGATTTAAATCGCCTTTCTACCATGCCATTAAGCGCCTCATGATAGGCTTGAACATACTTATCGGAATAGGTTTGTATCAATTGGTTATTGCGCTCTACATAAGCACGTATTTCCGCAGCTTTAAATGTTTGAGACAATTGTTTTTCAAGCAGCAATACCGAATCCACCAACGCATTACTTTCTTTGACAATTTGCCAGATGGTAGTCACCGGGTCAGAGATATACTTGGCCGGTCCAATATATAAGTCATAAGTGGGGTAGAACATCTCAGGTATCCTGGTTTCCCATAATGCATGTATTCCGATTTGGTTTGTATACTGTCCATTATAATTGCTCGTGGTATGCAGGGGCACGTGTGCATCAGCAATGTAATGGCCGATATCGGCACTAAGTTGTATAATGCGCGGTATATTTTTCGTTTTGAAAGCTTCTACAAGGTTGAGATAAGTTTTGTTTATCTGCCAAGGTATAATACCCTGAGCCATAAGTTTTCTTTCACTTATTTTTTCTTTGGCTTGACTCCAATGAATGGGAAGGGAATCAATGTCTCCATACCTATCGATATCGATATAATGCCGAGGGCCTTCGATTGTGTCGACATAGCATCTTTTGTCTGCATCCACGGCTTTCTCTGTGATTTTTTCGATATACGGTTTGTAAAAGGATGCTAAGGGCGTAGGCAGCAAAAATACAGCGGTCTCATTAATCTTTTTGTGCGGATAGAATCCCCACGACGAACATAATAAAATTATGATGATGAATATGGGATAAATCGCTCTCATAATTAGTGTGTTAGTTGATTTAATATACAAAAAAAAATCAAAACTGCACATATTTACTGATTGGAGCAGGTGTTAATCTGATAAAAATATGTAATTTCGGAATGCAAAAATTATTGTAATACATGAAGATTCTATATGCTATTCAGGGGACCGGAAATGGACATTTATGCCGTGCCATGGATATTATTCCCTGTTTGCAAGAGTTTGGTGATGTGGATGTCGTTATTAGTGGTATACAAGCAGACATCTGTATACCGTTCGATATTAAATATCGACTTCATGGACTAAGCTTTATATTTGGTAAAACTGGCGGTGTGGATTTATGGAAAACCTTTATGAGTTCCACTGTCCGCAAATTGATTCAGGAGGTCAAAGAAGTCCCGGTAGAGAATTATGATCTGGTAATTAACGATTTTGAGCCTATCACCGCATGGGCCTGCCAGATACGAGAACAATCTTGTATAGGTCTAAGCCATCAAATAGGGGCTATGCATCCCGATAGTCCTAAACCTGAGGATACGGACATGATGGGTAAATTCATCATGAAAAATTATGCTCCGGTAAGTCAATCCTACGGATTCCATTTCAAAAAGTACCATAAAACAATATTTACACCCGTAATACGGGAATCTATCCGAAAATTAGAACCTACTAATCTAGGACATTATACGGTATATTTGCCTTCATACGATGATGCTCATTTACTCAAGCATCTTACAAAATTCTCGGATGTACGATGGGAAGTATTTTCAAAACATAATACCAAACCACTACATGTCAAGAACGTAAAGATTCAGCCTATTGACAATGATGAATTTGTGAAAAGCATGGCTTCTGCCGAAGGAGTACTGTGTGGTGCGGGTTTTGAAACGCCTGCCGAAGCCTTATATCTTGGCAAAAAAGTGTTGGCTATTCCTATGAAAAATCAGTACGAGCAGCATTTGAATGCCGCTGCACTGGAGGATATAGGCGTGCCTATCATTAAGAGTTTAAAGAAAAAGTATGAATACGATATCGAGCTCTGGCTGAACAGTTCAGAAACAGTTAAAGTAGAATATCCTAATAATACAATGGAAATAATTGAGACTATTATAAATAAAAATACATGAAATTAATCTTTGCCAGTCTATGCGCATTAGGCATATTATCATCTCAGCCTCTAGCTGCACAAACCAAAAAATCTACCGCTAAAAATTCAACTCCAAGCAGCAAAGAAGCGACCAGCCCATTGTTAATAAACACCAATGATTCTTTGTCTTATGCATTGGGGATTGATGTAGCGAACAATTTAAAAAATGCAGGATTCGAGATTCAAACAGAAATATTCACAGAAGGTTTGAAAGCAGCGCTCAAAGGAGATGGATTATTACTCACTGAAGATCAAAAAATGGAAGTGATTCAGCAAGAGTTCCTAAAAGCTTACCAAAAGAAAGTAGCTGAGCAAAAGAGACCAGGTGAAGAGTTTTTAGAACAAAATAAAAAGCGCGCTGAAGTAAAGGTTACGGAGGAAGGTGTGCAATATGAAATTCTTAGAGAAGGAGATGGCGCACAGCCCACGGCAGAGTCGGAAGTAGAAGTACACTATAGAGGAACATTGATAGACGGCACACAATTTGATAGTTCCTACGACAGAAATGAGCCCATAAAGCTTTATCTTAATCGTGTAATTGAAGGTTGGAAAATAGGTATTCCTTTGATGAAGGTAGGGTCGAAGTATAAATTCTACGTACCTCAACATCTGGGTTATGGAGAACGAGATTCTGGACCTATTCCACCTTATAGTACACTTATTTTTGAAGTAGAACTGTTAAATATATATTAATCATTGCTATGCAATACAACACACTAGGTAATTCAAGTATAAAAATTTCTAGCGTAGGTATTGGCTGTATGTCGATGTCCCCATCTACAAATATAGACTATGTAGCACTCATAAATCAGGCTGTAGATAATGGGATAAACTATTTCGATACTGCAGATCTGTATGATTTTGGGGAGAATGAAAGGCTATTAGGAAAGGCTGTCAAAGGGATAAGACAGCAACTTGTTATAGCTACTAAAGTTGGTAATCAATGGAATAAGGATAAATCGGGTTGGAAATGGAATGTTTCTAAGGATTATATAAACAAAGCTATTGACGATTCGCTTACGCGATTAGGCACAGATTATATAGACTTGTATCAAATTCATGGCGGTACCAAAGAAGACGACTTGGATGAAGTGGTTGATACGCTGGAAAAATTAAAGCAAAGTGGTAAAATAAAGGAGTACGGTATTTCTTCTATTCGTCCGAATGTATTTCTACCATTCGCTGCGCAATCGAATATGGTCTCTAATATGATGCAATACAGCTTACTGGATACAAGGCCCGAAGCGTATGTAGGGGAATTGAGAGAACAGGGTGTCTCTATATTGGCGCGAGGAGCATTTGCACAGGGATTGCTGCTGAATAAGCCCGCCAAAGATTATTTGCAACATAGCCAAGCCCAAGTCGAAAAAATCGCAAACTGGGTGTCGGAAATAGCCAGACAGGAAGGTGTGAGCAAAGAGACTGTGGCTTTAGCTTATTTGTTACAACGTCAACAGGTAACTGCCGCAGTAGTAGGGATACGTACCGTTACGCATCTAAGGGATTTGATAAAAGCTACACAAGAGATGGCGTCATTTAGTTTAGATACATATGAATTGCCTATACCAGCTCTGTTGTATCAAGACCATGTGGATTAAATTATTTTATCTATCATACAAAAAGCCGTAAAGTATCATTTTACGGCTTTTTGCTTATTAAGTAGTAAATGAAATTCTAGTATGTTCTTACTGTACTATCCGCGTCATCATTAATGTGTTGAGCCAATAGGGTAGTTTTTGCAGATTTCATTACTCGAGATGCATTCATGTAGTTTTGATTATCTGCATAAATATAGACCATTGAGCCATTCTTTATCGTATTGATAATGGGTTTTGTGACCTCTCTTGGAAGGGCCGGACAACCGTAGCTTCTGCCCAATCTACCTGTACTGTTAATAACAGATTGGCTGCAATAATCTGCGCCATGAATGACAACAGCACGCGCCTTGGCCTGATCATTAATTCCTTTTTCAAGACCGTCTAATACTAATGAATAACCATTTCCACCATAATATGTATTGGCCGTACTATAGAATCCCAATGAACTCTGGTAGGATCCGTGACGATTTGAAAACGATGTGGCATATTTTTCACCACTGTTTCGACCATGAGAAACAATAGTGTGATATAAAAGTTTTTTATTCTTTAAATCTATCACATACATCCGTTTTTCTGTAGATGGAAGTGTAAAATCTATCACAGTTATGATGTCTTTATTTTTAAACGCTAAATTTTCATAACCTATCATCGCTTGATCAAATGCATCAAAATTTAATTTACCGTGCAGTCCAATTTCATCAAACAATAGCTCAGCAGCTGATTTAGTTTCTTTTAAATCTGACTTTACTAAAGGTATTGGGGAATTGATACTGTCGGTTAGAGGGTTTTGGTAATAGGTTGCTGCGGTTTGACTGATGATGGTTATACTGCCGACCAAAGTCATAAGCATGAGAAGCAATTTTGTTTTTTTCATAAGCACACTTTATCCTTTCTGTATTACAAAGTTCGTAATCAAGATCTTATAAATGTGTTAATAAATGTTAATTTATCGTAAATGTTTAATCTATGACAATTACAAGCGAAGAATAGGGCTTCACCCAATCGTAAATAAACTTTGAATGCGATGAAGCGTTACGCACACACATATGCGAGCGTGGAGTAGTGCCTAGACTCCAGCTAGTCTCTATAATTTGCCCTTTAGGATTATTCACAGGGATACCATGTATATATGCTCCATTGGTAAAACGCGATGCCCATGGCGCAAATCCCTCGATGCTCGTGGTACCATCTTTGTAATAATACATTTTAGGTTTTTGCTCTTGCACTAAAAACATACCAACAGGCGTTTCCATCGCATATGGGGGATTATGTTTACCTGTGGTAGCTTTGTTCATACTGCGTATAAACCAGGTGTCATCTACATGATCCAGTGCACAGATATTCTGATTTGTCACATCGACTACCACTATATGCTTGAATGATAAGGTGTCTCCCAAGGCTTTCACATAGCGTTTAGGAATATCCCATTCCCCTTCAAAATTAGTAAGTCCTTTGACGCGTACCATATCTAATGTATCGCTCGACAGGAGTTTGACCAATGACCCATCTCGGCCATAAATGGAAGGTAATTTTGTCTCGTTGATTTGATAGAGCGGTGCCGATTGGTAACGTTCGGTTCCTAAGGTGTCCGAAACTCTTTTGTAGGCATTTCTTTTGAAATTTGCTACAGTAGGAGCTTCGCCGTGTTTGTTTTTATAGTTGGACACGAGTCCATATTGATTATGTTCACGCTGGAAATTCTCAATATAAGCGAGCTTTTCTTTAATCTTTTCCCATTGGAATACGCGAAAAGTATCATTATAGGCATATTGGTCTTCTAATGTATACTTATCGTATTTTAAGTCTTTCTCAAGTTTTATGTCAGCTGCCGTTATAGGCTTTTTTCTCGCAGCTTCTTCCTGCTCTTTTCGTACTTGCTCTATGCTATCTTGTTTTGCTTTTTCGATATCTTCAGCAGTCTGAGGGTTATTTTTTCGATTGCAAGAAATAATAAATAGTGCTGTAAATAGTAATAAATATATATTGCGCATAAAGCGTAAAATTGATTTACATGGTGTGAAAAATCAAATATATCAAATTTAAATTATAGGGAATAATTTTGTTTCGATCTCTCGATTGAATAGTTGTAATTTTTCGAAAAAAGGTTTGGTTTGTAAATTTTCACTTATCAAAAAGGGTATATATACTACTTCGTTCGATTGGGTTATAATCTTATAATATCCAAACAAAACTCCATTATTCTTTTGTACAGCTTTGACCTCTTGAAGTGATTTAATATCGTTTACAATATTAATATTTAGAACTTTATTGTTTTCTAAGTGAACGTTAAGATTATGCGAATTGATGTTGTAGGAGAGGTGTTGACTTTTGGCAATTTTAATATGATTGTTCAATATAAAGAATTGGGCAATAAGATAAATACTTATGGGCAGCATAATTAAAGCAATCTTAAACTTACTAGCCAAAATAATCGTAATAAGCAATAAACCAATTCCAATAGCAACGGTAAACAGTGTTTTTTGTACAAGTGATTTATACAGCGAAAGCGGGGCGGCGATCTCAATGGTTTCTGCCGAAGCATTCAAGCGCGATGATTCCCCCAAAGATCCAAAGATCTTGAGCTTGCGGACTATTGAAAAAATAAGAACCGACAGCAACGCTACTATGATAATCACCTTTATCATCGAAATTGACTAATATTGTTCGTTTTCGTTTGGATAATTTTGTGATTTGACATCGGCTACATATTCTGCCGTAGCTGTGCTGATGATGTCGTAGATATTCGTGTACTGACGCAAAAATTTAGGCTTAAAATCCTTCGTCATGCCCAACATGTCATTCACTACCAATACTTGTCCATCACAACCATTTCCCGCTCCAATCCCAATTGTTGGGATTTCCAAGGATTGCGAAACTTCTTCTGCCAATTTCGCAGGTATTTTTTCCAATACGACTGCAAAACAGCCTGCCTCTTGTAAAGCCAAGGCATCCGTACGCAATTTTTCGGCTTCAGCTTCTTCTTTTGCTCGCACACCGAAGTCGCCAAATTTATAAATAGACTGTGGCGTAAGGCCCAAATGACCACAAACCGGAATGCCTGCTTGTACTATCTTTTTTATGTTGTCGATTATCTCCACACCGCCTTCCAATTTCAAAGCGTGCGCACCGGATTCCTTCATCATGCGTACAGCGGCTTCGTAAGCTTTTTCAACAGAGCCTTGGTATTCGCCAAACGGCAAATCAGCCAAAACCATTGCTCTTTTGGTGCCACGAGACACAGCAGCAGCGTGATAAATCATATTATCTAAAGTGATAGGTAATGTAGTTTCGAATCCTGCAAATACATTTGCTGCCGAATCGCCAACCAAAATGACATCAATACCAGCTTCGTCCAATACGCGAGCCATAGAATAATCATAACTCGTAAGCATACTGATTTTTTCATTTCGTGCTTTCATATCGCGTAGTGCCGAGGTTGTGACGCGTTTGATAGTTTTGTGTACAGACATCGTTGTATGTTGTTTGTTGCAAAATTATAAATAAAAATAGGTATCCCTTCATATTAATGAAAAATCCTTAAATAGGTACGATACTCGCTTTGTTTTGTTATTTTTGCAGTATGACGCAAAACGAACACCGTTTATTTAAATTTCCAAAGTTTGAGGATCTAATAATTCATGAAGACGATAATCTGATTGTCATTAACAAACCACCTTTCGTCGCGTCGCTGGACGAGCGTGAAGGAGGGGAAGTCAATATATTACGACTAGCAAAAAGGTATTACGCGGATGCACAGATCTGCCACCGTTTGGATAAAGATACGTCTGGCGTGCTATTGATTGCAAAAAATCCAGAAACCTACCGCTTGGTATCCATCGAATTTGAAAAACGTCGTGTCAATAAGATTTATCATGCTATTATTCAAGGCACGCATGTATTCAATGATTTGAAAGTGGATCTGCCGATTTTGAATCAAGGTAATAAAAATGTGAGCATAGATCGTGCGAATGGTAAAGCTGCCGAAACGATATTCAACAGTATTCAATATTTCAAAAACTATACGTTGGTCGAATGTAAACCTATCACAGGCCGAATGCACCAGATACGTATACATTTGGCTACGCAGCATGCCGCTATTGTTGGCGATGCGATGTATCGTGGTAAGCCCGTTTATCTATCTCAAATTAAAAAAAGAGGCTTCACAATGTCTAAGGATCAAGAAGAACACCCAATTATGAAGCGCTTTGCTTTGCATTCTAAAAAAGTGGATTTTACTATTGCTGGAAAGTATTATGAATTCGAGGCGGAGTACCCGAAGGATTTTGCTACTTTGCTAAAGCAGCTGACTAAGTTTGATTCGTAACATTCCCCCTATGAAAAACCAGAAAAATAAGAATCGTATTTGGACTTATATATTGTGGGGAGTTCTCCTCGCTGTATTTCTTATTCCCCAAAGCCGTATATTCTTACAACAACAGTTGATGAAGTTAGGTTTTTTTAAACCTAAGTTAGAAACCGTGCAAGAGCCAACTCCTTCGGAGTCCACTACGGAGGAAACGGTAACGACTGCAGCATCCTTCAAGGATGAAGCAGGAAATGTATATGATGTTGCTCAATTGAAGGGTAAAGTGTTATTCATTAACTTTTGGGCGACTTGGTGTCCTCCTTGTAAAGCTGAAATGCCATCCATACAAGTGTTGTACGACAAATTCAAAGGTAATGACCAAGTTCAGTTTTTGTTGGTGGAAATTGAAAATGATATACCGGGTGCAAATAAGTTTTTGAAACAAGAAGACTTATCCTTGCCAATTGTCTATCCCAATAGCCCTATACCACAAGAATGGTTGTCTGGTGCTATTCCGACGACAGTAATATTGGACAAGAATGGTGAACTGGTGGGCAGAGAGGAAGGCATGCGGGATTACAGCGCAAAAACCGTTGTGGATTTTATTCAAAATCTTATAAATCAAGAATAATTTATGACTAGACAAGAGCTAATTAACCAGATCAAAGAAAAGCGATCTTTTCTATGTGTAGGTTTAGATACAGATATTACAAAAATACCAGAACACTTGCTGGAGGAAGAAGATCCTATCTTCGCGTTCAACAAGGCTATCATCGAAGCGACCGAAGATCTTTGTGTAGCGTATAAGCCTAATATTGCATTTTATGAGAGCTATGGTGTGCGTGGCTGGCATGCACTACAAAAAACATGGCAGATCTTACCAAAACATTGTTTTAGCATAGCGGATGCCAAGCGTGGAGATATTGGAAATACTTCCAAAATGTATGCGCAGGCATTCTTTGACCAGACAGTATCGGGTATGTCTTTTGATTCTATCACCATCGCACCGTATATGGGGAAAGATTCGGTAACGCCATTTTTGGATTTTGAAGGCAAATGGGCTATCGTATTGGCGCTCACCTCCAATGAAGGATCTAAAGATTTTCAGAATTTTACCAATAAAGAAGGTAAGCAGTTGTTCCAAGAAGTAATCGATAAAGTAAATCACTGGGGTGATATCGAAAATATAATGTATGTCGTAGGGGCGACGCGTGGCGAAGCGTTTTTGGAGATTCGTAAGCATGCGCCAGAGCATTTCCTGTTAGTGCCTGGAGTGGGAGCTCAAGGTGGTTCGTTGCAGGAGGTGTGCAAATATGGTATGAATAAAGATTGTGGACTGCTAGTCAATAGCACACGCGGTATTATTTACGCCTCATCGGGTAAAGATTTTGCGGAGCGTGCGCGCGAGGAAGCTATAATTTTAAGGAATGAAATGGAAAGAGAGCTTATCCAGTATGGGATAATTTAATTGCAAAAAGAGATAGCGCCAACTTTACACGTTGGCGTTTTTTTTGTGTTTTTTTGTTACAAATGCGAGCGAAAAGGTATATAAATTGTAGTGTTTTATTGTAAAATTATTTTCGCTTTTCAAAACAGAAATAAGCGTTTTGATTTTCAAATTTAATATTAAAGAAGTTTTGAATCTAAAGATTATTTGTCATTTTCTTTATGTTTAAGTATTTCTTTGTAAGAAATCTGTTTCACTTTAATTATTGTAAAATAATAACTACAATTGATTAGTAATGTATAAAGTCTTGTGAATGTACAATGATTATATATTATAATTGTTCTGTAGATTCCTCTAAAGAATTGAGGGATTATGTATTAACGGTAAATTTAACGTTATGAGAGCATATAGGAATAGAGTCATCGAATCTCTAGTATTACTAAGTGAGATTAGGAACCAGCTATTTACGCAGATTGTAAATATTGCTTCGGATGGGGAGATGAAAGAAATATTGAACGTATTTAAAGAAGGAGATTATTATACATTTGAAATAGATCAATTCGAAAATTCTTCAGATGTCAATATCGTTAGGCTTATGGCACTTTGCAAGGAGATTGAAGAGGCTTATAATTCCATACAGAATGTAAATGCCGTTGCTGATGAAGAAATATCTTTTTCGGCGTCTTAAATTCATTTATACAATTCTACTATTTATTATATATAGAGGGGCTTGCCATGCGGCAAGCTTTTTTGTTTTTATATCCATCAAATAATTTTTCAAATAAAAAAATCTACTAATTTTATAGATTATATAGTTTTTATTTTTACATTTGCTTCGTATTCTTAAAAATGCTCTCTAAATGAGATGCTATTTACTCGTAATATCATGCAAAGTTTTAGAACAGAATTAGAAAATCCGGTAGTAGAACAAGAGATTATAGAGCTTGAACGCAAAATAAGAGCTTATCAAGAAGGAAGTATTCCTGACGAAAAGTTTCGGTCCTTGCGTTTGGCTCGCGGTGTGTATGGACAGCGTCAGCCTGGGGTACAAATGGTGCGCATCAAGTTGCCTTTTGGCAAGGTAACGTTTAAGCAGCTGTTGAAGATTGCGGATATTTCGGATGAATATGCTTCCAAAAATTTGCATTTGACAACACGTCAAGATATACAGATACATTACGTTAGCCTGGACAAGACCCCCGAATTGTGGGCAAAATTAGCAGAAGACGATATTACCTTACGCGAAGCTTGTGGTAACACGGTGCGTAATGTGACGGCTTCGCCTACGGCCGGGATCGATCCGTTGGAACCATTTGATGTGTCTCCATATGCACACAAAACTTTCGAATATTTCTTGCGTAATCCGGTCTGTGCGGAGATGGGGCGAAAGATTAAGATTTCTTTTTCTAGTTCAGACAGAGATACTGCATTTTCTTATATCCATGATTTTGGTTTTATCCCTAAGGTGAAAATCGTAGATGGTCAAGAAATTCGTGGCTTTAAAGTGTTGCTGGGTGGTGGTTTAGGTTCGCAGCCTTTACTGGCGCATGAAATCTTTGATTTCTTGGCAGAAGATCAGATTATTCCCTACATGGAGGCTACGCTGCGTGTATTTGATCGCCATGGTGAGCGCAACAATCGAAACAAGGCACGTTTTAAATATTTAGTTCAAAAATTAGGACTAAAAGAAGTACTTCGTTTGATAGATGAAGAAAAGGTAGCTATTAAAAATAAAACTGTCGTAATAGACAGAAATAAAATTCAACAGCCTGCTGCACCAACTGCTGCTGTATCTGCTGTAGAGCCTGTGGATGCAAAAGCTTATACTATTTGGCGTGCTACGAATGTTTTTGAACAAAAGCAAAAGGGCTATTTCGGTGTTTATGTGAAAATCTTAACCGGGGATATTTCAACGGCAAAAGCTAGAGAGCTCGTGGCAGGTATTCGCGAACATATTGCCGATGATATTCGTATTACGCAAAATCAAAATCTGTTATTCAAATATGTACGGGAGGAATCATTACCGCATTTATTCAACTTGTTTACGGAATTGGGAATAGCCAATGCAGGATTCGATAGTACAGCCGATGTAACTACCTGTCCAGGAACGGATACTTGTAAGTTGGGTATTTCGAATTCAACAGAAATGGCTCGGGTCATTGAGCGTTATATCCATGAATTTCATGAAGATTTTGTTTTTGAGCAAAATTTGAAAATCAAAATTTCGGGCTGTATGAATTCGTGTGGGCAGCATGGATTGGCACATATTGGCTTCCACGGAAGCTCGGTAAAAGCCGAAGGTAAGGTTGTTCCAGCGGCACAAGTGATGTTAGGTGGTGGTACAATTGGCGATGGGAAAGGTCGTGTAGCAGAACGTGTTATTAAGGTGCCTACTAAACGCGTGCTACAGGTGGTTGACCTGATTTTGAATGATTACAAGCAACATAAATCTGTGGAAGAAAATTTCCATGCGTATTATGATCGTCAAGGCAAAGATTACTTCTATCGCTTGCTAAAACCACTTTCGGACTTGACTACTTTGAGTACGGATGAGTTTGTCGATTGGGGGCATGAAGAAACATTCGCAACAGCTATTGGTGTTGGAGAATGTGCTGGCGTGGTGATCGATTTGGTGGCTACTTTATTGTTAGAATCCGAGGAGAAGATTGAATGGGCTAATAAAGCATTTGACAACGAACAATATGCCGATGCAATTTATCATGCATACAGTGCATTTGTGTGGACGGCAAAAGCATTATTGCTAGATAAAGGAGTGAATTCAAGTACGCAATCTGCGGTGATTAATGAATTTGATGCCCGATACGTAAATGAAGGTCTATTTACTTTTCCCACATCCTTTTCAGAGCGTGTATTGCAAATAAATAAATATGAACCTTTGAAGGCGTTTGCTGAAGTGTATTTGAAGCAAGCAACGGCTTTCTATTATGAAGCTGCAGAGCGAAGAGAATCATTACGAGTAGTAAATAGTTAAGAGTAGGTGATGAGTGAAATAAAACCATTTGTAACATTAGTCGGTGCTGGTCCTGGAGACCCCGATTTGATTACGTTGAAAGGTATTAAAGCGATAGAAAGTGCAGATGTAATTCTTTATGATGCATTGGTAAATGAGGAATTGCTGACGTATGCGAAAGATTCGTGTACAAAAATATATGTAGGTAAACGTGCAGAACGATTGTCTACTTCTCAAGATTATATCAATAAATTGTTGGTGGACTATGCGCTGACGCATGGCCATGTGGTACGATTAAAAGGTGGCGATCCATTTGTATTCGGTCGTGGAGGCGAAGAGCTGGACTTTGTGCGTCAATTTGATATTCCTACCTCCGTGGTTCCGGGAATTTCTTCTTCTGTGGGGCTCACGGGTTTGCAGCAGATTCCATTGACTTATCGTGGTATTAGTGAAAGTTTTTGGGTGATTACAGGGTCTACTTCGGATGGTAGATTGTCGGAGGATTTGTACCATGCTGTCAAAACTAATGCTACAGTAGTAGTTTTGATGGGTTATTCTAAATTGCAAAAAATCATTGAATTATATCAGGATAATGGACGAGGTGATCTACCCATTGCTTTGATTCAAAATGGCTCATTGGAAAACGAAAGATTGGCCATAGGAAAGATGGACAGCATATTACAGCAAGTGCACAAAAATTTATTGGGCGTGCCCGCAATAATTGTGATCGGCGAAGTAGTTGCAAAGCACCAATCTTTCGAAAGAATCAGAAAAGAGATTCAACATTTAGAAGCATAGATGAATACGCTGTTTCCCATATTCGTAAAGATGAACCAAATTCAAACGCTGCTCGTGGGAGCTGGTCCGGTTGGGTTGGAAAAGTTGCAGGCTATTTTTCGGAGTTCGCCGTATGCGAAGGTGAAAATTGTTGCCGAACAAGTCATTCCTGAGGTTTGGTCATTCATTGCAAATCAGGAAACCATTCAGATTGAGCAACGCAGTTTTGTAGACTCAGATATCATAGACAAGGATTTGGTAATCGTTGCCAGCAATAATCCAGACTTGAATAGCAAAATCCGGAAGTTGACCATAGATAAAAACATACTGCTTAATGTAGCTGATAAACCGGATTTATGTGATTTCTATTTGGGTTCGATTGTGCAGAAGGGAAATCTGAAAATCGCGATTTCTACGAATGGTAAATCGCCAACTATGGCCAAGCGATTGAAAGAATTTTTCAATGAAATGCTTCCCGAAGAAATTGATGAGACATTGGAATTGATGCAACAATATAGGGATCAGTTGCGTGGTGATTTAGAATATAAAATAAAGCATTTGAATGCGATAACACAAGATATAGTAAGTAAAAGTTAAGGTATGTTGGTGCACTTAAAAGAACAATTACAAGGTTTGGATGCTGCACAAATTATTCGGTATATCACCGAAAAATTTGGTCATCGTGCCGTGTTTTCTACTTCCTTCGGTATTGAAGATCAAGTATTGACGCACCTCATTGCACAAGCTGGCGGACAGATAGATATGTTTACCTTGGAGACAGGACGCTTGTTTCCAGAAACTTATTACGTCTGGAATAGGACATTAGAGCGCTACAATCTGCCTATCAAAGCCTATTACCCGCAAGCCGCATTGGTTGAGGAGATGGTCACTAAAAAAGGGCCTTCAAGCTTTTATGAAAGTGTGGAAAATCGTAAGGAATGTTGTTTTATACGGAAAATTGAGCCTTTGAAACGCGCTATTCAAGGGTATGAAATTTGGGTTACTGGTATTCGTTCGGAGCAGTCCGCCAATCGTGAAGACATGGATTTCATCGAATGGGATGAAGGAAATAAGATCATCAAGGTGCATCCCTTGTTTCATTGGACGCTGCAGCATGTGGAGGATCACCTCAAAAAATACAATGTTCCCTACAATCCCTTGCATGATAAAGGATTTCCAAGTATTGGATGTCAGCCCTGTACGCGAGCTGTACTGGAAGGTGAGGATTTTCGCGCAGGTCGCTGGTGGTGGGAAGACAAGAGCAAAAAGGAATGTGGCTTACATGCGACAAGCAAATAAAGAGATACGAGAGAATAAAATACATAAGAATTCGGTAAAGGATGGATTATTTAGATCATTTGGAGGCAGAAGCCATTTATATACTGCGCGAAGTGGCAGGGCAGTTTGAGAATCCTGCGCTTTTATTTTCAGGAGGAAAAGACAGTATTACCCTGGTTCATTTGGCGAAAAAAGCATTTAGACCAGGCAAGTTTCCATTTCCATTGGTGCATATTGATACGGGACACAATTTCCCAGAGACGATTTCTTATAGAGATTGGTTGGTGAATGAATTGGGCGAGAAGTTGATTGTGGGACTGGTACAAGATAGTATCGATGCGGGTAAGGTCATCGAGCAAAAAGGTAAAAATGCAAGCCGTAACGCCTTGCAAACTGTGACGTTGCTGGATACTATTGAGAAATACGGTTTTGATGTGTGTATTGGTGGGGCACGTCGCGATGAAGAGAAGGCGCGGGCCAAAGAGCGTATTTTTTCGGTACGTGATGAGTTTGGACAATGGGATCCTAAACGGCAGCGTCCGGAGCTTTGGAACATCTTCAATGGCAAGATTCATAAAGGAGAGAATGTACGTGTGTTCCCGATTTCGAACTGGACTGAATTGGATGTTTGGAATTATATCAAGCGTGAAAATATTGCATTACCCTCCATCTATTTCAGTCACGAACGTGATGTGGTCTGGCGTAATGGGCAATGGATGGCTGCTGCATCGTATTTAAATATTGATGAAGAAGATGTAGTAGAGCATAAATCAGTGCGTTTTAGAACAGTAGGGGACATGACTTGTACGGCTGCTGTAGGTTCTGTAGCGACAGAATTGGATGATATTATTGCCGAAATCAAAGCTTCTACGGTGAGTGAGCGTGGTGCGCGTATGGATGATAAAGTGTCCGAAGCTGCGATGGAAGACCGTAAAAAACAAGGTTATTTTTAATGTAGAAATTTGATATCACGGAAGAAATTTTAATGATCTTTTATGCGTATCGAAATGCTCAAATATAATTAAAGATGAATATTCTAAAATTTATAACGGCTGGTTCTGTTGACGACGGCAAAAGTACCTTAATAGGCCGTCTACTATATGATACCAATTCGATTTTGGATGACCAACTGGAGGCCATCCAAAAGGCTAATCGTAAGAATGACGATGGTACAGTGGATTTGGCGATTTTGACGGACGGTCTTAAAGCCGAACGCGAACAAGGCATTACTATTGATGTCGCTTACAAATATTTTCAAACCGAAAACCGTAAGTTCATCATTGCCGATGCGCCTGGACATATCCAATATACGCGCAATATGATTACAGGAGCTTCCAACTCCGATTTGATTATTATTCTGATCGATGCACGCAAAGGTGTGATCGAACAGACCAAACGTCATTCCTTTATCGCGAAATTATTATCGTTGAAACAAGTACTGGTTTGTGTCAACAAAATGGATATGGTGGACTTTGCGGAAGACGTGTATGAAAATATCAAAACTGACTATCTGCAATTATCCAAAAATTTAAAACTAGAACATGTAGATTTTATCCCTGTTTCGGCATTGAAAGGGGATAATATAGTGGATAAATCATCGCGTATTGCTTGGTACGAAGGCCCTACTTTGTTGGAATATTTGGAACGCGTGGAATTCGAAGAGAGTAATGTCGATACATGGCGTTTTCCGGTGCAATGGGTGATTCGTCCGCAATCTGCAGATTATCCGGATTATAGAGGCTATGCTGGCCGTGTGATTGGCGAAGGTGCCAAAGTCGGAGAGAAAGTCGTAATTCTGCCTAGTGGTGTGCAAACTACAATAGAACGCATTGAACTAAACCAACAAGATCTGGATGCTGCGCATGATGGGCAGTCGGTTATTTTACACTTATCCGATGATGTGGATATTTCGCGTGGGGATTTTATTGTCAGTGCAAATAAGCCTGCGTATGCCGAACGTGGCTTCGAAGCGAATATCTCATGGTTTGAAAACAAAGCTTTAGACACGAACCAGGTGTATTTATTGCAAAATCAAACCAAAGTAACCAAAATCAAAATCCCTGAAGTGCAGTATAAGTTTGATGTGAACACGCAAGAACGTATTTATGATGAGGATATCAGACTGAATGATATTGGTCGTGTATCAGTTAAAGCAGCGGAAGAAGTGGTATTTGATTTAAATCGCGACTTCCCTGAGAATTCACGCGCTATTATTATCGATCCACGAAATAACCTAACAGTTGGTGCATTAACTGTAGAAGAACTGTTGTAAACAACATTATAGATTTTTATATATGCCCCCAAATGGTGAAAGCTATCTGGGGGGATTTTTTTAGTATGGCTGTATAAGCACATCCGATGGGATATGTAATTTATCATTTAATTTACGAATCATATCCAAGGAAAGTTTTCGTTTTTTATTTAATATCTCACTAGCTCTACTTTTTAATCCTATAACCTCTGCTAAGTCATTTTGAGAATAATTCAATTGTTCCATACGAAATTTTATCGCTTCTATTGGATTTGGTAAATCAATAGGAAAGTTTTCGTTTTCATATTTTTCAATAAGAATACCCAAAATCTCTAATTCGTCCCCATCTTTAGAACCTTGTTTAGCATCAAAAATAAGCTCAAGTCTTTCCAATGCTTGAATATAATCTTGTTCCGTTTTAATTGGTTTTAAATTCATGTCCGTTAAATTTTGTTTGCGTCTATCTTATCATACTCAGCATTTGTTTCTATAAAACGAATCCACACCATTTGATAACTAAAATTGATTTTCACAATTAATCGATAGTTTTTCCCCTTGATATTAAAACAAACGCGATTTTCATCTAAAATACTCGCACTTGGATAATCACTTCTAAGTTCATTTAAATTTTTCCAAGTGCCTTTCTCTGCTTTATAATACCACGATTTCAGTTGCTGCTCACAATCTGAATGTTTTTCCCAAAATTCTGGTAATATTTTCTTAGCTATAACTCTCAATTTATGATTGTTTAATACAAAAAAACATTTAATTTCCCATTTTGGGAAATTAAATGTTTTTTTGATTTTATCCAGCTTAGTTTTTATTCTGTTGGTGTGTTAATTTAAGAAAAATAGTTCCAAACAGCTTTTTAGATTTATATATACCCCAATTGGTGAAAGCTATCTTGGGGTAAATAAAATTTTGCAAGTGTTTGAGTAATGTGCCTTTTTGCAAAATTTAGCGGAGATGTTATAAATTCTTGATTTTCTTTTTAGAATCTAGGAACTTACTTCGTTAGCTTTTGGATATTTTGGAGGCGAAAAGTATCTACCTACCCAACAAAGAAGGCATAATCAATAATTCTTAAACCGAGCTCGTGTTAATATATTCATATTCTATTTCATCATTATCACTTTCTGCTATTTTTTTAAAATTCAATCGATGAAGTAATTGTTTTGCTTTTGAATTGTAATTATTTGTTATTGCAAAGATTCTTTTTAGTCCCATTGTATCAGTCCCAAAATCAATTGCTAATTTTAATGCTTCTGTCATCAATCCTTTACCTTCATATTGCGGAATAAGAATACAGCCAAGTTCGCCAGCGTCCCGCTCAAATCCGCGATAATATCCGCATGTTCCGACTATTTTATCTATTTGTTTATCTATAATAGCCCAATGGATTGAATTTCCTGCTAAATAATCTTGGTTTATTCTAGCTAGCATTTGCGAGGCTTGTTCTTTCGAAGAAGCTTTAAATCCATCATAAAAAGATATATCGATAATATTTTCAATGTCTGAATCAGCTACTTGTCGAATAATGACATTCATCCCAGTGCATACAGGGAATGTGGCGTATGGAGGGAGATTCATATTGGTTTTAATTTTTAAAGCTAGTGCTTACTTGTTTATAAACCCATTCATTTCCCGATTAAAGGCCAAATAATCTTCTAAATTAGGAAGATGACCTGTATTTGGAATCTCGACGAATGTTGAACCCTTAATACCTTGATGCAATTCCTCCATCAGTGCTTTTGATGTAATTTTATCTTCAGCGCCACGAATGATCAGGGTTGGAACGGTGATTTTTCCTAAGAGTTCGGTGGAGTCGGTGCGAGACGCTAAGGCAAGTTGTGTAGCGCATATGCTACGAACAGAATTACGACGAATGCTGCTTTTGATTAATTCGATGACTTCTTCGTTTTCTTTTATCGTATTTTTGGTAAAGAGATTGTCGATAAAGGCAATAGCAAATGGACGACGTCCATAGCGTAAGATCGCTTGTATACTATCAAAACGCTTTTGCTTGCCTGCATTATCATCCGCTCGGTGGTGTGTATCCGATAGAATCAATCCTACAATTTTTTCTGGGAAAAGTTCATATGCACGTAATGCAATATAGCCACCCATACTGACACCGCATAACACCACTTTTTCGAAGCCTAGTTTCTCAATAAAGGCTTGCAAATCTTTGGCAAATACATCAATGCTTAAGAATCCATGTCCATTCGTACTCAATCCATGACCCCGGATATCGATCGCAATACCGGTAATATTATCTTCCAGTGATTCGAGTTGATATTTCCAGGTATTCTTGTTGAACGGGAATCCGTGCAAGAAGATGATAACCTTCTTTTCGAGTTCGGTAGCTTTCTTGATGTAGTAGGAGATATTGATATCGTTAACTTGTGTTTTGCCTGATCTGATAATGCGCTCTGCCATGTGTCTGTCTGTAAAAAATTATTTCTTTATGTATCAACAATATACCAAATAATGCGTGTCTAAAGTAGAAAAAATGTAAGAAAAAGTTTGAAATAATTAAAAATCTCCTCATATTTGCATCACCAAAACGGAACGACGCACAGTCAGAAAGTCAAGGTAAAAGCATTCCTAGCTCAATTGGATAGAGCGTCTGACTACGGATCAGAAGGTTAGGGGTTCGACTCCCTTGGAGTGCACAGGTTAAGCATCTAGATTTTCTAGATGCTTTTTTTGTTTTTTATGACCTTGGATGATATTGCGTGATGATGGATTGCAAATAATCTTTGTCGATATGCGTATAGATTTCGGTAGTTGTGATACTTTCATGGCCGAGCATGTCTTGTACAGCGCGTAGATCTGCTCCACCTTCTACAAGGTGGGAAGCGAAGCTATGACGAAAGGTGTGTGGGCTGATTTTCTTTTTCAAACCGATTTTAGCGGCTAAATCTTTGATGATAATAAATACCATGACACGTGTCAAAGGTGCGCCACGACGGTTTAGAAATACATAATCTTCGCTACCACTTTTGATTGGTAATTTAGGACGAACTTCTTCGAGATAGATTTTCAAATATTTGATAGCTTGCTGTCCAATAGGGATTAATCGCTCTTTATTTCCTTTGCCTTCGATTTTAATAAACTCTACTTCGAGATGGAGGTTGGATATTCTGAGGTTGATGAGTTCACTTACGCGCAATCCACATCCATACAGCACTTCAAGCATGGCTTTATTTCGAGGTCCTTCAGCTTGAGAGAGGTCAATTGCTGAAATTAAGTTATCTATTTCAGATACATCAAGTACATCTGGGATTTTACGTTCTAGTCGAGGAGTCTCAATGAGCGCAGCAGGATTGTTTTCGAAGTTATATTCTAGTTGTAGAAAATTAAAAAATGATTTAAGACCAGATATTATTCTCGCTTGAGAGTAAGGGGAGATATTAAATTCATTGATCCATGCTAAGAAGTTTTGAAAATCTTTGCTGGTAAATTTATCTAGTGGTATAGCATTATCTTCACAGTAAACTCTAACTTTCTCGATATCATTGATATATGCAGCAATGGAATTGTTGGATAAATTACGTTCAAAGGATAAAAATCTCTTGAAGTCTTTACGTATGTTATCCCAGTTCATGCTTTTCTTCGTTAAATTATGTGAAAAATTCGGTGAAATATTTTTCTTATTAAGTATTAATAATTAATTTGTCAAATATTTAAAACGCACTAAATTAATGAAATTTTTAAAACCTTTAGCAGTAGCATTTTTATTGCCTGCTACATTTAGCTCGTTGCATGCTGAATCTAATTTCAACGCAACCGTGTCTACTGAAATACAATCCCTTTTACGACAAGATACTTTAGCTTGGACCAGCCCGCTGCCATTTGACAAAGACGTAAAAGTCGGCAAATTGAAGAATGGTTTTACCTATTATATTCGTCGTAATACGGAACCCGAAAAACGTGTGACCATGTACTTACCGATGAAAGTAGGTTCTATCCTCGAGACAGAAGAAGAAAGAGGATTAGCCCATTTTTTGGAGCACATGAACTTCAATGGTTTGAAACACTTCCCTAAAAATGAATTGGTGGATTACTTGCAAAAGGCCGGAGTACGATTCGGATCTGACCTTAATGCATATACTAGTTTCAATGAAACTGTGTATCAATTGCCGATTCCTTCGGATGATCCTGAATTGTTAAAAAATGGTCTTCAGGTGATGCGTGATTGGGCACAGGATGCGATGTTGCAATCGGATGAGATCGATAAGGAGCGTGGAATCATCATGGAAGAAATGCGTGGTGGACGTGGCGCGGGACAGCGTATTCAAGACCAAATGCTACCTGTACTGTTCAATGGTTCATTATACTCAGAGCGATTGCCTATCGGTACTGAAAAAGTCGTAATGGGCTTCGACCACAAATTAATCAGAGACTTCAAAGATAGATGGTATAGACCCGACTTACAGTCCATTATAATTGTCGGTGATATCGATCCACAAGAAATGGAAAAAGAAGTGGTGCGTCTATTTTCGGATATGAAAGTGGTGAAAAAGCCAGTAGCTCGTAAAGATTTCGGAATTGACTTGTTGAATAAAAATCAATTTAAAGTAATTACGGATCCGGAGATGCCACAAACGATAATGCGTATCCTGATTAAGCATCCAAAGACTGAAGTACGTACTGTAGCAGATTACCGTACATCCTTATTAGAAGGGGTATTCAATCAAGTTATCAATGCACGTCTTAGAGAAATAGCTCAAAAGCCAGAATCCCCATTCTTACAAGGATTTGTTTCTATCGATAATTTCATGAGCTTGTTTCATACAATGATGCTTGCAGCTGTCCCTAAGCCAGGACAATTAGAAGAAAGTACAAAAACGGTATTTAGAGAATTAAAACGTTTTGAAAAATTCGGAATTACGGAAACGGAGTTCCAGCGTGCTATTGCTATGTATGCTAAAAGTAATGAAATGGCATACCAAGAACGTGATAAAGTGAAATCAGATAGCTATGTCAACAAATATCTAGAACACTTCTTACGCGGAGATGCAGCGCTTAGTATTGAAGATGAATATCAATTAACAAATCAATTATTGCCAACGTTAACGCTTAAAGAAGTAGAAGCAATAGGCAATAAATATTATGCAGAAGTAAACCGTGATATCATCATCGTAGGGCCTGAGAAAGATAAAGACAAAATGCCTTCGGAAGCAATTGTAAACAATTGGTTGGCAGCTATAAATGCTGAAAACTTGACCGCATACGAAGACCAGGTTTCTGACCTTCCTTTATTATCTAGTGAACCTGTAAAAGGTGCAATAGCATCGACGAAGTCTTTTGATGCGATTGGTTCTAAAGAATTGACATTGAGTAATGGGGTGAAAGTGGTATTAAAACCAACCAACTTCAAAAATGATCAAATATTAATTTCCGCATCTAGTGATGGAGGTCATTCCTTGTATGATGATAAAGATTATTTCGCAGCTTCGAATGCCGCAAGTCTCGTAAATGCTTCGGGCGTCGGTCAATTAAATGCAGTAGAAATCCGTAAATACTTAACAGGTAAAAATGTGCGTATTTCTCCATACATCAACGAGCGTAATGAAGGACTTTCTGGAAGCACCGATAAAGAAGGTTTGAAAACAGCTTTTGAAATGATACATGGTTACTTCACGCAGCCGCGTTTGGATGATGATATTTTCCAAGGTATTATTTCACAAATTGTAGCTTCTATGGAGAATAGAGAAAATGAGCCACGTTTTGTTTTCCAAACTGCGATCAA
The DNA here is from genome assembly GCA_048595255.1 of Sphingobacterium sp. Lineage (GTDB taxonomy): Bacteria > Bacteroidota > Bacteroidia > Sphingobacteriales > Sphingobacteriaceae > Sphingobacterium. The sequence continues at coordinate 40,774 of JBMDWK010000108.1, read as the reverse complement.
TAAAGCATTGTACGGAAATAGTATCCGTAAAAATGCTCCTAATCCAGAGGATATTCAAGCTATCGACAAAAATAGAACATTAGAGATTTTCAAAGAAAGATTTGCTGATGCTTCGGATTTCACATTTACTATTGTAGGTTCATTCTCCGAAGAAGATATCAAACCTTATTTGGAGCAATATTTAGGATCTCTTCCTTCTTCAAATTCAAAAGAGCAGGCGAGAGACTTGAAATTATTGCCTCCAGCAAAAGGAGTGAATGTCGTAGTAAACAAAGGCAAAGAAGCTAAGGCGCAAGTGAGCATGGCATTCTTAGGTGATTACAATTACACAGAAGAGGAAAATGTTAATATGGATGCGCTTGAGTCGGTATTAACGATTAAATTGCTCGAGAGATTGCGTGAAGATGAAAGCGGTGTGTATGGAACGGGAGCTTCCGCATCCTATTCTAAATTCCCTACAGGAAGATATTCTTTCAATATTGGATTTGGTACGAGCGTAGATAAATACCAATCCTTGATCAATTCGGCATTAGATGAAATTGCCAAAGTTAAGAAAAATGGCCCAACACAAGTTGATTTAGATAAGTTCATTATAGAGAAAACTCGTCAGTATGAACTTGACTTGAAGGAGAATAATTTCTGGTTGGGTGAGATTTCATCAGCGTACCGTTTGAAAGAAGATCCTACAGAAACGTTGAGGTATTTGGATAAACTCAAAAAAGTAAGTGTTTCATCGGTGAAAGCAGTCGCGGAGAAATACTTGAAAGAGGACAAACTATTTAAGTTTATACTTCTTCCAGAAGAAAGTAAATAAGATAGTTTATACGAAAAGAAAAGCAGCATTTCTATATAGAGATGCTGCTTTTTTACAAAATCAATTTTCCATTTTTTAACTTCTTCTAGCGCAGTGCGTCTTAAGTTTTTCCTAAGTCAGGCCTTGTGTTTTTATATGAATCTCGAGGACAAGTTTTGATGATAGCGTGAAAATATTGACTTTATCGGGCATAAAAAAGGTTCTAATCGCTTAGAACCTTTTTTAATATTTAATGAAAATAAAATTTATTCGTTTACAACACCCATTTTACTGAATTTGTCAATTCTTTCGGCGACTAATGTGTCTTTATCTTTCGCGCCCAGAATCGTTAGGTCAGCTAATATTTGAGCTTTTACATTAGCAGCAGCTTCAGCGGGATTTTGGTGTGCTCCGCCTAATGGCTCTGGAATAATACCGTCAATAAGTCCATTTGATAGCATATCTTCACCCGTTAATTTCAAAGCTTCAGCAGCACGTTCTTTGTGATCCCAGCTTCTCCATAGAATGGATGAACAAGATTCTGGCGAAATTACCGAATACCATGTGTTTTCCATCATGTACACACGGTCGCCAATACCAATACCCAACGCACCACCCGAGGCACCTTCGCCAATAACGATACAGATGACAGGTACTTTCAATACGGACATTTCGAGCAAATTGCGCGCAATAGCTTCACCTTGGCCTCTTTCTTCTGCCTCAAGGCCTGGATATGCACCCATCGTATCGATCAAAGTGACAATAGGTTTATTAAACTTTTCCGCCATTTTCATCAGACGTAGTGCTTTGCGGTACCCTTCAGGATTAGCCATACCAAAGTTACGGTATTGTCTTTCCTTTGTATTTTTGCCTTTTTGATGGCCTATGACCATTACTGACTGCCCGCCGATAGAAGCAAAACCACCTACAATAGCTTTATCATCTTTTACTGTGCGGTCGCCATGTAATTCAACAAATTCATCACATAGCATTTCGATATAATCGAAAGTTTGAGGTCTCTCAGGATGTCTAGACATTTGGACTTTTTGCCATCCTGTCAAGTTTTTGTATATGTCGATTTTTGTTTGTTCTAGCTTGCCTTCCAGCTCTTTTAATGTAGCACTCATATCTACCTTAGTTTTTTCAGCAACTTGATTTACTTTTTCTATTTGTGTCTGCAAATCTGCGATCGGCTTTTCAAAATCAAATGTCGTATTCATATAAAAATAATACTAGCGTTTATTCTGGCTAAGTTACTGTATTTTTGGTTAACTTAAAACAGTTTTCGTAAGGTTATTACGACACATTGTTATTAAAAAAAATAGTAGTTTAGCACTTATTTAGTTATAATATATGCAACAAGAGCATTCTCGGAAAGTAAATATACCTTTTGTCTTTATTTTGAAGATTATTGGGGTGATTATTTCACTGTCTGTGATTTTTATGTTTCCACCCACTTCCGACAATAAAGTCATTTATCAGGCATTAAAGGGAATTAATTCTTTTTTGATTCCAAGTATTGTCCTCTCTGTCATAAGGGTGCTGATTATCTCAGTTTACAATGCACGGCATGCCAACCGGGATGTCCGAGGCAATTTTGTGCTTGGGATCAATCGACTCACTGCTATCATCAACACTATCTTGTTTGTAATAGCTGCTATGGTGACATTTGGTATTAATCCTATTAATTTTTTGACAAGCCTGACCTTCGTGGCTATGGCTATTGCGGTGTTATTTAGGGATTATATCACTAATTTGTTGAGCGGTTTGTTCATCATGTTTTCGGAGCAATTGTCTGTAGGGGACCGGATTAAAGTAGGAGAGCACAAAGGACGCATTGTGGATGTTACTTTTGCAAATATTTTATTACAAAATGAAGAGGATGATATTGTGATGGTACCCAACAATCTGGTGTTTACCCATCCAATGGTTAATCTTTCGGCGCATCGGTCTAACCTTTTTACAGTCAAATTTGAACTTCCGTTGGATCTTGCGACAGATATTAAAACATTAGAAAAGGAGATACAAGATACCATACGCAATCATCCCAATCTAGATACGGAGAATGTGCCAAATTTGGTGGTAGAAGAAATCGGAAAGGATTTCGTACGCTACAAAATCGAGTTGTATGCGGTGAGCAGTAGCAATAAGCTGCATCGTGCTTTGGAAAATGAAGTATTGAGAGAGATTCTAATTTTCGAACACGCCCGTACTAAATCATCCGCACCTTAAGGTTTTCCACAAAATGATTAGAGCCTTTTTGTAATATCAGATCTGCTCTATATTTAGTAGGGAGAATATTGTTGTGCAGGTTGGGCTTGTTGATCTCGGTCCATATCTGAAAAGCCATTTCCTTACTTTCTTCCAAACTTAAGTTTGCGTATTTATGAAAATAAGAGTTAGGATCTTGGAAGGCAGTAGCGCGCAATGATTCAAAACGGTCTATATACCATTTGATGATGTCCTCTTCTCTTGCATCTACATAAATAGAAATGTCAAAAAAATCCGATACAAAGACCTTATTGCTTTGACCTTTTTGAGAATTGACCTGCAGGACGTTGATGCCTTCTACAATTAGAATGTCTGGCCTTTCTATCAATTGTATGTCATCCGGCAGAATATCGTATTCTAAGTGAGAATATACAGGGACAATATGCTGTGTAATTCCTGATTTGACAGCGGATAAAAAGTTTAAAAGTTTCTTTGTATCGTAACTTTCAGGGAAACCTTTACGGTTTAGAATACCACGGTCTGATAGGATTCTGTTAGGGTATAGGAAACCATCCGTTGTTACTAACTCTACTTTTGGTTTGCTCGGAAGAAAAGAAAGCACTTTTTGCAATACGCGTGCGGTCGTACTTTTGCCTACGGCTACCGATCCAGCAATGCCGATTATAAAAGGTAGTTTTTGCTGATTGCGTTGAAAGAAAGCGTTACTGGTATTACGTACTTCCTCGTAGTGCTGTAAATGAATGTCAACGAGATGTGCTAAGGGAAAGTAAATTTCCTCGATTTCCTCGTTATTAAGAGGTTCGTTGACCGCATTCAGTCGACTGATGTCATCGTCGCTCAAGTTGAGGTTCAAATGTCCATTTAGCGCCTTCCATTCTTCCCGACTGAAAGTTTGGTATGGACTACTAAGGATCTGTTCTTCTTGGCTTGATGACATGTTTTTTCTTTTGTTCGCGCAAATATACTACCTTGACCGTAATATTTTTACATCAAATTATGTAATATTTACGCTAGTAAACCCTCGATTATTAAAGTTCCTGTGGCAGGATTTGTTGCCAACGGTACATTGTACAAATCTGAAATACGCATCAGCATTTGAATATCAGGCTCGTGTGGATGCTTGCCGAGTGGATCTCGAAAAAATATTATTCCAGCGATTTTCCCTTCTGCAGTCATTGCAGCTATCTGTGCATCACCGCCTTTTGGTCCACTCAATTTGAGTTCGACAGCCAAGCCGGTCTGCAAAATATGCGAACCAGTCGTACCTGTGGCTACAATATGCGCATTTCGCAAAGCTTCTATATGATCTTTGACGAAAGCGACCATCTCCGCTTTCTTCCCGTCATGGGCAATAAGGGCAATTGTTTTCATAGTGTAAGTTGTGTATGTGATGTTAACCGAAAAATATATAAGCTAAGAAAATGGCGGCAACCAATCCCACGACATCCGCAATCAGACCACATACTAATGCATGTCGTGTGTTTTTAATACCTACCGAACCAAAATATACAGCCAAAACGTAAAAAGTAGTCTCAGAAGATCCTTGAATTACACTGGCTAGACGGCCTTGAAAAGAATCTACTCCATAGGTTTGCATCACGTCTACCATCAAACCTCGTGCACCGCCACCACTCAGCGTTTTCATCAAACCTACCGGTAAGGCTGGGACAAATTGTGTATCTAACCCTACAAGTGCAACTAAAGAGCCAATACCATTTACAATATAATCCATGCAGCCTGTAGTACGAAAAGCTGAAATAGCCACTAAAATGGCAATTAAGAAGGGAATAATCATCACTGCAGTAGAAAAACCTTCTTTTGCACCGTCAATAAATGCGTCGTATACATTGATTTTCTTTGCGGCACCATAGGCAATAAAGAGGATGATAATTGAAAAAATTAATAATCCACCTATCAATCCTGTAACTTTCTGCATTTGATCTGGAGGTAAATCTTTAAGACCGAAATACAGAATACACATAAGGCCGATAAAGATACAAAGGAATATAAGGATCGGTAATTTGAATAAATTAATACGCTGGAAAGCCGCAACGGCTAACATACCCGAAAGGAAGGATATAAAAGTACCGATAAGCGCTGGTATAAATATATCGGCGGGATTCGCTGCTCCGGCTGCCATTCTCAGCGCTATCACTGAGGTCGGAATAAGCGTGATTCCGGCAGTATTGAGCACCAAAAACATAATTTGGGCATTCGTAGCCGTTTCTTTTTCTGGATTCAGTTCTTGAAGTTCTTTCATTGCTTTAAGCCCCACGGGTGTTGCTGCATTGTCCAAACCCAGCATATTTGCTGAAAAATTCATGATAATTGATCCATTTGCTGAGTGACCTTTGGGCACCCCTGGAAATAATTTGCTGAAAAATGGATTCACGCCTTTCGCAAAAACAGATATCATACCTGCCTTTTCACCTACTTTCATGATGCCCAGCCAAAAGGTCATTATACCTACTAGACCTAAGGAAAGTTCAGCGCCTGTCTTGGCACTGTCAAATAATCCATTAATGAGGTTAGAAAAAATCTCAGTATCACCAAAGAAAATGAGCTTAATTAACGCTACCACAAAGGCAATGATAAAAAAGGCAATCCAGACGTAATTTAAAGCCATAAAATTATTATTTCAATCGTAAATGTAAGAGTAATCCACGATTATCACAATGTGTGAATACGTTTTATTACTCCTATTTTTGATTATGAATAGATCGGTTAGTGTTTGTTATTCAATAATAAGAAAAGTGAATGACTTATGAAAGTCCTAATGTTTTGATAATAGCCGAAGCTTTTAACAAACATTCCTTGTATTCTTTCTCGGCATCTGCGTCAATAGTTATTGCACCACCGGTATGGAAAGATAAGTATTGTGTTTGTTGGTTGTATAAAATGGTCCGAATGATCACGTTAAAATCAAAATCACCATCAGGAGCAAAGTATCCTACGGTACCTGAATAGACACCACGTCGGGCATTTTCGTATTGGTCACAAAGTTTCATCGCCGAGATTTTGGGCGCGCCGGTCATGGAGCCTGGAGGAAAAATATTTTTGATAGCCTCAATGTCGGATATTCGGTTGTCTTTCGTGCAAGTAATTGTAGAGATAAGTTGATGTACTTGCTTGAAACTGTGCACTTCTAGCTTGCGTTCCGCTGCGACCGTGCCTGGTTCTGCCGATCGTGTCATATCATTGCGCACGAGGTCGACAATCATTACATTTTCGGCGATTTCCTTTGGATTGTTGCGTAATTGTTGGATGATTTCAGCATCCTCTTGAGGATCTCGGCCGCGGGGAGCCGTACCCTTTATGGGCTGAGAAATCATGGTGGAGTCTCGCTTAGCTAGAAAGCGCTCTGGCGAAGCGGATAAAATATATTTATCGTTGATCTTAAAATAGGTAGAAAATGGAGTAGGAGATACTTCATTTAACTTTTGATATACCGCCAAAGGGTTAATTTTGGCTTGCTCCGCATAAAATTCCTGACAAAGATTGACTTCGTAAATATCTCCTCGGTGTATGTGCGAACGCATATGCCCAAAAGCAGTAAAATATTCTTCCTTGGTAAATCGGGAATGTATTTCTAATTGCGGCTCTACCATTTCCTGGTTGGTCGGTACTTCGGTATCCACAATTGCTTGCCAGAGTGCTTCAGGACTTTGAGCATGGATTTCCACGCTGTTCTTCGAAAACTTAAGAAGGGTTTTAGGAATAAAAAAATAGCAATCCGGAAAACCTAACCTATTGGGGAATGAGGTGACTAAATTCTCAATCTCATTCTTCAGATCGTAACCAAAAAAACCAAACATCCACGTATTGGGATGTTTGGTTCTAAAATTTTCTAAATGCGCAAAAGCACCTGTATCTGTAGTTTCGAATATGGCTTCCGCATCTACAGCCAATATAGCTTCGATCGCGGAGTATTCATCATTATATCCATTCGATTGAAGATAACACACCTGTTCAAACTGCTGAGCCCAAGCTAAAGCTTTTTGCTCAAAATCGGTATGTTGTACTTCAAAAATGGCTGTTGCCATATCTATTTCAATACAATAGTTTGTGTACGATCTGGACCTACAGATAAGTATTTAATAGGCACTTCTAATGCTTTCTCTAAGTAAGCAATATAATTCGCTAATGCTGCAGGAATTTCTTCTTTCGTACGAATACCTGTCAAATCTTGATTCCAACCTTCGATTTCTTCCAAAATTGGTTCAGGTTTGATTGCGTTGATATCATATGGCATGTAATCAATTACCTCACCATTGTATTGGTAGTGCGTACAAGAGTAAATTTTTTCGAAAGTATCCAATACGTCGGCTTTCATCATTACCAATTCTGTCACACCATTCAACATAATAGCATATTTCAACGCAGGAATATCAATCCAACCAGTACGACGCGCACGACCAGTAGTAGCACCAAATTCGTGACCCAATTGACGTAATTTCTCGCCAGTTTCATCATCCAATTCGGTAGGGAATGGACCTCCACCTACACGAGTACAGTATGCTTTGAAGATACCTAATACTTCACCAATTTTATTTGGAGCAATACCAAGACCTGTACAAGCACCTGCTGTAGTCGTATTGGAAGATGTCACAAATGGATAAGAACCGAAGTCAATATCTAATAAAGTACCTTGAGCACCTTCAGCCAATACTTTTTTGCCATCTTTCAAGTATTGATTTACCAAATGTTCAGAATCCACATGAGGGATTGATTTGATAAACTCAATTGCCGCTAAGAAAGCTTCTTCACGCTCAGAGAAATCTGGGATTTCGCCATAGTGCGAAAGAATTTCTAAATGCTTGCCTTTCAATTTTTCGTAACGTTCTGTGAAATCAGCCAGTGTAGTATCACCCACACGAAGACCGTTACGACCAGTTTTGTCCATATAAGTAGGGCCGATTCCTTTTAATGTAGAACCAATTTTGCCTGCACCCATTTTGGATTCAGAAGCAGCGTCCAACAGTTGGTGAGTAGGAAGAATCAAGTGTGCCTTACGTGCCAACACCAATTTACCATCACCTACGGGATCAAAACCTGCTGCTTTTAGATTATCTAACTCTCTCTTTAAGATAATAGGGTCGATGACAACGCCATTACCGATTAAATTTAAAGTAGTCTTATTGAAAATACCTGAAGGAATAGTGTTTAAAACAAATTTCTTGTTGTCAAACTCTAAAGTATGTCCGGCATTAGGACCACCTTGGAAACGAGCGATCAAATCGTATTGAGGACACAATACGTCCACAATTTTACCTTTACCTTCGTCGCCCCATTGTAAGCCCAATAGCACATCAACTTGCATAGCGTATTATTTTGAGATTATGATTGAAATTTTAACAATTCGATTAAAAAAATAATGTTCGGAAAATAGGTAGTTCCATTTTCCGAACAAATTTACTATTATTAATAAAGTATAGAGAATTAAATTTAAATTACTTCTTGCACTTCTTCTTTCTTATCCGTAGCCTTCATTGCTTGGCAAGTTGCACATATTCCATATAGATTGAGTGAATGATGTTTGATATCGAATTTCAACAAATCACCAATCATACTTTGAATTTGGTGAATTCGTGGGTCGCAGAATTCGACAACTTTATTGCACTCAATACAAATCACATGGTCATGCTGCTTGTAGCCGTATGACTTTTCGAATTGAGCCATGTTTCTGCCGAATTGATGTTTGGTTACCAAATCACAGGATACCAATAGCTCTAATGTATTATAGACGGTTGCACGGCTTACACGATACTTTTTGTTTTTCATGTGAATATACAGCGATTCCACATCAAAATGATCGTTACGTGAATAGATTTCTTCGAGAATTGCATAACGCTCAGGAGTCTTTCTTAAATTTTTATTCTCTAAGTAAGCCTCAAAAATCTTTTTTACCGTTTCGTAGTTTTCTGCTTGATTCATATTTTCATTGCTCCTAAGCAAATTTACCAAATATTATCTTAATTATTCAACTAATCAACAATGTGTAATAAATAAGATTAGTTCTCGGATTCGTACCGTGTCACGCTGGTCACGCCTGCTACCAATTGCAATCTGTGAATCAAACTATCGAGCTGGTCAATATTGTTGATATTGACCATAATATTTCCTTCAAAAATCCCTTCGTTGCTGGAAATAGACAGCGATCGAATATTGACATTGAATTCCTGTGAAATCACACTTGTAAGTTTATTCACCAAGCCTACATCATCAATACCGATAATCCGAATACCTGTGATAAAAGAATGGTCAATCTGCGAAGAAGCCCATTTTGCCTTCAGAATACGATAACCATAGTTTGCCATGAGCTTAGAGGCATTGGGGCAGGAGGTACGGTGTATTTTGATGCCTTCATTCACGGTCAAGAAACCAAATATATCATCACCTGGTATAGGATTACAACATGCTGCTAATGTATAATCTAATTTTTGAAAATCATCTCCAATTAAGATAGTATCCGAATTCTTTTTGTCTATCTTCTCGACTAAGCCTGATATATGTGAATTGAACTGGTTGTGATGTGTCAATTCAGTGACTTTCTCACTAGCTACATATTCACGCAAATTCTTGATATCAATTATGCCCTTAGCAACGTTGTAGAACAATTCCTGCGAACTTGGATACTTGAAGTAATTGGCAATTTTGTTGATATTGTCGGTATTATAAGTCAATTTTAATGACTTCATTTTACGTTCCAATATTTCTTTGCCATCTTCAGCCACACGTCTTTTTTCTTCTTTCAGCGAAGACTTGATCTTGGATTTAGCCTTGGCTGTTACCACAAAGCTTAGCCAGTCTTCTTTTGGAGTTTGCTTGCTCGAGGTAATGATTTCGACCTGATCACCATTTTGCAAAGGATGATTGAGTGGTACAAGTTTATGATTTACTTTCGCTCCGATACAGGTAGCCCCAATGTCACTGTGTATCTCAAATGCAAAATCCAATGCCGTAGCACCATTAGGAAGCTGTATTAACGTTCCTTTGGGTGTGAAGATGAATATCTCATCCGAGAAAAGATTCATCTTGAAATCATCCAAAAAGTCTAAAGCATTTTGTTCGGGATTGCTGAGTACTTCGCGTACTTTTTGAATCCACTGATCCAGGCCATTATCCGTATTGGATTCTTTGTATTTCCAGTGTGCCGCAAAACCTTTTTCAGCAATCTCATTCATCCGTTTGGTACGAATCTGTACTTCTACCCATTGACCGCGAGGTCCCATTACGGTGGTGTGTAGGGATTCGTAGCCATTCCCTTTAGGTGTGGATACCCAGTCCCGTAGTCGGTCAGGGTTAGGGCGGTACAAGTCGGTAATGATGGAATACACTTTCCAACATTCGGTCTTTTCCTTGTCGTATTCTGTATCGATGATAACCCGAATGGCAAATAAATCGTACACCTCTTCAAAAGGTATAGATTTTTTACGCATTTTGTTCCAAATCGAATGAATAGATTTAGGTCTTCCAAATACCTGAGCTACAATGTTTTGCTCTGATAGGATCTCTTGAACAGGTGAGATAAAATCTTCGATAAACTTTTCGCGTTCAGCTTTTTTCTCATTCAGCTTTTTGGCGATAAATTTATACGTATCAGGATCCGTATACTTCATCGACAAATCCTCTAGTTCGGATTTTATCGCGTATAGGCCCAGACGGTGAGCAAGTGGCGCATATAGATAACTGGTCTCTGAAGCTATTTTCAATTGCTTATGGCGCGCCATGAATTCCATGGTCCGCATATTATGCAAACGATCGGCAAGCTTGATAAGTATCACCCGCACATCATCCGCCAGAGTCAATAGCATTTTACGGAAATTTTCGGCCTGAATAGAACTATTCGGATCGAAAACTCCAGCTATTTTTGTCAGTCCATCAATAATTTTGGCTACTTTTTTGCCAAACTGCGCTTCAATATCTTCTAAAGTAAGTGAGGTATCTTCGACCACATCATGCAATAAGGCACATACAATGGATGTAGTACCCAAGCCGATCTCTTCGGCCGCAATCTGCGCGACAGCAATAGGATGGTAGATATACGGTTCTCCCGATTTTCTACGCATATCTTTATGACTTTCCAGTGCTAAGTCAAACGCCTTTCTTATTTCTTGTTTATCTCCCTTTTGTAGTGTTGGTTTACAAGCCCGTAATAATGCTCTATATCTTTTTCTTATTTCTTTGTTTTCCGCTTCAATATCAATCACATAGTCTTCCATAAGAACCTCTTAAAAAATTTCGAATTCTCCCTCAAAAAAGTTATTTTTATAAAATACAAATAAGTGAGTATTTATGCACCTATTCATGTATAAATATAAAGATTAATTTTTTTATTGTTTGAGATAAAATTTAAAATGTTAAGGATTCATCTACAAAACATATTTTGTGTTTTAATTAGCATGTTAGCATGGCAAAGTGTAGTCTATGCGCAACAGGCTATGAGCCCATTAACAATGCCACATTATGGTGAAGGTAGTCCGGAGACGGTAGCCTACTATGGCACGACCCGATTAGATGATGGAGAGCTGGTTCCGTGGTTTCCGATTGAGACAGTTTATATCAATCGCAATAAAGTATGGAAATCGGTGGTAGATAAGGAGCGGTACTTGCGATTGAAGCGTAATGTATTACGTGTATTGCCTTATGCTATTTACGCACAGAAACGCTACGAACAATTGGATAGAGAATTGGCGTTAGCAAATTCACGTAAAGAGGAGAAAGCACTGATCAAAGCGTGTGAACGCGAAATCAAGGAAAAAATTAATAATGAAGTAAAGAACTTATCCGTATCACAAGGCAAAATATTAATCAAACTGATCGAACGTCAAACTGGGAATACCAGTTATGAATTGGTAAAAGATATGCGTGGAAGTGTTTCCGCCTTTGTATACCAAGGGGTAGCACGCGTATTTGGTCATAATCTGAAGACTACTTATGATCCTAATGAGGATTTTGAAATAGAAAATATTATCAGAGAGTATGAGGTGTCGAGGCCTATTAATAAACCTTATCAATAAGAAGTAAGTATGCACCGTAGGACAATATATGATTTTAATGTGCTAGAATTTTCGGGTAACTATAAGTCAATGTCCGAATATCAGGGTAAAGTGTTATTGATTGTCAATACTGCAAGTGGGTGCTACTTCCGCAGGCAATTCAAATCGCTTGAAAAGCTGTATCACCAGTATAAAGATCAAGGTTTTGAAATTTTAGCTTTCCCTTCTAATGATTTTGCCGGTCAAGAGCCGAGGACGGGTAGCAATTTGGAGACTTATTGCCGGATTGAGGCAGGTGTTACATTTCCGGTATTCAAGCGTATTCATGTCAAAGGTGATTTCGTAGATCCTTTGTACAAATATCTTTCTCACAAGAGTGAAAACGGCGTGTTGGATAGTATTCCACTCTGGAATTTTCACAAATACCTTGTCAATAAGGAAGGTGCTGTTGTGGACTTCTATTATCCTTTTACCAGTCCAAAGTCTGCACATATGCACAAACAAATTGAGCAATTGCTACAAGCATAAGCCGCTCATTGCGTATATTTGAGCAAAATTTTAGCATATGAAGTTAGATTTATTGGTCATGACTGTTCATCCCGATGATGCCGAGTTGGGAGCAGGAGGCACCATCGCCAAATATGTTGCTGAGGGCAAAAAGGTAGGTATCATTGATTTGACACGAGGAGAACTTGGCACACGCGGAACAGCCGAGACTCGTGCCGCTGAAGCCGCAGAAGCTGCCCGAATATTGGGAGTAGCTATACGTGAGAACTTAGGATTACGCGATGGTTTCTTTCAGAATGATGAAGAATCGCAACGTACAATAATTCGTGCTATACGTAAATATCAACCTGAAATCATCATTACGAATGCTTTGGATGACCGTCATCCCGATCATGGTCGTGCAAGCAAATTAGTAAATGATGCTATTTTTTTGGCTGGACTCCGAAGAATTGAAACAGAAGAAGATGGCCTGTCTCAGGAAGCTTTTCGTCCTCGATTACAACTGCAATTGATTCAAGATAAATATATACAACCTGATATTTTGTTGGATGTGACAGAATATTGGGATGTTAAAGAACGTTCTATTTTGGCTTATAAAACACAATTTAATGCGCAAGACGATGATGATGGTCCGCAAACCTACATTTCTACACCGGATTTTATGAAATATACCCGTGGAAGAGGAAGGGAGCTAGGTAGGAATATTCAAGTTTCTTTTGCAGAGGGATTTACAGCGCGTAAGATTCTTGGCGTAAATGATCTATTTAAATTAAAATAATTAGTGTGCTGAAGACAGACAAGAGTATAAATAAAAAGAGATTCAGTATTGAATCTCTTTTTATTTTTGAGCAATTGCGATTACAATTGTTTGTCTAATTTCTCTGTTAACACAGACTTCGGAACTGCACCAATTTGCTTGTCTACAATCTCGCCATTCTTGAAGAATAGTAATGCAGGAATATTTCTGATACCGAAACGAACAGAAATATCTGGATTGTTGTCAACATTTACTTTACCAACAATTGCTTTACCTTCATATTCATTAGCAATCTCATCCACTACAGGACCTACCATACGACATGGACCACACCATTCAGCCCAAAAGTCAATCAACACTGGTTTATCTGCTTTTAGTACAAGCTCTTCGAAGTTGTTATCCGTAATTTCTAATGCCATAATACTCTTTTTTTAATTTAATCAGTAACAAATATACTTATTTAGTGGGAATAACTTGAGTAATTCAAATGTAATAATATCTATAGCCTATCAATTTAATTTATACTTCACACCTTCCATTTCCTCAATTGTTTCGAGTAATTCGTTGGTTATTTTTATTTTTTTTGATTTGGCGGGCATCTCCACCGATATATTTTCTTTTACATCCACGACCATGAATTTTAACCCACAACTTGCTGCTTCACCCTCAGGTACTGTCGTATCAATGAGCTCCTGGATCTTGTGGATCATTTGATCATTGAGCTGATGCAAGGCAATTTGTATTGTAAAGCTTTTTGCCAATTTGTCTCTCAAGTCCGAAAGCAAGAGGATGTTTTTTAATTCAAATCCCCAATTGCCTACTTGACGAAAACGCTCTTGTACCAATCCTCGGATCTGAACGAAATAACCTTCTTGGATATAGCCCTTGAACTTGACATAATCCTCGCCAAAAACAGCAATTTCATATGAATCGGAATAGTCTTCGATAATAAATGAACCGAATGGTTTACCAGCTTTGGAAACTTTGTGCGCCGCATTGGCGATGATGCCACCAATGATAACCTCTTTGTTTTTGATTCTGTTGAATTCAAGAAGCACGTCTTCTTCGACTTCGGAGGCTTTGACTTTATTGATAAGCTGGAGTTCAGATACTCTATTTTGGCAGAAATGTTCTATCTCAAATTTATAGTTGTCCAATGGGTGGCTGGTGAGATAAATACCAATTACATCTTTCTCGTATTTTAGTTTCTCGATCAATCCCCAAGGGTTGCATGGTGCCAATACGGGTTCGGGAAGAGCTGTCGCGGCGCCACCACCAAATAGGGAAGCCTGCGCAGAGCTTTCGTTTTCTTTGAATCGCTGTGCGAATTTTATCGCCTTTTCGATGCCCGTGGTGTTATCGCCATCTTTGTAAAAATATTGTGCTCGGTGGGTATCCGTGAATCCATCAAAGCCACCTGCGTAAGCCAGAGATTCGAATGCTTTTTTATTGGCTGACCTCAAATCGATTCGCTTTGCAAAATCGAATATAGACTTGTAAGGACCTGTAGCACGTGTCTGTACAATGGTATCGACGGCTCCGGCACCCACACCTTTTACCGCCCCAATTCCAAATCGGATAGCTCCGCTTTCGTTAACGGTAAATTTATAATGCGACTCATTCACGTCTGGTCCTAAGACTGTTAATCCCATTCGCTTACATTCTTCCATGAAGAATGTCACCTGTTTGATGTCGTTCATGTTGTTGGAAAGCACCGCCGCCATGTACTCAGCAGGGTAGTGTGCTTTGAGGTAGGCAGTCTGGTAAGCTACCCAGGCATAACAGGTGGAGTGAGACTTGTTAAATGCGTAACTCGCAAATGCTTCCCAGTCTGTCCATATTTTTTCTAATACTTTGGGACTATGACCTTTTTCCGCAGCTTGATTGACGAATTTTGGTTTCATTTTGTCCAAGACATCCTTCTGCTTCTTACCCATTGCTTTACGCAAAACGTCGGCATCACCTTTGGAGAATCCCGCTAATTTTTGCGAAAGAAGCATTACCTGCTCTTGGTATACGGTGATACCGTAGGTTTCTTTCAAATATTCTTCACAAGCATCTAAGTCGTAAGTAATCGGCTCTATGCCGTGCTTACGCTTAATGAATGAAGGGATATATTCCATTGGTCCCGGACGATACAAGGCATTCATGGCAATCAAATCGGCAAAAACAGTAGGCTTCAATTCCTTCATGTATTTCTGCATACCCGGAGATTCATACTGGAATACACCGATAGTCTCACCTCGCTGGAATAATTCGTAGGTCAGCTCGTCGTCAATAGGAAAATTATCAGGGTCAAGATCAATACCGTGTCTCAATCTCACATTGGCCACTGTATCTTTAATCAGGGTTAAAGTTTTAAGGCCTAAAAAGTCCATTTTTAATAGACCTGCACTCTCCACGACAGAGTTGTCAAACTGAGTGACATATAGGTCAGAATCCTTTGCCAGAGATACCGGAACAAAATTGGTGATATCATCAGGGGTAATAATCACGCCACAGGCATGAATACCTGTATTACGCATAGAACCTTCTAATACACGTGCTTGCTTGATGATTTCAGCTTCCAAACCAGCACCATCAGCCATGGACTTAAGCTTATTGACGGCTTCAAGTTCTTCAGCACGGAGTTTTTCTTTCAGGGACTTATCGTCCATGGTAAAGATTTTGCTCAGCTTTAGATTTGGAATAAGTTTAGCAATTTCGTTGGTGTCCGCTAGTGGCAAATCCAATACACGCCCTGTATCTTTAATGGAAGATTTGGCGGCCATTGTGCCGTAAGTGATGATCTGAGCTACCTGCGAAGCGCCGTATTTGTCAATCACATACTGCATGACACGTCCACGGCCCTCGTCATCAAAGTCGATATCGATATCGGGCATGGATACCCGGTCAGGATTCAAGAAACGCTCAAAAAGGAGGTCGTACATGATGGGATCAAGATTGGTGATACCCAAGCAATATGCTACTGCGGATCCTGCCGCAGATCCACGACCGGGTCCTACGGAAACTCCAATTTTTCTTGCTTCGGCAATAAAATCCTGTACAATCAAGAAATAGCCGGGGTATCCTGTACGTTCGATCGTACTGAGTTCGAAGTCCAACCGCTCCACGATTTCGTCGGTCAATTCTTTATATCTTCTTTTGGCTCCTTCGTACGTCAAATGGCGTAAGTAGGCATTTTCGCCTCTTTTGCCACCATCCAATTCATCTTCTGTATGCAAGAATTCCTCGGGGATTTCGAATTTAGGAAGAAGTACATCGCGATACAAGGAATAAATCTCTACCTTGTCAATGACTTCTTGAATATTGAGAATAGCATCTGGTAGATCTTCAAATGCTTTTTTCATCTCCTCGGATGATTTGAAATAATATTCCTGATTCGGTAATCCAAATCGGAACCCACGTCCACGGCCTACAGGAGTAGATAGCTTTTCGCCATCCTTTACACATAGTAAGATGTCATGGGCATGCGCATCTGCTTTATTGACATAGTAGGTGTTGTTGGTAGCAATTAGCTTAACATTATGTTTTCTCGCTAAGGAGATTAAAGTGTCGTTGACACGGTTTTCGTCTTCTTGGCCATGTCGCATGATCTCCATGTAGAAATCCTCTGCAAACTGTTCTTTCCACCAAATTAGTGCTTCTTCAGCTTGATTTTCGCCGATATTTAAAACTTTATTTGGTATTTCTCCTTGCAGATTTCCGGAGAGCACAATCAAGTTTTCTTTATATTGTTCTACGATGCTTTTGTCTATACGAGGGACGTAATAAAAACCCTCCGTATAGGCGACAGAAGCCATTTTTGCCAGATTGTGATAACCGGCTTTATTTTTAGCAAGAAATACGACCTGATAACCATTGTCTTTGCGTGTTTTGTCTTTTCTGTCTTCGCAGACGAAAAATTCACAGCCTACAATAGGTTTTATAATTTGTCCCGTTGGCTCTTCGCCCTTTTCTATTGCTTCTTTATTTTTGGCTTCTACCTCTTTATTATATCCTAAAACTCGGCTCACAAAGTGAAATGCCCCCATCATGTTTCCATGGTCGGTAAGCGCAACAGCAGGCATTTGGTATTTGGCAGCAGCAGCTACTAAATCGCCGATGGAAATAGTGGATTGAAGTACAGAGAATTGGGAATGATTGTGCAGATGCGCAAAATTAGCTTCTTGCAAGGCTTTCAGCGTTTCCGCATCTATCTTGACTACCGTTTCCTCCTTATCACGATGACGAATCGCATCAGAAGCGGCTTTAAGATTGATATGCTGTAATCCAACTGTAGGAATAACTGTTGGATTTTGCTGCTTGAAGTCAACAAAATAACCTGTATCTACCTGCAGATCTTCAGGAGTGAAGACTTCCCGACGTACTAACTCAAAGAAACAGCGCGTGGTAGCTTCTACATCGGCTGTCGCATTATGTGCTTCAGCAAAGGGTACGCCGAACAGGTATGCGTGTAGCTCGGTAAGTGTAGGCAATTTATAACGGCCACCACGACCCCCGGGCAACTTCAATAGGTCTGCAGTTACCTCAGTACACGTGTCCAAAACAGACATACTATACATACCAGAGTCTACTCCCTATCGGTATAACTCCGCACCCATAATGTTGATATCGAAACCTATATTTTGACCAACCACAAATTTAGCTTTGGCTAGTGCCTCATTAAATTTGACAAGTACCTCAGTCAATGCCACACCCTGCTCTGTGGCCAACTCGGTCGAAATACCATGTATTTTCTCCGAATCAAAGGGGATATTAAATCCATCAGGCTTAATAAGATAGTCTTGATGCTCAATCAGATTGCCCATTGCATCATGCAATTGCCAGGCTATTTGAATACATCTAGGCCAGTTATCTGTGTCTGTGATAGGAGCGTCCCAACGTTTTGGTAAACCTGTGGTCTCGGTATCAAAAATTATATACATATCTCTTTCTCTTCCTCGCTTAATGCAAACAAAATTACTTAAACTAAGCTGTTTTTTATAGGATTAAATTTACACATCCCGTTCCTTACAATGTACAAAAATGCAGATAAATAGCGTAATGAAATATTAGAATTTCGTAAAGGCTTGGATGACTACGATGTAGGCTTACTGACTAAGGGGTGGACGCGTTGGAAAAATGAGGTTGCACTCATTTTTCCAACGATGAGTGCAACCTTTCAATTAATTTACTGAGGAATATTTTCTGTTAAAATTAGGTTGCCTTGTTGGTCAAAATAGGTACAAGTCATTGCTTCCATTACGATTTCCCATTTTTCAATGCCTGTTTTTGCACACATTTTTATAAAAGTCAGGTAATCGGTTTTACCCTGTTGATGCGCCTTAAGCTTTTCTGTAAATGTGCTTTTGTCAACTTGAGTGGCTATTTGCTGGGTGGAATATTTGGGAGCGACTTCGGCTTTGTGATTATTGTCTCCATAATAAACCGATCTACCATCAGCGACAAACACTTCATAATTTTTTACGCCCAATTCTTTAATTTCTTGGATGTACTTTGGAAAATCGGCTCCCGATTTTACTTTACTATGCGCTGCTATAACATCTTCTGCTGTAAACATATAATTTTTATGAGTTTATAATTTGATTCCCAATTGGGATAGCAAATATCAAAAAAATTAACTAGAAGTAATGAATGTTAATAGAAAGTTTTTCAAGATAGGATCAAGCGCGCTGAGTAGATATAATTATAGGTAGTTGACTATAATATTATTTCCATTAATGAAAGAAAAATGATAAAAAACAGGAGCATCTTTTGGATACTCCTGTTTTAATATTTTAAGCTTTATTTTCTTGCTTTTTATCTGCTTTGCGCTTTTGTTTGCGTAGGTAGTCCGCCACTTCAATAATACGTGGAATACTACTTTTGGGTGCCATATGGCGAAGTTTTTTGAGTTTTTTGCGATGACGTATAGCACGAAACGTACGGTTGTCTTTGTAGAGATTCCAATTCATCAACAAAACTGACACGAGCACAATACCTAAGCCTATGATCTGCAATGCTGTTACTTGGTGATCTGTGAAGAAGTGTACCAATAATAAAGCAACAATTGGATTGACATAGGCATATGTACTCACCTCCGTAGCAGGACGGACCTGAAGTAACCAGATATATGAACTGAAAGCTAAAATAGAACCCATCAATACGAGGTAAATCATAGCACCCCAATCGGCAGCATGTACGGCTGTGTAATCAAATGAGCTGTATTCTCCTTTTACCAATGCTACAATAGTAAATGCAACACCTGCTGTCACCATCTGCCATGCCGTCTTAACCATTACGTTGAGCGAAGTTCCTTTTTTGCGATCTGTGGATTTTGATTTTTGATTGTACTTGGAATATAAAGATCCTATAGTCCATCCGATGGTTCCACAAGTCAATACAAGCATAGCCGTGATATTCTGTGAACGCTCTTCCTCGGGAACAGAGCTGGTTAATACTTGCTCAGCAAAAAGCATAATGACCCCTGCAAAACCAAACAGCAAGCCTAGTATGGTTGGAATACTTGAAAAGTTTTCTTTCCATTTGGGTTTGTCCAATATAATAAACCAAATCGCTGTAGCGGCTGATAGTATGGAAACTATACCGCTCGAGATATACTGTTCGGACCAGATAATTGCTGCCATATCTATAAATAGGAGCAAGAATCCTACGAAAACTGCTTGTTTGATATCAGATTTGTTAAATATTCTATAGCCGCGCAATTGACAATAGCCCATCAATAGTGTACCCGCGATGACAAAGCGGATAGAACCTAAGACAAAGGGTGGGAATGAGCGAAGTGCTTCCTCAATGAAGAAAAAAGTAGAGCCCCATACAATGTATACAATGAGGTAAGCAACTATAATACTAGCTATAGATGGTTTTTTATCTTCCATTATGCTGTCGGTGTTGGAATAACTAATTTTTGTTCTTCTTTAACAGTTTCTAAAACAATCGTAGTACGGGTAGAAATGATGCCCTCTATTTTCCCTAGGGTATTGCGCATTAAGTCAACCAAACCTGCTGCATCGCTGGTACGTACCTTTATTAAGTATCCATCATCCCCGGCGATATCGTGTACTTCTTGTACTTCCGGAATTTCAGCAAGCAGATACGCAACGCCCTGTTCACCAATGATATCTGACGTTTTTATGAATATAAAAGAAAGTAGATTTTGGTCTAATGCTACTGGATTAATCTTCGCATTGTATTGCAAAATAACTTCTTTTTGCTCCAGTTTTTTAACGCGTTCTAAAATCGCCGAAGGAGCCATACCTAATTCTCTAGCTATATCAGCATTATTCGTACGAGCATTATTTTGCATAATACGAAGTATGTGATAATCAATGTGGTCTAAAGATATTTCTAATTTTCCCATAATTCTGTAAAGTTACCTTTATTTAGAATATTATTCAAAATATTATACAATTTTTAGAATATTATTCATAAATCTGACTTTGTTTTTACTTAGCGGGAATATAGTCTTTTGGGAAATAATGCGTTTTTGTGCGTTATTTATTTTCAAACACGATAAAACATAAATAAATTAGGTATCTGTACTATCAAAAATAATATTCTTTGTGTAGATTTGTTATGTTAACGCTCATTTTTTTACACAAAGTATGTTATTATCGTTAGAGAAACTGAATTCGGAGATTGAAGGGGAATTGTATTTTCAGGAAAGCAATCCAAAACACCAAACCATACTACTTGCTTATTCTACAGATGCATCGGTCTATCAAGAAAAACCTTTGGCCGTTGCTATACCACATAACAAAGCTGATTTGATCAAATTAATAGCCTTTGCCAATGAGGCGCAGGTGACATTGATACCACGTACGGCAGGTACGTCATTGGCTGGTCAGGTAGTAGGTAAGGGGATTGTTGTCGATGTTTCGAAGTTTTTCAATGCGATACTGGAAGTCAATGAGGAAGAACAATGGGCACGAGTGCAACCTGGCGTAATCCGTGATGATTTAAATGCATACCTCAAAACCTTCGGTTTAATGTTTGGGCCAGAAACCTCTACAGCGAGCCGTGCGATGGTGGGAGGAATGATAGGTAACAATTCTTCAGGTCTGCACTCCATTGTATGGGGCGATACCCGTGAAAATCTTTTAGAAGCTCATGTGCTATTGAATGATGGTACGGAAACGGTATTCAAAGAATTGGATCCCCGTGCTTATTTTGCAAAATTAGCGCAGCAAGATCGTGAAGGCGAGATTTATCGTCAATTAAATACTATTATTACCGACAAAGAAAATATAAATATAATCCAGTCAGGTTATCCAAAAAAAGATATAACCCGTCGAAATACGGGATATGCACTCGATTATTTGGTAGACAGCAGCAAACCTTTCAATCTATGTAATCTCCTTGCGGGATCCGAAGGGACCATCGGGATTGTCACTGAAGCTAAAATAAAATTAAGACCCTTACCTCCCAAAGAAATTGGATTATTGTGTGTACACTTTTCGGATATGGTGGAATGTATGCACGGCAATGTGGTGGCATTGTTTCATCGTCCCGAAGCGTCTGAATTGGTCGATAAGTATATTTTAGACTTTACGGTAGGTCATCCTACTTATCAATACAATCGCTTTTTTATCGAAGGCGATCCGCAAGCTTTATTGATTATCGAATTTAGAGCGGACACCGAAGAAGAAATTATTCGTCGTGCAGAAATTTTGAAACAGGACTTGATGGCAAAAGGTCTTGGTTATGCCTATCCTTTGGTATTGGGTGTAAAACAAACCAATCTGGTATGGGATGTGCGCAAAGCGGGGCTTGGATTGATCCGTAATTTGCCTGGTGACGAGCAGCCTGTCAATTTAATTGAGGATTGTGCGGTATCACCAGAAGATCTACCTGCCTATGTGGCCGATGTACAAGAGGTATTAAAAGAAGAAGGCGTGCACGCCTCTTACTATGCACATGCGGGCGCGGGAGAATTACACATCGAGCCTTTTGTCAACCTTAAATCGGCAGAAGGACGTCGTCAATTCCGTTCTATCCTCGAAAAAACGACAGATCTTGTCATAAAATACAATGGTTCGCTGAGTGGTGAGCACGGGGACGGTCGTCTGCGTGGTGAGTTTATTGGTAAAGTATTGGGCGAAAAGGTGTATGCTTTACTTCAAGATGTGAAAAACATATTTGATCCCAAAGGAATCTTCAATGCCAATAAAATTGTAAACACGCCTCCGATGGATACCTCTTTGCGCTATGACAATGTCACGGATGGCAAAGAAATCAAAACGTATTTTGACTTCACAAAAGATGAAAGTATTCTTCGTTTGGCGGAAAAATGTTCGGGATCTGGAGACTGTCGTAAAACTGAGATCACAGGAGGTACCATGTGTCCTTCATTCATGGCTACACGCAATGAAAAGGATACGACACGTGCACGTGCGAATATGCTTCGCCAGTTTTTGACAAATTCCACACAACAAAATCGTTTTGACCATGAGGAAATCAAAGAGGTCATGGACTTATGTCTGAGCTGTAAAGGCTGCAAGACAGAATGTCCTTCCAGTGTCGATGTGGCGAAGATGAAAGCTGAATTTTTGCAGCACTATTATGATGCGAACGGTGCTCCATTCCGTGCGCATGTAATTGCAAATTTCACCAAATCTCAACAATTGGGATCGCTAGTAGCTCCATTATACAATTTCTTTTCACAGAATAAATTTACATCAGGTCTTATTAAACAAGTGGTGGGTTTTGCACCTGATCGCTCGCTGCCAGAAGTAAGCGCAGTGACATTAAGACAATGGGTCAAGAAGCAAACACCGAAGGCTTCGAAGCGCCAAGTATATTTGTTCTGCGATGAATTTACCGATTACAACGATACCAGTATCGGTCAGACTGCTTATAAATTACTGACAGCATTAGGATATGAGGTGTTATTAGCTTCACACAAAGAAAGTGGACGTACCTATCTATCCAAAGGATTTGTCAAAGAAGCAAAAAAATTGGCTATAGCCAATGTGAGTATGCTGAAGGATAAAATTACTGTTGAGACTCCACTGATCGGCATTGAGCCATCTGCTATCATTACTTTTAGAGATGAATACCTGACTTTGGTGGATGCTGATCTCCAAGCTGACGCTATGCGTATCGCTCAAAATGCCTTAATGATTGATGAATTTTTGGCTCAGGAAATTGACAAAGGGTTTATTCACCCGGAGCAGTTCTCCGCGGAAAAACAACATATCAAACTGCACGGTCACTGTTATCAAAAAGCATTCCATTTGGTTGGTTTTACAGAGAAGGTTCTTTCATTACCTGCCAATTACAGCGTCGAAGTTATCCCATCGGGATGTTGCGGTATGGCTGGTTCTTTTGGTTATGAGAAAGAACATTATGAGGTCTCGATGAAGGTCGCTGAACTGGTCTTGTTACCAGCAGTACGTACCGCTTCCGAGGAAACTATTATTGCTGCAGCGGGAACCTCATGCCGTCATCAAATTAAAGATGGCGCAGCTCGAAAATCCTATCATCCTGTCGAAATTTTGTATAAAGCTTTAATTAAATAAAACATTATTGTAATTTAAGTGCTTATTACCTTATAACAAGAAAATATGAAAGCAATAAAATCTCTATTGGCCACAGGTGTGATTGCAACAACTTTATTAGCAAGTTGTGGTAATTCGACAGATTCCCAAAAGTCGACAGAACCATCGCTAGCGACTTTTACAAACAATAAAGAAGCAGAAAAGCAACAGCTTTTTTTACGTATTGTGGATGAAGCAAAAACAGATTCTTCTGTCGTGTATGTTGCCAAGTCCGTATTTGAGCAAGATACGGTAGGATTACAAGTCGAAGTAATGAAAGGTATTAAACCTGGTGTAAATGGTCAAGGTCAGCCCATTCAAGAGGGGTTCGTGGAAGGTGCGATCAAGTTGTCTTCTATAGGGGCTGAGTCTGATGCTTTGGTAAAAGCATTAGCTTCTATTTTCAAAACATCATCGGCAGGGACCATGTCCACATCAGTGATTTTACCTACGGTATTCTCTTCCAATACGGTCGAGGTAGACTTGGATAAAAAGTCGACCTATAGTTTCAAACTTTTCTTACCTAACAATGTAGGTGAGCCGGCGGAAGTATTTGCTACTTTAGATCTTTATAAACGTTCTTTTGAGATCGGCGAAAAAGATGCTTCCTATAGAGCACAAATCATCTCCGCATTGGAAGGAAAATAATAAAAAATACTTACTGTCTGATAGAGAATAAAAATGGTTTAGCCTAGGGAATCGTCTCTGTCAGACAGTTTATTTATATAAATGCGCATAGATAGCCTTGCTTAAAATTTCGAGCGCATGCTCAGCCTCAGCCTCATTGAGGTTTGCAAATCCCAGCCTTATTCCAGTAATTTGTTTATTCTGATGCAACAGGTATGTCGGTAGCGTCAATCCATTGGCTTTGCAGAAGGTTGAAATTGCCAATAAGGGCATTGGCTGATTGAACTCTAGCCAATAACCAAGTCCTACTTCTGGTTTACTCATCCGTATACTTTGATCCAGTTTTTCATTCAGAATTTTCTCAAAATTATCTCTTCGTTTCTGATAAATCTTGGATTGCTTTTGCCATTGTCTAAGTAATAATCCTTCTCTAATATATTCCATGAGTGTTTGTTCGATCAAGAAAAGTTTTGCCTGCTGCATCGCGTGGTCATATTTCAGCAATTCGGCTTTTAAATCCGAAGGAGCGAGGATAAAACCTAAATTGTAGGGTGCAGGAAGTAAATCCCCGAAAGAGTTGATGTATACCACGGAACCATTTCTATCCAAGCTTTTTAAGGTAATGTATTGTTGCTTACTATATACAAAATTGGTCATACTATCATCTTCGAAAAGTATGAATCGGTGTTGATGGGCTAAATCAAGAAGTTTTTGCTTCGCTTCATTTGATAGGATTGAGGTAGTAGGATAGAGGTTGTTAGTCTGGATGTAGAGTGCGCGGATGGAATGGCTTTTAAGTATTTTTTCTAAATCGGAAATATCTATATTTTCTGCACTCATTTTTAGGGGAATGAGCTCAATATTTGCCTGTTTAAGAAGCATATTGGTGTTGAAATTTCCCAATTCCGTGACTATTACTTTATCTTTTGGTCGAAGAAGTGTATGAATTACTGTGGTAAGTGCAATTTGATAATTAGCTGTTGTACAAATTTGATTCGTGCTGGTATGTATGCCTTTGGTGACACGCAGGTAGTTCAGAATTTGCTGTTTCAAGCCTTCATTTTCCTTTTGAAAAGGCTGGTTTAATCTTGCAACATTGTTTTTCTTACCTGCTATGTAGGTTAATATTTGATTAATGGGTTTTAATGAAGTGAGCCGATAATCAGGTGTACCCGCTGTGAAATACAAATCATGATCCGAGTGTTGGTCCGGAATATCGAGTATTATATTTTTTTCAAAAATAAAATCTGCCTTTAGCTCTATGCGCTGAGTGGATGGAATGGCTGGGGAGATCGTTTTTATTCTTTCCGCAGCTGCGTATGCACCTTTTTGTGGGATTATGTCTATCCATCCTTGTGCAGCGAGCTCTTCATACGCTGCAATGACGGTCTTGCGATGTACATATAATTTGTCGCTCAATGCACGTGTACCAGGCAATTTGTCGCCTGCTGAGATTAAGTGCGTATGCATAGCGTTAATGATGGATTGGGCTATTTGCAAATATTTGGGCGTCTTATCGTCTTTGTCGAGGCGTATGTAAGCAACTAGCGACTGTAAAAGTGGACTACTCATTATCTTTAAACTGGACTACTGTATTGTCTGCGAAAGATAACACTTTTGCAGCAGTAAATATTCATATAAATAATGCAAAGAAGTTTATTATTATCGCTAGGAGGAACGCTGCTCGCAAACCTCGTCATCGCACAAGCCGACAACAACATACGTTTGGATTCAATTTCCGAAGTGATTATTTCCGAAAATAGGCTACAAATACCTTTTGGCAAAAGAAATAAAAACATTGAAATCATCACCGCTAAGGAAATCGCTCAAATGCCTATTCGATCTGTCAATGAATTGTTGAGCTATGTGAACGGTGTGGATGTACGTCAGCGCGGTCCATTTGGTACGCAAGCGGACATTAGCATTGATGGCGGTACATTTGAGCAAGCTCTCATTTTATTGAATGGTATCAAAATTTCTGATCCACAGACAGGGCATCATACGATGAATATACCCGTAGCGCTTGATGCTATCGAACGGATAGAGGTGCTACGTGGTCCGATGGCGCGCGTCTATGGCGTCAATGCCTTGACCGGAGCCATTAATATTGTTACCAAATCAGGGCATCATCCCGGACTAACTGTACGTATTTTTGGAGGATCTTCGTTTGAAGAGAAGGAGGAGAATGACGGTCATGGCCGATATATGGGCGGAGGATTTCAGGTCGTAGGGCAGGCAGGGTCAGCAGGTTTCAATAATTTATTTTCGGTAGCGGCAAGCAAATCGAATGGTCAGCGCTACAACAGTGCTACGGAAGATATTCGCCTCTATTACCAAGGACAGTATGAGGTGAATAAATCGAATTCGTTGGATTGGTCAGCCGGATATATTGATAATGCCTTTGGTGCAAATGGCTATTATGCTTCTCCTGGAGACAAAGAATCGTATGAAATAGTCAAGACCTTCTTCGCTCATTTCTCCACAAAACATTATATGGGTAAGAATTTCTACATAAGTCCACGGATTTCGAATCGTTACAATAAGGATGATTACAGGTATTATCGTCATGATTTATCCAAAGCACGTTCCCAACATACCAATAATGCCTTGTCATTTGAGTTGAATAGCCGATTGCAGACCATTATAGGAGATTTTGGCGTGGGAGTAGAACTTAGGGATGAAGATATCAAAAGTAATAATCTAGGCAACCACTCCCGTGAAAATATGGGTTCGTATTTAGAATATCGCACAGAGATTATTCCCAAAACTACTTTTCATGTGGGTATGTATACCAATTATAACAGCAGGTATGGCTGGGAAGTGTATCCTGGGCTAGATGTAGGCTATCAGATTGTCAATCACTGGCGTTTGAATGTGAATATTGGGAAGAGCCAACGCATACCTTCTTTTACAGATTTATACCTCAAGCAGCCCGCCAACGTAGGTAATCCAGCATTGCGATCCGAATATGCGTGGCAGTATGAGACTTCGCTACAAGGCATGTTGGGCAAAACCGAATTGGAATTACGCTATTTCTACCGAGAAATTAGTGATTTTGTAGATTGGATCAAGGAAAATAAGCCGAATGAATCCAATACGCAACCTTATCGACCGCTCAATCTTGGAAATAATAAGATGCATGGATTAAGTATGGCTTTGCGTAGGGGATACCAGCTATCCTTAAATCGTAGCTTAAGCTATTCATTGGGATATAACTACTTATCCCCTGAAGAAATGGTACATGCTGAAGATATTGTTTCTAAATATGTATTGGAAAGCTTGAAGCACCAAGCGCTATTCAGATTGCTATATAGCAGTTCATCATGGGACATGAGTGTAGGAAATAGATGGATTAAAAGAGAGCTAAATGATCCTTATTATATAGCAGATTTACATGTCGGATATCGTTTCAAAGGATTAAAAATATACAGCGACATTTCTAATTTGACTAACGCAACTTATAAGGAATCTGGAGCTGTATTAATGCAAAAACGATGGTACGCTTTGGGCGTGCGGTATTTGTTGTAATTTAATAAATACCTATCAGCAGGTATTTCGATAGCGTGATATAAAATCTACATTTGTAGTACAATATAAATGACTCAACTAATTGTTACTAAACGCTAAGTGAAAAGAAAAAAGCATCTGTCATACAGATGCTTTTCTTATTTTTAGCAGGATAAACTATTTAATGAATTTACCTACTTCTTGAGCTAAATCAATGATTTTGTTAGAATAACCCCATTCGTTATCGTACCAAGATACTACTTTTACGAAATTGTCATTCAATGAGATACCCGCTTTAGCGTCAAAGATTGAAGTACGTGCATCACCTAAGAAGTCCGTAGATACAACTTCGTCCTCTGTGTAGCCTAAGATACCTTTTAATTCACCTTCTGAAGCTTCTTTCATAGCTTGTTTTACTTCTTCGTAAGAAGCACCTTTATCCAAACGTACTGTCAAATCCACTACAGATACGTCAGCAGTAGGTACGCGGAAAGACATACCAGTTAATTTTCCTTTCAATGAAGGTAATACTAAACCTACAGCTTTAGCAGCACCAGTTGATGAAGGTATAATGTTTTGGTAAGCGCCACGACCACCTCTCCAGTCTTTTACTGAAGGACCGTCCACAGTTTTTTGAGTAGCAGTCACAGCGTGTACAGTAGTCATCAAACCTTCTACGATTCCAAATTTGTCGTTCAATACTTTAGCAATAGGTGCTAAACAGTTTGTAGTACATGAAGCGTTAGAAACGATGTTTTGGTCTGCTGTTAATTCTTTATGATTTACACCCATTACAAATGTAGGCGTGTCATCTTTAGCAGGAGCAGACATAATTACTTTTTTTGCACCAGCATCGATATGTTTTTGAGCAGTTTCTTGTGTTAAGAATAAACCTGTAGATTCGATAACAACTTCAGCACCTACTTCGTCCCATTTCAAATTTGCTGGGTCTTTTTCAGCTGTAACGCGGATGGTGTTACCATTTACAACTAAGTTGCCGTCTTTAACTTCAACTGTACCATCAAATTTGCCGTGTGTTGAATCATATTTCAACATATAAGCCATATAGTCAGGTTCAACTAAGTCATTGATACCTACGATTTCAATATCTTTACGATTTACTGCTGCTCTGAAAGCTAAACGACCAATACGGCCAAATCCGTTAATTCCAATTTTCATTTTCTTAGTTTTTATTAATATAATATTTTATTAGATTTTGAATAGGTTCTTTTGTTATTGTCTTAATGTTCAAATGGTATTCCTTCGCAAACTCCGTCAACCACTCTTGATAATTGTGCGCCACCGAACCTGTAAGGCTGATATTTGAATCAGGATATTGATCCAAAAGCGGCAATAGGTATGTGGTGATATATAAATTAAGCCCTTTTTTGATAATATT
Source organism: Sphingobacterium sp. (assembly GCA_048595255.1). Classification (GTDB taxonomy): domain Bacteria; phylum Bacteroidota; class Bacteroidia; order Sphingobacteriales; family Sphingobacteriaceae; genus Sphingobacterium. Next base: position 11,412 of record JBMDWK010000108.1, on the reverse strand, counting down.
TGACAAATAAGGCTCGTATCTGTGCTCATAAAAGAAATCAGCAAATGAGGTTAGAAATATATTGGGGTTGGGATTGTTGTACAATTTTTCCAAAATATACTTTCTATCCATGCTATACTTCTCATCCAATTTTTCGCGAAAGCCTTGTGGCATTGCATCGGTCAGATAATCGCGTAATACTTGTTGCGCTATCCAATTAGTGGATCCTTCATCCGCCAGAATATAACCCAAACCATAGTTGTTGGTAATTATTTTTTTGCCGGTGAAATAGGCTGCATTGGAGCCAGAACCAATAATACCTACGATTCCTTTATCATCACCGAATGTGTAAATAGCAGCGGAATCTAAGTCATGAGAAGCTTTTACCTTTTCATTTTTAAAGAATGTAGAAAACACTTGTATGATTTTCTCTTGTCTTTCTTTAGAGGATGCACCAGCGCCAAAAAAGAATATTTTCTTCACTTTCTCTGCATTATACAGAAGATCGGTATTCTTGTTGAGTAGCTGATTGATAAAATTTTCATCTTGAATATAGGAATTGATACCCGCTGTGCGAAAGCCGTGTAATAATCGGCCTTTCTCTGCCAAGCGCCAATCTGCATATCTCGATCCAGTGAAAATTACTAAAATCATATGGATTTATTATTTGTTCATAATGTTTGCGATTTCTAACAACTCATCATCCAATTTGAACTCTTTGTTGTTTAACGCTTCTTCCAATGGTGTTATTACCATTTTTGTGCCGCGCATGCCGACTGTAGCTCTTGAGTTGCCTTTTATCAGTTCATTCACTGCTGTGTAGCCCATTCGAGTAGCCAATACGCGATCAAAACTACTTGGTGACCCTCCGCGTTGTAAATGCCCTAAGATACTAACTTTTATGTCAAGGTGATTGATTTTATCCTTCACGATTTTTGCGACATTGTATGCTCCACCATTTTTATCTCCCTCAGCAATGATAACAATCATGGAGGTTTTTTGTCTAGCTTCTGCGAGTTCTAATTCTTCGATCAATGTATCAATTCCCGAATTTACTTCCGGCAATAATATCGACTCGGCGCCACCACCTACACCGGCATTCAAGGCAATACAACCCGAATCTCTACCCATTACCTCGACAAAGAAAACACGGCTATGTGATGAAGCTGTATCGCGGATTTTGTCAATGGCCTCGATTACAGTATTATTGGCTGTATCGTATCCTAATGTATAGTCGGTACCGTACAGATCGTTGTCGATAGTTCCCGGAATACACATGACAGGAATATCGAATTCTTGTGAAAATAAATTAGCGCCCGTGAATGTGCCATCTCCGCCTATAGCGACTAAAGCATCAATTCCCTGGGATTTAATATTGTCGTATGCTGCTTGTCTTCCTTCCTTTGTTTTGAATTCTAAACAGCGCGCTGATTTAAGTATGGTACCACCTTTTTGTATAATAGAACTTACGGATCTACGGGACATTTCGATAAAAGATCCTTCAATCATCCCTTGATAACCATGATAAATACCTGTTACGACTAGATTATTATAAATAGCAGTTCTTACGACAGCACGAATAGCTGCATTCATGCCTGGTGCATCACCGCCCGAAGTAAAAACTCCAATTCTTTTGATCATCTTCAAAATTATTTTAGTTTAAGTTCCTACGAATATAATGTGTATTTTTTACACTATTAAATTTTTATCTATATTTTTTTGTTAGTTTGCCGTTTTTTATCCATCTTGTTGCAGTTAACTAATGAAAATTACATGCGCCTTACAAACGGTAAACGCGTGTAATGCATAGGGAATAAAAAATAATACTAACGTATAGTGTCTTATTGTTTAATAATATACTATTTTACAATTAAAAGCTTCTAATCATGTTGTCATTTTTTACAGTAGATTGTTTAATATTTACCTTCCATGAAGGCAAATTGAAAGTCTTGCTCACTGAGAGAAATGAGTATCCATATCGAGATTGGTGGGCTATGCCTGGTTATTTTGTGGACAAGCAGGAAGAAATGGAAGAAGCCGTTGACCGTATTGCTTATGAGCATACCGGCCTCAAGAATATTTATTTGGAGCAATTGGCTGCTCTGGCAGGGCTCAAACGTCATCCTGAAGGACGTGTACTTACCGTAGCATATATGGCGTTGGTGCGCTATGAAGATGTCAAAAATAAAGTCAAGCCCGTGACGACCTATATGCGACAGGCACAGTGGTTTGATATTACAGAGGTTCCTGAATTGGCTTTTGACCATAATGATATCCTACAATTGGGACTTAAAAAACTCAAGAGGAATCTAAATTATTCTACAGCACCTTTTGCCTTATTGCCCGAGAAATTCACCCTTACGCAGCTACAACAAATCTACGAAGCCATCCTTGGCGAGAGCTTAGATAAGCGAAATTTTAGAAAACGAATGAGTAACTTAGGCTATCTCAAAGAGCTTAATGAATACCAAACAGGCGTTTCTTATCGCGCGGCAAGACTATACAAATTCGACAAGCGTAAGTTCCTGAAACTCTTTTCATAAGTCAAGTTTTTATAAAATAACAATTTTTGTCAAAAAAATGTATTTTTTTTACACATTCTTACGTTCTATTTAAACGTTTTGTACTTTTGAACATTCTTTTGTAAAAGTCAAAAGTAAAAACTGTAGAATGGATAAAAGAAAAGAGGAGATAATTGAACTGGCCACCAGACGATTCTTACATTATGGTTTTTCCAAAACCACGATGAATGAAATTGCGGACGACGCAAAAATCACAAAAGCCAATCTTTATTATTATTATCCAGATAAAAACGCGTTGATCAAAGATGTTTTGGTTGCCATTTCGGAGGCATTCCTTGATGCTATAGAAGAAATGGTAGCTAAGTACAACGGCGATTTTTTGGATACCCTATTTGATCTATTGAGATTTCGGGCGGAGCATATGCGCAAGCATTATATGGTGTATATTAATGAAAATTTGGACTGGTTAAGAGATGCTGAATTCAAACGATTGATGGAAAAATTTGAGGCTCGTGACCTAAGTATTCTTAAATCTCTTATCCTCAAAGCTGTGGATGATGGTACACTTATAATGGATAATATCGATGATTCAACAATTGTACTTCGCCATATTATAAAAGGCATCACGCTCAATCATACAGTTAATGATATCATTCATTGTATTCCGAATGTCGATAATATAGATCAAATGCTTGAAGATCAAATAAAAGCAGTGGAATTAATTTTTAAAGAACGTATAGTCACTAATAAATAAAATGAAAAGGATAAAGATAATAGCTGTATTGCTAGCTGGTCTGTTCGGTGCTACTTATGCGCATGCACAAGAAGTGCTAACCTTGCAGGAAGCCATTAAGTATGCCTTACAAAACAAGGCGGAAGCAAAAAAATCTGCATTAGAAGTCGAAAATGCAGAATATCAAATCGATGAAGTAAGAGCAGGAGCTAAACCGCAGTTGAGCGCCAATGCTTCGATTAATTACAATCCGTTGCTTCAAAAAAGTGCGCTTCCGGCCGAAATTTTTGGTGGTGAGCCGGGCGAAACACTTATGGTAGCTTTTGGCCAAAAGTGGCAAGCCAATGCTACTGCTTCCGTCTCTCAGCAAATTTTCAATCAGTCCCTATTCACTGGTTTAAAAGCTGCTAAGACTACTCGTGAGTTTTATCAGATCAACAACTCCCTTACGGAGGAAACTCTGATCGAGAAGGTGGCTAATGCGTACTATCAAGTGTTTCAAACACAGATGCAGCTAAATACCTTGGACATCAACTTAGCAAGTACCAAGAAAACCAGAGATGTAATTAAAGGCTTGGTGGACGCTGGATTAGGTAAGAAAATTGATTTAGATAGAACTTCGGTTGCTGTAAATAATCTTGAAGCACAGCGGCAACAAATAATTAATGCTTTAGAATTACAAGAGAATGCGCTCAAGTTTGCTATTGGTATGGATATCACTACGGATATAGTATTGCCAGAGGAAACGTTTGATATATCCTTAGAAACGATAGCAGAGACAGCAGACGTTAATAATAGAACAGAAATTGCTTTGTTAAATAAGCAAACTGAATTATTGGAGTTAAACCGTAAATCCATTGTTTCTGCTTATTATCCTTCTGTGTCGTTTACCGGAAATTTTGGATACCTCGGTATGGGTAATATTTTCCCGACGTTTGGAAACGATGGTTTCAAGTGGTCTAATTTTTCAGGATTAGGTCTTAATGTATCTATTCCAATTTTCAATGGAGGTGCTACGCGTTCTCGAATTCGTCAAGCTGAGATAGATATCCAGAAGACTAAAGTAGATATAGAGGATACCAGATTGGGCTTAAGTCTTGCTAATGAAAATGCAAAGACACAAATTAAAAACTCGCTTTTAACCATTAATACCAATAAAAGTAATGTAGGGTTAGCTAAAGAAGTGTTAGACAATACAAATAACAATTACCAAAATGGTCTAGCCACCCTGACAGAATTATTGGATGCAGAGAATGCCTACGCTGATGCACAAAACAATCTAAATACAGCTTTATTGAATTATAAAGTCGCGGAAGTACAGCTTATCAAAGCAAACGGACAATTGAAATCATTAATTAACGAAAAATAATCTAAATATATATTATGAAACGTGCAATAATTACGGTAATTATTATCGCAGCAGTATTAGGAGGTATATTCTATATCTTAAATAAAAATAAAGCAAAGAACGAAGCTGTAACAGCAGAAGCAGCAAAAACAAACGCTTATGTCGCAGTTCGTATTGATACAGCAAGACTTTCGGCGGTAGATGTATCAACGGTAGCCAACGGTACTTTCCAACCTAAGCAAGAGGTTACTGTTTCGGCAGAGGCTTCAGGACGCGTGGTACGTGTATTGGTAGATGAGGGTTCTCGCGTGAGTGCAGGACAAACTTTAGCAATTGTAGAAGGTGATAAACTGAATGTCAATGTAGCCAATGCACAAGCAAATTACGATAATGCACAGCAAAATCTGCAACGTTTTGAAAGTGCTTACAAAACAGGTGGTGTGACCTTACAACAATTGGATCAAGCACGTCTGCAATTCGAAACGGCTAAAAACAATCTTCGCAGCATGAAATTGACAGCAGGTGACGTGACTATCAAAACATCCGTATCGGGTATTGTTAATGCGCGTAAAATTGAGCCTGGAACATATGTGAATCCAGGAACTCCAGCTTTTGATATTGTAAATGTAAGTTCTTTAAAACTTCGCGTAAATGTTGATGAGAAAAATGTAGCAGGACTTGCTGTGGGCCAGACGGTAGATGTAACTGCTAGTGTATACGCTGACAAATCATATACAGGACGTATTACTTTTATTGCACCTAAATCAGATGGCAGCCTCAACTTCCCTGTAGAAGTAGAAGTGGCGAACAATGGTAATGACTTACGTGCAGGTATGTACGGTACGGCTAGCTTTGGCGCGCGTTCATCGGCTAGCGTGTTAGTTATTCCTCGTTCTGCTTTTGTCGGTTCGGTGAGTGATAATAGAGTTTTCGTTGCTAAGAATGGTAAAGCTATCGAAACGAAAGTAGTTTCAGGTAGAAACTTCGGTGATAATATCGAAATATTGAGCGGACTTAATCCTGGCGATCAGGTAATCGTATCAGGTCAAATTAACTTATTAGATCAAACTGCAATCGAAATTATTAAATAAGATTGGGTAATTAGGTATTATGAAAATTTCTGAAATTTCGATAAAACGACCTAGTATCATTTTGGTGTTATTCATCATCTTGACACTAGGTGGTATATTCTCATACTCGCAGATGGGGTATGAGTTGATTCCAAAATTTGAAGTAAACGTGATCACGGTACAGACTGTGTATCCCGGAGCTTCACCGACGGAAGTAGAAAATACGGTGACGAAAAAAATTGAAGATGCAGTGGCTTCACTAGAGATGGTGAAAAAGATTGAATCTACTTCGATGGAAAACGTCTCCGTGGTGATGATTACGTTGAATAATGGTGCAGATGTCAACTTCCTGCTAACCGATGCGCAGCGTAAGATCAATTCAATTCTGAATGACTTACCGGACGATGTGAATGCACCGTCCTTAAATAAATTCTCTTTAGATGATGTGGCTATTATGAGTTTGGCGGTGACATCTAATCTATCTGAGAAAGAACTTTACGACTTATTGGATTCTAAAATTCAACCTGTATTCGCGCGTGTAAACGGTGTGGCTAAGGTGGATATGATCGGTGGTGAAGAGCGTGAAATTCAGGTTAAAATTGATCCTGCGAAAATCGAGGGCTATGGACTTTCTTTGTCTACAGTACAACAGGTTATTGCTTCGTCAAACTTAGACTTTCCGACAGGTAATGTTGCTTCACAACGAAATAGAACCACAATACGTCTAGCTGGTAAAGTTACGACTATTGATGAGTTGCGTAATTTACCTTTGACTACGCCTGCAGGTATTACTATTTTCTTACGTGATATTGCAGATATACAGGATGGGGTGACCGAGATTGAGAAGATTGCACGTGTCGATCGTAAAAATACGATTATGTTGCAGGTATTCAAACAATCGGATGCCAATGCGGTGGCAGTATCTGAGTTAGTTCGCAAGACTATTGCAGAAGAGGATAAAGATGGTAACGTAATCAGTGGTATTGAAAAGGATTATGCAGCACAAGGAATTAAAATTGATGTAGCGAACGACTCTTCTGAATTTACGTTGAAAGCTGCGAGTAACGTAATCTTTGACTTAGTACTAGCGATTGTATTGGTGGGATTCATCATGTTATTCTTCTTACACTCGTTGCGTAATGCAGCCATTACGATGGTAGCGATTCCATTATCTCTAATCGGTACTTTCATTGGTTTATACCTAATGGGGTATACCCTGAATTTGATGTCGTTATTAGGTTTATCATTGGTGGTAGGTATCTTGGTGGATGATGCGATCGTGGTTATTGAGAATATTCACCGTCATATGGAGATGGGTAAAAACAAAGTGCGTGCAGCTTACGATGGTGCCGCAGAAATTGGTTTTACTGTAGTCGCTATTACCTTGGTTATCGTGGTGGTATTCTTACCAATTGCGATGTCGACGGGTTTGGTAGCTAATATTCTTGCACAATTCTGTGTAACTGTAATTATCTCTACAATGTTGTCTCTATTGGTTTCTTTTACATTAGTACCTTGGTTGTACTCTCGTTTCGGAAAATTAGAGCATATCAATAAGTATTCTTTCTTCGGAAAAATCATTCACGGGTTTGAATCGGGATTAGATGCATTTACGCACAAAATTTCGGATATCTTAAGATGGTCATTGAGAAGTAGATTGAATAAAATTTTGACTTTGTTGTTGTCCTTTGGACTTTTCTTTGGCTCTATTTCACTAGTAGGAATGGGGTATATTGGTTCGGATTTCTTCCCGTCATCGGATAGAGGTGAGTTCATGTTGCAATTTGAGTTAGAAAAGGATGCTACGTTGGAGCGTACCAACGCATTGATACGTCAAGCGGAGGATATTTTGGCTAACAAAGCAGAGGTCAAAAAAACAATTACAACTGTAGGTCAATCTTCAGATGGTGGTATGAGTGCAGTTACTGGATCGCGTTATAAAGCGGAGATTCACGTCATCATGACGGATGAAGCGAAGAAAGTTACCGATTCAAAAGTTTTTGCGGTAAACTTGCGTAATGAATTGTTGCCTATTTTGATCGGTGCAAAAATAAAGTCTGTACCTATGGGAATCATGGGGCCAGAACAAGCACCGTTGAAATTGACTATTATTGGGTCATCCGTTGAAGATGCACAAGAATTTGCATTACAAGCTGCAGATTTGTTAAGAGAAGTTCCGGGTAGTAGAGATGTGAAGTTGACTTCCGAATCTGGAAACCCAGAGATCAGTGTGCAAGTAGATCGTGAGAAAATGACTTCACTAGGGTTGAATGTTGCCTCGGTTGGTATGACGATGCAGACGGCTTTCTCTGGTAATACAGATAATAAATTCCGTGCGGGAGATAGCGAGTATGATATCAACATTCAATTTGATGACAAAGGTCGTTCGAATTTAGATGACGTGAAAAACCTGAAATTCATCAATAATTCAGGTCAATCTATTTCCTTGGATCAATTTGCAACTGTAGAGTACAGTTCTGGGCCTACGTTATTGGAGCGTCGTGACAAATCTCCTGCTGTGTCTGTAGAAGGTGGGGTAATCGGTCGTCCTACAGGTACCATTGCTGAGGAGTGGGAAGCTAAATTCAAAGATTTGCCACGTAAAGCAGGTGTATCGTATGTTTGGGGCGGTAATATGGAAAACCAATCTGAAGGTTTCGGTACATTAGGAGTAGCGTTGATAGCTTCAATCTTATTGGTGTATTTAGTAATGGTTGCACTTTATGACAACTTCGCTACGCCATTTGTTGTATTGTTCTCTATTCCACTATCATTTATTGGAGCGTTATTATTCTTAGCATTGACCAATCAATCGTTAAACATCTTTACTATTTTAGGTATCATCATGTTGATTGGATTAGTAGCGAAAAATGCGATTATGTTAGTTGACTTTGCAAATCATCGTAAGGAAGACGGTTATACAACGCATGATGCTTTGGTAGCAGCCAACCATGCTCGTCTTCGTCCGATCTTGATGACTACAATCGCGATGGTATTCGGTATGATTCCTATTGCCATGGCTACGGGGGATGGTGCGGATATGAATAGAGGTCTTGCCATCGTAATTATTGGTGGATTATTGTCTTCCATGTTCTTAACATTAGTTGTTGTTCCAGTAGTATATTCACTTATGGACAGTTTACAAAGACGTTTTAGAAGAGGTGAGAAAATCAATTATGCGGATGCGATGGTTGCAGATTATGTTCCAAACGAACATTATGTAGACGAATCACAAATCAAACATTAATAATTGGATAATAAATCTAAAAAAGGAGAGTTTTACTCTCCTTTTTTTATGCTTGAAATTCATAGAGTTACTATGAATATTTAAAATAATTTGTATATTAAACCATAAAAAATTTGCTATTAAAGGCTTTTTAGGTATATTTGCAACACCAAAACGGAAGAGGCTATACCCGGAAGTGATGGTTGAAAGCATTCCTAGCTCAATTGGATAGAGCGTCTGACTACGGATCAGAAGGTTAGGGGTTCGACTCCCTTGGAGTGCACTTAGTTAACTGAAAGCCTAATTCTTACCAGGATTAGGCTTTTTATTTTGTCACAAAATAACATAATCAAACTATGCTAAACCTTGTATTATTCGGTCCTCCAGGAGCAGGAAAAGGTACACAATCCGAAAAACTTATTGCTAAATATAATTTAGTACATATTTCTACAGGAGATATTTTTCGTGCGCATATCAAGGACCAAACAGAATTGGGTCAACAAGTAAGCCAAATCATTGCAGATGGAAACTTGGTGCCGGATTCTATTACTATTGCAATGTTGGAAGAAGAAATCAAAAAGAACCCATTAGCAACAGGTTTTATTTTTGATGGTTTTCCACGTACAGTAGCACAAGCTGAAGCATTGGACGCTTTTTTGGATAGTATCGATACTTCCATCTCAGGCGTAGTTGCATTGGACGTAACCGAAAGTGAATTGACACAGCGTATCGCTAAGCGTCAGGAGATATCGGGACGTGCAGATGATGCAGCAGACAAATTGAAAAAACGTATTGAAGAATATTTCAATAAAACCATTCACGTATTGCCTTATTATGAAGCACAAGGTAAACTAACGAAGGTGAACGGCATTGGCGAGATTGATGCGATTTTCGCCGAATTGTCAGCAGTGGTTGATAGTTACAGTTACCAAGCATAATTTTTTTAAGGATAATAATACTATATGGCTCAAGGCTCAAATTTTGTTGATTATGTAAAGGTGTGTTGTCGTTCGGGGCATGGTGGGGCAGGTTCTGCACATTTGCATCGTGATAAAACGACCATGAAAGGTGGGCCTGACGGTGGTGATGGTGGCCGTGGGGGACACATTATTCTAAAAGGTTCTTCACAGCACTGGACATTACTGCATCTCAAATATAGAAAACATATTATCGCTGCCGATGGCGAGCGTGGTGGATCTGCATTACGTACCGGCGCAACGGGTAAAGATGAAATTTTGGAAGTGCCATTGGGTACTGTCGCTAAAGATGCGGAGACGGGCGAAGTAATTTTCGAAATCACCGAAGATGGTGAGACTAAGATCTTAACTCCGGGTGGTAAAGGTGGTCTAGGAAATAATAATTTCAAATCACCGACGCAACAAACTCCTCGATTTGCTCAACCGGGCATGCCAGGGCAGGAGCGTTGGATAATTCTCGAATTGAAAGTATTGGCTGACGTGGGTCTGGTAGGATTCCCGAATGCCGGTAAATCAACTTTGCTGTCAGTGGTATCTGCTGCGAAGCCTGAGATTGCTAATTATCCGTTTACGACATTAGTACCTAATCTGGGTATCGTCGGCTATCGCGATAATAAATCTTTCGTCATGGCGGATATTCCGGGTATTATCGAAGGCGCGTCGCAAGGTAAGGGATTAGGTTATCGTTTCCTAAGACATATCGAGCGCAACTCGGTACTATTATTTATGGTGCCTGCTGATACCGATCGTACGATTGAGGAAGAGTACAATATCTTAATCAATGAATTGAAGGAATATAATCCTGAAATGTTAGCGAAACCTCGACTTTTGGCCATTACCAAATCCGATATGTTGGATGAAGAATTGGAAGAAGAGATGAAGGCACAAGTGCCAGCCAACATTCCGCATATCTTTATTTCGTCTGTAGCGGGTAAGAATATTACCCAACTGAAAGATATGCTCTGGAAAGCGATTAACGAGTAAAATTACATCGCAAACTTACTGCTTTAAAAATCAGTAAGTTTGCGAAAAATTAGCATAAATATCGCAAAATAGTTTGTAGAAATGCATGAAATAGCTATCTTTGCATCACTCCAAACAACGAAGGAAACTTCAAAACGGAGGATTCCGTAGCTCAGCTGGTAGAGCAATACACTTTTAATGTATGGGTCCTGGGTTCGAATCCCAGCGGGATCACAAAACAAGAAAGCTCAATCGAAAGATTGGGCTTTTTTCGTTTTGCGCTGGGATGAGAACCCAAGGGTTCGATTCGAAGAAGGTTTAGGGTTTGTGTTTTGGGGATGAGAGACTAAACCAATCCCATCGGGATCACAAAAATAAAGCTTCACTGCAAAGTGAGGCTTTTTTTGTGGTGTGCCGGGCATGGCAATCTACTATATTGTTAAAGTCCCAAACCCACTTTGCAGTAGGAAGGGTTAGTCAAAGGCAAGGGTGTCGTGGGCGACTGCGAATCTGAAGGAAGCTGGCGGCAAATATTGGGGCTTACGAACAGAAACTGTATATGAGGCGGATTTAGTCCGGGTGATGTTGCCACAC
>JBMDWK010000107.1:0-4336 GCA_048595255.1 Sphingobacterium sp. | reverse complement strand
TCGGACAGCCCGATTTGCTTCTGTGGATTGCACTGTAGCTCCTATTAGCACTTCACCAGTAGATGCATCTTTGACATATCCACTAATGCTCACCTTTGTTTGAGCACAAACATTTCCATAAAATAAACTAGCAACTAAAATTAGTGCGTAATAACGAAACATATATCTATTTATCTGTTAGTGTCTAAAAAACTGATCGAAGAAAGCCATCTGGTAATTAATTGATTGCACCCAATACTCCCAATTGTGCCTGCCTGGCATCGTCAAATAGCTGTGAGTGATATTCATATAAGTCAGTTTGCGATGTAATTCTTCATTCACGGCAAAGAAAAAATCATCGTATCCACAATCTATAAAAATCTTCAAGCTATTTGGTTTAATCTGGTGGAGCATCTCCATTACTGTATGTTCAGTCCATTTGTCTTTATTCGTACTGTACTCTCCTAATCGCTTACTCATGTCCCAATTATTAGGAAAGGGCCTAATATCTACACCTCCTGCTGTGCTACCTACAGCACCATAGATATCTTGATGACGAATAGCAAGATACAGCGCACCGTGTCCACCCATACTTAATCCTGTGATGGCACGGCCTTCTTTTTGTTTACATACTTTATAGTTCGATTCGATAAAGCTTATCAATTCTTTACTTACGAATGTCTCATACTGAAATTCCGGCGTAGTATCCCAATACCAACTACCAATTCCTCCATCGGGACATACCACCATGTAATTATAACGATCGACTAATGTCTTGATGTATGGCGCACGATTTACCCAATTGGCATAATCCCCGCCATAACCATGCAATAGATACAAAGTCGGAATAACTTTATCTTTAGAATTATCCGGCCTGATTACTACTGTTTTGATATTCTTGTTCATGCTGGCCGAAAATACTTCAACCGTGTCGACTGTCGCAGCAAAACTCCGATTTCCAAATATTAAAGCAACAAAAAAAGCAAAAAAGTAAAGGTTTTTCATGATATTAAAATTCGTATTTGTAAAGATAGGAATCCAAACCAAATGGACGCTCAGAAATTGTATATAAAAAGCGATTATTTAAATCAAAACAAATGGCTTCACCTTGTGGTTCGATCACATAAGGAATTATTTGCGGGGTTTGAGACATCGTTTCAATAACAGACCGTCCAATTTGTCTTTCCCACATATAGATGGTTGTTAAATTTTTAGCTACTATATATTTTCCATCTCCCGAAATATCAGCTGAAGTCGTAAATGTAAAGGGCAGTGTCACTAAGGGTCGAAGCGTATGGGCCGTAGGTCCGTTTAAATCTAGCGGTAAACTGAATACCGTCGATTCAAAATCTCTTTTGGAAATAATATACAGCTGAAGGTCTGATGGATCTACAAAAATAGCTTCCGCATCCCTCCTTTTATCTCTGTATCGAATCTTGATTTCTTTCAGCAAAGGAACCTTCATAGTATTTAAATCTTTAGCTATCACTGCCTGAGGTTCTTCGATTACAAACAACGAGAGTATCTCTCTATTTCTTAAATTATTTCCGATATCTGCAAGAACCAAGTATTTCTTGTTATCTATTTGAAAACGAGCTATATCTTCAACATCAGTAAATTTAACACCTTCTACCTCAACTTTTACTTTAAGATTTGCGGTGGAATCGATGAGATATACAAAAGGGCCATCGCCGCTATCATTATGTACCCAAAAATATCCTTCTTTGTTACCATAAGGCGCAATGCCTGATATTTCAGTTATCAGTGCGCTTTTTACCTTGCCTAGTTTTTGTGGGTTTTGAGCCCAGCCTACTTGTGGTAAGCCAATCGTGCATAGGAGCAGTATGCCGACATAGAAAAACAGCTTAATACAACACTTCATGTTCTAGTTTTTATCAAATAATAAAGCTCCGCTCACATTCCAGAAACTTTGGCTATCACCTTCTGCTGCACCTTGCGGAATATGCACACGAATTTTGTGTTTGCCGGCTTTAATATCTCCCAAATCTATATAATTTGGATAAGTAATGGTGCCAGGACACCAATTGGAACGGCTCAAATCAGAAGACGACAAGCCACTATCGAAGTTTCCGGATACGGGATTATACAATCTGTAACTGCCACAATCTACGCGCCACGGAGTGAATTTGAAAACGAGTTCATCGTTCAAAAAAATAGAATTAACCCTTGGCACGAATTCATCTCCATTCCACCAACCGCCATGTCCTGTTGTTATGTACCTTAAACGCGCATTCTTTAAATCTTCCTTTAATTCAAATTCTACTACTAAGCCCTTATCCGAACCGAATAACGTAGGATAAGTCTGTCCACCCATTTCCATCACATTGGTCGTGTTAAAAAGGGATATTGCCTGTGTACGATTTCCGTAATTTGAATTACCAGGATGTATCGTCAATTCCAAACTGACGATGTGACCTCCTTTGTCATAGTTGCCAATATACGTTCCTACATATATCTCTTTACCGGACATCGTATGCAAAATTTCAGACACATCTTGTCTATAAGTTACTGAGTCTTGCCACGTTTTGCCTTTAAGCGTTAAGCGATCATTAAAATGTGAAACGCCGAAAGGTGTGAAAAAGCGCATCAGCTCAAATATCGGAGAAAAGCCCACCGTTCGAACCATACCCAAATAATCTTTACCGTCCCCCACATCATACTTTGGTAAGATTGACATCCCCTTATTCATACCATCTAGAAAGGTCAGTTCTTGATCATCAGCAATCATAAAAACGGATCCGGTACGGTCGTAAGCATCACCATTTGATTTTTCCACCAACTCGATGAATGCTTGACTATCTTCAGACACTTCTGGCACTTTTATCTTCCTCAAGATCACTGTTCCTTCGGCAAAACGTAAAACCGAGTCAGATTTTAAATTATCCGGATCAAAACAAATTTTTTCATTGCGGAAGATTGGTATTTGTATAAACTTACTCTTCCAAACCTCATCTCGATATGTAAGGATATCCATTGTCATGTCGGCTGTAGGAAAAGAGTATCCCGCCGGAAAAGATTTTAACTGCTCGATCTGTGTAGCAATAAGTCCGGAATTGCCATTGCGTATATATTCCAAGACAAGTCCTTGATCCAATCCGATATCATTGGGCGAAGCGTGAATACCTAGCGACTTTGTATAATAAATATCTATTGCATTGGAGTTTATAGAAGTCACCGATTTCTTAGCTTTATATCCTAAAATCTCTTTTTGCGCATCTTTAGTTTGAAATATATTTTTGCTAAAGCTGGATGAATCGGCTGTGATGACGGTCTTGCCATTCGCAAAAGTTGATTTTTTGTATATGATACGTTTAGCCACATCTATTATACTTTCTTCTACAGTTCTGCTAGGCGCCTTATTCAGCATACTTTCGCGCGTAATGATACTTTTTTTTGCGTCCGCAAAAACTATAATAGGGTCATTGCCCACTATTTGGCCATTACGTGTGGGCTTATATGTTATTTTGTATACTTGGGCGAAGTTGCCAAAAGCAATAAAATTGGTAAGCAATAAGAGTAATACTATTCTTTTCATAGTTAGGTTCAGTTTATATAACTTCAATGATTGTTCCATCTACTGTGGGGCGAGATACACAAATTAAGCATCTACCTCTTTCAACCTCACTGTCAGTCAACACCTCATTATAATCCATTTTCACGGCGCCATATTGCACTTGCGAAATACAAGTACTACACATACCCGATTTACAAGAATAAGGCAATTTTATTTTGTGCGCTAAGCCAACGTTTAGGATAGTTTCATTCGCTGGCACGACCAAATCGTAATCATGGCCATTGAATTTGACCGTAACGCGGTAAGGTGTCGTATCTATTATTTCTTCTTCTCGCTCATCATCATCATCTTCTTCTTCCGGAAAATAAAAAGTTTCCCTACGCACACTCGCATCAGGAAAACCCATTCCTAACAGGGTAAATCGTACCAAATCCATGTAAAACAGAGGTCCGCAGGTATAAAATAAAGGATCATCGGCTGAAGTAGTCAAATGTGCATTCACCAATTCAATCAAGTACTCTCGATTAAGTCGTGCCTTAGCCAAATTTTTGGAATTGGACCAAATAAATTCAATTTTCAAACGATCGGGATACTGAGATTGCCAAGCTATAAGCTGATCATAGAAAACGGTGTTTTCTCTTGAATTATTGCTGTAAATCAAGATTACCTTTGTATTTTTTTCTTGCGTTAAAGCTGTTTTTAGGATTGAATACAAAGGAGTTATGCCGACACCCGCAGCGAAAAGGAAAACTGTACGGGTACTCTCGAAATTTGGATCATAGACAAATATACCTTGCGGCTCCATGACTTTAATCCTGTCTC
>JBMDWK010000106.1:0-6036 GCA_048595255.1 Sphingobacterium sp. | reverse complement strand
ATAATTACCGTTTATCCCACCAAACTTTTGATAAGAACGAATCGCCATTGCTCATTCTACTCACTGCTTCTTGGTAGTTTGCTTTATTCAGCTCTGCTTCGTCACTCGAATAGATACCACGTCGCGGAATCTGCCCATTCGTAGAACCCGGATTAGGTCCTGGCGTTAATACAGGATATCCGGTGCGGCGCCACTCGGCAAAAGCCTCCATATTTCTTCCGAATAGATGAATCCATTTTTGCGTGCCAATTTTCTCCATTTTTTGTGCATCCGAAAGTCCCGTAAAACTGAGCACAGTACTCTCATAGGTGCTATTGATCGTGGAAATATTATAGGGTGGTAGGGCAAAGGCTGCTTTCACGCCATTCACAAATTGGGTATGTGCGTCTGATGTGCTCAATCCCCAACCCAATAGGGCAGCTTCGGCTTTGTAAAAGCAAATGTCAGCATAAGTCATCGCATAACTAGGAATAGTCGAGCTTGCTGCTTGATTGAAATACGTGCTTCTATTTGGGGTCGAATAGTTGGCGCGAATGAGTGCAGACAGTTGATTATCGGTCAATGCGACACCAATCCCTTGGTAAGTGGTAGTACCAACGATATTCACAGGTTCTGCTAATAGAGGAAGGCGAGCGTCGTCCATCGCTTTAAGTTTATCGATAAGGGTATTGGCAAGATATCTTAAATCACTACTTCCCGTAACTGCTTGTCTCAAGATAGGATTTTGATTTTCAGGCTGCGCATTATTAAATGTTGGAATAGCAGCATTATCCGCATTGCTGCTCAATAAGCCTATTGGTGATGTGATAGCAGCGGTTACGGTTTGTTGAGCCAGGGATGCATTGGCATAACGTATGCGCATACCGAGTCTTAATTTCAACGAGTTTCCAAATTTTTTCCATTTATCAATATTACCTTGGTAAAAGAAATCTGCACTACCATAGCTCGCATCACCTGCGGTGAGTTTGTTTATTGCCGCATCCAATTTGGTAATCAAGGCAGGATAAATATCCTCTTGCTTATCAAATTTTGGTGTTGTATTTATCTCTGTTGGTGAAGTAGTGATTTCTGAAAAGGGAATATCACCAAATAAGTCAGTCAACCGTTGATACAGATACACCTCATAAATTTCAGCTATCGCCAATTTACTTCGACCGGCCGGCTCATTTTCCAAACCTTTGAGTTCTTGTTTGATTTGTGAAATATTTTTTAACAGTGCAAAATGTTGCGACCAGATTAAATTTTCCGGCCCTTCAAAATAGCGCGATACAGGTACTACGGGACCACCAGCCCAATGTTGTACCCAGGATCCGAATTTGTTATTAGGCACTTCGCCAGATTCTTGGAATGTACCATCACGTAATATTCTAGAAATCAGTAGCGAAGGATCTATGTTCGTCACCGATGTCGGCGGTGTGTTTATTTTTTCAAAGTCCTTAGTACATGAGCTCTGTGCAAATAATAATAAGGTACTAAGACTTGTATATGTTAGATATTTAAGCGTTTTCATGTCCTATGTGTTTATAAACCTATATTTAAATTAATACCAAAGTTGCGCATCATCGGTAAGGATGTAGATTCTATACCAATAGATGAATTATGGATGTTGAATGCGGATGCTTCTGGAGAAAATCCATCAGTCTTGCGTTGGAAATAGAATAAGTTACGCCCGTATAATCCAAGTTTCGCATGTTTAATCCAAGTAGTCGTCATCCATTGCTTTGGTAAATTATAAGACAAGCTAATCTCTCTCATTGCTATGTAGCTCATGTCATTGATCATTTCTTCGGACACCATGACTTCTTTATCACTTGCTACCATATTCCAATAATCTTGGGCTTTTACCTGCTTGGTATTGGTCACACCTGAGCTTACCCAAGCACCGTTAGCATCTTTGCTGGCCACTACGCCTTCTGCTACATACGTGCCTTCACGTCCTTCTAAGGTCTTGGTGGAAGTACCATATATGATCTGCTCGCGATTGGATTGTGAGAATGTAACCCCACCTTGTCTGATATCCACGAGAGCATATAATGAAATTCCTTTATAGTTAAAGGTATTCGAAAAACCACCAATCCAATCCGGCTGTGCATTGCCTAAGTCCGTTTCGGTACGGCCACTGGTGCGTAACGGTAGACCTGTATCTGGATCAATAAGGCGGTTACCTTGATCATCTTTTATCCAGGCAAACTGGGTGCCTTTCAGTTGACCAAATGGTTTACCGACTTCAGCTACTACGTCAATACCTCTATCCGTCGCTAATAAAAATGTTGGGATGCCAGGATATAGCGATTCTACTTTGTTTTTGTTTCTATTGAAATTGAATTGACTTGTCCATTCAAAAGAAGAAGTTTTGATAGGTGTGCCGCTGATCATAAATTCAAAACCTCTGTTTGAAATTTCTCCGGCATTGATTCTATTTTTGACATATAGACTCGACGGAGAAACAGGTACATCAAGGATTTGATTTTTGGTAATAGCTTGATAATATGTAAATGAAAGCGAAAGTCTATTTTGAAGCATACGCAAGTCCGCACCAGCCTCAATAGATGTCGTCAACTCATTCCTCAGGTTTGGATCCGGAATGATATCCGTATAAGAAGCCATTGGAATTCCTCCGTGTGTGTATTGATTCAATGTATAAGCTCCAGTCAGTTGATAAGGATTACCTGAACTTCCCGCCTGAGCCCATGAACCTCTGATTTTAGCATACGAAATGGTAGGTGAGGACCACTTGAACGCATCTGTTAGTACTAATGAAGAACTGATCGATGGATAGAAGAAGGAATTGTTGTCTTTTGCTAATGTAGATGACCAGTCATTACGTGCGGAGAAATCTACAAACCAATAATCTTTAAAGGAAAATTGTCCCGAAAGATATGCGGAATTGATCTGAGACTCGACTAAATCGAAAATATAAGAATTAGTAGTGGTATTATTGATGACATATAGGTTTGGGACAATAAACTGTCTTCCATCATTACCTGTGACACGTAAATATCGATTCTGATGACTACCTCCCAAATTGAAACTCATTTTGATATTTTCATTTACCTCGAAATTGGAGCTTGCCAAGATGTCAAAATTGTCCTCTCTATTCCGTAATACTTCTTCACGTAAATCACCTTTTCTATTTGTACTTTGGTACGTGTTTATGGGTCTATATCTGAAGCGCTGATCTGTATAAAAGTCTGTACCTCCTGTCGCTGTCACTTTCAACCAAGAGAAAAAGTCATAGGACAAACGTAGCAAACCAATTATCCTATCTCTACGGTCTTCGTTATGATTTTCGTTGACCGTCCAAAATGGATTGGCTGTAGAACTGTTGGTCGCATAAGTTTTCTCCAAGCCTTCGAATACCCCCGAAAAACCTAATTGCCTTCTTACATCATCCGCTGTCCATTTGTATTGTGAAGAGATCGCATTGCTTAAGCTGCGTGGCTGACTGATAAATAAATATGCGGGGTTGTCATTGGCATCCGAAAGTGTTGGCCTATTTTCGGCTTCTTGAAGGATGTAATTTGCTTTTACATCGATATTGAATTTGTCTGTGATTTTTCCTTGCGAACGCAATCCAAAATTGTGTCTGTTCAATTTGTTATTTGGCACATAACCATCAACATTGGTATTGGAGAAAGAGAATCTATAATTCACTTTGTCATTCCCACCATCTACACTCAAGTTATTGACACGTTGTTTTTCAGTCTGGAAAAAGCTAGAATATGTATCGGGTACGGGATTCAGCTGCAGAATATTTCCATACATATCTTCATATGTTTGCCCTTCCATTCGTGGTCCCCAACTGGCGCGCGTCGTGCGGTCACGACCTGCGGACATTTTTGGCATTCCCGAAAAATTATTGGCAATCGCATCCGCCATTGATACTATGGTACCATCATCTTTGCGGAAGTGGGTGAATGTGCCATTCAATCCTTGACCATATTCATTTTGAAAATCTGGAAGGATTAGTCCATTACCGATGGAATAGTCGGTACTAAAATTGAAAGAAGTTCTGCCAGCTTTACCAGATTTGGTTGTAATCAATATGACCCCGTTGCTACCTCTTTGCCCATACAATGCTGCGGCATTAGGCCCTTTAAGGACAGACATAGTTTCGATATCATCAGGGTTGATATTACCTATACCATCACCATAGTCCGTACCACCCGATTGAGAAGCAGAACCGATATTTTGGTTGTCCATAGGCACACCATCAATTACATATAAAGGTTGGCTATTGCCTACGAGCGAGTTGTTGCCACGGATAATCACTTTAGCAGAACCGCCTGCTCCGGATGCTGCGCGACTTACTTGAACACCAGCCACCTTTCCCGAAAGTGCATTGGCGACATTGGCTTCTTTTCCTTGGGTGAGTTCATCTCCTTTTAATTCTGTAACGGAGTATCCTAACGCTTTTTTATCTCTTTTGATACCGAGAGCCGTAACCACTACTTCCTCGATATTACCCAAATCTTCTTCCAGGGTAACTGAAATGGATATTTTGTCTGCTGCCGTAATGGTATAATTAGGCAATGTCTTGGCTTTATAGCCCAATGAAACGATACGAATAGTGTAGCCCTTACCCTCAGGAATGTCTGTAAAAGTGAAGGTACCATCTGCACCACTAGTTGCGGCACGACGAAATCCATTTGGATTTTCGATGGTCACTGTCGCAGATGAAATAGTCTGGCCTTGCTCATCACGGACCACGCCATTCACCGATGCTGTGGTCTGTGCCATAACCATGTGTGTGGATAAACCCGCCAAACCGCAGAGTGCCAAGCGCAATGGCCAATGGCTTTTGGGTCTTTGGAAGGTGAGGAGCATTGCTGTAAACAAATGCTGCTTGTTTGGTAAATAATTTTTCATAATTAGTTTTACTATTGGATATAAGTGATATTTAATTTGTGTAAGTAATTTATTTCTTTGATAATATTCTTGTAAGCGGTAGGTTCATTAGAGAAAGTGCCACTGAAATATTTGTTGCTGTTTTTGATCGAATCTGCGTTTATTTTGATGACATAATTTTGTTCTAGCAGGCTGATTATATCTTGTAGTGACATATTTTTGAAAATTAATTTTTCATCATTCTCCAAGAAATAAGCATTACGGTCTATTTTATTGGTTGATGGTTTTATTTCATTAATAATACGTGCATTGCTGTTATTGATGACTAGTATGCCAGAGGATGCAAGCTCTTTTCGAATTGGATTCGTTTTTCGCTCTGCATGAGATTTGATTTCTATTTTTCCTTCCAAAAGTTCAATTTTCGTGTTTTTATTTTGCTCACTGACCGTGAAGGTAGTGCCTAATGCGGTAGTAAGGAAGCTAGCTGATCGCACACGAAAGGGCTTTTCTTTATTTTTAGTAACCTTAAATTTTGCTGTTCCCTTTAAGGTGATCATCCGCTCAGCTGACCCATCAAAATTTTCCAGATAGCGTACTTCACTGTTAGGATACAGCGTGATAATGGAATTATCACTACATACCAACTCCATATTCTGATTGCTGGAATTGATGTGAAGGAGGTGGGCAACATAGGGCTTGATGGCACTTTGATTTTTACTAATTGCGACTGGGTCTGAAATGGTGTTTTGATCTGTATGCTGCTTAAAAAATAAGAATCCGATGATCACGAGGGAGGCGGCAGCTGTATATTTGAGAATTGAAAATATCTTATTTTTCTTACGATGCTGGATATGTGCATAAATTTTTTCTAACGTCTCCGCATCTACCGTCGAATCCGCTTCTACAGAAGTCTGATCCCAATCTTTTTGATCGAGATAATGTTCGATATCGGTTGAATTGCTGAGTTTGCTTTCAACAAAAACAACCTCTTCTGCTGAGCATTCACCCTTCAAATATCGCTCTACTAATGCTTGTGTCATCTTCATATATAAGTAATACGACACAAAAAGCGGATACCCCTAATGGATTATAAAAATAATATGAAAAATAATAATAGAGTGATGGTATTACGCAAAGTTTTCAGCGCTAGACGAATGTGATTTTCGACTGTTTTAGTGGTTATTTTTA
>JBMDWK010000105.1:0-10151 GCA_048595255.1 Sphingobacterium sp. | reverse complement strand
GCAGCATAGTGTTAAGTCGGTAGATCGACCTCGATGAATATATTTAAACTATACTAAGCAAGGTTCAAGAGACTTATACGGCCACCTTTAGTTAATTTAAAATTAATATATTTCACTTCAAAAATCAAATAAAGGGAATGGAAAAGTTTTAGCGGCGTATCAAAAGAAAAAGGCTCGCATTAGAAACCCAAAAGCGCAATCAATAAACCGCGGTGATACCAAGAAGTATATTTGGCCACATAACTACCTTATTTCTTATAAATGCATTGAGCTACCTTCAAATCGTCAAATCTTTAATTCGCTTTAATCTTCTAAAAAATTAGGATTTCGTAGCGTAGTTGGTAAAGCTGTATACTTTTAAGGTACTGGTCCTCGCTTCGCTTGAAAGAAGGTCTAGGGTATGTATTCGAGGCTAGCGATGCTGATAGTAAATTCAAGAGTGCAATCTATATTTAATTTCGCTTACCTTTGTGGTATGAGAATTTTGGTAATTGAAGACGAAACTACACTCAACAGAAATATTTGCGATGCGCTATTGGCGGAAAAATTTGTAGTAGAGAGTGCTTTTGATGGTTTTTTAGCCGAGCGATTACTCAAAAAAGAAAAGTTCGACTGCGTGATTATGGATATAAATTTGCCGAAGAAAAATGGCTATGATTTATGCAAGGATTTTCGTCAGTACGACTCCCACACTCCTGTCTTGATGCTCACCGCTTTTGATGAATTGGAAGATAAAATCAAAGGTTTCGACTCTGGTGCAGATGATTACCTCACCAAGCCATTTTTTATGAAAGAGCTCACCATGCGGATAAATTCATTGGTAAAAAGAAGCCAAAGTCAATCCGACAATAATGATTCCGAACTCATTATTGCTTCGGATATTATTATACATACTGCTCAAAAAAAGGTAAAAAGACAAAATCAAGAAATCAATCTTACTCCGAGAGAATATCAAATATTGGTCAAACTCTGTCAGCATCAAGGCGAAATTATTTCTAAGAACGAATTGATAAAAGAGATTTGGGGTTCTTCACTAGATCTCAACACCAATACGATTGAGGTATATGTCAATTTCTTACGAAACAAAATCGACAAGCCTTTCGGAAAGAACTCCATAAAAACAAAAATCGGCTATGGGTATTATTTAGATGTTGAATGAAGATCAGAAACAAAATACTTATCTACTTTTCAAGTACCGTGATCTTGCTCTCGGCGGTGTCATTGGTTATTGTTTTTATTTTATTTTCGGCGCATCGAGAGGAAGAATTTCAGCAACAACAATATTCTAAGATCAAGCATACCGTGGGACTTATTGAGGAATTTGAAAAGATAAGCGAAAAAGTATCTGAATACCTCGACAAGCAAGATATACATGACTTCTACGACGAAAAAATGCTTGTATATGACAACAAAAAGAAACTTATCTTTTCGAGCATTGACAGTCTTGACATCGCTAAATCCCAAACCATACTTAATCAGCTGTCTGTTTCTACCAATTGGTTGGAAACCAAAGAGGGCGGGTATGACTTGATTGGGGTCTACATAGAACATAATTCAAAGGGTTATTATGCCATCAGTAAAGCGTATGATTATTTTGGATATTCGAAAAAAGATTTCCTACAAAAAGTACTTATCGGAATTTTTGTTGCTATAGTATTGATTGTAATATCTATATCTTTTTACCTCTCAAATATTATAGCCAAGCCCCTATCTGACTTGACAGAAAAGATGGAAGAATACGATCTGAGCAACGAAAAAAGCCAACCACTAAAGCTCAAAACTTCGACTTCCGAATTAAAAAACCTTACCGAGAGATTCAACGAGCTTCTGAGAAGGACAAACGATGCATTTATGTTTCAAAAGCACAGCATTCAGCATATTTCTCATGAACTGAAGACCCCTATTGCGGTCTTGGTTTCGGAGCTTGAGAAAATACAGCAGCAAAGTGACATTGCCCAAATAAAAACCGAACTTCAGGGACAGACTCAAAGAGCAAAATCCCTTGGCAACATCATAAATGTGCTACTTCAAATCTCCAAAATCGAGGCCGGACAAAAAATAACAACAGCCATTATCCGAATTGATGAGGTCATGTTTGACTGCATATCCGAAATCAATACACTTTATCCAGCCTTTAATTTTGAGATATATTTTACTCCAGAAAATTTCAATGAAAGTATCTTAAATATTGAAGCTAACGAACCGCTCATCAGGCAGGCGGTCATCAATTTGCTGATGAATGCTGTACATTATTCAGATCATCAAAAAGCGATAATAACTTTTGATGGATCATCCGAGCTACTGACGATTAGTATTTCAAATTCCGGAAAGACACTCTCCAACGATGAGCAAAAATTTATTTTCACATACTTTTTTAGAGGACAAAATGCACAAAACCAACATGGATTCGGACTTGGTCTTGTACTTGCTCAGCGAATTTTCAATATGCATCATGCTGTATTACAATATCGCGCTGAGGAAGGCAGTAAAAATGTTTTCAGCATAAATTTTCTTCAGCCTTAAGCCAATTTTTATAAGCTTTAAGCCTTTTTTAAGGTCGATAAATCCATCTTTGCGGCACTAATTGTTGCAGGATGAAACGAACTCTTAT
The DNA here is from genome assembly GCA_048595255.1 of Sphingobacterium sp. Lineage (GTDB taxonomy): Bacteria > Bacteroidota > Bacteroidia > Sphingobacteriales > Sphingobacteriaceae > Sphingobacterium. The sequence continues at coordinate 7,540 of JBMDWK010000105.1, read as the reverse complement.
ACTATGTATGCTCGTGGCTTCAGCCATCGGGTTGAAAGCTCAGGAAACACTCAAACTAGCACGGCAGGATGCAGAAGCACTGTTCTTAAAGAACAATTTGCTTCTAATTTCTGAAAAGCTACATATCGAAAAACAAAAAGCCGAAGTGATTCAAGCAAAACTCTGGCCCAATCCAGAATTTTCAATGAGCGAAATCAATCTTTGGAAAAACTCCACGGTCGAGCCCTCTCCCCCTTTTTTCGGAAATATTGGTCAAAATCAGCAAATCGCTTTTGAAATCAATCAGTTAATCTTAACGGCAGGAAAACGCAAAAAACTCATCGCTTTGGAACAGGTGGATGTGGCAAAAGCAGAACATTATTTTGAAGAACTATTAAGAGGTCTGAAACTCGAATTACGTAATAACCTTACTGAATTGCTCTACGTCCAACAGCTGGTAAAAGTATATGAAAATCTGACACAAAACATCTCAAAACTGACCTCTGCCTACGCGAATCAATTGGACAAAGGATATATCAGCAAATCCGAATATATCCGGTTGAAAGCAGAAGAGCTGGAAATCAACAAAGAGATTTTGGAATTGAACCATCAATCCAACGAAATACAAAAAGAACTGAAACTACTGCTTCGCCTTGACCCTACTACAACACTTGAAATCATAAATGAGGGTGTAGGCACTAATGTCAAATCGCATCCGCCTATACTGTTAGAGCAGATGCTCGAACGTGCCAAAGAAAGCCGTCCAGATTACAAATACGCTTTATTGGAAGAGGAGTATTCTAACAAACTTTTGGTTTACGAAAAAGCACAACGTATTCCTGATTTAACATTCGGAATGAACTACGACCGTAACGGAAATACGATGCTCAATTTTGTGGGGGTAGGTATTTCTATGGATTTGCCATTTTTTAATAGAAATCAAGGCGGCATCAAAAGTGCTAAAATCAGCATCGAAAATGCTAAAATACAGAAAAAGCAAACCCTTCTATCTATAGAAAATGAAGTCTTTCTAACCTATAAATCTTTACAGCAAGCGCTGGACTTTCTCCATCATGTCGATGCAGATTTCGAAACCGAATTGGATGATCTTCTAGAAAAACACAGCAAAAACTTTATTTCCAGAAACGTAAGCATGTTGGAGTATTTTGACTTTATGCATGCTTATCTGAATAACAAGAAAATCATTTTAGAAGCCCGCAGAGACGTAGAGCATAAAACAGAAGAACTTAATTATTCAATAGGCAGAGACCTTTAATCAACAAAACTTAGACAATGAAGAAATATATTATTCCTATTACATCTATATTAATCCTTGTGGGCTGTAAGAACAAGGAAGAAACTAAAGAAATCCCAAAAGAACAGTTCTGCCTTAATGAAAACTTCATGAGCAATACTGACGTAGAAACCGTCCAAAAACAAGTGGTAACGGAGGGAATACACCTCACCGGTAGCATCGAAAGTAATCCCGATAAGGTCATACATTTTGTAAGTCTAGTAGATGGAGTTATTTCCAAGACCTATTTTTCCTTAGGCGATGCCGTAACCCAGGGGCAGGTCTTGGCAGAGATGTATAGCACCGAATTGGGTGCATTGCAGGCGGAGCTAAATGCCTTGAATGCCCAGATTGAAGTCGCAAAAGTAGAGCTGAATGCCAGAGAGCAGATGTTTGAAGATAATGTTTCGTCCAATAAGGACTTGATAGAAGCACAATCCAACCTTCGGGTTCTGGAGTCCGAAAAGCAGAAAGTAGAAAGGCATTTGAGTCTTTTTAATGCCAGCAACTCCAAAAATGTGTTTCAGATAAAAGCACCATCCTCAGGTATCATCACAGCCAAAAACATCAATTCAGGTACTACCGTAGCCGACAAAGGAGAACCACTTTTTTCGATTTCAGATTTAAATAATGTATGGGCAATGGCCAATATATATTCCACAGATATAGCGCGCATCCATAGCGGAATGGATGTTGAAATCAAAACCCTATCCTATCCGGACGAAATTTTCAGCGGAAAAATCAGCGTAATCTCGCAGGTATTGGATGAGAATGCGAAAGTATTGAAAGCGCGAATAGTACTTAGCAATGGAAATTTCAGGCTAAAGCCTGGAATGATTGCCGACATTACTGCCCTTAAATATACCGATACAGAAAAAGTAGCTGTACCCACGTCATCCTTGGTGTTTTTTGATAATAAAAACCACGTATTGGTGTATAAGAGCGCTTGTGATATCGAAATACGTGAGGTGTCGCTTTATACCAAACGAAATGAAACCACCTATATCGAAAGCGGATTGGAGGAAAACGAAAAAATCATTACCAAAAATCAGCTTTTAATTTTCGAAGCCCTTAATAACTAATCGACAAATTCCCTTTTCATGCAAAAACTCATTCAAAATATAGTTGCTCTATCTTTGAGAAATCCCATTATTATTTTTTTCCTAACGGGATTATTGATCGTAGTGGGTCTAATCAGTCTAAAGCATACCCCCATTGAAGCCTTTCCAGATGTAACCAATACGAGGGCAAGGATTATCACGCAGTGGTCTGGAAGAAGTGCCGAAGAAATCGAAAAATTCGTTACCCTACCGATAATGAAGCAGATGAATACTATTCCCAAAAAGACGGATGTACGTTCTATCTCGCTATTCGGATTATCGGTGGTTACCGTGATCTTTGACGATGATGTGGATGATTTTTATGCACAGCAGTATGCTTCCAACCGCTTACAAAATATTGGTCTACCTGATGGAGCAGAAGCTCGAATCGAGCCTCCATATGGGGCTACAGGAGAGATTTTTCGGTATGTACTCCGAAGCAACAAACCAATCAAAGAGGTAACCGCTATACAAGATTGGGTAATCGAACGTGAATTAGTTTCGGTCGCCGGAGTGGCCGACATCGTGAGCTTCGGAGGTGAAGAGAAAATTTATGAGATCAAAATCAACCCAACCGAGCTAGCGAATTATGATTTGTCGCCCTTGGACGTGTACGAGGCCGTATCCAAAAGTAATATTCATGTAGGTGGAGATGTGATTGAAAGAGGCGTGCAGGCCTATGTGGTACGCGGTGTAGGGCTATTGGAGAAAACTGAAGACATCGAAAACATCTTGATTGAGGTCCGTGACAACTCACCGATTCTGGTAAAGCATGTGGCGCATGTCGAAATCTCAGCAAAACCGCGATTAGGCCAGGTCGGCCTGCAAGATGAAAATGACTTGGTACAAGGTGTCGTGATTATGCTTCGTGGAGAGAACCCTGACGAAGTCATACCTAGGCTAAAAGCCAAAATCGAAGAGCTCAACACTAGTATTCTGCCCAAAGACGTTAAAATTGAACCTTTCATAGACCGTACAGAATTGGTAAATGCTACCGTAAATACCGTCGCGAAAAATATCGCAGAAGGTATTTTACTTGTTTCCATCATTGTCTTTATATTCTTGTACAATTGGCGAACCACCTTTATCGTCGCTTCCGTCATTCCGCTTTCGTTTCTATTTGCGATTACGATGTTACGAATCCAAGGCTTGCCCGCCAATTTGATTTCGATGGGAGCCATCGACTTTGGGCTGCTCTTGGAGGGAACGCTCGTCATCGTCGAAACCGTTTTTGTAGCCATGGAAAAGAAAGCCCATAAAGTGGGCATGCCGGTATTCAACACGATGGCTAAATCGGGAATTATCAAAAAAAGTGCAGGTAGTGTCGCCACTTATATCGTTTTTGCGCAGATCATCCTTATAGTCGCCCTATTCCCTATTTTTTCTTTTCAAAAAGTAGAAGGAAAAATGTTTGCTCCACTTGCTTTTACCTTGGGCTATGCCCTCTTGGGCTCATTGATATTGAGCATTACCTATGTGCCAGCAATGTGTAAAGCATTACTTCGCAAAAATATCGTAGAAAAGGAAAATAAAATTTCCAAATTCTTTACCAAAAACCTATTCAGCCTGTTTCAGTGGAGTACCAAGTACAAAAAGATTACTTCCATTGCTTTCGTTGTATTGATTATGATTTGTGGTGTACGGTTTATGAATTACGGAACGGAGTTTATCCCTAAGCTAAATGAAGGTGCATTGTATGTCAGAGCAACACTTCCCAATAGTACAAATATTCAGGAGGCAACAAGGCTAGCCCATGAAATGAAAGGCAAAATCCGTGAGTTTGAAGAAGTGAAATTTGTATTGAACCAAGTGGGCAGACCCAATGATGGAACCGACCCTACTGGCTTTTTCAATATCGAGTTCCATATTCAGTTGCATCCCGAAAAAGAATGGAAAAACAAGCGGTCTAAGGAAACATTGGTGGAGGAAATGCGGGCAGCATTGCAGACCTATCCCGGTATAGTATTTGGGTTTAGCCAACCCATACAGGATAATGTAGAGGAATATGTAGCCGGCGTGAAGAGTTCGTTGGTGGTGAAGATTTTCGGCAATGACCTATTTCAACTTGAGAAATATGCCGACCAAGTAGCAGATGCCATCAGAGATGTAGAAGGAATTGAGGATTTGAATGTGTACCGTAATATTGGACTTCCCGAACTTCGTATCCAACTCCACGACAATAAAATGGCGCGCTATGGAGTAGATAAAGCAAATGCTCAGGCTGTCGTAGAAATGGCAATCGGTGGAAGTGCTGCAACAACATTTTACGAAGATGAAAGAATGTTTGACGTAACCGTACGCTTTCAGAAAGAATACCGGGATGATGAAGTGAAAGTTGGGGATATCCTTATACCTACCGAGGCTGGCGTAAAAATTCCTTTGCGAGAAATTGCCACCATCAGTTATATTACGGGTCCTACATTTATCTATAGAGAGGGAAGCAGTCGGTACATTGCGGTAGGATTTAGTATTGAAGGTAGAGATTTAGGAAGCACTATTGCTGAGGCAAAGGCCAAAGTAGCAGAAAAAACAAACATTCCAGAGGCTAACAAAGTGGTTTGGGCTGGCGAATTTGAAAGTAAAGAACGTGCAACAGCACAGCTTGTAGTGATTGTTCCTGCGGTGTTATTACTGATTTTATTTCTGTTATATTTCAATTTCGGAACTATTAAGGATACGCTTATTTCTGCTATTACGATTCCTTTTGCATTTGTAGGAGGATTTATATCCTTGTGGGTCACAGGAACTGTGTTCGGTATTTCTGCTGGTATCGGATTTATCATTCTTTTCGGTGTAGCCACCATTGATGGCATAGTTCTGTTGGGTGTCATGCGGGACAATTTCCGACGAGGAATGCCCTTGGTGCAAGCGATCGAACAAGGTGTTCGCAGCCGGATTCGCCCAGTCATTATGATTGCTTTAATGGGTTCATTGGGTTTACTTCCTGCCGCACTTTCCACAGGGATGGGTTCTGAGACACAAAAGCCATTAGCCATCATGATTGTAGGTGGATTAATTATTTGTATGATTTTATCCTTTACTGTATTGCCCCAAGTATTTTATTGGGCTTATCGTAAGAAAGAAAGGAGCAAATAGATTTAAAATATGAAAATCCGCAAATCTCCTTGCATCTATTGGCTACCTCCTATTTTTGAGGCCTAAGTCTGTGGGTATCCTTGAATCTACAGACTTATTCCAAATCCAATAGGCAGCATGAAAAGGGGGAAAATAAACTTCTGCTGCCCCCAAAGCTTCCGGAACAGAAAATAAATCGATAAACAAAGAGCCTGATACGAATTAATATCAGGCTCTTTATATTTCTCTAGCTAGAGTTTTACTTCGTCCGGCAAAATCCAGAGTCTTTGTACAGTACAGTGAGTAACTTACGATAACTTTGCTTATGAGCCTCAACCTGTTCCATAAAGTTCCCAAGCACATATAACTTTAGGACGAATGCAATTATATCGCATCTAAAATTTTACAATTTAGAACAAACGGTTGAAATAAAGCCTCCTACCCGATTTGGCAAAAGCAGTGCGTTTTCTATTATATTTCATAGGCAAAAATCAATACATTCATCCTAAGAACTGAGACGATATGAAAAAAATACGATCTATATTATGTTTAATAGGACTAATAAGCTTGTGCTTTGCACAGAATAACAGTACCAAAAGCATCATCATCCCTACTGCGGGAAACTCCTTTGAGATTGATTATTCCCATGAACGCAATGCCGTAGAAAAAAACGGTATTAAACTAACGCCCTCCTCCAAAAAGGTAAGCACCTATTTCAAACTGGGGGCTTCGGGCAACTTGAACATTAAACTCCTCGCAAAAATCAATGAGGGTGAGAAAGCGCGTCTGCAAGTGGGCTTCGGAAGCAAAACGAAGACCATAGACATTACGGCTACTGCATATACCACTATCAATCTTGGTAGTTTTAATGTACCGAAAGCAGGATATGCCCATTTGGATTTTATCTCCAGCAATGGCGAGATAATGATCAAGGATATTGTGCTGGAAGGGTCGGCGACGACGGAAGGCGTCATTTACTGCAGTGATCCAGCCAACTTCTATTGGACACGCCGCGGCCCCTCCTGCCACCTGGGCTACAGCCCGAAAGTGGAGAATGCAACCTATTTTTACAATGAGGTGCGGGTACCTAAAGGACAGGATGTGATCGGAACCTACTTTATGGCGAATGGGTTTGCGGAAGGGTACTTTGGCATACAAGTCAATTCGGAAAAAGAACGCAGAATATTATTCTCCGTTTGGAGCCCATTTCATACCGACGATCCTAATTCTATTCCTGATGACCAAAAAATTCTGCTTCTCAAAAAAGGCAACGGCGTCTATACCGGCGAATTTGGAAATGAAGGATCAGGTGGACAGAGTTTTCTGCGCTACAATTGGCAGGCCGAAACTACTTACAAGTTTTTGCTAAAAGGTGAGCCCGATGGAAAAGGAAATACCGTATACAGTGCATGGTTTTTTGCTCCCGAAAATAACAACTGGCAATTAATAGCCAGCTTCCAACGACCGAAGACGAATACCTTTCTCAAAGGTTTTCACAGCTTTCTCGAAAACTTCAGCCCCAATCAAGGTTACCTCACCCGTCAGGTAGAATTTCGAAATCAATGGGTATACAATGGCACGTGGACCAAGATGGAAGAAGCCAAGCTGACCGTGGACGCAACATACAGACAAGGCAACCGTGTCGATGCAACGGGTGGCACGACCAGCAATGGATATTACCTGAAAATGGGTGGTTTTTTTGATGAAATTGTTCCTCCAAATTCGGTATTCCAGTATAACAACAATGCGCAAGCTCCCGTTATCGATTTCAATGCACTACCTTAACTATGGTACGCTAAAAATAATAACCACTAAAAGAATGAATTAGCTTGAATAAGCAAATTTAATTTGGAAATAATTTGCATTTACAACTAAAAGCCCTACCTTTGCATCACTTCAAACAACGAAGGAAAATTCGAAAGAATTAGGATTCCGTAGCTCAGCTGGTAGAGCAATACACTTTTAATGTATGGGTCCTGGGTTCGAATCCCAGCGGGATCACAAAACAAGAAAGCTCAATCGAAAGAGAGGGCACTGAAAAAGTCTCATTTTTTATGAGTCTAAAAAAAATGACTGAGTAGAGGTTTTACCT
>JBMDWK010000104.1:0-2877 GCA_048595255.1 Sphingobacterium sp. | reverse complement strand
TAAATTATAAAAATGAGCCATTGCGCTACATCAAGACACTGGCTTATGACCATATCCCTAGCCTTACTTGGTTTCCTATTACGGAAATAGCATGTCAACCTATTGCGCTGGAGCACGACATTCGGCATGTAGGCTATCTAGCCGGAGCGGGCGACCTGGTTCCGCAGTCCCTCCAACAGATTGGCATACATGTTACGCCACTGACGGAGAAGGACCTGAGTCTATCCAATCTGCGTAAGTTTGATGCTGTGGTATTGGGTGTCCGCTACTATAATGTCGCTAAGGGCGCCGGCAACACTGTCTCGAAGTTAATGGAATATGTACAGCAAGGCGGTGTCGTGGTGACACAATATACAGTCAATAGCCGTTTGGCTGCAGATATGATTGGTCCTTACCCCTTCAGTCTAGGACGAAGTCGTGTTACTGAAGAAGATGCACCGGTATCCTTGGATGCAAAGGACCCGGCACTTACATTCCCGAACAAAATTGGAGCAGAAGATTTTGAAGGTTGGGTGCAAGAGCGTGGCCTTTACTTTGCAGAGCAGATAGATAAAAATTACCGTACGCCACTGCGCATGAATGACAAAGGAGAGCAGCCACATGCTGGTTCTTTGCTTATCACCAAATATGGAAAAGGAAAATTTGTGTACACTTCTTTGTCCTTTTTCAGACAATTGCCCGCAGGTGTGCCCGGAGCTTACAGATTATTTGTAAATTTGTTAGCGAACGAAAAGTAACATTAAATAATACTATGGAAAATCAATTGAATGACCAACCTTTGAATGTAAAAGGTTTAATTTTATTAATCGGAACTATCTTTGGAGCATTAACGGCATTTGCGAGCTGTGGTACGTTCTTGAGCCTTATTGGTGGTTTGATAGGCGGCCTGATCGTTGCATCCCTTTTCAACACCGTTATTTTACCTTATAAAGAAAGTGACAGATAATAATATGCCCCCATTTGCACGTAGCTGGAAGCAGTTTTACATTATTGTAGTTGTTTGGCTTGTGCTATGCATATTAGGTATGTATTTATTTACCCTGCATTTCTCATGAGTATTATCGATTGGATAGTACTATTTACAACCCTGCTTTTGATAGTTCTGTATGGGATCTACAAAAGCAGGCATATCAACAATATAGAGGGTTTCCTACTCAGCAACCGCGAGTTGCCTTGGTACAATGTAGGACTTTCGGTGATGGCTACGCAAGCAAGCGCGATCACCTTTCTTTCTGCTCCCGGCTTAGCGTACACCTCGGGCATGAGCTTTGTCCAATTTTACTTTGGGCTTCCCCTTGCCATGATTGTTCTATGTATCACCTTTGTTCCAATCTTTCATAAACTTCAAGTTTTCACAGCCTACGAATTTTTAGAAAAGCGTTTTGACATTAAGACCCGGTCACTTACCGCCTTACTTTTTCTTATTCAACGGGGTGTATCGACAGGTATTACCATTTTTGCTCCTTCGATTATTCTTTCGGCGGTGCTGCATATAGATGTGTTCTACACGACGCTGCTTATTGGTGGGATTGTGGTCTTATACACAACCTACGGCGGCACTAAAGCCGTATCCTATACCCAATTACTGCAGATGGGCATAATATTCGGCGGCTTGCTGGCTGCCGGAATGATGGTCATTCACTTTCTACCACAAGAGATTGGTTTTGTGGAGGCCTTACATATTGCCGGCGAATCGAATAAAACCAATGCCATTGACTTTACTTTGGACTGGAACAACCAGTATACGGTATGGACTGGACTGATCGGTGGATTTTTCTTGCAGCTATCCTATTTCGGTACAGACCAAAGCCAAGTAGGCCGCTACCTGACCGGTTCTTCCATCCGAGAAAGCCGCATGGGCTTATTAATGAATGGATTGCTCAAGATTCCTATGCAATTTTGTATTCTGCTGATTGGTGTGCTCGTATTTGTTTATTATCAATACAATAATGCACCTTTGTTTTTTAATCCGACCGCTGTCGCAAAAATTGAAAATTCGGCCGTAGGTGCAGAATACAAACAACTTGAACTCAAGCAGGAAGAGTTAACGAACCAAAGGGTGGCTACCCTCAATCGACTGCATGAAGCGCGCAGCCAACAGGATGAACAAGAATTAGAAGCATCCAGAACCCAGCTAAAGCAGATTAATAAAGAATCCGCTGCACTTCGCGAATCCGCCATCGCACTCATCAAAACGAACGACAGCACGGCCGAGACCAACGACAATAACTATATCTTTCTCTCTTTTGTGACATCGGTATTTCCAAAGGGGCTGATCGGATTGCTCATTGCGATCATTATGCTCGCCTCCATGGGGGCCACATCAAGCGCAATCAACTCACTGGCATCCACCACGGTCATAGATATATACAAGCGATTGCTGAATAAAAATGCTACCGAGCAGACTTACCTCAAGATGTCACGCATACTTACGTTTGGATGGGGAATATTTACCATCATTATAGCGCTATTTGCAAGCAAATTAGGCAATCTATTAGAAGCAGTGAATATATTAGGCTCCTTATTCTATGGCACTATTCTAGGAATTTTTTTGGTGGCATTTTATTTTAAGAAAATCGGAGGAAGTGCTGTGTTTTGGGCGGCTGTATGCACCGAAGCGATTATTGTGGGCATCTGGCTATTGGATATCGTCGCCTTTCTTTGGTTAAATCTAATAGGATGTATTTTGGTTATTCTATTTGGTTACCTGTTGGAATCTATTCTTCCTGGGAGAAGTAAACAAGTAACCTCTACCACTAACTAATAGTACTTCTTGTACAAATCATATATAACAGCTTTATCTCGAGCTGTCAATATTCCATTTACCTCTGTACGGATATATTTGCGTTTGAAAGCACGGATCGCCGCCGCGGCATT
>JBMDWK010000103.1:0-2573 GCA_048595255.1 Sphingobacterium sp. | reverse complement strand
GGATTTTGCCATAAATCTAAATGGAAATCCCAATCTTTTGGTGACTGCAGCGTCTGATTTGTAATCTCAAGGGTATAAGGGAGAGACATTTTTGTGGTCTCTACAGTAGATTTAATAGTCACGAGAAGCTGTCCGCTGTACGTTCCGGTTTTAGTATCCTGCGGAATGTTTATTCTTAACCACAAGGGTCTGACCTCGTGACTCTGAAAAGTAGTAGTAGAAGAATTCGTAATTCTATCCGCAACCAGTGTCGAATCCAATATAACATTCATACCACAGCCTGACTTGAGCTGCGATGGATCGTCACTGATAACGTAAGCTACAGGGGTGAATTGAATATGATTATGGGCGGCTATGCTATGACTTTTTGATTTTAAATCACTTGCGGACAATGTGATCGTAGAATTATTGAATTTGCTATCTTTTGTCCAAAGTGCCAATTGCGTATTTATCGTCTCTCCTCTCCAAGCTGTCGCATTCCACTGTGTGTGGATATCCCTAGCATCCGGTACATTATGTTTGGACAGACTGAAGTCGCTGTCAACAAAGTGAAAATTGATTTCTTGATTTAAATTCTGCCAGGCTGTTTGATCTGCCTGTTGTTTCTTTGGGTCTACAGGTTCATTGACTTGTGCAAAACTGTTGACACGCAAAAGGATCAGCATCAAAACACATAATTTTTTCATAGTTCATAATTTGATACTGAAAATACAAAATATATCGCTTGTATAATAATAAAGGCTTTCATTTGAAAGCCTTTATTATTATTGTTTATATAGAATTCTAAATTTTATCGTGTTTTCGATTTGTTTCAACTGTTTGATAAGTGATTTGTCATAGTTGGAATCAATGTCTGTCACTACATAACCAATATCACCTCTTGTCATCAAAAATTGAGATAATATATTGATTTGGTTGTCTGCATAGATGTTGTTGATTCTAGCGAGGATACCGGGTACATTTTTGTGAATGTGAAGCAGACGATGGCCTTTTAATTTTTTGGGCAATATCAAATGCGGAAAGTTCCGGCTTTGATCCGTGTCTCCGTTATTAATAAATTCTGCCATACGACGTGGTACGAATTCTGAATTGGTAGACTTTTCTTTCTTATCATCAAAAATCACAATACCTTTTTCGGTACACAAGCTTCTGCTTACATTTCCTTTTACGTCACCCAAATAACCTAATGTTTTCAATTTGTCAGCGCGTGACAATTGCTCATTAGTGACTTTGACGCCCTTACCTAATAGTAACATGCCTACATCGCTTGTATATTTCTCCTCGAAAGTATCTTTCACACGAATTGAAAAACCGTCACGCTTCAAGATATCTGTAGCGATCTCAGGTACATCGCCGACGATAAGGCATAGAATACGATTTTTAGGATACGAAATAGCGGATGGCAATTGATTTACGTACAAGAATTCGTCAAAACTCGGTGTGACATGATCCGCTTTGTCGGTTACGCTTTTTCGCGAAATATTTTCGGTGAAGGCAAAAAATTTCTCGATTAATCCGGACTCTTTCAACTGAAAATCTGAGTAACCGTCGCCTATACCGTAAATTTTACCTTGAATATTTAAATCTTTCAGCAATTTGACCTTTCCACCTTCGTCAGACAGTGGATTAGTATCATCGTATCCAATAATATAGCCCTGCTCGTCAAATTTAAATGTGTTGGCGTAAATATTCTCTTCTAATATGCCGTAAGGTGATACCACGGGAATAATAAATTCCTTAAATCCGCCCGAAACAATCCATGCTGTATCCGCATTCTGCTTGAAAAATTCCCTATTTCTATCAAAAGACTTGGATACCTTCTTCTTTAAGTGCTTAATTAGCTTTTGTAAATGGCTTTTGTTTGCTTTGAGAAGAGAAATTCTTCCTGCTAGACTCTCACGGAAAGAAATTTTACCTTCCATTGCTAAGTTGGTATACCGTTCGATTTCTTTGTATACTTTCTCTTGGTCAGGGCTACCTTCTAATGATATACGAGCTAGTTCGTCCAATGCTTCCACTTGTGTGAACGTACTGTCGAAATCAATGATGTAATAATTTTTCACGGTGTTTAGATTGTTTGTGTGCTGTCGTTTTTATAATATGTATTTGCAATTTCTTGCAAGGTATGATTCAAAGGTTTGAAAGAATAGTTGATGGCTTTAATGATTTTCTCATTGGAAAAAGCCAATAGGGAGGCTGCCGCCTGTACCGATTCCTCCGTGATGACCGGCTTTTTGCCTTTCACTAAGGATAGGACTTTAGCCATGCGCCAAGCGGCGGATAGCAACAATTTGTTGGCTTTCAGAGTGGGAGGTTTCTTGTTGAACAATTCTGCAATGCTATAAAGAAGTTCCTTGTTGCTGATGTTTTCGGAATTGAGAATAAAGCGTTCGCCCTTAATGTCACTATTCATCAGTTGAACCATGATTTTTGTGACATCTTCTACATCCACTATACCTACCGAACCACCCGTAAAGATTTTGATGCCATTGTTCACGAGTTCAAAGATGGCACCTGAACCTTTCTTATAGGAGCCCAGTCCCATTATTACCGATGGGTTTACAATTACTGCG
>JBMDWK010000102.1:0-18667 GCA_048595255.1 Sphingobacterium sp. | reverse complement strand
TGGGTAATCGATGATCACCAGCGACTTGTCCTTCAACGAAGTGACGAGTCTGTAAAAGACCTTAAAAAAAAACTCCCCAAAAAAGCATAATAGCTCATTTTCAATGTCTTTTTGAACAATGTAGTTCGGCTTTTAATCAACATCGTACCTTCCAGAGGGCCCGCAGTTTAGCATTGGGTTTGCTATGTAGCCTAGGTAGATGTACTGTGACAGGTATGTTAACAGCAAGTGGTAGTCAATTTAAAGATTGGTCTGCAGCGTACCGTTTATTTAAAGGAAGCCGAATGAATCTAAAAGATATTTTTGGGGTAATTCGCAAACAGGTTGTTCTTTTGAATGAATCAGAGGATAGGTATATCTATGCCCATATGGATGATACTCTTTTGAGAAAAACAGGAAAAAAAATATATGGATCAGGTTGGCTACGAGATCCACTAGGACCTCCGTTTGCTAATAACTTTATTTGGGGACAGCGATTTATTCAAATATCGCTATCTCTTTTACAGAAAGAAGTTTATGGACCATCACGTGCTATACCTATAGACTTTTTACATTGCCCTGCGGTAACTAAGCCTTCAAAAAATGCTACCGAGCAAGAATTAGCAATTTTTCGCGAACGACAGAAAAAAGAAAAAATGAGTGCAGTAGGTATTCAGCAGATTATCCAGTTGCGAAAAGACTTGAATGATGATGGGTATAGCTTACGAAAACTCATACTAAGTGTAGATGGCAGTTATACAAATGAAACAGTAATACGCAAATTACCTGAAAATGTGGTTTTATTAGGTCGGATTCGTAAAGATGCTAGGTTCTTCGCACCACCTTCTAAGGAAAGAAAGCCTGGAGCCAGAGGGCGTAAAGCCTATTATGGACAAGAGTTACCAACGCCCGAACAAACCAGAAGAGATAACACAGTACCTTATAAGTCAATCGAAGTTTGGGCTGCTGGAAAGATAAGAGAATTACAGGTAAAAGTATTGAAGAATATACGTTGGAAGAAATCGGGTGATAAAAATTTAATGTTGATTGTAATCAAGCCTATTGGATACAGACTAACTAAAAAATCTAAATTACTCTATCGAAACCCCGCATACTTAATCTCCACCGATCAAGAAATAGATCTCAAAACCTTAGTTCAAGCTTACATACGAAGATGGGAAATCGAAGTTGGATTTAGAGATCAAAAAAGTTTAATGGGATGTGGACAAGCACAGGTGAGAGAAAAAGAAGCGGTACAAAAAGTGCCAGCATTCTTGTCAGCTTGTTACGGTATGCTTCTAATTGCTTCACACAAAGCTAATCAATTAAATAACGATAAATTACCCTCCCCAAAATGGTATAATAAACAAGGACAAACTAGAACGACAACAGGCGATATATTAAATGCGGTTAGGTTAGAAAACTGGGCTATGAGCTCAAAAATCAATTTAACCCACTTCGTGAACATTGAAAATAAATTAGCAAAACAAGGTAAAATTATGAATAATGCCCTCTCTTCAATGATATATATGAGAAATTAGCCAAAGTCAAGAAAAAAGCTAATCCATTTAAGGATTAGCTTTTTAAATATAATTTCATGTGTTTTACTTCGCTAACTTTCTAAACTTGCCAAATACACCTAAAGGTAATTTTGGTCCTGCTGTAGCTTGAAGATACAATTCTCCTATTTCAAGATTCTCAACTTGCGGAAAAGATGTTTTGATTAGATTTTCAACAATGACTGAAGAAAAACCTAGAGAATAGGTATTCAATATCAAGAAATGCTCTTTTGGATCCAATAACTGAACCACATCCTGCATCATTTCCATGATATGATCTTCCAGTTTCCATTTCTCACCTTTTGGACCATGTCCATAAGCTGGCGGATCCAAGATGATACCATTGTATTTATTTCCACGTTTTAGTTCGCGCTTCACAAATTTCAAGGCATCTTCCACCATCCAACGCACATTGGACAATCCCGATAACTCTTGATTTTCATTAGCCCATGTTACCACTTGTTTGATCGAATCCACGTGTGTCGTATCTGCACCCGCAGCACGAGCGATCATAGATGCTCCACCTGTATATGCAAAGAGATTCAGCACTTTTGGATTTGGTGTTTTGAAGGATTTAACTGATTCGGATATATAATCCCAGTTCACCGCTTGCTCAGGGAAGATACCCACGTGCTTGAATGAAGTTAATCCCAAACGAAACTTGATAGCTACATCTTTATTTTTATATTCAATATGCCAACGGTCGGCAGATTTTGGGTTTTTCTTCAGCCATTCGCCACTTGTTGCGGAGCGGCCTTTGAATTTGATATGATAACGTTTATTCCATTCCGCATCACCCAAAGCTTTTGGCCAAACTGCCTGTGGCTCTGGTCGAATGAGGATAAAATCACCAAAACGTTCTAATTTCTCGAAATCACCACAATCGATTAATTCATAATCTTTCCAATGTTGTGGTGTTAATAGTTGAATATGTGTTGAAGTAGACAATGTGCTATTCGTTTAATTTTTTGCAAAGGTACAGAAAATAGGCAAATTACTGACAGACCAGCTTACTTAATTACATCGCGCGCCGCTTTCATCAACGGACTAGCAAATACAAAGTCATTAAGTTCTTGCACATCCGAATGCAACATATCTTGATTGGAACCTTCCCAAAATTTTTGCCCTTTGTACAGAAACATGATATACTCTCCTATACCCATTACCGAATTCATGTCATGCGTCACGACCACCGTAGTACATTCGTATTCTTGTGTTAATTCCAATATTAACTCATCAATTAAGATAGAAGTCGCTGGGTCTAATCCCGAATTGGGCTCATCGCAGAACAGATATTTTGGACTCATCGCAATAGCACGGGCTATACCTACCCTTTTTTTCATACCACCAGAGAGTTCCGAAGGAAATAACTTATTTGTATTCAGCAAATTCACACGCTCCAAACAAAAGTTAGCCCGATCGCGTTTTTCGGATTTGCTCATGTCGGAAAACATATCCAGTGTAAAAATGATATTTTGCTCTACCGTCATGGAGTCGAAGAGTGCAGAATTTTGAAACAGCATACCTATTTCTTTTCGAATAGGCACCTTTTCTTCAAAATCCATCGTAGTAAACTCTTGTTTGTTGAAATATACTTTTCCTTGTTCGGGCGTGTGCAGCCCTACAATACATTTCAATAAGGTACTTTTGCCGGAGCCTGAGCCGCCAATTATCAATGAGACTTTACCAGGTTCAAAAATAGCATCGATACCAGCAAGCACTTTCTTATCTCCGAAAGATTTATGTATGTCTTGAATTTCAATCATTGTTTTTTACTATAACATCGATGCTGTAATGATATAATCACAAGCTAAAATGGTGATACAACCGATTACTACAGCGCGCGTACCTGCTTGCCCCACTTCCAAAGCGCCACCACGAACATAAAAACCTTTGTAAGCCGGCACCGAAGTAATGATAAACCCATAGACAAAAGCTTTGACCATAGCTACAGCCACCGTGAATCCATTAAAATTACCTTGTATTCCTTGCACATATTCATTGGTAGTAACAGCCCCGGTCAATACGCCACCAAAAAGTCCACCCACCAGTGCACAAACAATAGCTATAATTACCAGCACCGGCACCATAATTACTCCTGCTATAAGTTTAGGAAGTATCAGATAGCCTGCAGCATTGATTCCCATGATTTCTAAAGCGTCTATCTGTTCAGTCACACGCATCGAACCAATCTGGGATGAAATAGATGAGCCCACTTTGCCCATAAGGACTAGCGCAGATATTGTAGGACCTAACTCCAAAATATTGGAGTCACGGTTGATTTGTCCAATTACTGAGCGTGGGATAAAGTCAGAATCTAATTGAAAAGCGATTTGCATGGTCATTACAGCACCAATAAAAGTAGAAATAATGAGAATTAGCCCAATGGACCCCACTCCTATCTCACTCATTTCATGCATTATTTCTTTCCAATATACGCGCCACTTCTCCGGTCGTTTGAATACTTTTTTCAGTAAGAGGATATACTCACCTAAATAATAGAATATCATATTTATACTATACGGTTTATGCTAAAATACATATTATATAATTATAACCTGCAAAATTTGCTTTTGTTTATAATCCAATCAATTTAATGTTTTCACCGAAAACTTTGCTTCCTTTACCGAAAACTAGTATCAAAGACCAAATTACCTTTATACATTCGTACCATAATAACAGAATGCATATATTTACAGTAATATGAAGAATAAAATCTCCACAGGCATATGGTTTATATTTTTTGGAAGTATTGTCTTATTAGATAACTTCAATATAATAGATTTCAATTTCTACGCGCTAATGAAATATTGGCCACTGATGATTGTTTCAGTAGGCATCAGTCTAATTTTTCAGCATAAAAATTATGGCACAGCTGTCATCGTATTTGTCAATCTAGCCATATGTATAGTATTGGCTGTAGTAGGCTTTACTTCTAAAGATAATTTTAACTGGGTAGGTAAATCATCCAATAATCAAGTGTACGTAGATACTTCAAATGCAGCAAGTTCCATACACGTTCCCTATTCTGAAGATTTTGACCAACCTGAGTTTGTATTCAATATCGGCGCAGCCGCTGTAAAAATAGATAGCGCTACCGACCATATTCTTGAAGCAAAATCCGGCAGTAAAAACCTAAATTTCAACATCCAAACAAGCAAAAATGATATTGAGCTGAACGCCATCATTGGCAATAAAAAAGCAAAAGATAACTCTGTGCACATTGCATTAAACACGAATCCCTTATGGGACTTGACCTTCAATGTTGGCGCGGCAAAGTTTGATGCTGACCTGAGAAATCACAAAGTTTCGCGCATGGAAATCAATTCCGGCGCAGCGAATGTGCACGTCACCTTAGGGCAGCCTGCCTTAGAAGAAGTGAAATTAGAAATCAATACCGCTGCTTCTAATAGTAAGATATCCATACCAAAAGATGCTGCGTGTGCTATAGAAGTAACCACGATTCTATCCAACAATAAGCTACCCGGTTTTAGCAAAAAGAACGGGGTTTGGCAGACAAACAATTACGAAACAGCAACAAAGAAATATCTGATTGAGGTCAATGGTGCTGCGAATTCTCTAAAGATAGATAGATATTAAACCTATAAAATAGCTACATTTGTAACTGAAATGGAAGCACAACACAGTTTAATATTGCCAGGCAGTTATTGCAACTCCAAATTAACATATTCTCGATTCAAAACGAGAGAAGTTAAAATCGGTCATATACCGATGGGTGGACAAAATCCCATCCGTATTCAAAGTATGACTACAGTCGATACGATGGATACATTGGGCTCCGTCGAACAGACCATTCGGATGGTAGAAGCCGGCTGTGAGTATGTACGCATCACCGCTCCAAGTATCAAAGAAGCTGAAAACCTTGCCAATATCAAAAAAGAACTTCGTGCTCGAGGCTATGAAGTGCCTTTGGTGGCCGACATCCATTTCACACCGAATGCTGCTGAAGTAGCTGCACGCATCGTCGAAAAAGTGCGGGTGAATCCTGGAAATTATGCCGACAAAAAGAAATTTGATCAGATTGATTACACAGATTCAGCGTATCAAGCCGAGTTGGACCGTATCTATAAGAAATTCGCACCGCTCGTGCATATTTGTAAAGATCAAGGCACAGCATTACGCATAGGAACCAATCATGGTTCACTTTCGGACCGCATCATGAGCCGCTATGGTGACACGCCAGAAGGTATGGTGGAGTCAGCGATGGAATTTATACGTATCTGTGAAGACCTAAGCTTCTACAACCTTTGCGTATCCATGAAATCATCCAATCCAATGGTCATGGTACAAGCATATCGTCTACTGGTAGAACGTATGATCGCCGAAAACATGAATTATCCTTTGCATCTGGGTGTGACGGAAGCTGGCGATGGTGAAGATGGACGTATCAAATCCGCTGTAGGTATCGGCACCCTATTGGAAGATGGATTGGGTGATACTGTACGTGTTTCGCTGACAGAAGAACCCGAAAAGGAAGCTCCGGTAGCTATCGCCTTAGTCAATCGCTATAGCAAACGCAAAGCTGCTTTGGAATCTAGTCCACAAAGAGAGATTATTACACTGTCTGATGACACGCGAACTACTGCTTATGCTTCCCGTGAAGTAAATACCTTTGTCGGCGGATCACTTGTTCCACGTGTAATCATTGATATTTCTTCCAAAAATCTAAAAGACCCTTTTATATTATCCGAAGTAGGTTACAAATATGATGCGATCAACGACAAGTATCATATGGGCGAACAATCGGTAGATTTCGTGTATTTAGCAGATCAACTGCCTTCATTTACGATGCCGGGCAATTTGAAACAACTCTATAATTACACCACTTGGTTAAATATCAAGAACAAATCGAATATCCATCCCCTATATTCCTTAGCAGATTTCAACACGGCGAAGGTAAAAGATATGGCGTTGAATATTGTACGAATCTCAAATGATGATCTGAACAGCGAAGCATTCAGCAATCTGCAACTTGATTCTACTGTAGTTTTCTTACTGGAAACAGCACATACGCACGGAATGGCCGATCAACGTCAGTTTTTCGCCAATTTACAAGCTATTGGAATAGACAATCCAGTAATCATTCGCCGCAGCTATGCGATAGAAGATTTTTCGGGACCTGTAGGTGATTTTATGAATCCCGAAGAGCCAATTTCCAAAATTCAATTATATGCTGCTACCGATTTTGGAGCTTTGTTAATAGACGGATTGGGATCAGGGATCTGGATTGACTCTCCAGCTACGCCAACCGACAAACTAGCTTCTATTTCTTTTGGCATATTGCAAGCTACACGCTCTCGTATTTCAAAAACCGAATATATTTCCTGCCCAAGCTGCGGCCGTACCTTGTTTGACTTGCAAGAGACTACACAAATGATCCGCGCACGTACCAATCACCTCAAAGGTCTTAAAATCGGTATTATGGGATGTATTGTCAATGGTCCCGGCGAAATGGCCGATGCAGACTATGGTTATGTAGGCGCGGGTCCTGATAAAATCACTCTCTACCGTGGTCAAGAGGTGGTAAAACGCAATGTATCCTCAGCAAATGCTTTGGACGAACTGATTGGAATAATTAAGTCAGACGGTCTTTGGGTAGACGAGAATTAAAAAGATAAACTTATAAGCGTGCAAAGCCTTTAGCCACAAGCTAAAGGCTTTGTTATTTTTTATTATCTTTAGGTTACTTCAACCAAAATAAACTTCATGAGAAAACTAATCGTACTGGCAATATTTCTGTCATTTGCTGTAGCCCATGCCCAAAAATTCGAGGCCAACTGGGAATCTTTAAACCAGCGGGGCATACCTGCATGGTTCAATCAAGATAAATTTGGAATCTTTATTCATTGGGGAGTCTATGCTGTCCCCGCCTATGCACCGATTATTCCTAATAATGGTTTAAGCTATTCGGAATGGTATTGGACAAGGATTGAGAGCAAAGAAAAGGAATTCTGGGATTTTCATGTGAAGAATTATGGTGAAAACTTTTCCTACGAGCAATTTGAACCCCAATTTAAAGCAGAGTTGTACGATCCTCAGCATTGGGCAGATATCTTTAAAAAATCGGGTGCCAAATATGTCGTACTCACCTCCAAACACCATGAAGGCTATGCTTTATGGAACAGCCCCGAAGCGGACCGTACTTGGGGAAAACCCTGGAATGCAGTGACTGGCACACCGCAGCGCGATTTGTTAGGTGATTTAACGACCGCTGTCCGAGATGCTGGTCTCAAAATGGGTTACTATTATTCCTTATACGAATGGTATAATCCGCTTTGGAAAACAGACAAACAAAAGTATATCAATAACCACATGTTGCCGCAATTGAAAGATTTGGTGAATAAATACAAGCCTTCTGTTATTTTTTCGGATGGAGAGTGGGACTTGTCCGATACCGCCTGGCGTAGTACAGAATTTCTTGCCTGGCTTTTTAATGAATCACCTGTAGCAAAAGACGTGGTCGTAAACGACCGTTGGGGTAAAAATACCCGCGAAAGAAACCATGGTGCCACATATACGACCTCCGAATATGGCAGCGGTAAGAGTGCAGACATCGTCTGGGAAGAAAGCCAGGGTATTGGGCATTCCTATGGCTACAACCGAAACGAACGTATTGACGACTACAAATCGTCACGCGAATTGCTACTCTTACTTATTGATATTGTAGCGCGTGGTGGTAATTTATTGTTGGACATCGGTCCAACGGGTGATGGTCGAATTCCGGTTATAATGCAAGAACGTCTCCTAGAAATGGGCGAATGGCTCCATGTAAATGGCGAAGCTATCTATGGAACCCAGGCATTAGCACAACCTTACCAGTGGAGTTCATCGAATATTCCGCAGAAAAACGATAAAAGCTATATGGCGGACTACAGTGCAGCAGCGCTAATCGAACCCAAGCAAGATGTAGCACATGTTGAATTATTCTTTACCAAAAAAGAAAAAGACCTTTATTGCTTCTTACCAAAGTTTCAGCCTAAAGTGATATTGAAAGATTATAAGGTGAAAGCGAATACTCGCGTGTCTGTCTTAGGATCTTCCAAAATTTTAAAAGCTACAAACATAGGCAACAATTGTGAAGTGGATTTATCCACGTTCAAGCCTGGCGAAATCCCCGGAGAACTCTTGGTGTTGAAGTTTCAGAATATGTTGTAAGCATCACTGCAAGCTGTCGAGAAAGTAAACTGATCCGTCATTTCGACGAGGGACAAGGAGAAATCAAAAATCATAAATAAGCAAATATTATGATTCATATTGTTTAGGATTCATCTTGTTAGATTTCTCTAGTTGGTCGAATGACGAAAGTAGTTTTAATTTAAAAGCTACAACGTAGGGAACAATTGTGAAGTGGATTTATCCACGTTCAAGCCTGGAGAAACCCCCGGAGAACTCCTGATATTGAAGTTTTCAGAATATGTTGTAAGTATCACTAAGAAACGGTCTTAAAAGTAAACAGAACCGTCATTTCGACGAGGGACAAGGAGAAATCTACAAGCATAAACAAACCAACTTCATGATTCATAATGTTTAGAATTCATCTTGTTAGATTTCTCTAGTTGGTCGAAATGACGCTAGTAGTTATAAAGTCCCTTTATAGTCAGTTTCTATTATCCTTTTACCTTTTCCAGCGCGAATAATCAATTCTGAATAGCTTACGCTGCAAATGCAACCGCAGGTAGATATAAAAAGATATCGATATGATGACAGCTATACCACCCATGATGTACAAAGCATTTTTAAGTCCTACGGCTTCGGCTATCGCACCCGTCAGTAGTGAGCCAATAGGAAATATACCTTGGAATGCCATAACGTAATAAGACATTATACGCGCTCTATAGGCGGACATCGAATGCGTCTGAATATAGGTATTGATACTGGAATTTTGCATCATCATGCCGAAGGATACAGCTACAGTAAAGAATATGGCAGAAGGCAGATATTGTGCATATGCCAATAGCAACAAGGAAATTCCCATCATCAAAGCAGAAAACATCACCCGATAGCGCAGATTTTCGCCGGATTTAAGGCTTGCCATTCGAATCGCACCAATCATGGCGCCCAATCCTGCCGCAGATTCAAACCACGAAAAGGTTCTCTCATCACCATTAAACAGATCTCGTGCTACAGCGGGCAGCAGGGATGTGTACGGAATCACAAATAAGCTGGAGAAACCCATGATGATGATTAAAGAAGCAATATGCGGCGAACGTTTCAAATAATCAAAGCCATCTTTTAGTCCTTGCCACGTGGAACGTGCATTTAGCGTAGCAATTGGCTTCTCCACCACTTTCATCAACGACAGCGTAGTCAGCACCGGAATAAAACTTAAAAAATTCATCAAAAAACACACGAATTCTCCATATGTACTCAACAGAAGCCCTCCTATTGCTGGCCCAACCATCCGAGCAGCATTAAATACAGATGAATTTAAAGCTATCGCATTGGGCAAGTCTTTGCGATTATCAATCAAGGAAGACAACAAGGCTTGCCTGCCCAATACATCAAAAGCATTGATGACACCCTGCACAAATCCCAACAAACAGAGCCAAACCACGGATTCCCAACCCAGATAGACCAGCAAAGCTAGTGCGCCCGCTTGAATCATCAGCAAAATTTGTGTCCATACCACCAGTTTATAGCGTGAATGCTTGTCCACAAAAGATCCTATAAAAGGGGATAGCACAAGGGAAGGCAACAAAGACACAAAGGATACGAAACCAAGCCAAAAAACAGAATTGGTGAGCTCATACACGAGCCAACTAATAGCTATACGCTGCATCCAAGTCCCTAGTAAGGATAAAGACTGTCCTATGGTATGCAATCTAAAGTTCCGATAGCGCAAGGACCGTAAAATTTCCATGCAGTCAATATAACTTTTAATATGAATAAATAACTACCTTTGTAACAGCTAATATAATAGATAGTTTTATTTTAATAATAATCAACAAACTAAACATGAAGTTTTTTATAGACACAGCCAATTTGGCTCAAATTAAAGAAGCACAAGACTTAGGTGTATTAGACGGTGTCACTACAAATCCGAGCTTAATGGCCAAAGAAGGCATCTCTGGTGAAGAGAATGTTATAAACCACTACAAAGCAATTTGTGATATCGTGGATGGTGACGTAAGTGCTGAAGTAATTGCTACTGACTACGAAAACATGATCAAAGAAGGTGAAGCATTAGCAGCTTTGGATTCTAAAATCGTAGTTAAAATTCCTATGATCAAAGACGGTGTTAAAGCGATCAAATATTTTAGCCAAAAAGGTATCAAAACGAACTGTACATTAGTATTCTCAGCAGGTCAAGCTCTATTGGCAGCAAAAGCGGGTGCTACATATGTATCACCTTTTGTAGGTCGCTTGGATGATATATCTGTGGATGGTCTTGGTCTGATCGAAGAGATTCGTTTAATCTATGACAACTACGGCTTCAAAACAGAAATTCTAGCGGCATCTGTACGTCACAGCGCACACTTATTAGGATGTGCTAAGATTGGTGCTGATGTAATGACAGGACCTCTATCTGTAATTACAGCATTACTAAAACACCCATTAACTGATAGCGGATTGGCTCAATTTTTAGCGGATCACGCCAAAGCTTCTGGTAAATAATCAAATAATCGAACACAGTACACGCTGTTTGAGAGCCTCTCCCGCACCTGCTGGAGAGGCTTTATTTTACCAGCAATAATTCTTAAATTTACAGTTATGAAAACACCGCAACACGAGGATCATCAGCATACACATACCACAGATTTCAATCAGCTACTAAAGGCTAATGGGCTAAAGGTAACTAAACCTCGTCTAAGTGTTCTCCAAGTGATAGCTGACAAAAAGACAGCCATCAATCAACCCGAATTGGAGAAAGTTTTCGGATCAGAAATAGACCGTGTGACCTTATACAGGATACTTGCTTCGTTCGAGGAGAAAGGAATTTTGCACAAGGTGTTCGACTTGCACGGCACGGCTACTTACGCCATCTGTTCGACCAAATGCTCGGCGGACCACCATCATGATCAGCATGTGCATTTCATCTGTTCGGTGTGCAATAGTGTATTTTGTCTGGATGAAGTTGCAGTCCCTAAATTCAATCTTCCCAACAATTTCTCTTTACATTCCATTGCCATCAATGCAGTAGGTATATGCGACTCTTGTAATGCTGAAATAGCAATTTAAGCACAATTTATTACTCCATTATCACATGCTCCACGGAAATCATTTTCGTTGGACTTTTCACTCATTTTGGTCAATTTTCAGGTACATTTTTGTATAAAATATAGGTATTTATTTTAGCAAAACAATATTATAACTTTCTACTTTATAGAATTATAAGTTAGCTAAAACAATATTACAATTTATATAAAAATCATCACTTTTTCATCCCTCTATCCCACATTGTCCATAAACCTGTCTTAATTAGCTGTAAACAGCGATTATATTTAGCATGATAAATATTAAAATTATTAATAATCAAACACTTAACTTAGCTAAAATAAATTTATACTCTACAAAAAAATTTTTCTTCCTTTAGCTATCCGATTAAACCCCAAAAACTCCCGAAGTCTGGCAACATTGTTGTATATTAGTATAAGGTTTATGAAGGTTTATAATAGATGAGTTTTATGCTTACCCCCTATCTTCACTACAACTTCAAATAATGAAATAAAAGACGACTCCATATGAAGAGCAAAAAAGAGAATCCGTATAAAGATGTATTGACCCAACTGATAGTTGATGTGTTTGAAAAGAACGACAATCAATTGATGAACTACAAACAAGTAGCCGCCAAACTTAACATTACTGATTCAGATTCTAAAGCTACTATCGCTGATATATTGAGTGACTCCTCAAAACAAGGTCACTTCCAACAACCCGAAATAGGAAAATTCAAACTTCGCCAACTGAAAGTTTACATCACCGGTACTGTCGATATGACAGCCGACGGTTCCGCCTATATTGTACCCCAAGATGAGCTGGAGAATGATGTATTTGTTGCACCTCGAAAACTCCGTCAAGCGCTGCATGGCGACACAGTAAAAGTGCACGTGTACGAACGTAAAAAAGGCAAAAAGAGAGAAGGTGAAATCATCGAGATTTTACAACGTGCGAAGACAGATTTTACAGGTACCATTGATGTCTCCCAGAGCTACGCTTTCTTCTTAGCAGATGATAGAAAAATGCTCAACGATATTTTCATTCCACTCGATAATCTCAATGGAGCAAAGAACGGTGAGAAGGTGGTTGTCTCGATCATCGAATGGCCGAAGAATGCGAAGAATCCAATCGGAAAAGTGAAATCGGTCCTTGGTAAAAAAGGAGAAAATAACACCGAGATGAATGCTATTCTTGCAGACTTTGGATTCCCGTTGGAATTCCCAAAAGCTGTAGAAAAAGCTGCCGAGGAAATATCCGAGGAAATCACGCCAGAAGAAATCGCCAAACGTCGGGATTTCAGAAACGTGCTGACATTTACGATTGACCCCTTTGACGCGAAAGATTTTGATGACGCCATATCATTTCAGACACTGGAAAATGGTAATTATGAAATAGGCGTTCACATTGCGGATGTATCCCATTACGTGACTCCAGAATCTACATTGGATAAGGAAGCCTTTCAACGCGGCACCTCGGTATATCTGGTAGATCGCGTAATTCCTATGCTACCGGAGAGACTTTCCAATAATTTGTGTTCATTAAGACCAAATGAAGATAAGCTTACTTTTTCGGCCGTTTTCGAAATGGACGATAAAGCCAATGTAATCACTGAATGGTTTGGTCGTACGGTAATTCACTCGGATCGCCGCTTTAGTTACGAAGAGGCACAAGAAATCATTGAGAACAAATCCGGTGACCACGCAGAAGAAATTCTAAAACTCAATGAACTGGCTTATATCCTGCGCGAGCGAAAATTTAAAAATGGCGCTATAAGTTTTGAAACTGAAGAGGTGAAATTCCATCTCGACGAAAATGGCAAACCACTCGGGGTATATACCAAAGTCCGTAAAGATGCGCACAAACTTATCGAAGACTTTATGCTATTAGCAAACCGTAAAGTAGCTGAATACATCGGAAAGCAAGGTAAAGGAAAGAATAAGCTTGGATTTATATACCGTTTTCACGATGTGCCCAATATTGACACATTAAATACTTTCTCGAATTTTGCGGCACGTTTTGGCCATAAACTAAATACCCGCACGGACAAAGAGGCTGCAAAATCATTAAACACTTTGATGACGAAGATCGAAGGCAGCAGAGAGCAGAATTTGTTGACATCATTAGCGATTCGCTCGATGGCGAAGGCCATATACACGACCAAAGGCACATCGCATTATGGATTGGCATTTGACTACTATACGCACTTCACCTCCCCTATTCGACGCTATCCGGATGTGATGGTACACCGATTGCTCCAACATTATTTGGACGGAGGCACAAAAGTGAATACTGAACATTACGAAAAACTGGCAGAGCACTCTTCGCAAATGGAGAAAAAAGCTGCCGAAGCCGAACGTGCTTCTATCAAGTACAAGCAAGCTGAATTCTTACAAGATCAAGTAGGTGTGGAATATACTGGAATCATATCTGGCGTCACCGAATGGGGAATGTATGTAGAAATACAAGAGAATAAGTGTGAAGGGATGGTGCGCTTGCGTGATATTACGGACGATTTCTACACCTTGGACGAGAAAAATTACGCCATCATCGGGCAGCGCAAAAAGAAAGTTTATCAACTAGGCGACGAGGTCCAAATCAAAGTAAAGAAAGTAGATCTGGAAAAAAGACAAATCGATTTTACATTAATATCGTAAATAAAAAAATCCCGATGCTTCAAGGAGGGCACTGAAAAACTATCCACTAAAAAAGGGCTTATGAATTTTTATACTCATAAGCCCTTATCCTTTGTTTATTTGAATGCATTTAGCAACAACTCTTCAAATAAGAGATTCTCAGTGGGTTAAATATGTGCTTTTTCCCTTTTTTGATACTCAAATTTTTGAATAGGAATTTTTCAGTGCCCTCTACTTCAAGTCGGGATTTATGTTTTTTCTAGGTAAGACTAGGAAGATGTATTGCTTTATTCACACAACAAATTTTTTATCTTTTTATCATTTATCTTATACCATTTACCACGCTCATATACGGCAGCTTCATGCTGTCCCTTATGATGATTTACATTTACACCCAATACCTTTCCACCAAGCCGAAAACCTATATTATCGGGCACAATAGTATGCCCAACTATGACAGTGTTTACTCCATAAAATGCTAGGGTTTGATTTAATTCTTCCTCGCTAACAAAAGGCTCTTTGAAGTAGCCTCTGTACCAGAAAGGCGAAGTTTTGCTACTAAATAGCACCTGCAAAGTATCCTGAAGACTTTTTGTCTCCTGCGACCGATCATAATAAGCTCTACTCAGTATTAAGCTCGTGAATAGGCAGTTTCAACGCATTCACTTCAGGTGAAATACCCGCATGTACAATTAGTAAATCATCTAATTTTTCTACTAAGTTTTTACTTCTCAGCCATCGTCCCAATTCGGTACTTTTGCTGAATAAATCTTCATACGCATACCCCATTGCTGCCGCTGCAATATGATAGCTACTACCTACATATTTAAAGTTTCCACTAAGATTCATTATGTCGTGATTACCCAAGACAATATGTACCATCCCTCCCTTTTCCACAGCCTTTTGCTCTAATAGATACAATAACCATAACAGCTCAGGGACCTTTTTACCCCTATCAAAGAGATCGCCACAATAAATCAGCTTTCCATTTGAACATCCAACAAAACAGCAAAAACAAACATTAAAAAAGTTATACCCAGCGCTCTAATTTTCATAATTTCCGGTTTTTAAGTAATTAAAGTTAAAATTTATAAATATAGAAGCAAAAATATTTCCAAAAAATTGATTTACTGCAATTGACCCCACTTATAGATGTTGCCATTAAATCCATTCACAGAGTCTGGCAAAGATTCCAAAAGAATATGGCGGTGGTTAGCCGGTTCAAAACCGGTGATTTTAATTTTCTTGATGCCTTTACGCTTTGGGATTTTCACTATAGCATAGGCTTTGCTTGCAGCAGCTGAATGGCCAAGAATCGATCGAGGGCCACCACCCAGACATCCTGCGTGCAATAAGGTCAACTTTTCCTTCGTGGCTGGATAATAGGCATGTTGATGACCTGAAATATATAGGTCCACCTTATGCTTTTGCAAAAATTCTAAAGTCGCATCCGCCTCATTCAATACCTCGCCCTTTTTATTTTTAGCCGCCACTATAGCATACAGCGGCAAATGCCCAAGCACGATGCGCGCTCGGGCTTTAGAGGCTATCGGTAACGCCAATTGTTTTTCCATCCATACTTTTACTGCTGCAGGAATTTCAGCTGATGATGCATCCCAACTGATAAAAAATACATTATTTTTAATATAAGAGAAGTAATAAGGAAAGTGTGTATCATCCACATAAGTGAGATTTGCTTTGGACTTATTGGTGGACCAGTACTTATACGCCGCCGCTCTATCCAAGTGATAGCTTGGAGAGGCATCATGATTCCCCATCGTAAAACCAAATGGAATACCCAACTGCTGAATAGGATCCAGCACATCCTGATCAAAAGCCATCCACATCGAATCCAAACGAGATGCCGTCAAAGAAGCCTTTTGCCCTGCAACCATATCACCACCACAAAGGATCAGGTCGGGATTAATTGCTTTGGCGCGCATCACGACCTCATGCACCTCCTTACTATAGCCCACCGAACCATAACTATCATTCAAATCCGATATCAGCAGGATTTTTAGATTTTTATTTCTGGATTCTTTAGACAGAGACTGCGCATGTGTGCCCATAGATAGAATTGATAATAGAAATAAGCAGATTAAGCGGGTGGATCGATTCATACCTCAAAAATAATCAAAGATGGCTGAAACTTATGTAAAATAAAACGAAATCTACGGAACATCATATTTCATTATGAAGGATATTTTACTGAGTTTTGTACGATTAATAGATGAATTTTAGATACGACATTGGTGTTCTACGCGCTATAGCAGTTATTGCT
The DNA here is from genome assembly GCA_048595255.1 of Sphingobacterium sp. Lineage (GTDB taxonomy): Bacteria > Bacteroidota > Bacteroidia > Sphingobacteriales > Sphingobacteriaceae > Sphingobacterium. The sequence goes on along the minus strand of JBMDWK010000102.1, from coordinate 2,036 downwards.
GTAGTACTCTTTCATTTCCAAGCACCTTATTTTCAAGGTGGGTTCGTCGGCGTAGACATATTCTTTGTTATATCAGGCTTCTTGATGACCAGCATCATATTAAAAGGCTTTCAGCAGCAAGATTTCAGCCTCTGGACCTTTTACAGCAAAAGAGCACAACGTATCGTCCCTGCTTTGGCAGTTTTATTAAGTACTACAGTTCTTCTAGGGTTTCTAACGATATTACCCAAAGATATAGACAACATCAAATCCTACGCGCTCAGCAGTCTATTTTTTGTGTCGAATATCTCCTACTACCTCAGTAGCGGATATTTTGAAAACGATTCCCAGTCCAACTTTCTGCTCCACACCTGGTCACTTTCTGTCGAATGGCAATTTTATTTGATTTATCCTATTCTTCTATACCCATTTCGCCTATATTTAAATAAGAATAATGGACAAGCTGTTGCATTACTTGGCCTGCTTACCCTCGTTTCTTTCTTAGGAATGGCGTACTACAATGATAAAGACAACAACTTTGCGTTTTTCATGTTTCCGACGAGGGCATGGGAAATGCTGGCGGGTGGCGTCGTATTCTTACTTCAACGCGCCATTACTCCTCGCCCTATGACCAAAGCTTTCGTCTGTATACTGAGTTATCTCACCTTATTGTATTGCATTATCCGATTTGATGAGCGTGACATCACATGGCCATCCTATTACACTATCATTCCAGTCATAGCGACAGCCTTAATCATTCTATTCCATTGGGAATGGAAACTGTTTAAAACGCCGGCTCTTCAGTTCGTTGGGAAGATTTCCTATTCCTGGTATCTATGGCACTGGCCATTATTTGTGCTCAGCTATTACTTTGCGTATGAAAGCCCCTACAAAATTGTACTTTTAATGTTTACTTCGCTTTTAATGGCTGCCTTATCGTATTATTTGATTGAAAAGAACAATAGATTAGCTTCACCTAAAGCTGTGGCATTGGGCGCTAGCCTCTGCATCATGCTGTGCTTAGGCATTGGATTTGCAAGCAGCCACGACCAAGAATCCGAAATCTATTACTTGTCCCATTACAACGAAAACTACCGGAAAGAATTTCTCCAAAAGCAATTTAGAACGGGAACCTGTCATATCGATGTACAGAACACCTTCGGGCAGTTCGACAAAAAAGGCTGCTTATTTTTGCATCCCAGCAAAGAGAATGTACTGTTGATTGGTGACAGTCATGCAGGCGCGTTAGCCTATTCTTTCAAAAATAAACTGGAAGCACAAGGCAAGAACTTATTGCAAGCGACGGTATCAACCACTTATCCACTATTGAATACTAAAGGTCCTAAAAACTCAGTCAAGGTCATTGATTATATCTACAAAGACTTTATCCCGAAAAATGCAAAAAATATAGACAAAGTGTACATAACAGCACACTGGGGGTCCGGGCAATACGACTATCCTACTTTGAAAAAGAAGTTGCAACAATTGATTGCTTATCTGCAAAAGCAGGGAATTGAGTACAGCATTATCGGGCAGACGCCGGCTTATACGATGGCTTATGGAGATATATTGGCGCTGGAGAAAAAACTAAATACGAGCCTCGAGCACAAATACATCCTCAAACAGGCTAAAGATTATAACACTGCTTTGTCAAAAGATTTCAAAGGCAATGATTATCTAGATCTGCGTATGCTTCAATTTATCAAATACCAGAATAAGCAATGCTATATGTATGATGACGATCATTTAAGTATTTTTGGAGCCAATCAGCTGGCAGAATTTGTGCTCCATTCCAAATGACACTATCTCAAAAATCGGGCATCAATAAAAGACCAAACTTTTTCTACACAACGCTTTACAGTTCAAATTATTCTTATTATCTTTGCGGACTTAAAAAGATTTTTTAAACAAAATTTTAAACAAAAACAGGTAAATGCCTACTATTCAACAATTAGTTAGAAAAGGTAGAGTAGCTCTGGTTGATAAGAGTAAGTCACCAGCGTTGGACTCATGTCCACAGCGAAGAGGTGTATGTACACGTGTATATACTACTACCC
>JBMDWK010000101.1:0-4645 GCA_048595255.1 Sphingobacterium sp. | reverse complement strand
TTAAGTTATTAAAGCAAGAGAATTTCTCAGATAGTATAGCTTATACTGCTAATGTATCTTTTGACAATAAAATCATAAGTGTAGGTGGAGAACGTAATGGTATAGCTACCAAAGATGTAAACCAAATTACATTACAAAATGACAATGTTGTAATTAATACATTACCATCATTGCCAGAAGGATTGACAAATGGTTCTGCTGCGGTTGTTGGAGATTATTTGTATTTCGTAGGTGGAGAAAATGCTGAATATGTATCCAATAAAATACTTCGTTTGCATCTAGATAATCTATCGAACGGATGGGAAGAATTCGCTGATTTGCCTTATGCAGTTTCACATAGTGTTGCAGTTAGTTTAGATAATCAGAGATTAGTAATCATAGGCGGTCGTAAGAGAAACTTGAATGCAAAGAGTGATATCTATGATGAGGTGTTAGTGATCGATGTAAAGAATAAGTCCATTCGTAATCTATCAAATCTACCTGAGCAGTTAGCAGCTGGAGCTGCTGTGAATTATAACGGTAATTTGATTGTAATTGGTGGCGATAATGGTGAAACTTTCCACAAAGTGGAACAGTATATTGCTGATATCAATACGACCGATGATGAAGCCATAAAAAATAAGCTTATAGCAGAAAAAAACAGCTTACAAAGTTCACATCCAGGTTTTAGTAAAAAGGTATGGATACTTTCTGAAGGTAGTAAAGAATGGAAGGCTTTGAATGATTTGAATTACGAAAGCCCAGTTACCACCACAGCTTTATTGATGAACAACAAAATCATTCTACCAAGTGGAGAGATAAAAGCGGGTGTACGCACAAATCAAATATTAACTGGAGAGATTAAATAAGAATTTTACCTAAATCTAGACATATGAGAAACTCTAAAATATATCCTTGGGTGGTTGTAGGTTTACTTTGGTTTGTAGCCTTGCTGAACTATATGGATAGACAAATACTATCAACGATGCGTCCAGCAATGGCCATGGATATTAGTTCTTTGCAAAGTGCAACGGTATTCGGTAACCTGATGGCAGTATTCTTATGGATATATGGGTGTATGAGTCCTATAGCTGGTGTACTAGCAGACAAGATTAACAGAAAATGGCTTATTATTTCAAGTTTGTTTGTTTGGTCTGCAGTTACTTTATTGATGGGTTATGCGACTTCGTATGAGGAGCTTTATATCCTAAGAGCGGTAATGGGGGTGAGCGAGGCCATTTACATTCCTGCTGGACTATCACTGATAGCCGATTATCATACTGATAAAACTAGATCTTTAGCGGTAGGTATTCATATGACAGGATTATATTTTGGACAGGCTTTAGGTGGCTTTGGTGCTACTGTCGCGTCGAATTATTCGTGGCAACACACATTCATCCTATTTGGATTAGTCGGAATTATTTATGCTATAATACTGTTATTTACACTTTCTGAAACAAATTCCCGAAATAAACCACAACAAATCGAGCAACGTACGTCTGTTTTCAAAGTTATTCCTGTTTTATTTAGCAATATTGCTTTTTGGGTTATTTTGTTGTACTTCGCTATACCAAGTCTACCTGGCTGGGCAACAAAAAATTGGTTACCAACTTTATTTGCTGAGAATTTGAATATTCCAATGGAGAAGGCAGGTCCATTGTCTACCATTACAATTGCTTTTTCTTCATTTGTTGGTGTACTATTTGGTGGAATATTATCGGATAAATGGGTTCAAAAGAATATTAAAGGTAGAATATATACTAGTGCTATCGGACTTGGATTGACTATTCCTGCTGTATTCTTGATTGGCTATGGTTCTTCCATTTGGGCCATTGTGGGAGCAGGGTTGATGTTTGGGTTTGGATTCGGCATGTTTGATGCCAATAATATGCCTATTCTTTGTCAATTTGTTTCGGCTAAGTATAGAGCTACGGCCTATGGTATTATGAATATGGTAGGTGTATTTGCAGGCGCATATATTACCAATTTATTAGGAGCGTCAGCGGATAAAGGAAATTTAGGGGCTGATTTTGCGATGTTAGCTGTTATTGTTTTTGTGGTATTGATTATTCAATTATCTGTTTTAAAACCGAAATTCAATGAATATCCTTCCTAAGATTTTATTCATTATTCTAAGTTTGCTGACTTTTGGAGATCATCTATATGCTCAAAAAAAAGTAGCTTGTATCGGTGATTCTGTTACCAAAGGGTATGGTATTAAAGATTCTACAAAATCATATCCTTCTCAGTTGCAACAATTGCTTGGAAACGATTTTTTAGTTAAAAATTTTGGACATTCAGGAGCTACGCTTTTGAGGAAAGGTCATAATCCTTATCACAAAACTAAAGCATACCAAGAAGCACTAGCTTTCCAACCCGATGTTATTGTAATAGCATTAGGACTCAATGATACTGATCCTCGGAATTGGCCAAATTATGGACAAGAGTTTGTGGGAGATTATACTAGGCTAATAGATGATTTCAAAAGGATTAATCCAGAAGTCGAAGTATATATCTGCTCAATGACTCCTATTTTTAGCGGTCATCCACGGTTTCTCTCTGGTACAAGGGAATGGTTTGATAATATTCAAGCTTTAATACCGGATATAGCTAAGGCAAATAATGCTTCTTTGATTGATAATCACTTGCCTTTGGCAGCAAGAATAGATCTTTTTGATGATTATTTACATCCTAATGCACGTGGAGCAGAAATATTAGCGAAAAATGTCGCTGTGTTTTTGAAACCAGTCAATCAACCTTTGAGTATCAATGAGACCTTTGGAAATCATATGGTGCTGCAACGTGGAGTTCGTAATACATTTTCTGGTAAAGCATCAGCTCAAGAGAAAATTGTTGTTCAATTCAATAAAAAGAAATACACAGCTATTGCAGATACCTATGGCAATTGGCAAGTGCAACTTGATGCACAAGCTTCAGGTGGTCCTTATGAAATAGAAGTTTCTTCTTCCAATTCAAAAATAATACTAACTGATATATTAGTTGGTGATGTTTATTTGGCTTCTGGTCAATCAAATATGGCTTTGCCACTTCAAGGTGCATTAGGAGCTGATTCATTATTAGCAGATGTAAATCTATATAAGCACATTAGAGTTTATAAAAACAAAGTCTTAGCAGAGACCAATAATGTAGCTTGGGATAAAAATACATTGCATCAAATTAACGAGCTGAACTATTTTTCAGGTAGTTGGGAGAAATCAACCAATGCTTCTATTTCTAATTTTTCTGCTATTGCTTACGCAACAGCAGTAGAACTTTATAAGTCGCAAAGAGTACCTATTGGCATTGTTGATATCTCTGTAGGAGGTTCAAATACTGAATCATGGATAGCAAGAAAGGTTTTGGAACAGGATAATTTATTGGCTACTTATATTCAGAATTGGAGGTCTTCAGATTTTATTCAAGATTTTTGTCGTGATCGGGCTGCTAAAAACCTTGAACTTTCGGAGGTAAAACACCAACGTCACCCTTACGCCCCTGCATATAATTATGAGTCCGGAATTAGCAAATGGACTTCTACTAATCTTAAGGGAATCCTATGGTATCAAGGCGAAAGTAATACCCATAATATTGAACTTTACGCATATTTATTTCCTGTATTAGTGAAATCGTGGCGTGATGCATTTAAACAAGATTTGCCATTCTATTTTGTTCAGCTTTCGAGTATTAATAGACCTTCATGGCCAGCATTTCGTGATTCTCAGCGTTTATTAGCCAATTCGTTGAGCAATGTGTACATGGCGGTGTCATCGGATGTAGGTCATCCAACGGATGTGCATCCTAAATACAAACTGATAATAGGAGAACGATTGGCAAATCTTATAAGACAACATACGTATAAAGAAAAATTAAATGCTGAATCTCCACAGCCTGTTAAATATAGAAAAAGTGAAGGGAAGCTCATTATTGATTTCAATAATTGTAAGTCATTGACGACAAAAAATAATGATATAATTCAAGATTTGGAATATATAACAAACAAAGGAGAAATTATTGCCATTGACAATGCAGCCATAGTACAAAATACATTAACAATACCTCTAAACAGTAATTTGAAGTCTGTACGATATGGATACGCGCCATATACCGAAGGTAATTTATTTAGCGAATCGAATGTTCCTGTTTCTACATTCAATATAAGTATCGATTAACTATGTACACACAAGAAGATTTAAGTGCTTTAGCAAAATTTTATAAAAAACAATTATTAGAGGATACCATTCCATTTTGGTTTCCCAGATCATATGATGAGGAATATGGTGGTTATTTGTTGATGCGTGATGCAGATGGGGAATTAATAGATAGTGATAAAGCGGTATGGATTCAAGGAAGAGCTTGTTGGTTATTATCGACTTTATATAACACAATTGAACAGAAAGATGAATGGCTAGCAGGGGCAAAGCTTGGCTATGAATTTTTGAAGAATAAATGTTTCGACGAAAATGGCAAAATGTATTTTCATGTGGATCGTGAAGGTAATCCCATTCGGATGCGTCGCTATTTTTTTTCCGAAACATTTGCTGTGATTGCTTTTGCTGCATATGCCAAAGCTTCTGGAGATCAAGAAGCCGCCGATTTGGCAAGGAAAATATTCGGGGTATGTCTGGAATACGCTAGTGGAGAACGAAGTATCATTCCGAAATTTGAA
>JBMDWK010000100.1:0-1919 GCA_048595255.1 Sphingobacterium sp. | reverse complement strand
CCTAATCGGCTAAACCTTCAATAAGGCCATTAAAAAACAAATTTCCAGAAATCCATAAAACAAAAATGACCAAGTAAGGTAAAACCTCTACTCAGTCATTTTTTTTAGACTCATAAAAAATGAGACTTTTTCAGTGCCCTCCTGAATGGGAAGCATTTTTTTGTTTGAGCGGTAGTACCGTAGTTTAGAAGTTTGGTTTTAACAGATACTTATCGTAGAATCTAAATATATGTTCTACAGCATCTTCAGCACTGTCTACGACACGATACAATTTAAGATCTTCATCCGAAATATATGCATTGCCCAACATGGTTTTTTCAACCCAATCCAATAGACCGCTCCAATAATCTTTGCCGACTAATACGATAGGGAAACGGGCGATTTTACCTGTCTGAATGAGGGTAATCGCTTCAAATAATTCGTCCATCGTGCCAAATCCGCCAGGCATGACAATATATCCCTGCGAATATTTCATAAACATCACCTTGCGTACAAAGAAGTAATTAAACTCCAACAATTTGTCCCGATCAATGTATTTGTTATGAAACTGCTCAAATGGCAATTCAATATTCAATCCCACAGATTTACCACCTACACTATAGGCACCGCGGTTAGCCGCCTCCATGATCCCTGGACCACCTCCAGAAATTACACCATAACCTTTTTCGGCTAGTAAGCGCGCTATTTCGACGGTCATTTGATAATATTTGTGGTCTTCCGGTGTACGTGCCGATCCAAATATCGATACACAAGGACCGATTTTGGCTAACTTCTCAAAACCGTCTACAAATTCAGACATGATTTTAAATATCTGCCATGAATCCTTTACTTTTATTTCTTGCCAAGTCTTATTGGCGAATGAATTTCTAATCTTATTTTCTCCTGTCATAATATTTATCTACGTTTCGGATTGTTGCAAGATAGTAAATTTACAAATTTTCGGATAAGTGAAAACTATATCTTACAAATAGTTATTCGTTAAATTTGTCAATTTGTAGAATTTTTAATGTTTTCGGTCAGAATGACCTAAGTTTTTCTCAGGGCAGATGACATCCCGTACCAGCTGCTTGATGATTTTGATATCCTTGAATCCGTCTTCTCGCTTTCGGTCAAAGATGACATTGTCGGCTGTACGAATTTGGAATCTTCCGGTTACCTCCGAAGGAATAAGACTTACGCCATATACTTCAGCTTGAAAGGTGGTTAATAATTCTTGAGCCATGTACGCCGCGCGCAATAGCCATCCACACTGTGGGCAATATTCAATTTCAAGGGTTGGTTTCATTAATTTAATAATACAAAATTTGTTCCATATAAAGACCTCTCAAGCAATAACATGATGTTTGTCTGACAGAAAAATTAATTACCTTTGTACCTATGAATTTCTCGTCTAAACTATTAGAAAATGCGGTGGAAGAGTTTGGTCGCTTGCCAGGAGTAGGGAAGAAGACTGCTTTGCGTTTGGTATTACACTTACTCAAACAACAAGATGCGGAGGTCGCTCGGTTTACATCGTCATTGAATCTATTGAAAGAGAAAATTCAGTATTGTAAAGAATGCTATAATATTTCGGACGAAGAAGTCTGCGAGATATGTTTGTCTGTAAAGCGTGATAAATCCACGATCTGTGTGGTAGAAGACACGCGTGATGTCATGGCTATAGAGAATACAAATCAATACCAAGGTGTCTACCATGTCCTAGGTGGGCTCATATCACCAATGGATGGCATTGGCCCTTCAGACCTTAAAATCGAGGGATTAATCCAACGTCTGCGTCAGGAAACAGTAAAGGAAGTTATTCTGGCACTATCGGCGACGATGGAAGGTGATACTACCATATTTTATCTATACCGCAAGCTCAAAGAATTTGATGTGCAGGTAAGTACCATTGCACGTGGTATTGCGTTTGGCGGTGAATT
>JBMDWK010000099.1:0-98684 GCA_048595255.1 Sphingobacterium sp. | reverse complement strand
CAGATCATATTCCATTGGAAATAACCAATCCCGACGATATCCAAATACGTGAGGATGGACAGATAGGGTTATTTTAACAAAAAAAGGCTTGAAAATTTCAAGCCTTTTTTTGTTTTATTTTTGCAGAGTTTTTAGGTATTTAGTCAGTTTTGGTGCTATCACAGCAGCACAAAATGGATTTTCTGGATTACGATTGAAGTAATTCACATGATAATCCTCTGCCGGCCAAAACGTGGATGCTTCTTCAATAGCAGTCACAACAGGATCGGCATATACTTGAGCTTCTTCCAATCCTTGAATAAACTTCTCAGTCAATTCGCGTTGTTCATCATTGTGGTAGAATACTACCGAACGATATTGCGTGCCCACATCTTCTCCTTGACGATTTAATGTCGTCGGGTCATGGGTCTTGAAAAATACAGCCAATAAGTCCGTGAATGACACTTTGGACTCATCAAAATCTAGATGAACAACTTCCACATGTCCGGTAGCGCCCGAACATACTTGTTCATAAGTAGGGTGTTCTCTTTTACCACCCATATAGCCCGGCAATACCGAGTGTACACCTTCTGTATTTAAAAATATTATTTCCGTACACCAGAAACAACCTCCTCCAAATGTTGCTTTCATAAGCTTTTTCGTTATTTTATCAACTATGTTACAAAAAACGCTAAAACATTTAACAAATACCACATATCAATGCCATTTTTTGCATTCTTTATATTAAATTTATGGACTGACAATTAAATTTTATGATGAAAAAACTCAGTTATTTCTATTTACCGCTAGCCTTTTTTTGGAGTAGCGTCAATATGGCTACCGCACAGGTAGATTCTACGATGTATAAATCTATTGTAAAAACAGTAGATGCTAGTAAGCCTAAATTTGCTCCTGACAAACGCACCAAGTTATTGGAACTGGTGAATGTTGACGTAAAAAACAACAAGTATACTATCCAAACAACGGAAAAAGAAGCTATCCCATTCTTGCGCCAAGAATTAAAAAGCTATAATTCCAATATTCAATATAGTCTCTTACCCGACAGTTCTGTAGCAGATAAAAAACACGGCATCATCATCTTATCAGTAGCTAATCTACGTACCAAACCTGGACATAGTGAGGAAATGGCTACCCAGATATTGATGGGTACACAAGTAGACATTCTACAGAAAGCTCGTGGTGAATATCGTGTACGTACACCGGAAGGCTATATCGCATGGATTCCTACAGCATCCATAGCAGAAATGAACGACGCAGACCTCAAAGCTTGGAAAGAAATGCCGAAGGTTATTTATACCAATGAATTTGGTAAATCTTACTCAGAAGCAAATCACAATAGCTTACGCGTCTCCGATTTGGTATATGGAAATATATTAGCTTTACAAAAAACGGATGGCAGATACTATCAAGTAAAATATCCAGATGGCCGCACGGCGTATATCATTAAAGAAGAAGCTAAACCCTTTGAAGAGTGGTTGACAACGCGTAATCTGACTCCGGAAAACGTATTGAATAGTGCTTTATCCATGTTGGGATTACCTTATCTTTGGGGTGGTACATCAGTAAAGGGAGTGGATTGCAGCGGCTTCACCAAGACGGCATTCTACATGAATGGTTATGTGATTCCGCGCGACGCATCACAACAAGTTTTAGCCGGCGAACAGATTGAAATATTAGGCAAAGACGGAGATTTTGACCCAGAGTTGGCATTAAAAAATCTGAAGCCTGCCGATTTATTATTTTTTGCAGCAGGTAAAAATTCTAATCCTAATGCTCGTGTGACACATGTGGCTTTGTATCTGGGCAATGGTGAATTTATACACGCTGCAGGTAGAGTGCGCATTAATTCTATGCTCAAAGATTCGCCGAAATATGATGATTTCCAAACCCGCACTGTGGTTTCAGCAAGACGATATATAGGCGCGTCAGACCCACAAATTCAACCAATCAAAGAACATAAATCGTATACAAAATAGATAACAATGAGCAGCTGGGAAACGCGAAAGATGGGCAAATTTACGCTCCGCTTCAAACCTTATACTTTAGAGATGCGTCATGTTTTTACTGTCGCTTCATTTAGTCGCACGACTACTCCAGTCGTATTGACAGAGCTGGAATATGATGGCATCATTGGATACGGTGAAGCAAGTATGCCTCCATACCTTGGTGAATCACAAGAAAGCGTGACAAAATTTTTAAGTCAATTGGATTTATCTCATTTTGACTCTCCTTTCCAAACCGCAGAGATATTGGGCTATGTCGATCAGGTAGCCGCAAACAACACCGCAGCAAAAGCGGCTGTAGATATTGCATTGCATGATTTGTTAGGTAAAATAATGAATCAGCCGTTTTACAAAATTTGGGGGCTTAATCCCCAACTGATACCACCTACATCATATACCATTGGCATCGACACCGAAGAAATGGTACGTAAGAAAGTAATGGAAGCTGAGCAGTTCAAAATCCTGAAGGTCAAATTGGGTTTGGATACCGACAAGATGATAATCGAAACCATCCGCTCGGTGACAGACGTACCTTTGTGTGCCGATGTCAATCAAGGATGGAAAAATAAAGAAGAAGCCTTAGAAATGGCGCATTGGTTACACGAAAGGAATGTCGTATTCTTAGAGCAACCTATGCCTAAAGAAATGATCGATGACAATGCGTGGCTTACCGCACACTCTCCTATTCCGACGATTGCAGACGAAGGTTGCCAACGTCTGTTGGACGTTCCAAAATTACAAGGGGTATATACAGGTATCAACATCAAATTGATGAAATGTACGGGTATGCGTGAAGCGAAACAAATGGCAGAGCTGGCACGCGCTCTAGATATGAAAGTCATGCTTGGCTGTATGACCGAAACGTCCTGCGCTATCTCTGCCGCCGCTCAATTAGCTCCTTTGGTAGATTGGGCAGATTTGGACGGTGCTTTATTAATAGGTAATGATATATATGATGGAATGCAAGTAGAGGATGGACAATGTATATTACCCAATCGTCCAGGAATTGGAATTAATAAAAAAAAAATAATATCATTATAGTTTAAAATACTAACTAATTTTCAAACCAAATTCTATGAAACATCCTATCCTTACCATGATGTGTATAGCTGCTTGCGGGAGTATGCAAGTGGTGAATGCGCAACAAATACCTATCGCAGGTAAAGTTACGGATCAAAATGGAGCACCCTTATCGGGAGTCACCATCAGTGTAAAAGGCACCAATGTAGCTGCATCGACAAATTCCAGTGGTTTATTCAGTATAAATGCAGATCTGAATGCTACTCTGGTTATTTCCTCTGTGGGGTATATTTCACAAGAGATTACAGTATCTGGCCGTAAAACAATCAACGTGACCTTATCGTCCGGCGATGAAGAACTGGACGAAGTTATTGTAGTAGCCTACGGTACAGCTAAACGAAGTACTTTTACAGGTTCAGCTGCCACAGTAAAGTCCGATGAGATCAAAGACGTTCCTACCACCTCATTTGAAGATGCATTGCGTGGCAAAGTCGCTGGTATGAACGTAACATCTACCTCGGGTCAAGCAGGATCAACGTCTTCTATACGTATACGTGGTATCGGCTCTATGAATGCATCCAATGAACCGCTCTATGTTATCGATGGTGTACCTGTGGTATCGGGCGATGTGTCCCAAATGTCAGGCTATACATACAATACTAACAATGTGATGAGTACATTAAATCCTAACGATATCGAGTCAATCACGGTATTGAAGGATGCGGCAGCATCATCGTTGTATGGATCTCGCGCAGCCAATGGTGTGGTGATCATTACGACCAAGAAAGGTAAAACTGGCGCCGCCAAAATTAATTTCAAAAGCTCTCTGGCGCTGAGTCCTTCTTGGGCTACTGATAATTACAAACCAGCAAGCATTCAGGAGCAAGTTAACATATTGTATAGTCTACTCTATGATTCACGTATTGCTGCAGGTCGTACCCCTGAGCAGGCAAATGAACAAACATTGATGCGCCTCAACTCGCGCAACTGGTCACCTGGAGCCTCGTACGGCAATCCAGTGACTTCGTATGGTTTTGGTATGCATGGCTACGAATTTTCGACCGAAGGAACCTCCATGTTTGAGCATGTGACTATTAAAGGCAAGACCGATGGTGTCGAGAATAGAGATGGTAAGTACTTTGATTGGAATGATGTACTATTTAGAACTGGAAAGTATAATGTAAATGACCTTTCGGTGAGTGGTGCGACAGAGACAACCAATTATTTCTCATCATTAGGTTATACTTCGGATAAAGGAAGAACAATTTTAAATGATTACGAAAGGTTTAATGGACGCATCAATCTAACCCAGAAAATAGGTTCATTATTAGAGTTTGGAGCAAATTTATCGCTAGCAAACACGAATCTATCCGGAGTAAATGATACCAGAAATACTTCAACAAACTACCTTTACCAAGTAAGCAACCTTTTATGGCCTTTGTATTGGCCTACTGACTACAAAACAGGTGAAACATGGACGAGTAGATATTCAAGTTATGCCCAAAACGTACCATATTATAACAACGAGTGGGAAAATGGCACCGGCACAAGAAGGATTTCAGCAACGCCTTCCCTATTACTCAAACTATTACCTGAATTATCCGTAAAGACGATATTCTCATTCGACGAGACAAATTCTAAAGATCATCTTTACTATAGTGCAAATCATTATACAGGAGCTACCGACAAAGGTATTGTCCATGAAATGGTCACCAACTACCGTAAGCTAGTATCTTCGACAACAGCAAACTATACCAAGTCCTTTGACTTACACAATATAGGATTATTGGTGGGCTGGGAAGCTGAAAAGAACAACACCGATTTTGTGCGTGCAACAGGTCGTGATTTACCAAATTCGACATTGCACACCGTAGCGACAGCCGGTAAATTAGAATCTCAAGCATATAGTTGGGGTAATACAATCTTATCCGGACTTTCGCGCGCAGAATACAATTTCGATGAAAAATACTTTGCTTCAGCATCCTTCCGTCGCGATGGATCTTCCAAATTGGGGCCAGCTGTAAGATGGGGTAATTTTTGGTCTGTAGGTGGTGCATGGAATATAGGTAAAGAAAATTTTGTTGCTAATATTCCTGCAATCGATGCATTGCGCCTAAGAGCTTCATACGGTATTAACGGTACTTTGCCGAATGAGAACAATGCGTGGAGAGAATTGATTACTTACGGAAGTAAGTATATGGAAAATCCAGGGGGAAGCTTAGCCAATTCTGCTAACCCTAATCTTACTTGGGAAACCAACTACAATACCACAGTAGCATTAGAATTTGGATTATTTAACAATAAATTGTTTGGTACATTAGAATATTTCAACCGTGATTCAAAAGACTTAATCCAGAATGTTCCACAGTCTACGGTGACAGGGTTCAGCTCGACAGTTCAAAATATCGGTCAAATCAATAACAAAGGTGTAGAAATCACTTTGGGATCTGATATCATCAAATCGGAGGACTGGAATTGGACATTAAGCGTGAACGCGGCTACTACGAATTCTAAAATTGTAAAACTTAATAATAAAGAAAATATCATTTGGTCCGATCCTACTGGCGGCGATGGTAGAGCGACATACATCTATCAAGAAGGCCAATCATATCTTTCATTCTATGGCTTAGAATGGGCAGGCACAGACCTCACTAACGGAAGGAATGTGTGGTTCGTCAACGACAGTAACAATCCGGATGGTGACTTTATATTCAATGGAAAAGGCGCTACGTATGATTATACCAAAGCAAACCGTATAATTATAGGAAGTGGTATTCCAAAATTATATGGTGGTATTAACTCTAATTTAGATTACAAGAAATTCTCTTTGGGATTAAACTTCAATTACAGAATCGGAGGAAAACTTTACGATTCGGCCAACAAAGATGTAGCGGATGACGGTTACTATTGGGAACGTATTCACTCACAAATCTTTGCGGACGAAACATGGAGCCCAAACAATACAGCAGGTCCGCTACCAATGGTGTCAGGCCGTGATTTAGAGGATGTCAATCAACGTAGTAGCAGACACTTGTACGATGCTAGCTTTATAAGACTTAAAAACATTTCCCTTGCCTACACGGTTCCTACGGAATTCTTAAGATCTATTAGAGTGAGCAATGCCAGAGTTTATTTCAATGGAACCAACCTGTTAACTTTCAGCAAGTTCAAAAATGCAGATCCAGAGGTGAATCAATTCAGTACGCGTGGTTGGGAAACACCGCTTTCAAAGATTTACACATTTGGTATTGACTTTAGTTTTTAACATCATAGAATTGAGATAATGAAAAAAATTATATTAGCGTCTTGTCTTTTTGCTGCAACTGCTGTATCTACATCATGTAGCAATTTTCTGGACGTAAAACCGACTCATGCTGCTGACGCATCTAGCTCCATTGCCACAGCTTCTGATGCCTTAGTGGTGATTAGGGGATTAATGAGCAATATGGCAAGTGGCAGTTACTACGGCCGTAATTTCCCGCTTTATGGTGATGTAAAAGGTGGAGATTTCACGATTGTATCCCAAGGTAGAGGGTATGACTACTTATATGTGTTCAATCACAGCACCAATGTCAACAATTATTCTTCCGTATGGACACAAGGATATTATTGTATCGCTCAGATTAATAATCTTTTAGAACAGATTGAAAAGATAAAAGCAAATGGATCTACCGAAAATTTCGACTCGTATATAGGCCAAGCTTTGACGGCACGCGCATTGATTTACTTTGATCTTGTGCGTATGTATGGTGAGCCTTATAATGAGAATAAATCCGCATTGGGTGTACCGTTGACTATAGCTTCATTAGAATTTGATGCCAAACCGGTTCGTAGTACGGTAGAAGATAACTACAAACAAATCATTCAAGATTTGAAAGACGCCGAGCCTTTACTCAATAAGGCCAAAAGTAATGGTTTTATCAACTATTATGCAAACAAAGCATTGCAAGCTAGAGTATATCTTTACCAAGAGGATTTCGTGAATGCTTTGAGCGCTGCTGAGGAAGTAATTGGTGCCACGCAGTATCAATTGTATGCCAATGAAGGGAATAATTCGTGGTTGACATCTTGGTCTACGCAATTCAGCTCGGAATCAATTTTTGAATTAGCTGTATTGCCGGGTGAAGGTGATTTGGGCAATTCCTCTTTAGGTGCATATTATAGAAGAAGAGGACATCCCAACACGACCATTGCTGCCGGATATTTTACAGCTAGTACTGGTTTTATCAATCGTCTAGCGCAAGATCCAGACGATGTACGAAAAGCTATCATGTCCTACGACGAAGTATCCAATACCCGTTTCGGATCCTTGTACAAATATTCGGGAAGCACCGATGTATCTGCTAATACGGGAAAAGGTGATGGCAAAGGCAATACTACGGCTGTAAATATCAAAGTTATCCGATTATCAGAAGTATATTTGATTGCCGCAGAATCTGCTTTACGTCAATCGTCTCCAAATCTTGTTAAAGCCACTACTTATTTGAACGCTATTCGTAAGCGATCACCTAATTTGGCTGCAGCCACAACAGCGTCAATAAATTTGGATATGATTGCGGACGAAAGATCCAAAGAGTTGATCGGTGAAGGCCATAGATTTTTTGACATGATGCGCTGGAATAAATCCATCACCTTTGATGATGATCTAGGAAGTATATCCACTATCCACCGTCAAAAAACAATTGACAGATCTTTCTTTAAAACCATTTTACCAATTCCACTAGCGGAAATAAACGCCAACTCGGAGATTGCGAAGCAGCAAAATCCCGGTTACAACAACTAACATACTATAAGGCTCCCAAACGGGAGCCTTTTTTATTGAATATCCGTAGGTTATTCTACAAGATGATTTTATTTTCGAATTTTCATCACCTCAAACCTCCCTTTCAATTATAAATTCTTTTTATAAACTTATCTACCATTTAATTATTATATTTAGTTAATAAATATTTAGAGTTTATTAATTCTTTTAAAATAAACTCGGCAACCACCTAAACCCCAAATGTATGAAAAGCGCTATACTAACACTTTCATGTGTACTTGCGTATGGTATGCAAGTCCTCAATGCACAACAAATTCCTATTGCAGGTAAAGTTACGGACAGTAGTGGCACCCCGCTAGCAGGAGTTACCATCACCGTAAAAGGTACCAACATCGCTGCTACATCCAATCAAAATGGATTATTCACCATTAATGCCAACCAAAATGCTACACTCATCATCTCGTCTGTGGGCTACCAAAGCCAAGAACTAGCTGTAGCAGGTCGCAAAACCATTAACATTATGTTATCTACCAACGATCAAGAGATCGATGAAGTGGTAGTAACAGCCTTAGGTATTGAACGCTCCGAGCGTTCGTTGGGATATGCTGCGCAAAAAGTTAGCGCCGAAAATCTGACAGCGAACAAACAGAGCAACGTGGTGAATGCCTTACAAGGAAAAGTAGCTGGTGTGACCATTTCAAGCACCGGAGGTGCACCAGGACAGGGTGCCAACATCCAAATTAGAGGTATCAATTCTGCGGACCCTAATCGAGATAATAGCCCACTATTTGTTATCGATGGTGTTCTTATGGACAACTCCACTTCCACCACCGGCAATAGAGCTACAGAGAGAGGGATAAGTAACCGTGCTGCTGATATTAATGCGGATGACATAGAATCGATAAATATCCTGAAAGGTGGTGCTGCTACCGCGTTATATGGTCTTCGAGGAGCCAATGGTGTCGTAGTCATCACGACCAAATCAGGTAAAGCTGGAGACATTAGAATCAATTATTCGGGGTTAGCAGGTTTTGAAAATGCCAACAAATTTCCCGAACTCCAAGATGTATATACCCAAGGATGGGCCTATGAATATGATCCACAATCTTTTTGGCCCGCTTTCGGACCTACTATAGAAGAAGCTAAAAAATTAGACCCCACCCATCCTGACAAGTTGAAAAATCACTTTAGGGAAGCTTTTGACACCGGAAATCAGTTCAAAAACAGTTTAAGTCTCTCAGGGGGTAATGATAAAGCCAATTTTCTTGCTTCTCTAGCCCAGTTTAGTTCCAAAGGAATTATGCCCGGCACGGACTTCAAAAATTATTCTGGACGTATTAACACTAATTTCAAAGCCAGTGAGAAAGTGAATTTTGGCGCCAGCATGGCGGTCAATAACTCGGGGGGACTAAGAGGACGCGCGGCACGATATATGGAACAGTTGGTGTATTGGTCACATCGTCATGATGTGCGGCAAGACATTTTCAAACCAGATGGCACGGTTGGCGGATATTCCAATGACAACGTAAATCCCATCGCACAATCTTTATCCAACCAATTTAGAGATGATGTCTTGCGCATGGTTGGTTCGTTCAACGCTTCTTACAAACCATTAAGTTGGTTAGATTTTAATTATCGTGTGGGATTGGATATGTATAGAGATAACCGCACGGCAAAAGCACCAGGTATGCAGGGCTTGCCTGGAGAATATGAATTGAGTAATAATGGCGTGACAGCTGCACCCGGTAGAGGTTTGATTGGTGTATATGACACAAAATTTCGTGCTATCAACAGCACATTTATAGCAAACATCACCAAACAGTTTAATGATGATTTTACAGCAACATTAAGGCTGGGACATGATTTATACGATAGAGATGTCGTAAATGAAAATACAGAAGGTGGAGATTTAACGATTTACAACTGGTATAATTTAAGTAATGCAAAAATCGTAAGCGCGTGGTCCGGAGGGGAGAAATATCGCCTGATGGGTTTTTTTGGTGAGTTAGCCTTTAATTATAAGAATTATTTATTCTTTAATATTACTGGAAGAAATGATGTGACATCCTCCTTGCTAAAACCTAATAATTCATTCTTCTATCCATCGGCAACGGCATCGTGGATTTTCAGTGAACATTTAGATACCGAGGGTGCATTAAGCTATGGTAAGCTTAGAGGATCTTTTGCAAAAATTGGTAAAGATGCTTTGGCGTATTCCACAAGTGTGGGTTCTGCCATCTACCAAAATTTGCCTGTAGGATACACGGGCTTCACGCGCGCCAGTTTATTAGGCGACCCCGAGTTAAGACCGGAATTCACAGAAGCTTATGAAGCTGGTTTAGAATTAAAATTTTTCCAAAACAGATTGGGTATTGATGCGACCGTATACCAATCTACAAGTAAAGACCAAATTATAAGGACACCTGTTACTTCTACGACAGGATATGTCACCGCCGCTATTAACGCAGGAGATATACGCAATCGAGGCTTTGAATTAGCCATTGATGCCACACCTCTAAGGAGAGAAGGAATATCATGGAATACCACCTTCAATTTTTCGCTGAATAGAAATAAGGTACTTTCTTTATATGAGGGACTGGACGAAATTTTGGTGGCTGAAGAGAGTGGCTATTTAAGTAGTAATGTGCAGATGAAATTAATTCCAGGAGAATCCTATGGAATACTGTATGGTAGAGCATGGAGAAGATATTATTCGCCAGAAGAAATCGCTCAAGGACTAGACCAAACAACGGAAATCGATCCTAATCGTCCCTTACTGATTGGTGCCAATGGCTTTCCAGTCTTAGACAATGCCAACAATAAGAAAAAACTAGGTAATGTGCAGCCGGATTGGATTGCCGGATGGAATAATACGTTTACGTACAAAAATGTAACCCTTAATATGCTTATTGACACACGCATTGGACAAGATCGATACAACAAGTTGGATAATCACTTGGCCTCTTTTGCTTACCCTAAATATACATTGGATCGCAATGATTACCGTGTTTTCGAAGGTGTATTGGCGGATGGCACAGCCAACACCAAAGAGGTTTGGTTAGGTCAGGGAGTAGATCCTGTAAATGGTGTGAACTACGGCAACGGGTATTATAGAGACTATTACCGCGGAGCCTCCGAATATTTTGTCGAAGATGCATCGTGGGTAAGATTACGTTCGGTGTCCATCAACTATAATTTCCCGAAAAAATGGTTAGGTGCGGGTAACGTGGTAAAAAATGCTTCTATCGGATTCACAGGAAATAATTTAGCACTTTGGACCAAATACTCTGGACTCGATCCCGAAAGTACGACAACCAATAGCGGTTCGAACATCGAAGCTTTCGCCGGTATGACTTACCCAGCTGTCCGAAGTTTCTTATTTAATATTAATGTAGGCTTCTAACCTTTAAGATTATGAAAACGTACAAAATTAAGAATTTGGTATATATGTCCTTAGCTATGCTAAGTCTAAATACAAGCTGTGGCGATTATTTTGAGGTCACGGATAATCCATCTTTAGTGAACAACCCGAACATCAACGGCATGTTGACAACGGCAACACACAAAGCCGCCCTCAATAGTTATAATGTCGCCTATATTATTTCCAATTATTGTCAGTATACGGCGAGTCCAACTCCAGGAAGTGCCACAGATAATTACGAACCTACGAACAATGCCTCTACTTGGGATGCACTATACTATGCCTTGTCGGATCTCCAGGATTTAATTACCAAATCCGAAGCAGAGGGAGCACAGCATCATTTGGGGATTGGAAAGCTATTAATGGCCTATCAATTAGGATTAGTAGCTGATCTATGGGGATCGGCGCCCTATTCCGAAGCTTTTCTGAAGGTAAATACTTTACAACCAAAGTTTGATTCGGAAGAAGAACTATTTGAAGCACAGAAGAATTTGATAGACGAAGGAATTGCCAATCTACAACAATCCGCTTCAGCCACATTGGGCCAAAATGCAGACCTAATTCATGGCAATAATGTCCAAAAATGGATAAAAACAGGTTATGCCCTGCAAGCGAGATTATTAAATAAAATTAGTAAAAAACCGGCTTACAACGCAGCAGCTGTACTCAATTCCATAGACAAATCGTATCAGTCCAATGGAGATGATGCCGGGATGCGTATTTTTAATGGAATCAATCCATGGGCACAAGTAGCACGTAATAATGAAAATCTATTACTTGATGGCTGGCTTTCCGCCAATTTTATCAATCATCTGAATGGGACTAAATTTGGCTTCGAGGATCCGCGCATCAAATTCATCACGGAAAAAGCACAAGTCGGAAACGTTTATATAGGTACTGTCAATGGCCAAGGAAATATAGGTTCGAATTCGGCAAAGGATGAGAGTTACATCAGTAGAAAATCGACTTTAACCGCAGACACCTCGGCTGTAACCATCATTTCTTTTGCGGAGATCAAAATGCTGGAAGCGGAAGCAGCATTAAGAGCGAATAACAGACCTAGAGCTTACCAAGCTTATTTGGCAGGAATACGTGCCAATTTCAATAAAATAGGAGTTAGCACATCAGAACTCAATGATTACCTCGCACGTCCTTCAGTCGCTGTAGGAGAAGGCAATCTACAGCTTGATGATATATTTAGAGAGAAATATATCATTACCTATTTAAATCCAGAAGCTTGGAATGATCTAAGAAGATTTGATTACAAAATCAAAGATTTTAAGATGCCGGTGAATGCTAAGTTGCCCACTTTTATTCGACGCCTCGCTTATCCATCTTCAGAGCGTGCAGAGAATGGTAACAATGTACCAGCAGAAGTCTCTCTGGACACCAAATTATGGTGGGATCAATAACGAATAGAGGCTCCCATTGGGGAGCCTTTTTATTTAAAATAAACTCTTTGCAATACCACCATCTAATGGGATGCTTGCTCCCGTTAAGAAAGAAGCATATTCCGAAGCTAAAAACGCCACCAGATATCCATATTCCATGGGGTTGCCTAGCCGCTTAGCAGGTACGGATTGTATTCGATTAGCACGTACCTCATCAAAAGAATTTCCTTCTTTTGATGCTTGATTTTCCATCAGCGAAGTCAATCGTTCCGTTTCAAAATAACCCGTCAACACCGAGTTTACTGTAATATTATCTTTTGCAACTTCATTGGCTAAGGATTTGGACCAAGATACTAAAGCGGTACGCATTGTATTGGATAGGATCAAATTGTCTTGAGGTTCCTTTACAGTCATTGAAGAAACATTTATTACCCGCCCGAAACCATTTTCTCGCATCTTAGCAAGCGCCAGATGGGTCGTATACACCGCATTTTGAAACAACAGATTAAAGGCTTGCTGATAATCTGCTTCGGTCAGTTGTAAGACAGTACCAGGATTAGGTCCTTGCGTATTATTGACCAAAATATCTACGGCATGTGTTTCAAAATACTCATCCATGTGGCTTACATATTTTTCATGATCCAAATAATCGGTTACGATATAGGTATGATGTTGGTCCACATCTGTACGCAGCTCTTTTAAGGTCTCTTGAAGTTTCTCCTCATTTCTACCGACCAATGTTACATGGGCGCCACAGTTGGCCAATTGCAGTGCTATTGCTTTTCCTATACCAGAGGTGCTCCCTCCGACTAACGCATTTTTCCCTTTCAAGCTTATTTCCATAGTGATATTTTAGAATTCTAAAATACAAATTATCTATTATATGTATTCCAAAAGCTTAAAGCTTACATATTGACAATCAATAAGACGCAGGAAAATAGTTAGGGATATTAAAAATCTTTTGCTTATATTTATGTAACCACTTATAAACACGCTCTACTATGCAAACTAAAACAGAATTCCTGATTTGGGACAAAATAGTCAATAGTGCTAAACAACGTTTTAATTACGAAGAGTATTTACAGTATTTTTCTGATCCCAAAATTTATGATAAAATAATTCTTCATATAATTGTTGGGTTCGCTTCAGGAGAAAGTCACAATACCATTTCCACCAATCTACATAATGAACTCACGCATATAGGCATTCATGTATACGAACATGTTGTAGATGAAATCATTAGTGATAAGCATGTTGTATTCAGCGCCGAAATTTATGCAGCCTATCTGACCTTTTCGATGTTAGAAGATGGCGACAGCGAAATCGAAATCCTTGGATACGTGACAGATTTGTTAGAAAAACCTAAAGTATATTAATCCTTACTTAAGGCATTACTTTATACGTCGGATCTTCTTCGATATTCACCTCAATAATTCCTTTCGCATTTTCTAAAAGACGAATACTGTCTTTGCTTAAATGTCTTAGGACAACTTTCTTATTGACTTTAGCATACTTTTCAGTAAGCTTATTTAATATTTCGATAGCCGACATATCCACTACCCGCGATTCTTTGAAATCGACAATAACGAGGTCAGGATCTTCCTGAATATCGAATTTATCTATAAAATTTGAGGTGGAGCCGAAAAACAACGGACCATATATTTCATAAACCTTATTTCCAAATGCATCAACAGATTTACGTGCCCGAATACGTTTGGCATTATCCCACGCAAAAACTAAAGCAGAAACTACAACACCAATCAAGACAGCTAATGCTAGATTGTGAAGAAAAACTGTAATAGCAGCGACTAATATTCCTACGAAAATATCTGATTTTGGCATCTTATTAAGAACCCTCAGCGATGCCCATTGAAATGTTCCTATTGCAACCATCATCATCACCCCTACCAAGGCCGCCATTGGGATCTGCTCAATCACAGGACCGCCTACAAGGATAACTGCCAAAATACCCAACGCACCTACGGCTGCGGCTATTCTTGTACGCGCACCCGCATCCAGATTGACCAATGTCTGAGCCACCATCGCACAGCCCCCCATTCCTCCAAAAAAACCATTGACCATATTGGCTGTGCCTTGTGCCATCGCTTCACGGTTGGAATTTCCTTTGGTATTGGTAATTTCATCCACCATGCTCAATGTCAGCAATGATTCTACCAGCCCTACTCCTGCCATAATCAAAGCATATGGAAATACAATTTCCAATGTTTCCCAATTCACAGGAACCATAGGAATATGAAAAGTAGGCAGAGAGCCACTAACAGATGCTATGTCCAACACTTTTTTGGTGTCTATGTGAAAGAAAAAAACCAGAGCGGATGTAAGAATAATAGCGACCAAGGATGCCGGTATAGCTTTAGTTAATCGAGAAAATCCCAATACGACAAGAATGGTCATTAAAGTAAGACCTCCCATGATGTATAGATTTGTCCCGGTCATCCAAGAAGATATACCATTTTCTACGACTTTAAACTGTTGCACCTGAGCCATGAAGATAATGATGGCTAGTCCATTAAGAAAGCCATACATAACAGGCTGAGGTATCAGTCTCACAAATTTCCCTAGCTTGAAGAGCCCTACAAGAATTTGAATCAACCCTGCCAATATAACGGTAGCTAGCAAATATTCCACGCCATGCGATACAATCAAAGCCATCAGGACAACAATCGTCGCTCCGGCGCCACCTGACACCAATCCCGGTCTTCCGCCCAATATCGCTGTTACGATCCCCATCAAAAATGCGGCATATAAGCCCATTAGCGGCGTAAGCCCCGCAAGAATAGCAAATGACAATGACTCCGGAATCATGGTCATGGACACCGTCAAGCCTGCTAAAATTTCATTCTTGAAATTGATTTTGGAAATATTTTGTGAATCGAATACCATAGAAAATAATAAAGCCATCATATCCTGATGGCTTTACAAAAATATAAATCTTTTATGGATTAAAATCCTACGGATTTTAAATTTAACCCTGCTCTTTCGTCCAAACCAAACATCAAATTCATATTCTGAACCGCTTGTCCAGAAGCTCCTTTCAATAAATTGTCGGTAGCATTGAGAATTAACAGTTTATTACCGTGCTTTTCTAAATGAATAATGGATTTATTCGTATTTACGACCTGCTTTAAATCAATATTAGCTTTAGAAACCGACGTAAAAGGATGAGATGCATAATACGAATTATACAATTCATAAGCTCCTTCTTCTGTAAGATCAGAATCTACATACATGGAAGAAAATATACCTCTCGTAAAATCCCCTCTTTGTGGCACAAAATTGATCTTCTCTGCGGCCCGCTCTAACAAGGATTTGTCGGAATGAGGGAGAAATCCATCTTGCAATTGATTTAGAGATTCGGAGATCTCTTGTAAATGCTGATGTTCAAACGATTTGTAAGCTGACAAGTTATTATTGCGCCAAGAGAAATGCGTCGTTGCACCCGGCCTTTGTCCCGCACCCGTAGAACCCGTCGTCGCATTGATATGAATCTGATCCGGCAATAAACCTTTCGACGCTAATGGCAATAAAGCCAATTGAATATTCGTTGCAAAACATCCTGGATTAGCTATATACTGCGCCGTTTTGATTGTTTCGCGATTCAATTCTGGCAGCCCGTACACAAATTCTTGCCCCTTATATGAAGTATTCGCACGCAATCTATAATCTTGTGATAAATCAATAATCTTTACCCCGGTATCAATCGGATTTGCTTCCAAAAATTTGCGTGCGTCACCATGTCCCACACATAAAAACAACACATCAATATTGGAATGAAAATCTGATGAGAATTCTAATTCTGTATCGCCAAATAAATCATTGTGTACGTCATACAATTTATTCCCAGCATTCGAAGCCGAATTCGCAAATACAATTTCTACATTCGGGTGAAATATCAAAATACGTAATAACTCGCCTCCCGTATATCCTGCCGAACCAATAATGCCTACTCTTATTTTGCTCATAGTGAAAGTTAAGGTTTATATAAACTTCTTGTAAAGCAGGAATTCTTTATCAGGTTCCTGCAACTCAAAGCCTAAATGTTGATAGAGCTTTTGTGCTACGAAATTATCAACTTGGGTTTCTAACTGTACAAAATTTGCGTCGTTGGATTTAGCAAATTCAATAACTTTATTTATTAACTGAGTAGCTACTCCAGTGTTTCTATATTCTACTAGCACGAATAAATCATTCAAAATCCAGTTTTTGACCATTCGTGCTGAAGAATATGTTGGGTAGAGCTGTGTGAACCCTACCGCAATATTTTTATCGTAATAGATATAAATAACAGATTCTTGATTCTTGATACGTGCAGATAAGAATTGCTTGGCCCCATTTAAATCGGAATCTTTCTTATAAAAGATTCTATATTTATCGAATAGGCCTACTAAATCATGTAAATTATCTAATTTACCAAAAGTAATCATTAACCTTTGCTATTTACTTTATGCCAAATAATCGTTTGGTTTCCGAAGATTTTTGAGAATCCTTTTACGTCATCGCCTGTGTAACCTTCGTTCATCTCACCGTAGCTACCAAATTTATTATTCATCAAATCGTGTTCCGATTCGATACCTATAATCACAAAACGGTATGGGTGCAATTCCACAATAACGCGACCGGTTACGGTTTCTTGCGATGAAGACAAAAATGCTTCGATATCACGCATTACTGGATCGTGCGTCTGACCTTCGTGCATCCAGTTTCCGTAGAAACCAGCGATTTGGTCTTTCCAAGCCAATTGCCATTTCGTAAGTGTATGTTTCTCTAAGGTATGGTGTGCTTTCACTAGGATAATCGGAGCAGCAGCCTCAAAACCTACACGTCCTTTGATACCGATAATCGTATCTCCTACGTGAATGTCACGACCTATTCCATATGGTTGTGCTAAATCTTGTAATTGCTGAATAACTTTAACAGCACCAATTTTTTCACCATTCAATGCTACAGGTTCGCCTTTTTCGAAATCAATAGTTACCGTTTGCGGCTCTGTAGAAGTCGCAGCTGTAGGCCAAGCGGATTCTGGCAAGTATTGGTTGGATGTCAATGTCTCCGCACCACCCACTGAAGTACCCCAAAGTCCTTTATTAATCGAATATTTAGCCTTTTCAGCGCTATATGGAAAACCATGTTGTGATAAATAGTCAATTTCTGCCTCACGTGATAATTTAAGATCGCGGATTGGCGTAATAATTTCAACACCAGGAATCAAAGTGTTAAAAATCATATCAAAACGAACTTGATCATTACCCGCTCCTGTAGAACCGTGCGCTACAGACTCCGCACCAATTTTCTTCGCATAATTGGCGATAGCCGTAGCTTGACAAACACGCTCAGCAGATACAGACAATGGATAAGTTGCATTTTTCAATACATTACCAAAGATCAAATATTTAATAGTATCGCGGTAGTAGTTTTCAGTCTCGTCGATTGTAGTATGTGATTTCACGCCCAACTCATACGCACGAGCCTCGATATTCTTGATTTCTTCAGCCGAGAAACCACCTGTATTAACGACTACAGAGTGTACTTCTAAGCCCAAATCTCTGGATAGATAAATACAACAAAACGATGTATCTAGACCACCACTAAATGCTAAAACTACTTTTTTCATTCTTTTATGCTATATTTTAGAGTAATAAGCTTTATTCCTAAAGCTTTACAAATGTACTAATTATAATTCTTTGCTGTTTTCACGCCCACTGGAAATACCGTAGCAATAATCTTTTTGGTACTGCCCCACAGTTTTGCTTCAATACGCTTCAGCAAGGATTGTTTTTTCGAAATTCTTTCCAAACGTTCTTTGGCTTCTGCTCTTCGTTTCAATCGCTCTTGTAGTTCTTTGGCTTTTTCCTCCGGATCCCAAAGCATGGCCGTACACATACAGTTTTTGCGCTCTTTGCTCACCAAGATATCATAGTTGATGCAGCTTTTACAGCCCGCCCAAAATTCCTCATCTTGTGTCAGTTCAGAATACGTGACAGGCTCATAGCCCAGTTCGGAGTTAATCTTCATTACCGCCAAACCCGTAGTCAACCCAAAGATCTTAGCTTTAGGATATTTTTCGTGCGAAAGTTCGAAAACACGTTTTTTAATCGCTTTTGCCAGACCTACTTTACGAAATTCTGGACTTACGATAAGACCAGAATTGGCCACATAATCACCATGCGACCAGGTTTCTATATAGCAAAACCCTGCCCAGCGACCATCCTTGTGTAAGGCAATGACTGCTTTTCCTTCTACGATCTTATTGGCGATATACTCCGGCTTACGTCTGGCAATACCCGTTCCACGAGCCTTTGCAGACTCAAACATTTCGCTACAGATTGCTTCAGCATGTACTACGTGTTCAGCTGTCGCAGGAATAATTAAAAAATCTGAAATTGTCATCTTAAGATGTCGACCTAATAATTAACGCACTGATGTGCAAATAATAAAATAACTATGGGTAAATAAATTCGTAGAGCTACACGAATTCTAATGAAACGAATGTGCTCTGCCTCTGGAATCAAGCTCGAGGCAGAATAGGTCGTCGAAATCGCAGAATTGGACAATTCAACTTCGTAAAAGAGGCAATAAGCAGCTGTACAAGCTTGTTGAAAGCTTGTCTTTGGGTAGTGCTATTGGCTCTTTTAAAATACATTGTTTTAAAATGTTTTCTTTCTTAAATCTGACTGCGCAAAAGTATTAAATTATTTTTTTGTTTATGCAATTGAAATGTTGTTTTTTTCAAAAAAATAAAATGCCTCATCAGCAATTCCACTAATATGTCAATAAGACTTACTATTCGTTGAAATGTTTAAAATCATTTTGACACATCATATTCCTATCACATTTTAATTCAATATACTTACTTGATTTTGTTTATCCTATTAAATACTCTAATTTTGTGGTATTCACAATAAATTAAAAATCATGGTTGGTCCAAGCATTATATTTTACATCATTTTCGCTATCCCCTATATCTTCGTTATGTACTGGTTAGTAAAGCAAGATAAGCGCAAATATGCTTGGGGACTATCGGTAGTCACCGTAATTGCGATTGTAGCGATCTATGTGTCACAAAAAGCCAGCAAAAATGCCATCGAAAACTACAAGCAACATCAAATAGACGCCCGAGAAGCAGAGGAAGAGTTACAATAATTGTATTTAGCACGTGAGGTTCGTGGATATGCATAAACCAATTATAGGTATTAATAAATTTATTACTTATTTAAAATTCTCAAGTTTTTCCAGAATGTAAGTATATATTTGTGTTAGGTTAAAATTAAATTTAACAGCATACACATACAATAAAACTAGTTAGAATATAAACTTAACTACCTAAGATGAAACTTAACAAGGCATATGCTGCAGCTGCAGCATTTATTTTTTTTGTATCCAACTCTGTGCAGGCACAGGAGCGCGATGACCGTGCCACTATTTTGAATTTCAAAGGCATTCAATACACATCCAAAGACTCCTTATTCTATACCAACTTTAGATTTCGTATGCAAAACCGTCTAGGTTTCAGCAACGTAATAGATAATGAGAATAATGGCAAATTTGACGCAAGAATCCGCCGATTGCGTATGCGGATGGATGGATACATTTACACGCCAAAAATCTCATACTCCGTACAATTAGCGTTCACACGTGGCGACCAAGATTTTGATGACACAGGTATCGCCAATATCGTCCGCGATGCAGTCGTATTTTATAATTTTTCGGATGATTTTTATATTTCCTTCGGTCAAAATAAGCTACCAGGCAACAGACAACGGGTAAATTCCTCTGGACAGCTCCAATTTGCGGATCGTTCTTTGGTAAACAACAATTTCACGGTAGACCGTGATTTTGGTATTACGCTCAATCTTAGTAAGAAAATTGGGAGTATGCCAATCAATGCCAAAGCAGCTATCTCCACGGGGGAAGGAAGACCTGCTTTGTCGACAGATGATGGTCTAGCCTATACCGGCCGGATTGAATTTTTGCCTTTGGGCGAATTTGAAAACTCGGGCGACTATTCAGAAGGCGACCTCGAACGAGAAGAAAAACCTAAACTTTCCATTGGCGGTGGCTACAGCTATAATGACCGGACCATTCGTGAAGGTGGACAATTGGGCAAGTATGTTTTAAATCCATTCACCCTCAAAACCGGGTTTGCAGATGCCATATTCAAATACCAAGGTTTTGCCTATCAAGTCGAATATATGCGTCGGGATGTAGACAATCCGCTGAATGTCCTGGAAGAAGATCCATCGGAGCAAACCTATGCGTACAAAGGGTGGGGTGTGAATCAACAGACGTCCTATCTATTGAATAAAGGATATGAAGTAGCTGCCCGCTACACTTACGTAAAACCACATCAGCAAATTGCCTCCTTCGAGAATCAAACTGAAGTTCTTGAACTGGGATTGACAAAATACATGAAAGCCCATCGATTGAAATTTCAGCTAAACGCAAATTATACGGTCAAAGATGGCATCTATTCGAATGCGCATAATAAAAACGCTTGGGGCGGGATGTTCCAAGTTGAATTAGGTATCTAGCCAACATAAAAATATTGATCCCCAAAGGTGATTCTGTCAAGGATCACCTTTTTTGATTTTATGTAATTTTTTTCCTGCCCCATTATGGAATGTGTTAGATTTCTGCATC
Source organism: Sphingobacterium sp. (assembly GCA_048595255.1). GTDB lineage: Bacteria > Bacteroidota > Bacteroidia > Sphingobacteriales > Sphingobacteriaceae > Sphingobacterium. The sequence continues at coordinate 77,429 of JBMDWK010000099.1, read as the reverse complement.
CATCCTTAAAGAATACTTATCTTTAAGGATTCAAAAGGAGATATACATGAAATATTATATTGTAGCAGGAGAAACATCAGGAGATTTGCATGGCGCTAATTTGATCAAAGCATTGAAAATTGAAGATCCGCAGGCTGATTTTAGAATAGTAGGCGGCAATCAGATGCAAGAAGCATCCGGTCAGACTGCTTTGATTCATACTTCTCAAATGGCATTTATGGGGTTTGTAGAAGTACTCAAAAATCTAAAAACCATCTCTAAAAACCTCAAAACTGTAAAAGAAGATATCTTAAAATATCGTCCTGATACGATAATCTTGATTGATTTTCCGGGCTTTAATCTGAAAATCGCTTCATTCGCCAAAAAACAAGGTATTAGAGTATGCTATTATATTTCTCCTAAAATATGGGCCTGGAATCAAGGTCGTGTTCACAAAATCAAAAAAGTGGTGGACCATATGTTTTGTATCCTTCCTTTTGAAGTCGATTTTTACAAGCGTTTCGGAATGAAGGTAGATTACGTTGGCAATCCTTTACTGGATGCGATTTCGGATTACACGTTTAATCCAAATTTCAGGCAGGACAATAACCTTTCGGAAGAACCAATCATTGCCTTACTTCCTGGCAGCCGCAAAATGGAAATCGATGAAATACTTCCCGAAATGGTGGAATTGAGTTTTTCATTTCCAAAACATCAGTTGGTCATCGCAGGTGCACCTAATTTTGACAAAGCCTACTACGAAAAATATATCGGCAATCTGGATATACCCATTGTTTTTGATCAAACCTATGATTTGCTGCGCAATGCCGAAGTAGCTGTGGTGACAAGCGGCACAGCCACCTTAGAAACGGGAATTTTGAAAGTTCCTCAGGTTGTAGTCTACAAAGCAAATCCTATTTCGGTGTGGATAGCCCGAAAACTTATTAAAGTCAAATTTATTTCATTAGTAAACCTTATCAATGATTATCTGTCTGTAATTGAGTTGATACAGGAGAATTGTACGACAGGCGATATCAAGGAAGAAGTTGGAAAAATAATAATGGATGCGGAACATCGCGCAAGTATAATGGAGAATTATGATGTTCTAGCCGAAAAACTTGGAGAACCTGGCGCATCCTCTCGTACGGCAAAACTTATCGTACGCTATTTACAAGAATAAAAGAAAGGAGCTCATTATGAGATTTAGCACAATAATAGGATTACTGTTTTCATGGATTGCCATGACAGCCACTATACAGGCGCAGACTGATGAGATAAAAATATCAAAATTGGTCTTGGACAAAAAGCAAAAAGAAGTTTTTGACAGCAGAGATTCTTCCGTAGTCATCTACATTGACACCTTAATCATGAAAGACCGTTCCTCGTTGCAGTTTTATGGTAAAAAAGATGTGAAAATCACTGTTAATTACGCTGAAATAGGTGATAGAGCTTTTATTAGCGGTGTAGGGGGTAAAAACAATGCGTCTAATTTTGATTTAGATTTCAACTTCCAAAAATTAGGATCACTTTATATCGTCGCCAAGGGATTGGATGCGACGAATGGATTTAGAACTCATCCCAATGGTGATGCCGGTGACATCAATTTAAAATACGACAGTAAGGGTATTCATCCTCAAACCACCAACAAAAAAGCAAAAAATTATTTACATACAGACACCACACCAGGAGGCTTGAGAGTGGTAGCAGCATCTGATTTGAGAAATATTTATGATCAAATCCGCAGCAGTGCTCCCGGACTCCGAGGTGTACCACAAGGTCAGATCTATTCAGGATCTCCAGGGCGTGAGGGCAAAGTCAGCATCACTGCAAAATAAACACAAAAACCTTCCGATTGGAAGGTTTTTGTGTTTTTAGCATCGCTCATTAGTATGCATATGTGTATATCGCAATCAGCGGCAAATGGTCAGAAGCATACTCCCCTTCCATCGCGGTAGTATACTGTAGTTTAAATTGATTAGAAGCCAATTTATTGTGTGCTACAAAATCAATCGCTCGGGACGGATTTTTTACGGGAATAGTCAGCGGACATTCATCCAAACAGGACAGAGTAAACTCCTTTTTCAAAGCGAGCATTTCAGCGGCATGAGGTTGGGCATTATAATCTCCTCCAATGAATAAAGGCTTATTTAGTCTTTTACTCAATTCATTCAAATGTATCACCTGCGCCATACGGTTTTCAGCGTTCAGGTCAAGATGTGTTGAAGCAAATTCTATAGATTTATCTCCCGGCAAATTTACCGTTGCTAATGCTATACTTCGTTGCTCTCCCGAAGTCGGCATAGGCAGAAGTTCATTACGCGTATTACTCAATGGATACTTACTTAATATTGCTACGCCATATTCTCCCCCACTATAATCGATAGATTTGGAAAAATAAAAATGCATATCCAGCAATTTAGCAAGTTCCTCAGCTTGATGCGTATTTCCCGAACGGGGAACATTCACATCGATCTCTTGCAAAGCCACGAGTGCAGCACCGCTTTTTTTGATTACATGGGCTATATCCTTTAGATTTACTTCATCCGATTTGTCCGGCGCACCGTGATGAATATTGTAAGTCAGAGTTATTAGACTTTTTGTCGAAGACTTCGGTCTTTCAGACTTCGTGTGCATGCTACTCAGCATGAATACAGATATCAGGCAGAGAACAAAATTTAAAAAACGGTAATGCATAGTATAACAGATTAAAATATTTCAATTATTAAAATTGCTTAATCAAACTTACAAAGTCTAGTGTTAACTTAAAAACACAAAATAGATTGTAGGAAAGATAATACAATGCTTAATTTTGTAGCTCAAAATCAACACCGTTAATGCTCGACGTTATACTAAAAAGAATTGCTTCCTCGCCTGTGTTAATTTATATCATTCGATGTTGTATCGGTTTTTTAATTGGGTATAAACTATACATTACATATCCTGATTTCGAGTTATTCTGGACTTTATTATCCATCATACTGGTTATCTCTCCCGAAGAAAAGGATACTAGAAGACTGTCCATCGAACGATTCAAATCAAACTTTATAGGCTCCGCCGTTGCAATGGTCATGCTCTTTTTTTTGGAGCCGAATGTATACACCATCATCCTTGGAATTTTCGTTACTATTATTGTTTGTCGATTATTCAATGTATTAAATATGGCACGCGTAGCATTAGTAGCGTTGCTGATTATTATGGTTCAGCCGCATCAAACAGGATTTGTTGAAGCCCCTATTTATCGATTTGGTTCGGTGGCAGTAGGATGTATTATCGGTTTATTGATTGTCGTATTGACTTCTATAATTTTTAGACCCCTAAAAAGAAAATTCGGAATACCTTATTAAGCATTCCGAATCCAATTTTTTTATAAATTACTTTCGATAGCTTTCACTTCTTCTTTGTGTAGCTCTATCGGTTTGTCCAATAGCACTGCGATTACAGTCATATGATTATCTAGACGATCTTCCGGCACATCGATATAGATAATACCGGGTCTATCAGACCAATACAATTTATTATAAATTTTGTGATTAATCATAGACCCCTCTCCTACAATACGTATTCTCGCTATGGCGTTTTTTATTCCTTTTAAAGCAATTGGACCAGTGGGTTTACCTTCGACAAAAAGATACAAGGTCTGTCTATCAGGCGAGAGCGCCGAATAGCCAGTATAGTGATTCGCATCAATGCCAGCTGTTGCATCATGCAATACTTCGGCATGTTTTTTCACCCATTTTATGACATCTTCAGAAGCAAAAACTAAGTTATCATCCATTTTACTACCATCGTCGTTCAATGTATTATTGAATAGATTTACACCATAATCGGTCCATTGTGCAATGGACAAAATTGCTTCTTTAGCATTTGTATTTTTTATAATATTTTCAGGTCTCGGTGTAGTTTTGATGATACTTAAAGAAAATAAAGGCTTTTCTACAAAATCTATAGCAATCACTGTTACAGTAGGGTCAAACATAGCTTTATCCAAAGAGATAATCATTTCATGGTCTTCATGACGAAAATCTAGTTTTGTATTATGATCACCAACCACACGAACATTTTTAGGGATCCCCATAAAACCTTTTAATTTTACTCCTCCTTTCAAAGCATCCAAATAAACATACAACGTTTTACCATCTTTTGAAAAAGCCGTTTTTTCCTTAATACAATCAAATCCTATTCCGGCACGCGTGCCATAGACCGCTTCTGCATGCTTCTTTGTCCAGCGACCTAGCTCCTTCAGAATCGAAACTTGTTCTTCTGGAATAGTTCCGTCCGCCCTTGGACCAATATCCAACAATAAATTTCCACCCATGGAGATGCAATCTACCAATGTACGCACTATCATATTTGGCGTTTTATAATTGGTATCGAAATGCTGAAATCCCCATGAATCATTCATCGTGTAGCACAATTCCCAATAACGGCTTTGTGGACGCACCACAGGAATACCTTGCTCGGGAGTTTCGTAGTCCCCATGATGATTGAGTCTCGAGTTGATGATTATGTTAGGATTATATTTTCGTAATAATGCTAAACTTTCTTCTGCTCTCCACTCTTCGGATGAATGTTCCCAATCACCATCAAACCACAACAAATCAGGCTTATATTGTTGAGAAAGCTCTTTTAATTGGGTTTGGTAAAAATCGACAAATGAGCCCCAAAGTTTTGTATCTTCTTGTATAGTATATCGCTTTTGTGTGCGAGTCTTGATATCGTAATACGGATGACTCCAATCGGGCAATGAAAAATAAAGCCCGGTTTTCAAGCTAGAAGCTTTGACCGCTTTGACAAATGGTGTCAAGACATCTTTTTTGACCTGGGCATCTTTAACCGTGGAAAGCCCCTTTTCGCCTCTTGTATCCCACAAAGCAATGCCGTCATGATGTTTGGAAGTAATGACGGTGTATTTAGCTCCAGACTCTTCAATCAAATTCACCCATTCTTGCGGATTATAATTATGTGCTGTGAAACCATCCAGCTGCTTCAGGTAGTTGTCGTGACTCGTATAATTATTAAAAAATGACCATGATTCCGAGAGTCCATCTACAGCATATATTCCCCAATGAATAAAGATTCCCAATTTAGCATCGTCAAACCACTCCATCTTTTTAGATGTTGGAGGTTGCACGTCTTGGGCTAACGAAGGAAGGGTAAAAAAGCAGGACAAAACTGCCAAAAGTTTCTTTTTCATAACATGATATAGGTTATTATTTAAAATTAAGGATTTCGAAAGGACAAACAGCAATAATGGATACAAAATCGTAATTTTGTGCCTAATGATTGAATTATATACTGATGGGGCTTCAAGCGGCAACCCTGGACCGGGCGGTTATGGAACGATATTACGGACCATCTATACCGGGACGAATCCAGAATTTCAAGGCAAACTTATTGAAAAAGAATTTTCAGGCGGTTACCGCAGAACGACCAACAACCGCATGGAATTGATGGCTGTTATCGTCGGCCTGGAAGCCTTAAAGAATATTAAACAAAAAGTCACCATCTATTCCGACTCCAAATATTTTATCGATGCTATTGATAAAAAATGGATCAACGGATGGATTCAAAAAGGTTTTGCTGGCAAGAAAAATAAAGACTTGTGGATGCGATTGATGCAGTCCTACAAACTGCACGATGTGAAGTTGGTTTGGGTGAAAGGTCATGCGGGACATGCTTTAAATGAGCGCTGCGATAAATTGGCCGTAGCAGCATCAAAAGATCCTCTGAAGTGGCAAATTGACTCCGTTTTCGAGATGGAAGAGAAGCAGGGATTGTTGTAAAAAACGTATATTAGGTTTCAAATGATTAGCACTATGAGACCTATTATATATTTATATTTGATTTTATCTATTTACAGTTGCAGTCCCTCGCAAAAGACAAATCAAGAGAAATCAAGCGATGCTCTGGCAAACCACGATAGCGTATTGACAAAGTCGAGATAACATTATGTAAATCTCTCTACCATCGATTCCAGTGTTTATTTATTTGATATATCGCAAAATTATATCGGCATTCGACGTCAGCATCAAAATCTTATCTCTCTCCACGAATCTATAGAAAAGCTAAAAGACCTACTACCAAAATATTTCAGTGCTTATCCTGATTCATCCACATTTAATCTTGGATTTTCGGATGGTATATTATCGCAATACAATTTTAAATTTAATCAAAAAAAAGTGAGCGATTTTTTAAGAAAGAACGAAATTCATGAATTGTCACCGAATGAACTTTTAAATCAAGTTTTATTTTATTCCAACTTCAAAGATGAGATAAATTCCATATTTAAACCTTATGGTTATATGATTCATCAATTTTCCAATGAAAAAGTTGATTTCGATTTTAAAGCAGAAGAAAGTTCCTCCACAGATTCCATTACTTTTTCACCAAAGTTTTTCATAGGATTCCTGCATATTAAGATGATAAAATACACAGATTAAAACTTTAAAAACCATAGGATCAACAGTATCTGAACAAAGTCGACGACCTCTCCTATGAATCTGAGGCGAGTGAAATGAGGGACAATTCGACAAATTCTTTTAGAATTAGATGCGTGTATGAACCATTTTATGTCCTTAATTTTTCAGGTATTTGAAATGAATCCTTTTTGTAAATAACTAAGAAATCATGCTCAAACAATCTTTTGCCCCTATCCTTCCTCTAAAGCCTAGAATCTTAATATTAGGATCTTTACCCGGTGATTTATCAATCGCAAAAAAACAGTATTATGCCCATCCGCAAAATCGCTTCTGGAAAATATTGTTTGCTCTATTCGGAAAGGAATTTTCAACGGATTACGCACAAAGAATAGCACTTTTAGAAGAAAACCAAATTGCCCTGTGGGATGTTTGTGCTTCGGCTGTACGCCCCGGAAGCATGGATACAGCGATTTCGGAAGCGATTCCTAACCCCATTCCGCAATTATTATCACACCATCCCACTATTACAAAAATTATATTCAACGGTCAGAAGGCTCAAAAACTTTTTGACAAGTATTTTCAAAAGCACGATCACCTCAGCTATATCACCTTACCGAGCAGCAGTCCTGCCAATGCACAATTCTCTGTAGATAAACTCTTGCAGCATTGGGAAATTATCAAAATTTAGTCGTGGAAAACTGCCTGACAGTGTTTGTAAAAAACTTTCGCTATAATCATCTGCTTTGATTATTTTTGTGGCAAGATGTCAGACTTAAAATACAACCAAAGAGGTGTATCCGCTGGGAAAGAGGATGTACACAATGCCATAAAAAATATTGACAAAGGTTTATACCCGAAAGCTTTTTGTAAAATCATCCCTGATATATTGGGTGGTGATGAACAATGGTGCAACATTATGCATGCCGATGGTGCTGGTACAAAATCTTCTTTAGCATATGTGTATTGGAAAGAAACGGGTGATATCTCGGTATGGAAAGGTATTGCTCAAGATGCCATCATTATGAACCTGGATGACTTATTGTGCGTGGGAGCAATTGATAATATCATCTTATCCTCGACTATCGGTCGTAACAAAAACAACATTCCAGGTGAAGTAATCGCTGAAATCATCAACGGTACAGAAGAAATCTTGGCTGAACTGCGTGAAATGGGTGTAGGTATCTACTCTACAGGTGGAGAAACTGCCGATGTGGGTGACCTAGTACGCACGATCATTGTGGATAGTACCGTGACTTGCCGCATGAAACGCGAAGACGTGATTTCGAATCATAAAATCAAGCCAGGAAATGTCATTGTGGGTCTAGCTTCATACGGAAAAGCGACTTACGAAAAAGAATACAATGGCGGAATGGGATCCAATGGATTAACATCAGCGCGTCATGATGTATTCAGCAAATATATTGCAGAAAAATATCCTGAAAGCTTTGATCCAGCAGTACCTTACGATTTGGTATTTGCCGGTGGCAAAGCTTTGACAGATAAAATCACAACAGAGACAGGAGAAGAAGTGACTGCGGGGAAACTGGTATTATCGCCAACACGTACATACGCTCCTGTTATCAAACAAATATTAGACAAATACCGCGCACAAATTGATGGAATGGTACACTGTTCGGGAGGTGCACAGACTAAAGTACTTCACTTTGTGGACAAGGTGCATGTCATCAAAGACAACTTGTTTCCTATTCCTCCACTTTTTGAATTGATCCAAAAAGAATCAAATACAGATTGGCAAGAAATGTACAAAGTGTTCAACATGGGTCACCGCATGGAATTATATGTTTCGGAAGAGATTGCGCAAGACATCATTGCGATTTCAGAGTCTTTCGGTATTCCAGCACAGATCGTAGGACGTGTCGAAGCTGCTGACAGCAAAAAAGTCACTGTACAATCGCCATACGGCACATTTATTTACGAATAATATTTTCTAGTGAAGGAGAAGCTTATCATCGGTCGTGTTGAGATTATTGATCTTCCAGAATTCGGGATGTACAATATCGAAGCCAAGATTGATACCGGAGCGGACACTTCAGTTTTACATTGTGAGGATTTTGTGGTCACCGAAAAAGACGATAAGCGTTTTATTACTTGTCACATTCGGCCGCATTTGGAAGACGAAGAAATCCTCACCATTACTTTTCCGATACACCGCGAGCGCGTCGTCAAAAGTTCATTTGGGCAAACCGAAACCAGACATATATTTCTTACAAAAATCAGGATGTTTGACCAGCTATATGATATCAAATTGTCACTACGTGATCGATCTTCCATGTCATACCCTATGTTATTAGGTAGAAATTTTATTAGCAAAAAATTTCTTGTAGATGTTTCTAAAAAGAATTTAGCATCCAACTCCTTCTAATAACAAAAACTAATTATAGAGTTCTCTTGTTTTATAATAAACACTAATACGCATATTTGTGAAAATAGCAGTCTTATCGACAAACAAAAACATCTATTCGACACGACGTCTGGTAGAAGCAGCAATAGCACGGGGGCATGAATGTATCGTCATGGATCATAGTAAATGCTATGTAGGAATACAACAAGGTAAACCGAGTATTCATTATAAAGGACAAGACATCAATAATATCGATGCCATCATTCCGCGTATTGGAAGCTCTGTAACATTTTATGGGTCTGCAATTGTCAGACAATTTGAGGTCATGGATGTCATATCAGCAAATCCGAGTCAAGCAATTACGCGCTCTAGAGATAAGCTGCGTTGCATGCAAATCCTTTCGGGTGCAGGCTTAGGCTTACCGACTACGGGCTTTGCGCGTATGGCCTCGGATGTAGACGACCTCATTGACATGGTGGGCGGCGCACCTTTGGTGATCAAATTACTCGAAGGCACGCAAGGGATCGGGGTAGTGTTGGCAGAAACGAAAAAAGCGGCATCATCCGTAATCGAAGCATTCTATGGGTTGGGAAATAACATTTTAATACAAGAATATATCAAAGAAGCAAAAGGTTCGGATATACGTGCTTTTGTGGTAGATGGCAAGGTCGTAGGTGCCATGAAACGTACAGCCAAAGAAGGTGAGTTTCGTTCCAACTTGCACCGCGGTGGCTCTGCAGCGATCATTAAATTGACGCGTAAGGAAAGAGAGACGGCGGTAGCAGCGGCCAAAGCTATGGGATTGACCGTGGCTGGTGTGGATATGCTTCAATCTTCTCGCGGCCCGTTGATTTTGGAAGTCAATTCATCACCAGGTCTAGAAGGCATAGAAAATGCGACAAACAAAGATATTGCTGCAGAAATCATTAAATATTTGGAACGACAATATGATTTCAAACAACAGAATAAGCCGACCACGGCGAAGCGTAAAGTAAAAAAAGAAAGCAAGCTGTAATAGCTTGCTTTCTTTATCGTCAAGGATTTCTTCCTTATTTCATCAAAAATCCACCACCTAGTAGATCGTTTCCTTCATAGAATACGGCAGATTGTCCCGGTGCTATTCCTTTTACCGCATGCGGAAAATCCACTTGCATCTTGTCACCATGTTGTGTTAATATTGATTGTGCACCTGCATCTTTGTAGCGAATTTTGGTAACAGCCTCCATCGGTTGATCCAAAGAAGCATACTTCACCAAATTAATATCACGCACCCATGCTTGTGTTTTTTCTAACTCATGCTCCTCGCCCAGTACCACTGAATTACTCTCTGGTAATATCTCAATCACAAACATTGGCTTACCCAAAGCAATACCCAAACCCTTGCGTTGACCTATTGTGAAGTAAGGATAACCTATATGCTGACCTACAACAGTACCATCCGAAAGGATAAAATTACCAGGACCAATTTCTTGATCCAAACTAGGTCTTTTGTTTCTTAAGAAATCACGATAGTCATTATTCGGCACGAAACAAATTTCGTAGCTCTCGGACTTGTTGGCCAATTCATGTTGTCCCATTTCCAATGCCATTTGCTTGATTTCGGACTTTCTGAACGATCCTAAAGGAAATTGGGTACGTGCCAAGTTCTCCTGTGACACTCCCCATAGCACGTAGGATTGATCCTTGTGCTCATCCAAACCTTTCGAAATCACATAGCGACCATTATCATGTTGTCGAATATTGGCATAGTGTCCTGTTGCTATAAATTCACAATCCAATTTATCAGCACGCTTGATTAACGCTTCCCATTTGATGTGCGTATTACACAATACGCATGGATTAGGCGTACGTCCAGCGATATATTCTTCTACGAAATTATCAATCACATAATCGCCAAACTCATTTCTTATATCCAGTATATAATGGGGGAATCCATAGCTCACAGCCAGTGAACGAGCATCATTGATACTGTCCAGACTACAGCAACCAGTCTCCTTCGATGATCCACCAGAACTTGCATAATCCCATGTCTTCATCGTAATACCGATCACCTCATAGCCCTGCTCGTGCAACATTACTGCCGCGACCGAACTATCCACGCCTCCACTCATCGCGACCAATACTCTACCCTTTTTACTCATAACAATTTATTAAAGTGCAAAGATACCCTTATTTCATCTATTAACGTGTTTATTTCATGTAATTTTATCTCAATCAAAATCAACGATTTGGAAATTTCAATAAAAATAATTAGCCGTATTGTTTTAGATTTCAAAAAAAGAAGCTACATTTGCAACGCAACAAAGGAATAATTTGTAGCTAAAAAAGGTGCCATAGCTCAGTTGGTAGAGCAAAGGACTGAAAATCCTTGTGTCGCTGGTTCGAATCCAGCTGGCACCACCACAAAACTGAAAGTAACAGTTTCCAAACAAAAACTTGAAAGGTGCCATAGCTCAGTTGGTAGAGCAAAGGACTGAAAATCCTTGTGTCGCTGGTTCGAATCCAGCTGGCACCACCACAAAAAAAGCTTCTGAAAATTTCAGAAGCTTTTTTTGTTTTATTGACTATCCTAAATACCCCAAAAGGTAATAAATAATAATAAATACAATTATAGTCCCAAAGCAACCGAAGCCCATTTTTTTGGCTCCCCAACCTGCTATTAATGCTCTAAAAAATTTGTTCATATTGGTAAGTGTTTTATGTGATACATACATATAACCAAATTTTCTACAAAATGTTTTCCTACATACGTTTTTGAACAGGTTACAAGACCGCTATAACAAATAATTCGAAACTATATTACCTTAATATATTTCTCACCTTAATCCTCCCCTCGTAGTGCGATTTAAGGTGTTTACCTTCCCCATGCACAGTCCATATCTCTGTAGGTTCGACCTGCGCAATAAAAGTATTCAGATCATTCCAGTCAATATGATCCGAAATAAATAAGGTCATATCGTTATAATTTTGCAGGCGCTTCCAGCCTGACGCAAATACGCGTACCACATTCTTCGCTCTAAAATAGTTATGGAAAGTCATTGGCGGAACCAAATAGATCTTATTCTGACCGTCTTTCAAAGCTTTACGATTATATATTTCATAACCAAGCTTTACAAAACCTTTCTCATCATAAATACGGTGTAAAGGCGTAATATTATGGTGTGCATACACTGTTTTGTCAGGGCAATATGTATTTATCAATTGAGTGATGCGCTGCGCCTTTCCTAATGCGTAGCAGCCCAACATAATATTTAGCTTGGTGCTATTGAGTTTTTTTATTTCTTCTATCGGATCGGGATGTATTATCTCCGGATCGGCGAAGGTAGTTTCGGTAATTAGTACATCAGTGTGGGTATATTCCAAAGGCTCACAGGTTATATCCTCCTGCAATTTGTAATCGCCCGTGTATAAATATCGCGCACCTTTATATTCCATCAATATTTGGGCGGAACCCAAAATATGACCTGCGGGTATGAATGAGAGTTGGACCTCTCCTAGCTCAAAAGTTTCTTTATATAGTTTGGAAAAATAAGACGCTACTGGTTGCTTCGTGAAACGATGCTGCATAAACGCTATCGTACTGGATGTAGCGTAGATGGATTTGTGCCCAGCCACGGCATGGTCGCCATGCGCATGAGAAATTACAGCTTTGTCTACAGGATATTTTGGATCGATATAAAAATCACCATACTTACAATAAAACCCTCTTTCATTCTCAATCAAAAAATCGTCTAAAATTGCTTTTTCTAGCATTTATCTATTAGCTGTTTGTGTATGTTATAAATCTGCGGCAATAGAGGCTCTATGCCATCATTCACCAAGATGAAATGTGCCATTTCTATTTTGGCTTCATCAGACATTTGTTTGTTAATGCGGTTAATAACTTCCTCACGTGATACCTTATCCCGTGCCATGACGCGCTCGATACGTACATCTTCTGGAGCAATGACCAAGATAGTATAATCCAAAGTTTTGTAGGAGCCCGATTCAAACAATAGGGCGGCTTCTTTGAGGCTGTAACAGTTACGTTGCGTATTTGCCCAGTCCACGGCATGTTGAATCACTACAGGATGCACAATTCCGTTGAGAATGGCTAATTGGTCATTATTATTAAACACTTGCTCTGCCAGCCATTTGCGGTTTAAAGTGCCATCTGCAAAGTAGACTGATTCTCCGAAAGCAGCAATCAATCCTTTACGGACTGTGTCCGAGCTATTCATAATATCTTTAGCCTCTTTATCTGCATCATAGAAAGGCACACCTAAGGTTTTAAATATCTTAGATACAAAACTTTTACCGGAGCCTATTCCTCCTGTAATACCAACTTTAAGTGATTTCATAGGGATTCGAGTTACTTTCTGACAAAAAAGTCTACGTTTTGTGGTTCAATTTTTATTGTTTGCACAAAATCCGGTACTTTGGTGATACGAACGGGCAAGCTTTTCACGTGTTGATCTTCCCAATTTTCTAGGTCTACTATGGCTTCAAAATCACTAGCTGTCCATTTGCTATAATCTTTCAGTGACACTAAGATCGTCAAGGTGACCTTGCTTGGCACAGTACGTACAGAAATATATTTAGATCCATTGACGATTTTGACCGGCACTTCAATAATTTTTTCGGTCAGCTCGCCTACTGGAATTACAACTTCCGTCATTCGCGGATAGATCGTAATATTGGTTTTATGGTTCTTGTTGATATTCGCTATTGTACGGATATCTGTAAACACCAATTCTCCTTTGACGGTATCTGTCTCAAGATATTCAATATTCGACACATCTTCCGTCGGTCCCGTAATCGTAACCATAGAAGGATTGATTCGCGTTTCGCCTATGAACCCATATTGTTTGGTGAACGATATATTCGTAGGCACCTTGATGGGCACTTTCTTTTGCGTTTGTTTTGAAAAATCAAAATATAAGGTATCGGGTGATACAGCCATTACTCTTTTCTCACTGGGAAATTGACGATTGATAAAGCCTATTTGATTGCTGAAAACAATGAAATTACGACTGTTTAGGCCACTCAAATCAACCTGGAGATTGGTGGTGTCCGACCGAAGCTTTGACATAAGAACATTCCAGCCACTCATACGTACACTCACATTTACTGTATCGGATTGCAAGGGATGAAAAGCACGCTTCTCGGGAATGTTGACGTATTGAACTCCCGCTTTAATGGTGAAGGTATATTGATTGGATACGGCAATCAATAGCCAAGCGACAAACGAAATAACGAGACACCGTAAGAAGATATTGATCTTTCTGCGATGAATTTTTGTAAATCGACGTTGCTTCATATACACAAAGTTAACAAAACTCGGCGTACTCTTCGTAAGCACAATAAAAAAAGCCATTTACCTGAGGTAAATGGCTTATCTGTTTAATCTTGCTGTAGAATTAAGCTTTTGGCTCTGCATTCGCTGCTTTGGAAGCATCCAAAGATACCGCAGATTTGTCAAAACGCATACGTACTCCCGAACCTACATCTACTAAAAATGTAGTATCCGATACTTCAACGATACGTCCGTGAATACCAGCAGTGGTCACGATTTTAGAGTTAACACCCAATTCTTCAATGTATTTTTTGTGTTCTTTTTGTTTTCTCATTTGTGGTCTGATCATGAAGAAGTAAAACACAACAATAATCAGCACCATTGGTAGCATTCCCATTAAACCACCGCCACTAGCTTGTAATAAAGTATTTGATATCATATAATTATTAATTTTTAATTTATTGCCCTACTGTTCCTTTTAATTGTACGGTTGTGACAGGATTTTCCGCATTGGAAGATATCGTAACAAATTTTTGTTGTACACCAGGATGTCCAGCGCTATTGAAACTTACTTTTACTTCACCCTCTTTGCCTGGCAAAATAGGATCTTTGGTATAATCTGGCGTAGTACATCCACAAGTTGCAGTCACTTGAGCCAAAATAACGGGCTCTGTACCTTCATTTTTGAATTTGAAAGTATGCTCCACGACTTCGCCTTCTTTTATGGATCCAAAGTCAAATTCTGTTTGTTCGAATACAATTCTACCATTGCCTAGTGTATGCACACTCTCGACATCATTACCTAAGCTATCGTTGCTAGCCCCTTCTTTGTTGGTTGTGTTGTTACACGCCATCAACAGGGCTGCGGCTACGGCTGCGAATAAAAGTTTTTTCATTTTACTATTAGTCTTTTAGTCCTCTTCCTGATTTACGGATACGTCCTTGTTTGTTCAGATCCGCAAGAATTTTGTCTAATATACCATTTATAAATGTATTACTTTTCAACGTACTGAATGTTTTTGACAATTCGATGTACTCATTGATAGTAACTTTAACAGGGATTGATGGAAAATTAATTAATTCACTAATGGCCATGCGCATCAGAATAGTATCCATCAAAGCGATACGATCTGCTTCCCAGTTTTTTGTTTTTTCAGCAATCAATTGTTGATATTCATCCGAATATCGGATTGTTGTTTTGAACAACTCCGTAATAAATTCCTCGTCTTCGGACCAACTTGGCGTCAAATCGGCCAATTTGTTTTGTGAAGGAACTTCCGAGCTGAAGTTTTTGAAAGTCTTAGCAATCATAGCCTGCAGTACCTCTTTGTCTACGGACCAATTGATAAATTTTTCTTCAAAAACTTGTTCTACATCCACAGACTTAAGCACAATCTTTTTAAAGATATGTTTGATAATATCTTTTTCAGCATTAATGCTACGGTCCTCTTCTTGCAGATAATTTAAATAAGCTTCCGAATCCTTCAGTTGTGCAAATATAGAACGCACAATTTCTGGATCAAACTCCCAAGACACCTTGTACTTTTTCACCAACTCCAGGTAAGTCCTATTCTGACGCAATGACTCAATGAAGGTATTGCTATTCAGCTTGGTTGTTAGGATTTTATCCTTCTCTGTTGGAAGATATTTGGCGGCACGGCTTTCGGCATCTAAAACGACGTATTCTGCTACTTCATCCAGCAAATTCAATGTCCAGATGTACATTTCATTTACCTCTTCTACATTCTTGAAAAGTGCCTTTTCAAAATCTTTAATTTGTTTATCCTCCGATAAACTGTACGCATAAAGCGTTTGCATAACCTTAACTCTAAGGTGTCTTCTGTTTAACATAGTGTATAAGAACGAATTATTTATAAAGAACGATATTTTTCAAAAAGCAGGAAATTATTACCGCTTTAATTTGGACATATTAACAATGCGCTTTTCTGCTAATTGTCTTGCCGCCTCAAAGGTGGTGATATTCTCTTCTTTTGAACTTTGCAACACGTGACGTGTGGCTGTATATATATTACGAATCAAAGACTCTGTACGCTCGGTGCCGTAGCCTTCTAATTCAGAGTAACAACTGATCAATGCACCCGAGTTGATTAAGAAATCAGGTGTATATAGAATGTTGTGCTCTTTCAATAGTTGTATTGTTCTGTCTTCATCTTTCAACTGATTGTTTGCCGAACCTGCAATGATTTTGCATCGCATCTTCGGTACAGTGTCAGGATTTACAGTACCACCTAATGCACATGGTGCATACACGTCTACATCCAATTCATAAGATGTGCTGTATTGAATAGGTTCTGCTTTGTATTTAGCGGCAACTTTTAATTTGCGCTCTTCAGTCATATCGGATACATATACACGTGCATTCTCATTGCGAAGCATCGATACCAAATGCTCACCTACCGAGCCTACACCTTGTACTGCGACCTTACGCCCTGCTAGTGAATCATCACCATACAATTCTTTGATAGCTGCTTTGATCCCGTAGAATACACCACGTGCCGCAAATATAGTTGTATCTCCTCCTCCATTCATGGATGTAGGCAATCCTGCTACATAATTAGTCTCTGCGTGGATATACTCCAAATCTCTCTGCGTAGTACCTACATCAATAGATGCGATAAAATTACCATTCAATCCTTCGACGAATTTACCGAAACGACGCATCAATACTTCAGACTTGTCAGTACGATTATTTCCGATAATGACTGCACATCCACCACCAAGATTCAACCCTGCTAAGGATGACTTGTATGTAATAGCTTTTGACAGACGCAATGCATCTTCGATAGCTTCTTCTTCGGACTCATACGGCAACATACGTACACCACCGATAGCTGGACCTAAAGTCGTATCGTGAATAGCCACAATAGCTTTTAGTCCTAATTGAGGATCATTACAAAAGAATAGATTCTGATGATCAGAATTTGACATCAGATTGAAAATAGTGGAATTTTGCATAACCAATATATATATCAAATAAGCCCATTTTAGGCTTTACAAAATTAAAAAATTAATTGATTTAAATGTATTATTTTACGTGAAATATCTGCCTGCAGTCAATTTCAACTTTGAGACATTCATTTATTTAGGCTGAAAGACTTAACTTTGTTATCATTGTATATATATGAAAGATCTCGCTTATCTAAATAAATATTTCCTCAAGTACAAATGGCGCTTAATCCCGGGTGTTATATTTGTCATCATTTCCAATTATTTCGGCATACTGCCGGCTAAAGTGATTCGTGAGGCTTTTGACTTGGTGAAAGAAAACATCGATTTGTATAAGCTCTACAATGGCTTCGACAACCAACAATCTATTTATAATGTATTCGGCAAAAGTCTGTTGTATTTTGGCGCTCTAGTACTCATTCTTGCCCTTATACGTGGAATATTTCTATTCTTGATGCGCCAGTCGATTATTCTTATTTCCCGATATATCGAGTACGACCTCAAAAATGAGATTTACCAACATTACCAAGCATTAGATTTCTCTTTTTTCCGCAAAAATAACACGGGTGACTTGATGAACCGTGCTACAGAAGATGTGAATCAAGTCCGCAACTATTTGGGGCCTGCGATCATGTACGCCATTAATACGGTGACTTTGTCCATCATGATCATATATGCCATGTATGATGTGAATGCTACTTTGGCGACCTATGCACTATTACCGATTCCTATTATCATGGTAATAATAATGTTTATCAACAAAGTCATAAACCAACGCAGTACACGTATACAAGCACAACTTTCCAAACTTTCTAATTTTGTGCAAGAAACTTTTTCAGGGATCCGTGTAATCAAGACCTATACCCAAGAAACAAGCAAAATTGATGAATTCAAAAAAGAAAGTGAAGTGTACAAAAACACGACATTAGATTTGGTACGTGTACAAGCAATCTTCTTTCCCCTTATAGTTTTCTTGGTAGGGTTTAGTACAATTATTACAGTATATGTAGGTGGATTGGAAGTCAACAAAGGCACCATTACAGCTGGTAATATCGCCGAATTCATCATCTATGTAAATCAACTGACTTTCCCGGCACTGGCTCTTGCCTGGGTGACCTCGTTAATTCAGCGTGCTGCGGCTTCGCAAAAACGTATAAATGAATTTTTGAACACAAAATC
Organism: Sphingobacterium sp.; assembly: GCA_048595255.1. Classification (GTDB taxonomy): domain Bacteria; phylum Bacteroidota; class Bacteroidia; order Sphingobacteriales; family Sphingobacteriaceae; genus Sphingobacterium. Next base: position 59,248 of record JBMDWK010000099.1, on the reverse strand, counting down.
TGAAATAGTAAATGGCAGTATAGTCAAAGATTTAGTAGGAAATATAGAACTGAAAAATGTATCCTTCACCTATCCGGAAACGGGCATCAAAGCGTTGGACAATATCAACCTGACAATACCAGCTGGTCAGACGGTAGCCATCATCGGAAAGACCGGGTCGGGCAAAAGTACATTGGCCAATCTCCTTCTGCGTATGTATGATGTTGACTCGGGCAGTATATCCTACCAGGGCACCGATATTAAAGATTACGATTATATTTCTTTGAGGGAGCAGATCGGATTTGTTCCACAAAATGTTTTTCTATTTTCGGATACAATTGCAAATAATATAGCTTTTGGATTGGACAAGTATACGACAGAGCAAGTGGAGTGGGCTGCTAAGCAAGCTGCTGTATACGAGAATATCATGGGATTTGAAGAAGGATTCCAAACGCATATCGGAGAGCGCGGAATTACTTTGTCTGGCGGTCAAAAACAGCGCGTTTCAATAGCGCGAGCACTGATTAAAAACCCTAATTTCCTGATTTTTGATGATTGTTTATCTGCTGTTGACACCAAAACCGAAGAGGAGATTCTGCATAATCTGAGCAAAATCATGAAAGATAAAACCAGTATTTTCATTGCTCATCGTATCTCGACCATCAAGAATGCGGATCACATTATTGTGTTGGATAATGGAAAAGTCATTGAAGAAGGCAACCATGATTCGTTGTTAGCGCTGAATGGTGAATATGCTGACTTGTATGACAAACAATTATTGCAAGCGCAGGAATAATTTTCATGGCATTGTGAAGTAAAATTGTTATTTTCAAAAACAATTTTATATTAACTTAAATGAAATTATTAACGCTGATTAGCCTTCTATTATATAGTGCGGTAGCTGTGGCGCAGGTTAAGGATTTTCCTCCAATATCTGCCGTGAGTTTTGAACAGATAGGCGACTATCCTAATAAAGATGCCAATGCGGTGGTATTGCTCGAAACAGGCAAAACACACATGGACATCAGTGATCGCGAGAATGCTTTACGTGTGTTCCACACTTATAAAGTGCGAATCAAAATATTATCGCAAGAAGGATTTAACCAAGCTAACTTCACTATTCCGCTGTACAGTTTTGGCAAAAACTTTGAATATATAGACGAGGTCATAGGCAAGACTTACAACCTAGAAAATGGCCGAATTACCGAGACGCCTCTAGAAAGAAAATCTATCATCACCGAAAATCAAAGTGAATTTCTGAAACTAACTAAATTCACATTGCCAAATATCAAGGTAGGCTCTATTATCGAAGTACAGTATAATTTAGTATCGCCTGATATTTTTAATTTCAGATCCTGGCAATTTCAGTCGGATATCCCGAAAATTCGCAGCGAATACAATGTACGCATACCAGCCATCAGCAATTATAATGTCACTTTAAAAGGATTTTTCAAACTCGAAGACACGAAAACTAAACGTGAAAATGGCTGCTTCGCATTTGGTGGGCAGCGCGTAGACTGTTCTAACATCACTTATACGATGAGCAATATTCCTGCTTTCAAGGAGGAAGCGTATATGCTAGCTCCAAAAAATTATATCTCAGCAATTAATTTCGAATTAGTGGAAATGGCTAATCCACGAGGCGGTGTTGACAAGTTCACCAAAGCTTGGAAAGATGTAGACCAAGAACTGATGACTGAAAGAACTTTTGGTGGACAGCTTAAGAAAACCGATTTTTTCAAAAATAAAATGGATCCATCCATTTTAGAAATCAAAGATACTTATACGCGTGCAACTGCTATATACCAATGGATCAATAGAAATATTCGGCTCAATAATGTCTATGGAAAATATGCGCAACATGGCGTGGAAGATGCTCTGGAAAGAAAAAGTGGTAATGTCGGGGATATAAACTTAGCATTCATTACCGCACTACAGGCGGCAGATATTGAATGTTATCCTGTCATCCTTTCGACTCGGAATAATGGTCTTCCGCACGACATACATCCCGTATTAACCGACTTCAACTATGTAATCGCCGCTGTCAAAGTTAATGATAATTTTATCTTAGCGGATGCGACAGATCCTTTGATCGCCTTCGGCCAACTTCCATTACATTGTATCAATGGGAAAGGTCGCATTATTTATTCCCGCAAATCCTCCGAATGGATAGAACTAACGAATAATACAATTTCATTGAGTGAGTATAATTTCTACGGAAAACTTGGGCTCGACGGAAAATTAAAAGGCAAATTGACCATTTCCTCGACCGGACTCGACGCCTTGAAGAAGCGCAAAGAAATAATCAGTTACCCTAGTTTTGAGGAATATGTTGAAAACTTCGACGAAAAGCTAAGTCATATATCCATACAACAATCCGCTTTGCATGGGCAAGATAAACCCGATCAGCTGCTTATCGAAGAATATGAAGTAGATATAAACTTAATGTCACCGGTGCAATCAAATAAAGTACTTTTCAACCCGATTTTTATCTCAAGAATTACTAAAAACCCTTTTAATCTGGATGAAAGAACCTACGCCGTAGACCTGGGAGCCCAAGACACTGAAAAGCACCACATAGAAATCGAATTGCCAGAAGGCATGACTTTATCTCAGAGTCCCAAAAGCATGAATATGGCATTGCCACAGAATTCAGCACGGTTCTATTACAACAGCAAGATCGCGGACAACAAGTTAGTTGTCACCCAGCAATTAGCCTTAAATAAGGCAATATATACCAGTGATGAATATTTTGGATTGAAAGAATTATTTTCCAGAATTATCCAGCATATGCAACTTGATTTCGAATTCAATTACCAAGCACAATAATGAAGTTTAAAATTCTATTTTTAGCCTATATATTTTCTACTATAATGGCATCCGCGCAAGAGTTTGCGGTAGAAACTATTCCTAGCGGATTAAAAAGCCGCGCTACGGCCGTCCTTCGCAATGAGCATATCAGCATTGATATGAAGAATGATAATAACATCACCGAAACGGTGACTCGAGCCATTACGGTACTGAACAAATCGGGCGAAGATTATGCCCAGCTTACTGTGTACTACGACAAGAGCAAGACGATAAAGGACATCAAAGGTGCTGTATATAATGAGTTCGGCAGCCAGATCCATAAATTCGGTCAACGGGATTTTAAGGATTATAGTGCCACCGATGGAGTAAGTATGTACGCCGATTTACGGGTCAAACATTATGCGCCGAGTATGACTACATATCCCTATACCATCGTATATACGTATGAAATCAAGCACGGACAAAATTTATTTATTCCTTATTGGTACCCAAATCGAAATAGTGACCTCGCTGTAGAAAAAAGCACTTACCAATTCAGCTGCAAACCGAATCTCAATCTCCGCATCAAAACTGAGAACCTGCAACAAGATGCTGAGATCGTGAGCAACGACAAGGGTAAGACCTATACTTGGACAGCGGCTAATCTAAATGCACGCAAAATCGAACCCTTCTCCCCTATTGAAAACCCCAACAAAATGGTGGTAAAGATTGTCCCCGAATCGTTTCAATATTTTAAAAGAACAGGGACTGTAAACACGTGGAAGGATTTCGGAAAATGGGTGCACGATGAATTATTAAAAGGCAAGCAAGATTTGCCGGTAGAAACTATCGCCAAAGCAAAACAAATTGCCTCGCAATACGCTAATCCGAAAGACCAGGCTAAAGCCCTGTATGAATATATGCAAAACAAAACCCGCTATGTCAGCATTCAGGTAGGAATAGGCGGATTGGAGCCTTTTCCAGCATCGTATGTCGATAAATTGGGCTATGGCGACTGTAAGGCTTTGGTCAACTATATGCAAGCCCTATTGCAGGCTGTGGACATTCCCTCGCTTTACTGTGTGGTAGAAGCCGGGAGCAGCAAAGTCAGTTTGGACGAATCTTTTGCCAATGCAGTGGATGGTAATCACATTATATTATGCATCCCTTTCGAAAATGACACCACTTGGTTAGAATGCACAAGCAACAAAAGCCCATTTGGGTACTTGGGCGACTTCACAGACGACAGGTTGGTATTAGCATGTACAGAGGAAGGTGGCAAAGTATTACGAACGCCAGCATATCCATCGGAAGAAAGCCTACAAAAGCGCAAAACAACATTTCAAGTGTCCAAAGAGGGCAACTTAAACGGCACGTTGCAAACCTCATTTACAGGTTCGCAATTCGAAAATCATTTTTCCAATCTATACAACAGCCTACCCGATCAAAATAAGCAGTTGAAAAAATATTACGACATCAATAATATTGTATTCAATAAAATAGATTATAAGGTAATTCTGGCCGATGGCCCTGTACTAGAAGAGAATCTGGATGTCCATATTCGTAACTATGTCGTGAAAAACGGCAACAATTACATCCTTACACCCAATATTTTCAATACGCAACGCAATATTCCGGAATCAAGAAATCGTATAAATCCCTTGTATATCAATCGGGGATACACCGATATTGACGAAACAGAATTTGTCTTTGAAGAGAAACTCAGAGGTATACTCGTACCAGTGGATGAAACTGTTGAATGTGCAATGGGAAAATATGAACTTAAAATATCTTCCGATGGACAAAATGTAAAATATTATCGTAAATTAGCAATCAAAGACGGTACCTACCCTCCAGAAGCGTACCAAGCCTATTTTGATTTTATCACAAAAGTGGCAGCGCATGACCGTATCCGCTACACGATTCATACAGCAGAAGCAAATTAAACTTCTGTATTGGGGCATTAGCTCATTTGGCTAGAGCACTTCGCTGGCAGCGAAGAGGTGATCGGTTCGAATCCGATATGCTCCACAAGATTATTTAGAAAGAGGTAAGAATTGTGAAATACTTACCTCTTTATTATTAGGACTGGACAAAGAGTTTTCTTTACCATTGTATGGCGAAATAATATTGCTGCCTTTATTTACGTATATAAAATTTCGCTCCTAACGCAAGACTTATGTATCTGAGATTCTTAAAATAACTATTCTGAATACGTGCGATTAGATTGAAATCACTCGCGTGAAAATCATAATAAAACTTAACCCGATCGAAATAGGACGTTGTCGATTGCAGCGTATAATCTATATCCTGACCTAAGAAAATATTAAACCGCAATTTTGTCGAAAACGTATAATAATTACTGGGGTATTGGTCTGGTGCGCTAAACCAAAATTGACGTCCACTGGTGGTGCTTGCATAGATACCTGCACGCAAGGGATGGTAATTGAAATTATCATTAAGCGCGATTCGAAAAGGCGTATAGGTTTGCCTCAGCGTGAAGGTAAATTTCACATGATCGCTCTCATATTTGGGTACAAAGCCTACTAATACATCAGTGGACCATCTTTTATTTTTGCTATAATCCCAACCAAAGCCCGCAGAAACCAATCCGATTCCTCCCGCACCCTGCAACATATAGCTGGATGGAACGAAACGAAATGAAGGAAGCTTAAAAGTCGTATCCGAAGAAACGAATGCGGCAGGTTCTTCAGATGCTATCAGCGCATCAGGAAGCGAGAAGAGTAAAGAAATAAGTAATAACGACCGAATATTAATAAGTAACCAATTCATGTGTATAGGAATCTTGGGTAATAGTAAATAGAATGTATCGTCTTTTGCCGATATTAGGCGTTTGGTAATAGATAATACCGTCATCAAATACATCTACTTCCTTGTAATTATGCCCGTGTCCATGTGCACAGAAAAGCAAATTCGGAAACTGCTTGATACTATATTGAAAAAGATCGGATACATTATTATTGAACTGTTCGGACGTAGGCTGGGCATGCATCAGCGCGATTGTAGTGCTATATTCTCCCACGTTCCTTTCCTCTTCCTGTCTGATAAAACCAAAATTAGGGATGGGTTCCGAATAATTTGCTTCTAAAGCATTGGTATTGAGGCATAGAAATTTAGTATGGCCAGCTATAAAACTAAAATTAAGCGGTCCGAAGACTTTTTTATATATCTCGTCACCATTAGCCAGATAATCATGATTGCCCACTATTACCACGTAAGGTTGTTTTAGACCATTCAGAATATCGCGCTGCCATAGGAATTCATCGGTCAGTCCAAAATCTGAAATATCACCACCATGAACTACAAAATTAACGCCTTCATTTTGATTGATGTGCTTCACAAAAGCCTCTAACTCATCGTACCAGCGCTGTGAATCGCTCACAAAAGCAAAACGGATGGTGTCTTTCCCTTTAAAAGATTTTTCGATGAGTGCTATATTTTTGGCATTCACATTCGTTTTGCCAACAATTTTTCCATCGTAAGGATGCACTTCGAACATTTCGCAGGCACTCAACAAAAGAAAGGATAAAGAAGCTACTCCGAGCGAGATACTTCTATAAAAACTTAAACTCATACACCAATCAATTTTCTGACTTTTCCGCCACAAAAATAGAACAATCAAAATGGAATGGGGTTGATATCTTTTTTTTATTACGGTTAGATGATGATAGTGGGTTTATATCCAAGCCTAATAAACATTGCTAGTCACCTATTTTTGATAACTATCTAATAATCAACAAGTACTGTTTTTATAAAATACAAACGGGAAGTAAATGCTTCCCGTTTTGTTTTATCTTGTTCTATTATTTCTAGATCGATTACCGCCCGAACGTGATGACGAAGAACCAGCATTTCCACCACCGCCTCCAGCATTTCGCTCTTGGTTTCTTCTTCTTTCCTTACTGGTAGGCTTCACTTTCTTTTTGTGACGCATATCCGGTTTAGCACCTTCTTTCGGTTGTTCCTTTGCACCTTTTCCTTTACCCTTCGACGTACCGAATTGATTTTTCTCTACAAACTGTGGAGACATACTCAATCCTTCCATTACTTCTACAGGCAATTCAAAACCGATAGTATATTGAATATCCTTGATGTATGGAATTTCTTCCACATCACACAGAGAGATAGCAAATCCCGATGCTCCTGCCCTTCCCGAACGACCGATACGGTGTACGTATGATTCCGGCATATTTGGAATCTCGTAGTTGATCACATATTGCAACAAGTCAATATCAATACCACGTGCAGCGATATCTGTAGCAACTAGAACTTTGATGTCTTTCTTTTTGAAAGCCTCCAATGCATTTTGACGTGCATTCTGCGATTTATTACCGTGAATAGCTGCCGCTGAAATTTCGTTCTTGTGCAACAATTTCACTAAACGATCAGCGCCATGTTTGGTACGCGTAAAAACCAACACATTATTATCAACACGTGTATTCAATAATTGCAATAATGCTTTTGGCTTATTCGCCTTCTCAATATAATAGAGCGTTTGCTGTATAGTTTCTGCTGTCGTAGACTCTGGCGTCACTTCTACTTTTACGGGATTGTTCAGAATCGAATCTGCTAAAGCTTGAATTTGCTTAGGCATCGTCGCTGAGAAAAACAAAGTTTGTCTTTTTTGTGGTACTAGGGACAATACACGTTTCACATCATGTATAAAACCCATGTCCAACATTCTATCTGCCTCGTCTAAGACTAAAATTTCAATTTTGTCCAGCCATACCAACTTTTGCGATACTAAATCTAACAAACGTCCTGGAGTAGCTACTAAAATATCAACGCCTTGACGGATTTGTTGTACCTGGCTAAACTGATTTACACCACCAAAAACAACTGCATGTTTCAATTTCAAATTCACACCGTAGGACTGTATAGACTCATTAATCTGAATCGCCAGCTCACGCGTAGGCGTCAATATCAGCGAACGAATCGTACCACGTTTGTGGTCCTTTGGTCTGAAATTATTCAGTAATTGTAGGATAGGAATAGAAAACGCTGCCGTCTTGCCCGTACCCGTCTGTGCACATCCTAATAAATCTTTACCTTTCAAGACCTCTGGTATAGCTTGTTCTTGAATCGGTGTAGGGTTTTGGTATCCCTGTTTTTCGAGCGCATCCAATATTGGCGCACTGACTTTTAAATCTTTGAAAGTCTTCATTTAATGTATTATGAGGACCTTATCAAAAATCTGAAAAGAGCCTCGGGTTAAAATATGAGGGATAATTTAATAGCATAATCCCTTCAAAAACAAAAGCCGCCAAGTAACTTAGCGGCTCTGTGATATTGTTAGGTAATCTTAGTTTTGCTCAGCAGGAACTACTGAAACGTAAGATTTGTTGTTAGCTTTTTTACGGAAAACTACTGTACCGTCTATTAAAGCAAACAAAGTATGGTCTTTACCGATACCTACGTTAGCGTCAGGATTGTGAACTGTACCACGTTGACGTACGATGATGTTACCAGCGATTGCTTTTTGACCACCAAAAATTTTGATACCTAATCTCTTACTATGTGACTCACGGCCGTTCTTCGAACTACCCGCACCTTTTTTGTGTGCCATTTCTTTATCTTAATTTAAGACTCGCGTCTGATTAAAAATTCTGATTATAAACTGATACCAGTGATCTGGATTTTAGTGAATTGTTGACGGTGACCGTTTTTCTTTTTGTAGCCTTTACGACGTTTTTTCTTGAAAACGATAACTTTATCACCTTTCAAATGAGACAAAATCGTTGCTGAAACTTTAGCACCTGAGATACTTGGAGCACCTACAGTGAATTTGCCGCCATCTTCTGCCAACAATACTGTGTCAAATTCAATACTAGCGCCTTCATCTCCTTGTAAACGGTGTACAAAAAGATATTGGTCTTTTGCAACTTTAAATTGCTGTCCTGCTATACTTACTATTGCGTACATTGTTATTTATTTAGTTTTCTTTAATGAGTTGCAAAGATAGCGCATATTTTTTAATTATACAATTATTTTTTACTTTTGATTATCATTATTCCTCATTAAAGAATGAACCAATTATTTACAAAAAAACACTTCGCCTTAATTTTGTTTCCCGTATGCTATGCCTTATTCTTACGGATACTTTTTGGATTGCATATAGTAGACAATTTATTTTCAATAATGTCGATCTCCTTTCTTTTTGTAGGACCATTGGTGATGGGTGTCCTAACTACTTATTTTGCGGATAAAAAAGACCTAGCTAATAAAACATATATTTTTCTAGTTCCATGGATTCCTTTATATATATTTTTTGGTATGACAATTCTTTTGAAACTTGAAGGATGGGCATGTTGGATCATGGTTTTGCCTGTCTTTATGCTTGCTTCATCAATCGGAGGTTATTTAGGCGCATATATCAAAAATAGAAAAAACAACAAACTGCATTTATCTCTAATCACAATCTTACCACTTCTAATTTCGCCTCTTGAAAATCAGATCGAGAGCAATCCTACACAGTTCAAAGCTTACAATACTATAGAAATAAATGCATCCGCAGAAAACATTTGGAATGAAGTTACGCAAGTCTCACTAATTGACAAAAGTGATAATTCAGGTTATTTGACTCGATTTTTAGGATTTCCGCGACCTTTAGAAGCTGAGCTAAACTATAATGGAGTTGGTGCATATCGGAAAGCTATCTTTACAAATGGATTAATATTTCATGAAACGGTTATTGATTACATCCCTTTGAAGAAAATGACTTTCACTATCCGCGCAAACCCACATGAAATACCCTCCACTACATTGGACGAACATATCACTGTTGGTGGAAAATATTTTGATGTGTTAGACGGAACTTATGAGTTGGAGAAGCTGGCTGAAAACAAATACAAATTGCATTTATATAGCCATTTTGTGATGAATACCAAATTCAATTTTTATGCTGGATTATGGGCAAAATGGATAATGAAAGATATTCAAAATAATATTTTAAGAATAGAAAAGAAAAGAGCAGAAAGTAAATAATTAAAGGTCAAGCAGGATACAGCTATTAAGAAATCCTTTTTGTACACATTGCTAAAGTCCATTTTTGATGCTTACATCGCGGACATGTAGCGTGAATGGCGGACAATTCTTGCAGCACGTGACCACAATACATACATGCGCAGGGATGATCCTGCGGCAAAGATTTTATTTCTTGATATTTATTAGGGAAAAGCGGCATTCCGTATTTGACATCCTCATCTGCATAATACAAAATACTCAATGTGGCGTCCGGCTCTAAAAGTGCATAACGCACCTGCCCCAAATGTTCTACCGACTGATTGCGAAGCTCTGCAAAAAATTCCATTTGAGAGAAATCGCCATCTTTCTCGTGCTTCATATCAAACTCTCCGTCGCAGACAATAACCATGGATTTGCCCTCCAGCATCTCGTGCAAAAATGTCCACTTGGAACTTACCCAAGTAATGATTTTATATAGAATTACTATGGTGAGTAATACGATTACACCATGCAAAATAGGCACATCTTCCTGAAACATCGGGTCACCCGCCGCAGAACCCATTCCCAGGATAATAGCCACTTCGAATAATGTCAACTGCCGTACCCCTCTCCGACCTGACAACCGCAACACCAACAAAATGACCAAAAACATGATGCAGGTGCGATACAGTATTTCTAAAATAAAATCAGTTTCCATATACTATTTATTTCGCGTATTCTAGATTCTTGATGGCTTTAAGAATGTCTATACCCTTTCCCAATACGGGCTTGAAAATATCGCCCATCTCTTGCACGCGCTCCAAGGCATTGTATATATTAAAATCACTTGGTCTCATACCCGTTTTTAATTCTTCCCAAGTAATCGGCATAGACACGGAGGCTTCTTTTTTAGGTCGCAAACTATATACACTGGCCAAGGTCTGACCGCGACGATTTTGCAAATAATCCAGATATATTTTGTTTTTGTCCCGCTTTTGAAGGCTTCTTTCCAGCGTCGTCAACTTTGGTAATTTCATTTGCACCATTTGCATAAGCACATGTCCGAAATCCTTAACCTGGTCAAAAGTATACTTTGCATTCATGGGTACATACACATGAATACCCGTACTTCCTGAGGTCTTCGCAAAGCCTTCTATCTTTGCTTGATCGAGTATATACTTCACCATCTGAGCCGTTTCGATGACATCGTCAAACGTATTTTTGTCCGAAGGGTCTAGATCCAATACCAGATAAGAAGGCTTGTCCATGGAGGCAATCTTGCTGATCCAAGGATTCATCTCGATGCACCCCAAGTTATTGAGATAGGCCAATGTTGCTTTATCGTTACAGACTATATAGTCGATATACTTGTCGGTGCTTTCTGAAAATACTTCCTCGCGTGCTATCCAATCGGGAGTGGCTTCTGCAGCATCTTTCTGGTAAAAATTCATGCCATGTATGCCATTTGGAAAACGATTTAAGGACTGAGGTCGATCCTTTAGGTGTGGCAAAATAAATTTGGACATACTTTGGTAATATTCTATAACCTCAGCTTTTGTTATTTCTAGCTCAGGGAAATATATTTTATCCTGATTGGTCAATTTAAGTTTTTGACTACCGATGGTTTTGCTGATATCCTTTTTTGATGTAGATGATGATGATGATGGTTGTGTTTTCATAGCTTTTGATGTTTTGGTATCGCCTAATTTGTCATCTGCAGAGAAATACACTTCTTCCTTATCTTTATCCTCGCGCAGATGCAAGAAAACAGGATGTCTATAGATGAGATCCTTAGTGAGTTCGGTAAATTTAATTTCGGCTACAAGTTCTGGTGTTAACCAGGTGGTTTTCCCGTTGGTCTTCGGCACTTTGGGGAAAGGAGATGTTTTACGTACTAAGGGAAGCATTTGGCGGTGCAGGTCATTCAAATCCTTCTCTTTGAAGCCTGTTCCCACATGACCGCAAAATACAAGTTCATTATCGAGGTATTTTCCTAAAACCAAAGATCCAAACTTGGTACGTGAACCCTTACCCTCGGTAAATCCACATATCAAGGCTTCTTCTGTCTGTTCGATTTTAATCTTCAACCACTCAGATGTACGTACTTTGGGTGAATAAGAGGAATCAACTTTTTTAGCAATAATTCCTTCCAAACCCAGACGTTGTGCTTCTTTGAAAAAAGCCTTACCATGTTCAAGCACAAAATCGTGATATTGCACCACTTCATTGGCTACCAATGCTTCGCTAAGCAATTCTTTACGTTGCAGATAGGTCAAATCCTGTGTAGAATGCCCGTTGAGCCATAATATATCAAAGACCTGAAAAATAACAGCCTGCTGATCATCTTCGTCCAAATGCTGAATACGCTGAAAACTAGGCTTCCCCTGTGCATCATAAGCTACAATTTCGCCATCCAGCACCATTTCGTAAGACTGAAGTTTCAAGGAATTATAAATTTTTGGAAACTTGCGCGAAAAGTCCAAACCATTGCGGGAATACAATTGTACTTTATCATTGCGCAAATCAGCGATGGCACGATATCCATCCCACTTAATCTCAAAAGCCCATTCTTCACTATCAAAAGGCTTCTCTCCGATTTTACAAAGCATAGGCACCACCGTCTCGGCAAGCTTCCGCTCCTTCCCACTGGAGTTGCTTGCTTTGGGCAGTTGGATTACTTTTTCTTTGCCTGTGGATTTACTTTTTTTTTTACTTTCTAAGTAAGCGGTGACTTTAGAATCCTTATCTGTATATTTTTCGGCATCGTATTTTTTAGTGACAGCATGATCATCGTTGTGCTTGATGAGTAGCCAAGCATTTTCCTGATTTCCGTTTTTAATTTTCACTAAAGCAAACTCACCTTTCAATTTTTCACCGTACAATACTACTTTAAGCGAACCCTCTTCCAATTCCTCAAGCATAAGTTTGTCCTGCGATTTGCCCTTATTTTTGCTTAGCGGCTCATAGTAACCCTTATCCCATATTTCCACTTCCCCGGCCCCGTAATTGCCTTTGGGAATCGTGCCTTCGAAAGTACGGTAAGCAAAAGGATGATCTTCGACCATCATTGCCAAACGTTTGTCTTTGGGATTCAAAGAAGGCCCTTTGGGTACTGCCCAGCTTTTGAGCACCCCATCCACCTCTAATCGAAAATCATAATGCAGGCGGGAAGCAGCGTGGCGCTGCACGACAAATTGCAATTTTTTACTTTTGCGCGATTTTTTGCCTTCTGGCTCTGCCGTTTCTTTAAAATTTCGCTTTTGATTATAAACCTCCAGTCCCATAGCATCCCTCCTTTATTATCCGGCACTTTTCTTTCCTTTTTCCAAACTCGCTTTGAGCATAGCCATTAGATCCGACGCTTTGGCATCCTGCTCTTTTACAGGCGTAACTTTCACTTTTTTACCTTTGGCCTTTTGCTTAATAATTTTGAGTAATTGCGCGTTATAGGTGTCTTTATATTCAGTAGGCTCAAAGGGCTTGGCTAGAGATTTGATAAGCGACTCGGCCAATTTGAGTTCTGCCGGCTTGGGTGCCGCCTTGCGTGTCGGAATATTGAGATCCGTATAATTGCGCATCTCCTCCGGATAACGCATTCTATTCAACATCAGCACCTTATTGTCATACGGGCGGATCAATGCCAATATTTCGCGCTCACGCATAACAAAAGATCCTATTCCACCCATTTTGGTTTTAAGCAACGCCTTGAGCAACAGATTATAAGCAGCCTCGCCATTTTTCTGTGGCTCCAAAAAATAAGGGGTTTCGAATAGTGCAGAATCAATGTCCGCTTCCTTAACAAATTGAGTAATGGATATTATCTTTGATTTCTCGGGACTTGCCGCTTCAAAATCTTCGTCTTCCAATACGATGTATTTGTCATCAATCTTATACCCTTTGACAATATTTTCCCAGGCGACCTCTTTACCTGTTTCTTCATTCACACGTTTGTACCGGATATTCCGCAAGTCTTTTTTGTCCAACATATCCAAATCCAAGGTGCTGGATTCGGTCGCTGAATAGACTTTAATAGGAATATTGACGAGTCCGAATCCTATAGCTCCATTCCAGATTGCTCTCATAATGATTCAATTTATATTAGTTCAATCTTCGTTTGAGCAGACACAAGACGCCCAACTCCTCTACCGAAAGATTTTCACTCTTCTTTAATAGTCTATCTACTTCTTTTTTGAAATAACACAAGGTCTTGCCCTTGGTGTAATTATCAATAATACGGGGATCGATATACGATTTTCGCGCAATTGCCGGCGTATTGCCCAGCCGTTCACTCACTGCTACTACAGCTTGACGGATATTTTTACTCAAGTTGCGTTGATCGACTTCTTCTGTAGCGCCAAGCTCATCCAAACTCATCGCGGCAATTACTGTCCCTGCCCAAGTCCGAAAGTCTTTTGCGGAAAATTCTGGCCCCATGATCTCCCTTATATAAGCATTTAGATGCTGACTCTTCACATCCTGAATATTGCCATCTTCGTCAATAAATTTGAAAATTTCGTAGCCTGGCAAATCATCAATCTCACGCACGATACGCGCCAATTGCGCATCTACGATTTGCTTTTCTTGCTTCTGGGCCGATTTACCTACATAATTGAAAGTGAGCTTATCGCCTTCAATCTTTAAGTGTTTGGACCGTAAAGTCGTCAATCCATAGCTCTTATTCTGTTTGGCATATACATCACTACCCGGTCTAAAGAAAGCAACATCCAGAAGACGAACCATACAGGCCAAGACTTTGTTGCGATCGAGTTTACGTTTACGCAAATGCTGTCCTGTTACTAACCGCATATGTGGCAGTTTGTTTGCAAATTGTAGTATTCTGTCAAATTTTTTTTGCTCCTGACGCAATCGAAAATTACTGTTGTAGATATATTGCTTGCGGCCTTTGGCATCGTATCCCGTAGCCCGAACCTTTGCGCGCGGAGAATTATTGATTTCAACATTGGTCCATGCCGGAGGGATGACAAGAGTTTTGAAAAACTGAAGCAGCTCTTTATCTCTCACCGTGTTTCCGTCTTCATCCTTGTACGAAAATCCGCGTCCATTTTTATTTCGGAAAAAGCGCATAGTAAATTCCTTGACTAGTAAAATATGAATTGAATACTTTGTGTATTTAAACTATTGAAAAGCAAAAAAGTTCATTGGATTATCCTCACGTACACGAAATAGAGTAAGAAAAATACGAAAGTAAAATATTGAGCTATTTAATATTTTATAATCTTATTAAAATTTTTATTAAGTCTCAATACCTCAAAACGCATCGAACAATCGGTTGCGTTATCTATATTTGCCTACCTATTAACAATATAAACTAAACAATAACATATGTGCGGAATAGTAGGTTACATTGGAAATAACCAGGCCTATCCATACCTTATTAATGGATTAAAAAAATTAGAATACCGTGGCTACGACAGTGCAGGTATAGCTCTTCATAAAGGTGACCAATTACAAGTAGTCAAAAAAAGCGGTAAAGTAGCGGCCTTGGAAAATGCATTCTCTACGGTGAACACACAGTCTACCCTCGGAATAGGTCATACACGCTGGGCGACACATGGTATCCCGTCTGATTACAATGCACACCCCCATTATTCGAATTCAGGTAATTTAGCATTGGTGCATAATGGTATCATCGAAAATTATGCTTCTATCAAAGAGGAATTGTTACACAAAGGCTATACTTTCCAAAGTGAAACAGACTCGGAAGTACTTTTGAATTTTATCGAAGATATTCACATCAATAACGAATGTTCTTTGGAAGAGGCTATTCGTGTAGCACTTAAGAGAGTAACCGGTGCCTACGTGATTCTTATTTTATCCAAAGACCATCCCGACACATTATTTGCTGCGCGCAAAGGAAGTCCATTAGTAATCGGTATTGGCAATGGTGAGCACTTTTTAGGTTCTGATGCTTCGCCTATGCTGGAATACACCAAAGAAGTGGTGTATATCAATGATTATGAATTGGCAATCATCAATCCCGACCAATTGATTTTGAAAAATTTGGGAAATGAAATCCTGACTCCATATGTTCAGAAATTAGACCTCGAACTCGCAGCTATCGAAAAAGGCGGCTATGAACACTTCATGATTAAAGAAATCCATGAGCAGCCACAAGCCATCTTTGATTCGTTGCGCGGTCGATTGGATGCCCAAAACCTAACCATCACACTCAGTGGTTTGGAGAAAATAAAAGATAAATTGACGGCAGCGCGCCGTATTATCATTGTAGCATGTGGTACAAGTTGGCATGCAGGACTTTTGGCCGAATATTGGATTGAAGAACTTTGCCGTGTCAATGTAGAAGTAGAATATGCTTCAGAATTTCGCTATAGAAACCCGATTATTTCTTCGGACGATGTGATAATAGCCATTTCACAAAGTGGTGAAACTGCTGATACCCTTGTCGCTCTTGAAAATGCCAAAGCACAAGGAGCTACTATATTCGGAATTGTCAATGTAGTGGGATCCTCTATTGCGCGCATTTCGGACGCAGGCATCTACACGCATGCTGGACCAGAGATCGGTGTTGCCAGTACGAAGGCATTTTCGGCGCAGTTGACCGTATTGCTGTTGTTCGCAATCAAACTTGCTGAATATAAAGAAACTGCCTCTGAAGATCTTAGAAAAGAACTAATTAAAGAATTAAGTAATATTCCTGAAAAGGTAAAACACATTCTGGATAGTAGCATTGACAATATCAAAGAAATTGCTGTAAAATACCAACACGCCAGCGACTTTCTTTTCTTGGGACGTGGATATAATTTCCCTATCGCCTTAGAAGGTGCACTGAAACTTAAAGAAATATCCTATATCCATGCAGAAGGATATCCCGCTGCAGAGATGAAGCATGGGCCTATTGCCTTGGTGGATGAGACCCTTCCTGTCGTATTCGTCGCTACCAAAGACCGTGTACACGAAAAAATCGTCAGCAATATGCAGGAAATCAAAGCTCGTCTGGGAAAACTTATCTCTGTAGTGACAGAAGATGACCAGCTAGCTATTGATTTGTCGGACGAACATATCAAAATACCGATGAGCCACGAAATGATTGCACCAATTCTGGCCGTTATTCCGCTTCAACTATTGTCTTATTACGTAGGTATCGAACGTCAAATCGATGTAGATCGACCTCGTAATCTTGCAAAATCTGTTACTGTAGAATAAGCAACATGGGAAAAGTAAAAAAGCTACCTCTAGAAAAATTGGGATATGATTATGCAGAGGAGAAGTTGGCACGTCATTATCATTTGCGTTCGAATAAAAATAAAATTGACAAAAAATATCGCCATCTCACGACAGAAGAGATAGCGATATTAATACAAAATCACAATTACTCTACCGATTGGAACAGTGTAATGGTGACCGATATTTTCAATCCCCAACAGATTAAGAATTCGAAATTCTATGGGAATGTGTGGATAGGAAATGTATCTTCTCTTTACCTCAATTATAAAGATCTGAATCTTGCTTGTGGGATCTATAACAGCCAAATCATCAATAGTGAGATAGGCGATGACAACGCGATACACCATGTACGCTATATGTCAAACTATATCACCGGGGATGAAGTCATTCTTATGAATGTCAACGATATGGAAACCAGCCCCGCTCCTAAATTTGGCAATGGCATCCTCAAAGAAGGCGAACAAGAAGACAAAAGAATTTGGATTGAGCTTTGTAATGAGAATGGTGGACGACCGATCCTCCCATTCGATGGTATGCAGGCGACAGACGCATATATCTGGACGCGCAACAGGCATGATGCACGTTTGCAATCCAAATTCATCGAACTCACCGAAAAATCCTTTACCAATAAAACAGGATATTACAGTGAAATCGGCAATCAAGTCGTGATCAAAAACTGTGATATGATCCATGATGTCATCATAGGTGACCATGCATATCTCAAAGGGGTAAACAAGGTCAAGAATGTCACTATTCACTCGATCGAAAGTGCAATCACGCAGATTGGCGAAGGCTGTGAGATTGTGAATGGAATCATCGGTTACGGTTGTAGAGTTTTCTATGGCGTCAAAGCCGTGCGTTTTATTCTTTCTTCTTTTTCGCAACTGAAGTATGGTGCTCGTCTTATCAACTCCTTTTTGGGTGATAATTCGACGATTTCCTGCTGTGAGGTATTGAACTCTCTGCTATTTCCAGCACATGAACAGCATCATAATAATTCCTTCTTGTGTGCCTCCCTCATTATGGGACAGAGCAATATGGCAGCGGGCGCTACGATTGGTTCAAACCACAATTCACGTGCTGCAGATGGCGAAATAATAGCCAACCGTGGATTTTGGCCAGGACTATGTGTCAGCCTGAAACATAATTCCAAATTCGCATCCTATTCGCTTATTGTCAAAGGCGATTTTCTCTATGAGTTGGATATCAAAATTCCTTTCTCTCTTATCAGTACAGATGTACAAAATGATCGGTTGATTATTGTTCCTGGATATTGGTTTTTGTACAATATGTACGCAGTAATGCGTAACAGCAAAAAATTTGAAGCCCGCGACCGCCGGACAATTAAAAATCAATATTTAGAATATGATGTGTTTGCACCTGACACGATCAATGAGATGTTTGATTCTTTAGCCATTATTGAAAAAGCTGTCGGCAAATCTTTGATGCCTAATTGGTCGAATCCGAGCGAAGAAGGTCGCAAAATATTGACGGATAAAAACCTAAAAATCAGCCAGGATATATTCCTTGAAGATGTAGAAAATTCCAAACGTAAAGTCGTCATGCTCAAGCCGCGCGAAAGCTACAACTTGTTCAACAAATTAATCCGACATTACGCTGCGCTTCAAATATTGAATAAGGAAGAATGGAATCAGCTGGATATTGATGAATTGCTAGGTCAGATTAAAAATTATTCCAATAGTACGCGCAAAGCATTCCAAAATATCGGTGGACAGCTCGTACCTAAAGAAGATTTGCAAGATTTGATCGACGGCATCAAAGCGGACAAATATGAAAACTGGCACCAAATACACAAGCAATATCACGCATGGAGCAGCAATTATTTGGAGGAAAAACTGGCGCATGCTCTTGCGTCACTAGCCGAACTATCCGACAAACCTATTGCACACTGGGACATTGATTTTCTCACGGAGGTAATCGAAGAAAGTAAAGCTACTCAACGCTGGATATACGACGAAATATACAAATCTCGCGAGAAAGACTATACCAATCCTTTCCGTAAGATGGTATACGAGAATGAAGAGGAAATGAATACCGTAATAGGAAGCTTAGCCGATAACGCTTTCATCAACAGCATGAACGAGGAAACTGCAGCCTACTTGGCTAAAGCAGACCAGATATTAAACAAAATAAACATACATTAACAAAAAATCCCCTCTGTGAGGGGATTTTATCCAACTAACCAAAACTTAATAATAAACTACTTTACTTCTATTAATCTTTTTGCAACTATAGCATCTTCTTTTTTGCCAATCATTACTTTCAAGATACCATTTTCGTAGGTTGCGTCGATGCTACTGTAATCCACTGTATCAGGCAAGGTAAATGATCTTGTAAATGAATTATAGCTAAACTCTTTTTTGCTATACAATTTTCCCTCAATTACGTTCTCCTCTGATTTTTCTACCGAAATAGAGATAATATTTTTGTCTACATTGATCTTGAAATCCGCCTTCTCTAATCCAGGAGCAGCTAATTCTACTTCAAAAGATTTTTCCAATTCTGTAATATTTACAGCAGGAATACGTGTCACTAAACGATCAGTAATGAATGAATCGTTGAATAAATTGTCAAATACACTGTTTACAAATGGGTTAACAACATCTGTATTTATTGCTTTTGTAGGGAATTTTAGTAATGCCATTTTATAATCCTCCAATTTTATTTTTTTACTATTTAATTATTTACATGAAGGAATATTCAACTTCCATACCATGACCAAATTCAAGACAAAAAGTCATTAAAATAATTTAACACAAGACACAATGGCATTAATTATAACAAAAAAAGCCTTTTTGCATCGACAAAAAGACTTAATGTATGGTTTGGAAACCCGATTATTAATCCTTTATATAGTGTAATGCTACTTCAGAATTAGCCAAATCTCCACCGAAAGGAGGATTCACTTTACGAATAGAAACTTTTATCTCTTGCAGATAACCATAACGTTTTAATATCAAATCCATAATATCTTCCAAAGCTGATTCCAACAACTTCCTCTTCGGACGCATCACCTCCGCAAGAAGCTGATACAATTCCTCGTAATTGATGGTATTTTTCAAATCCTCCGAATCGGAATTTTGAAAAGGAAAATAAACTTCAAGATCAATAAAAAACTCATTACCAATAACCTGTTCCTCTTCATAAAACCCAATTGGCGAGAAAAAACGTACATGTTTAAGTGCAACTCTTTGTGTAATCATATCTAAAAATAAGCATTTCTATGCTTTTTCTTATATTTATTAAATAAACTTAAATCAAACATGAAACAAACTTGCAAAACCGCCCTTACAACGATCTTGACGCTAACTTTAGCACATACACTTTCTGCACAGACGAAATTTCAACCCCAGGACACTGAATTTTACGAACCCAAAAGCAAAGTAGTCTCTACCACGCCCAACAAAGCGCCTTCGGATGCTATTATACTGTTTGACGGGACAAATCTCTCGAAATGGGTAAGCGAAAATGACTCCACCAAACAAGCTCAATGGACGATTAGTAATGGCGTATTAACAGTAAAACCAGGAACAGGAAATATTCGAACTATCGAAAATTTTGAAGATTTCCAACTGCACCTCGAATGGAAAAGTCCAGATATTATCAAAGGTGAAGGACAAGGTAGAGGAAACAGCGGCGTATTTCTTCAAGGAAAATACGAAATTCAAGTATTAGACAATGACAACAACCCCACTTATGTGAATGGTCAAGCGGCATCGTTATACAAGCAAAGACAACCACTCGTAAGTGTCCTAAAGCCAGCAGGTCAATGGCACAGTTACGATATCCTCTACACGGCACCTCGATTCAATAAAGATGGGATTTTGATAAAGAAAGGAATGGTCACAGTCTTGCACAATGGTGTAGTTGTACATTATAATACACAGATCGAGGGGACGACAGAATATATCGGTATGCCAAAGGTTATTGCACATGGACCGGGTCCCATAGGACTACAAGATCATGGCGATCTAGTGAGTTTTAAAAATATCTGGATAAGACCTTTATAAGAATGACTATAGGATAGTTACAAACAAAAGCGAAATGAATTTAATAAATTCGTAGTTTATTTATTTCCATAACATGAAAAAATTAGTCCTACTTTTTCTTTTGAGTAGTTCGACTGCCTATGCGCAGCGACAATTTACTATCGAAGAAACAGTTTTCGGCCCTGGCCAGTTCGCTCCTAAGACACTCTTTGGCATGCAATGGGCTACCAATACAGATACTTTTACGCATCTCGACCCAAGTTATCAGCAGCTCATAGCGCGTAGCGCAAACAGTGATTGGAACGAGAAAGTAATTGCTCAATTGGACGACATTAAAATTGCTTTAGAAAAAGTCTTGCCGTCCGAAAAATTTACCTTACGTACTTTTCCTTCGAATTACGAATGGCTAGACAATCAATCCATTAAACTTCGGATTTCCAGTGAAAAGAATCTTTTCGATATTTCCTATAACACGGAAAGCAAGGTTGCAACAGTCCTTAAATCTACGCCAAACAACTTAAAGAATAGCGCACAAAACGTTCATACCGCTTATTTAGTCGGCAATAATATTGAAATTCTTACAGCTAATGGGCAAGTCATTCACGTGACCAAAGATACAGTCGATGGCATTGTCAACGGCAGTGAAAATACCCATCGCCAAGAATTTGGTATCCATACAGGTATGTGGTGGTCGCCAAATGGCAAAAACCTACTCTATTACCGCAAAGACGAGTCCATGGTAAGCAAATACCCTTTACCACAATGGGATTCGCGTGTAGCTAGCGTGCAGAATATTCGATATCCGATGGCTGGAATGAAATCCGAAGAGGTATCGCTTGTTGTTTTCGACACTGAGAATAAGGAATATATCACGCTGCAAACAGGAGAACCAAAAGAACAATATCTCACAAGTGTCACGTGGGATCCATCCAATGAATTCGTATATGTAGGCGTCCTGAATCGTGGTCAGGATCATCTGAAACTGAATCAATATAATGCTAAAACCGGAGCGTTCGTGAAGAGATTGTTTGAGGAAAAATCAGCCACCTGGGTCGAACCGCAGCACGATTTACAATTCTTACCGAATAATAAGAATCAATTCTTGTATCAGACCGATAGAGATGGTTACAACCAACTGTATCTATACGATACCAACGGCAAGCTGATTAAACATTTGGGGCACCAAGATGTAATTGTTACCAACTTCACGGGTTTCAATGCCAATCATAGTAAAGCGTACTACATCGGCGCTAGCAACAAGGGGCTTGAGCGCCATCTGTATGAAGTGGACATTAAATCTGGCAAGACCAAACAACTTACTACTTCCAATGGGGTACATAACGCCTCTATCAGCCCGACAGGCAAATATGTATTGGATCAATACAGCAACCTCAGCACGGCCAATCGGATTCAAGTAATCGACACCAAAAGTGGAAAAACCAAGTCCATATTGGAAGCTGAAAATCCGTTTACCGGTAAAATCAATTTACCCAAAATTGAATTCAAAGAATTTTTATCTCCTGACGGAAAGACGCCGCTGAATGCGCGTATTACCTATCCAACAAATTTTGACAGCTCCAAAAAATATCCAGTCATGGTCTATCTATATGGTGGCTCACATGCACAGATGATTACAGACCGCTGGCTAGGTGGTGTAGGTTATTTTGATTTGTATATGGCTCAAAATGGATATTTGGTATTTACGCTGGACAACCGAGGATCAGATGCACGGGGAAGAGACTTTACACGGGTGACACACCGCTATTTGGGTGAAAACGAGATTGCCGATCAGCTTGTAGGTATTGACTATTTAAAATCCCTACCCTATGTGGATAAAGATAATATGGGAATTTTTGGATGGAGCTATGGCGGTTTTATGACGACGTCTCTAATGACTAAACACAATAGCACATTCAAAGCAGGTGTCGCCGGAGGACCGGTAATGGATTGGAAGTATTATGAAGTGATGTACGGCGAGCGCTATATGGACACTCCTCAAGAGAATCCTGATGGATACGCAAAAACTTCATTACTCAACAAAACCGATCAACTCAAAGGCAATCTACTCATCATTCATGGTGCGCAAGATCCTGTAGTCGTGCAGCAGCACAGCATGGATTTTATAGAGCAATGCATAAAAAAAGGCATTGAAGTAGACTATTTCTTATATCCTTCGCATGAGCACAATGTCCGTGGAAAAGATAGAGTGCATATGTATAATAAAATAGCCAAATATTTTGATACACATTTAAAATAGAACGGTTAAGATAAACTTTTAAAATTAAGGTCAAACTGCGAAAAGTTTGACCTTTTTAATTTGCAGATTTCGAAATTATATTATTAAATTTAATAAAGATTAACCAAGTCTCCTTCAAATTATATAATTATGAGTATTTCCATCTTCATACTGAGGTGGAGCCCCAATTTACTTATCGGCGTTGTTCTATTCGTGTGCATACTTCCGAATTTCGTAAAATCTCAATCCCATAAAACCACCCTTGATTTCAATATAGGATTGAAATGTTCTGCGAATCTAAGTGGCTCTCCTAGTAATCATTTCTCACTTGGAATAAGTATTGGCACCGCTATACATAAAGATGATATTCCTGCCTCACTGATGATACAATCCGCCATAAATATTTACGCAAATGGATTGGGGACTAACATCCTAAATGAATATATATACAGAGACAAAAATGGTGAGACCGTCGAGAAGCGCAGGAAAGTCGAAGTAGACTTTATCAACTCCCTAATCGGGAATATTGAGTTTGGCGATGAGTTTCAGTCACACAATAGGCACTTATACCCGATCAAACATTTCAACCAAATGACGGCCTATTCAAACTATGCCTTGAAGTATTATTCCCTTTCTTATGGCACAAATTTTATTATCAATTCACACCACAGAAACCAACAAGTAGGCTTCGTTGGCGCTAATACGCCTTGGTTGTCTTTCGGTTTTTATAATGACGGTACACTAGGCAATCTCGTTGGTGACAATTACGACAGATTCTGGACAGGTGGCGGCCATTTGCGCCTACATGCTTTTAATCCCAACAACACAACTGCTACACTGAATGAGTTCTCGATAGAATATAATTTTGATCGATTCACCTATGATGTACAAGATGGTTATCGATTAGCCAATATATTGATGATTCCCAATGCGGATGACAATAACTTTTACAACTTACTGTTCAATAATTCATTGACTACACTAAAAGTTAATTGGAATGAGTACAGCGCAGGTATCAGCTTTATTGGACGCACGAATTTTGACATTCAAGATAAGATTCATGATTTCTTTGGCTACCCACGTCATCTGACGTACGCAAATAAAGAAACAATGCTAACCTTAGGTTTCACTCCCTTGATCAAATAAGATGAAAAATAATATGCCGCACCGCCTATTCAAACTACTTGTATTGACTATTACTATTGGCATGAGTATGTACGCTTGTAAATCATACATGCCACATTTTCCATACGACGAATATTTACGGGTACAAGCATCCTTGACCAATTCTTCTTTAAATGGAACTAATAAAGGCTACTACCAATTAAATATGTACAAAAATCAGATCAAATATGCGCGAACTAACTTATTCAGGTATACAGCTACTCCAATGACAGATAATAGCGAGAAAGTAGATAGTTTATTTTTGTACTTCATAGATGACCATAGATTTTACTACAGTCGCAAGAAGAGAGATTCCATCGACATTGTTAAAGATATAGGCAAAGGAGTACGACTGGGTATATATCAAATTAACAAAAACATTAAATCAGCGGATTCTACGATTACAATGGTGACATTGCATTCTGCAAAATCCAAGGTAAAAAATAGTGACGAATTTGATTTTGCAAACATCTATTTGGAGCTTAAGCGCAATAATACATTGAAGTTTTTAACGGCAGAATATCCAATCACTTTGCAAGATAGAAAGCTGCCAAACATCCTAACGAAAGATAAAGCCTTCGACGCGAAATATCTAGATTCCATAATGAACAACCTTTATGCAAAAGAATTGAGGCATTTTGATGCGGATGACATGGGATTTCACGCCGAATGGCAATACATTGCCATCCCCATCAAAACAAAAATAAATGATGTGGAATTTGACTATGTCCAATATAAGCCAACAGCATCGTTAACTAGAACGTATCATTATAAGAAGAAAATAGTATTCGAAGAAATTATAGCAGAAAATCCTACTCAAAGTCAAAGAAGCACATGGTAACCTAAAAAATTAATAATATGGCAAAGAAATTATTAGATAGTACTTCTTCCGCAAGTGAGGCAGCACAAGAAAATGAATATATATATGGAATGGTGACAAAAATAGATGGCGATGACCTGAATTTTTTATTCTCCGTATTTGGGACCTGTGACAATTGGCAATCCCTCCCTTACTCCAGTGTCAAAAGTTTCAGAAATCTGGGTGGTATGCGTTGCATGCACGATGATAATATATATCCCTATTTCAGACTAGAATTCAAAACCAAAGCAATTATCGATATCGTGGATGAAGAAGAGTAATTTTGAGGTCTTATTCTTTATACGATTGATTTTGGAATAACAAGGGTATTTTTATAAAATAAATTGAAGTTTTAGCCGAATAATCCTAAATAATTAAAATAAAATATATAACTTTGCACTCCGACAAAGCAGTCGGAATACTCTTCTCTATAAAGGCATTTCTTCCGCTTTGCAATAGCAACAAATTGTATATTTAAACTTTTTGATTTAATAAATAATGCCTAGAAACACCTCCATTAACTCCGTTTTAATCATAGGTTCTGGTCCTATTGTCATCGGACAAGCGTGTGAATTTGATTACTCAGGATCTCAAGCTGCTTTATCTTTGAAAGAAGAAGGCATCAAGGTTTCGATAATCAACTCTAACCCTGCAACTATTATGACTGACCCGGTTGTTGCAGACAACGTTTATTTATTACCCCTTACTTGCGAGAGTATTGAGCAAATTCTTCAAGAACAACAGATTGATGCGGTATTACCAACTATGGGTGGTCAGACTGCGTTGAACTTGTGTATTGAGGCATCAGAACGCGGACTTTGGGAAAAATATAATGTTCAGGTTATTGGTGTTGATGTAGCAGCAATCGAAAAAACGGAAAACCGTGAAGAATTCCGTCAACTAATGATTGATATCGGTGTGGGTGTGGCACCTTCCAAAATCGCTAACTCTTTCTTAGAAGGTAAAGAAGCAGCACAAGAAATTGGATTTCCATTGGTAATTCGTCCATCGTACACATTAGCGGGTACAGGTGGTGGTTTCGTGCATAAGAAAGAAGATTTTGATGCGGCATTAAACCGTGGTCTTCACGCTTCCCCTACGCATGAGGTATTGGTAGAGCAAGCTGTATTAGGTTGGAAAGAATTCGAATTGGAGTTGTTACGTGACAAAAATGATAACGTAATCATCATCTGTACAATCGAAAACTTTGACCCTATGGGTATCCACACTGGAGACTCGATTACAGTAGCGCCAGGTATGACTTTATCCGATAAGTGTTACCAAGATATGCGTAATCAAGCAATCAAGATGATGCGTTCGATAGGTAACTTCGCCGGTGGTTGTAACGTACAATTCTCGGTGAATCCTGAAAACGAAGATATCATCGCGATTGAGATCAATCCACGTGTATCGCGTTCTTCAGCATTAGCATCCAAAGCAACAGGTTACCCTATCGCGAAAATCGCTGCTAAATTGGCTATAGGTTACAACTTGGATGAGTTGCAAAATCAAATTACAAAAACGACTTCTGCATACTTCGAGCCTACTTTAGATTACGTAATTGTGAAAGTTCCACGTTTCAACTTTGATAAATTCAAAGGTGCTAACAAAGAGCTAGGTCTTCAGATGAAAGCAGTAGGTGAAGTAATGGCAATTGGCCGTACGTTCATCGAGGCATTACAAAAAGCAGCGCAATCATTAGAAACAGGTCGTGCTGGTCTAGGTGCTGACGGTCGTCAATCGCGCAATTTAGAAGAGATCATGTACAGCTTGGAGCACCCAAGTGCTGATCGTCTTTTCCATATCAAAGATGCTTTCGAATTGGGCGTTCCTTTGGAGTCTATTCGTAAGGTTACAAACATTGACAAATGGTACTTAGTTCAGATTCAAGAATTGGTGCAATTAGAAACTGAACTGAAAAGATATCAATTATCAAATATTCCACGCGACTTCTTTATGACCTTGAAGCAAAAAGGTTATTCGGATCAACAAATCGCTTGGTTATTAGGTAATGTAACAGAAGATCAAGTTTACGATCGTCGTAAAGAGTTAGGCATTAGCCGTGTGTACAAAATGGTAGATACATGTGCTGCTGAATTCCCTGCGCAGACACCTTACTACTACTCTACTTTCGAAGAAGAAAACGAATCAATCGTATCGGATAAAAAGAAAATCATCGTATTAGGTTCTGGTCCTAACCGTATCGGTCAAGGTATCGAATTCGATTACTCTTGTGTACACGGTTTATTGGCTGCGAAAGAATCGGGTTACGAAGCTATCATGGTAAACTGTAACCCAGAGACTGTTTCTACAGATTTCAACATGGCAGACAAGTTGTACTTCGAGCCTGTATTCTGGGAACACGTACGTGAAATCATTGAATTAGAGAAGCCAGAGGGTGTTATCGTTCAATTGGGTGGTCAGACAGCATTGAAAATGGCTGATCGTTTGGAGAAATTAGGTGTGAAGATTATCGGAACTTCATTCAGTAATATGGACTTGGCTGAAGATCGTGGTAGCTTCTCCGATTTATTAAAAGAATTAGAAATTCCTTATCCAAAATACGGTGTAGCAACTTCAGCTGAAGAGGCTATCAAAGTAGCGAATGAAGTAGGTTACCCAGTGTTGGTACGTCCATCATACGTATTGGGTGGACAAGGTATGAGTATCGTGATCAATGATGAAGACTTAGAAGCTGCTGTAGTAAAATTACTAAATGCTCTTCCAGGAAATCAAATCTTGATTGACCATTTCTTAGACCGCGCTGAAGAAGCAGAATCGGATTCGATCTGTGATGGTGAGGATGTACACATCATCGGTATGATGGAGCACATTGAGCCAGCAGGTATTCACTCTGGTGACTCGTATGCGGTATTACCTCCATTCAGCTTATCACAACATGTACAGGCTAAAATGGAAGAATATTCGATCAAATTAGCAAAAGCTTTGGATGTAAAAGGTTTATTGAATATTCAGTTTGCTATCAAAGGTGAGAATGTATACGTAATCGAGGCTAACCCTCGTGCATCACGTACAGTTCCTTTCATCGCAAAAGCGTACGATGTACCTTACATCAATATTGCTACCAAAGTAATGTTGGGTGTAAACAAATTGAAAGATTTCACTATCGAGCGCAAATTAACTGGATGGGCAATCAAAGAACCTGTATTCTCGTTCTCTAAATTCCCTGAAGTAGATAAACAATTAGGACCTGAAATGAAATCTACAGGTGAAGCTATCCGTTTCATCAAAGATTTGCAAGATCCATATTTCAGAGATTTAGTATCTAAAAAATCAATGTTCTTAAACGCGCAATAAGCTAGCAAGAAATAGCATAATAGGAACTCCCTCGCATGTATTTGTGAGGGAGTTTTTGCTGTTTAAAAGAATAGTACGATTATTTCAAATATTCAACGATCTCATCGTGTTGAAATAAGGTCAATTTATTTTTATTAATCTCAAAATGTATTTTAATTCCATTAGCTTCATTCAGGAATTTATCTTTTTCATAGCAATCTAATCGAACTGCTTCTTGATCTGTTGCTTGGGCTTTCAACACTCCATTTTCCACAAAAATTGATAAATCCAAAGGAAGTTCTCTATTCGAATATATGCCATTATAGATTTCCAATTCCTTTTCATCAACTTTCATAAAACTATTGAATACAAAATCAAAACTTTTCCCAAATAGATTATCAACAACAGCTATATAAAAGTCATTGTAGCTAATTACTGTTCCATTTAAAGCCAAACTTATACTTAAATCTTGCTCTATATTATATCCTAATAGGGTATGTGTACCGTAGGTATCGCCACCATGGCCTATAAATATGCAATCTTTAAATGGAATTTTATACATTCCCAAGCCATAATATCTGCTATCTGCGGAGCATGGTTTCATCAATTCTAAAGAATGTTTAGTTATTAATTTCCCATTAAACAAGTTGTTAATAAAAACATTTAAATCCTGCATAGTACTTGAAATATCCCCGACCCCGATTACATTAGAAAAATCAAAATCTTTTAATTCTTTCCATTCCTCATCATAGAAATAACTTTTTAAAACATTTTTATTTTTCTGCACATATGAGCTGAAATTTTTAAGCTTTAATGGTTTGGAAATTTCCTTTTGGATTATTTTATTATAATCCATATCATATAGTTTCTCCACTATTCTCGCTAACAAATAATAAGCTGAGTTCGAATATTTAACACTTTCATTAGGTTGAAACAAAATACCTTGTTTGATTATTTCGTTCAGTATCTCCTGATGTGATACTTTTTGTTTTAACCACACTTCATTACCATCTTTAAAAACGTAATCGGCTAATCCGCTGGTATGATTTAAGAGATTTTTGATAGTAATCACACTTGCATTGGGTATTTCTGGGAAGAAAGATGATAATTTAGTTTCTAACGATAGCTTATTATTATCAATAAGTTTAAAAATCAACACAGAAGTCACCAACTTGGTTATAGAACCTACTTGGTATATATAATTTTTATCTAATTTTAATTTATCTATATTCTTTTGTCCAAAACTGCGATTGTACACCTCTTTTCCAGATTTAAAAATTGAGACGCTTCCAATTGCCTTGTTATTAACTTCCAAATTCCTGAGCAAGCTATCTACCTTATTTAAATGTAATTCTTGCGCAGCTAGAGGATTTAAAAAAAGGAGAAAAAAACATAGAATGTTAACAGATAGGTTTTTTACCATACACTTAATTTTTGATAAATATAACGAAAACATCAAATATTTTTCACACAGCGAAAACCAACATTATTGGTTGGACTATTGACTTCACCTTTGCCTCTGACGCCTGCTTTTCTGTAGATTTCTCCTTACGTCGAAATGACGGATGTTCTAGATTGTTTTAAAAATCAAGCCTAAATATCCTTCACACAGCGAAAACCAATATTATTGGTTGAGCTATTGATTTCGCTTTTGCCTCTACCACCGGCTTTGTAGCGTTCGCAATAGCTGTCTACGCAAAGAAAAGAACCGCCCCGCTGTACGCGTTTGACTAATCCGGGTTCTTGTGGATCATATGAATCCGTTGGTCCTTTTGGGTTAACTCTATTAGCATTACTATCGTATCCCCAGCGGTAAAAATCTGAGCACCATTCCCATACATTGCCGACCATATCGTACAGACCTATAGCATTCGCTGGAAATGATTTCACTGGCGCTGTTCCACTAAAACCATCTAGTTTGGCATTATTCTTTGGAAATGCTCCTTGGTACGTATTTGCCATCCATTTACCATCCTTTTTGAGTTCATTGCCCCAGTAATAATCTTCATCTGTATGACTATTTGCTTTAGCCGCTAATTCCCATTCGGCCTCTATAGGTAGACGCTTTCCCACCCATTTGGCATAGGCTTCTGCATCTTCATAGGCTATGTGTACAACAGGATGATTTTCACGTCCCTTTATCGTACTTTTTAGGCCTTCAGGATGCCTCCAACACGCTCCTTCTATATATTCCCACCAGGATAATGGATTATGCAAATCACTCGCTTGGAGATTACCTACGAACACGGCAGAACCAGCGACTAACATTTTGGGATCTACACCCGGGAAATCTTTAGGATCCAAGGGTCTTTCCGCTACTGTCACATAGTTTGTCGCCTCTACGAATTTTTGAAACTGCGCATTGGTCACTTCGTGTTCATCTATGTAAAAATCGGATACTTCCACTTCATGCTTTGGTTTGGCATCCTCGAAATAATCCGATCCCAGATAGAACTTCCCTCCTTTTACCAAAACCATTTTTACCTCATCAACACCTTCTCCAGCTTGTGATTTTTTAGTAGCAACACTTCTACTTGGTATTCCTTCCATAGCACAGGTATCTCCTTCAGTCGAGGTACTATTTGTACTTCCTGATTGATTTTGACAAGAGATAAGTAATATATAGGCAAGGAGAATATAGACTTTCATATATAAGGGTGGTGATTTCACTAAAATAAAAAAAAGGCTTCAAGATATTCATCTGAAGCCTTAATATTTGTGCATTTACCAATTTATACGTTTAATTGATTTCCCTTAGCGTCTTTTTTAGGGCGGATACCTGTATTGCCACCACCTTTAAGGGTAAGCTCTAAAGGTTTGTTGGAAATCCAAGCGCCTTGCGTAAAATCAGGGAACTCTAATGTTTTTCCTTTTTTGGTCGATTCAACACTCAATGGTACAATCGCACTCCAAGCTGCCGCATCATATACATCTTGGTCTAAGGCCAATCCATTACGCAAACAGTCGATTAATCTCCAGTCCATCATAAAATCCATACCACCGTGACCACCTACTTTCTTAGCCTGCTCACCGATGAATTTCACAATCTCTGGTGTATATTGGTCACGCAATTTGTTCATTTCCTCTTCAGGAAGGAAGCTATGTCCCTTTTGGTGAGATTTAAGACTTATACCAATCTTAGGATATTTCTCACAGAAACCTAGAGTACCACTCAACATATGTATACGTGAATACGGACGAGGAGATGTCACATCATGTTGGATCATGATGGTTTTTCCTTTTTGCGTACGTATAAGGGTTGTATTCATATTGCCACGGTATTCTGCACCAACGAATTGTCCATATGTAGCAGGATCTTCTTTGGCTAAGCGTTTTGCCTCTTCGCCCATTTGGAAGTCATTCGAAGCGACATTTACCAATGAAGTCATCACGTCACCGCGGTTGACATTCAAACACTGCGCTACTGGACCGATACCATGCGTAGGATATAAGTTACCGTGGAAACGGATATTTTCTTTCAATCTCCAGAAATCATCGTAGTACGTCTTGCTGAAATTCAAATCCAACAAATCGTGAATATAAGCACCTTCGGCATGGATCAACTCACCAAACACACCTGCTCTAGCCATGTTTAAAGTTTGCAATTCGAAGAAGTCATAACAGCAGTTCTCTAACATCATACAATGTTTTTTTGTCTCTTCAGACACACGAACTACTTTCCAGCAGTCTTCTACCGTCAACCCGATAGGTACTTCACAAGCCACATGTGCACCTGCTTTCATACCATCGATACTCATCTCTGTATGCAAATCCCATGGTGTACAGATGTATAATAAATCAATCTTCACGGATTTTAGCATCTCCCTCCAGCCATCATTCCCCGAGAATCCTGCAGGCTTCTTCAAACCACGACCTACTACGGTAGTTTGATGCTTGGTCACTCTATCTGCATGCCTGTCACATACGGCGACAATTTCAGTACCTTCTATATAGGTAAATCTATCTACGGCACCTGTACCTCTATTTCCCAATCCGACGAAAGCTACTCGTACTTTATCGATTTTGGGTGCTGCGTATCCCGACATATTAAAACGTGGAGCTGCAGCCGCCTTGACATGCAAAGCTGGCAAACTAATAGCTGTAGCAGACAATAGGGATGCCTTTTTTAGAAATTCTCTTCTATTTGTACTCATAAAATTTCGATTTATTAATCTTCTTGTAAATTAAGAGGGCATTGCGCCCTCTTAAAAATCACCTATATTAAAACAAACTAAACAGTCAATTTCAAGAAAACCAATATTGTTGATTTTGTGCAGGTTTTCATGGTTATACGATAATGTTCTTCGTATTATCTTTAACAAGTATAATTTATAATCATCAGAATATAAAATGATTCTCAAACGCAAACGTTTGTCCAATTTTACGAATTCGATTGCACAGAATTTATTTATAACTCAATTTTACCTATCAATTCCATCAATAATGTTTCGGATAATTTAGCTTGAGTTTTTGCTGCATTAAACCTAGACACCGCATTGATAAAATTTTCTTGTGCATCCCTAAATTCCACCGCGCTCAGTGTACCGATTTTGTATTTGTCCAATGTGATATTTAGGTTCTGTCGGGCTATTTGTTCGTTTTTTTCTTCTATATCGACGAGCGCCAGGTTAGTTCTGTACACATTGTAGGCCTGGGAGATTTCGGTTTCTATTTGCAGATTCGTTTGCGCGATTTGCAAATCTGCATTTTCGATACGCAATTTGGCGACGCGCTCATTGCGGCGCTGATTAAACCCATCAAAGATATTAACCGAAGCAGTGACCCCATAGGTCAATCCGCGGGACCGAGATTCTGCTACGAAGCCTAGACTGGATTCTGATTCACTAAAATTATAGCCTCCATTTAGTCGGATTGTTGGATAGCGGTTCGCTCGAATGGTCTTTTCATCCAATTCTGCTAAGCGCCGATTGATACTAATTAAGATAAGATCCGGATTATTGGCTTTCGCCAATTCCAGCATGTCACCCAATTTGAGGGTTTCGTCAATATTTACTTCTTCTACTACGTTAAACTCTGCTTGAAGGTCACGCGCTAATAAGTTGTTGAGTGCAATTTTCAGGTTTTGTACCGTATTCGCTTGTTTGATGCGATTAGATTCATCGGTGTTCAGATTCACCTGAACATTCAAAACTTCTAACCGAGAGGCTTTTCCGATAGAAAATCTGTTCTCCGCTGTACGCAAGCGTTCGCGAGAGATCGCAATGCTCGAATCAATCGCAATAAGCAGATTCTGCTGCTCCACTATGGTATAATAGGTAGAGATTACGTCCGAAATGCGGGTCACTACTGAACGCTGCAGCTCGGCTTCTCCTTGCTTCTGCAATTCTTTTAATGTCTCATAACGTGAAAACATACCGAATCCGTCAAAAACAGTCCAGCCGACACTTACCCCATAATTTAAACTATTATTCTTGGCATTGTCCAATGAACGCAATTCACCTGTAGCCTGCGTTTGGTTGGAGTTCGAAACACTATTATTTTGTGTAAAATTACCCGTAACAGTAGGGAGCATGCCCGCATTACCAGGAGTGACATTCTCCTGCGCGACTTTCAGGTTATTCTGAAACAACTTGATATCGTAATTATTTTCCAAAGCAATTGCAATAGCCTCCTTTACGGTCAATAGCTCTTGTGCAATACTTATATGTGTACATAGTAAAAAACAGCTTACTAGTTGAATTACCCTTCTTCTCATACTAATCTTCTATATTATCAAATTCAGGTCTGTGTTTTCTTTCGCGTGACATCATCAGATAGAATGCCGGAATGACAAATAAGGTAAGGATTAAAGAGAACATCGTTCCGCCAACAATGACAACCCCCATTCCGATACGGCTTGTCGATGCGGCTCCTAGAGACAACGCAATCGGCAATGCACCAAATGCAATGGCCAAAGATGTCATCAAAATAGGTCTTAATCGGGCTTCTGCAGCTTCCACGACCGCGGTATATTTTTCCTTGCCTTCTTCGCGTAATTGATTCGCAAACTCCACAATTAAAATACCATTTTTGGTCACCAAACCAATTAACATAATCGTACCAATCTGGCTAAAAATATTCCAGGTCTGGCCGAACAACCACAACGAGAATAACGCCCCTGCTACCGCAAGCGGCACCGTGATGATAATGATAATCGGATCGGTAAAACTCTCAAACTGCGCAGCTAAAATCAAGAATATAAGTAACACGGCGAGACCAAATGCAAACATCGTATTGGAACCACTCTCCACAAAATCGCGCGACTCACCACCCAAATCTGTTGTGAAAGACTCATCTAACACTTTTTCACGTATTCTTTCCATCGCAGCTATACCCTCTCCCATACTTCTGCCTGGTGCTAGACCAGCAGATACGGTCGCAGACATATACCGATTATTGTGAAATAGCTGCGGAGGACTGCTTCGCTCTTCCAACTCTACAATATTGCTCAGCTGTATAAGGTCGCCTGTATTATTTCTTACATAGATAGAAGCTAAATCGTTAGGTGTCGCCCTATCTTTACGGTCAAACTGTCCCATTACTTGATATTGCTTGCCATTCATCATAAAATAGCCAAAACGCTGGCCTGACAACGACATCTGCAATGTCTGTGCTACATCCAAGACCGAAACTCCCAAGGATTCTGCCTTCTCTCTATCAATAGTCACATATATTTCAGGTTTATTGAATTTCAAATTGACATCCGTAATCGAGAAAGTGGGATCTTGGGATAGCTCTTCCATAAATTCTGGAATCTTCTCCTCCAATTGTTGAAAGTTCGGTGCCTGAATAATGTACTGAATTGGTAATCCACCTCTTCTATTCACCGCGATGGTAGGTTGCTGAGACACGGAAACCCGGGCTTCAGAGGATGAACGCGTAAGACGCGTCAAATCATCAGCTATCTCTTGCTGTGTGCGTGTTCTTTCATCTGTATTCACCAATCCCAACCGTACAAATCCACTATTCACCGACGAGGATCCAAAGCCCGGCGATGTAATTACCAAGCTTACTTTTTTCTCCGGTACCGAATCATTGATAAGCATAGTAAGATCAGTCATAAACTTGTCCATGTAATCATAAGATACACCCTCTGGAGCTGTCACACGTAGACTGATATAGCTACGGTCATCATACGGTGCTGTTTCCTTTGGCAATAACTGAAAGAAAAGATATATCAATCCAAAACACCCCAATAGAATAGCAAAACTTAGCCACTTGAAACGTAGGAAACTCTTCAAAGCGTTTGCGTATTCGGTATTCATCGCTACGAAATACTTCTCCGTCTTTTCATAGAATCTGCTCTTTTTCTGCTCGCCACCTTTCATCAAATAAGCATTCAACATAGGGGTTAGCGTCAGCGAAACAAAGGCGGATATGAGCACGGCGGCTCCAATGACGACTCCAAATTCTCGGAATAATCGGCCTACAAATCCTTCTAGAAAGATTACAGGCAAGAAAACGGCCGCCAAGGTAACGGATATGGAAATTACCGCAAAGAATATTTCGTTTGACCCTTTGATGGCTGCCTCAATGGGTGACATTCCTTCTTCTACCTTCTTGAAAATATTTTCTGTCACTACAATCCCGTCATCTACCACCAACCCGGTTGCTAATACAATGGCTAATAGGGTTAATACGTTGATAGAGAATCCGCACAAGTACATAATGAAAAACGTCGCTATCAAGGATACCGGAATATCTATCAGAGGACGGAAGGCTATAGACCAATTACGGAAGAATATATAAATAATGATGACAACCAAAATGATCGCAATAATCAATGTCTCGACTACTTCAAGTACTGATTTTTTGACAAATTGTGTGTTGTCGATAGCGATATTCATTTCAAATCCTTCGGGCAAATCGGATTCGAGTTTGTCAAATTCTTTGTAGAATCCATTGGCTATTTCCAGGTAATTGGTACCGGGCTGTGGTATCACGGCCAGACTGACCATTGGATATCCGGAGTCCGACATCTTGGTTTCGAAATTTTCGGCTTCGAGTGCTGCATTACCAATATCTCCGAATTTAACGACTTTCGTCTGATCTGCACGGATGATGATATTATTGAATTGCTCTTCGGTCGATAGATTACCAATAGTTTTTACAGTCAATTCGGTATTCGCACCTGTCAATTTTCCGGAAGGCAATTCGACATTTTGAGCATTCAAAGCATTCCGCACATCCATCACGGTGACACCATAAGAGGCCAACTTCGCTGGATCTATCCAAAGTCGCATCGCATACTTACGCTGTCCCCATATTTGCACCGAACTGACGCCGGGGATGGTTTGAAGACGCTGTGCTACCACATTTTCGGCATAGTCCGACAGTTCTAATACGTTCTGTGTACGGCTTTGCAGCGTCATCGAAATAATAGGTTCTGAATCGGCATCCGCCTTGGAAACTACCGGTGCAGCATCGATGTCCTGTGGCAAGCTCCGCATTGCCTGCGAAACTTTATCACGTACATCATTGGCTGCTGCTTCTAAATCTTTAGTCAGGTTAAATTCTATATTGATATTACTCGAACCTTGCGAACTGGTTGACGTAATATTTCGAATGCCATCGATAGAGTTGATCGCTTTTTCGAGAGGTTCTGTAATCTGGGATTCAATAATATCGGGATTGGCACCGGCATAACTCGTCCGCACCGAAATTTGTGCTGGATCGATAGAAGGAAATTCACGTACACCTAAAAACGTATAGCCAATGATTCCGAATAATATTAGCATCAAGTTCATAACGATAGTCAGAACAGGACGCTTTATACTAAGGGTGGATAAACTCATTTTTCTTTGGATTAACGTAAAGTAACTTGAACAGGTGAACCATCACGCAAGGACATTACGCCCGAAGTTAAGATGGTGTCGCCTTCGCTTAGTCCTTTGGTGATAAGCACATCGGCATCTGTACGACCGCCTGTTTCTACAATAACTTCCTTAGCTTTGCCATCGCGTAATACAAATATTTTCTTACCATTTTGTATCGGTATCAAAGATTCTGCCGGCACTAATAGTCCATTAGAAACAGTTTCTAATGGAAAAGTTACGTTGGCAAAAGTTCCAGGTATCAATTTACTGCTTCCTCCTTTGCTTATTGCTTTGACGATTAATGAACGTGTATTGGCTTCTATTACGGGCTCAATAGCATAGATAGATGCGGTAAATTTCTGCTCATCACCTTGAATTGAAAATTCGACCTGACTCCCTTTGCTAACCATGTGGGCATAGCGTTCCGGAACAGAAAACAATAGCTTCATCTGAGCTGTATTAGCTAGATTAGCGATAACGGTCGCCGGAGTGATGTAACTTCCTTTGGAGATATTGCGCAAACCGATTTTACCCGAAAATGGCGCCCGCACGAGCGTTTTACTTAATTGTGCATTGATAAGTTGTATCTGTGATTCTGATGTACGAAAATCCGCCGAAGCAATTTCATATTCTTCTTGACTGATGGCTTCTTTTTCTAACAAAAGTTTTGCTCGTCGCGCATTCTCACTAGCGAGCTCTGCTCTGGTACGCGCCTGCGCCAATTGGGCACGTAGTTCAGAATCATTGATACGCAATAATACTTGACCTGCTGACACCTGGCTTCCCTCTTGGAAGTTTAAAGTTTCGACAATACCTGATACTTCCGAATGCAGCTCTACCACTTCATTTGCCTCAATAGATCCACTTAAAGATAAGTAATCCGCAAATGGCTGACCTTGTACGACACGACCGTATACCTTGCTACCTCCGCCTCGACTTCCGCCGCCAGCGGATTTGTTTGCTTCGTCTTTTTTTGAATTCGTAATAATTCGATAGGTAACGAGTCCTATTACTAATAGTAATCCTATGCTTAAAAATATAACGGCTTTTCTGCTCATAAATCTAGATAAATTGTGCCCAATAAAAGGAATTACAAGATAAAGCTATTTAATGGAATCAAGATGTAAAAATGTAGATATATTAGTATGCACAAGGAAATTAGGCATAAAATATACTGCAGAAAAACAAAGCTCTAAAATAAGAAAAGACCTAATCTGTATGAGATTAGGTCTTCAAAAGTAAAAGATTAAAACTATATATTGCTGTTAATGAAAAGCTATACTAGGAGGCCTTTTGATTAAACTTGTTTGGCTGATTATACATTTACCCTTCTAATCCCTATAGCCTACAAAGCTTATCTCGCCGTAGTTTACCCAACTTGCATTGTAACCGGTTCTAGCTGATATACGTACATACCGAGTATTGACGGGAGTCGTAATATCAAACGTCACCTTAGCACCTGCTGTCGTATTCGTATTGACATAAGTTTGATGAGTAGTAAAATTTACCCCATCGCTACTCACCTGCAAATCGATATCCTTAGGTGCATTACCCCCATTATTATGTCTATTTAAAAAGATAAACTTGGTGAGTACCAAATTTTCACCGAAATCTATAGTTGCTTGATGTGGCCATGGAGGAAGAGTACCGGACCATGGTGTATGCCAAAAGGAATTTGGGTCGCCATCTATTAATGCAGGTCCACCTCCGCCATCTCCTTCCTGATTAGAACTCACAGACACTGTCCACAGAGCCTTTAAAGCTGCTGTACTAAACTCAATGATAGTAGGATTTTTAACTAAAATTTCTACCGACTTTGTATCAGAACGACCGCCATTCACATCGGTGACATAGTAAGTTACCGTGTATGTGCCCGCTGCAATATCGGATAAGATTAGCGTTTCTCCAGCAGTAGGGGTAGGCAAATCCACCTCTGTAAATGAAGCTGCATTGTTAATTTTATAATAAAGAGTTGCATTAGCGCGGGTCAGGTTTAACCTGTAAATATGTATTTCGCCTATCCCTGTTGTAACATTTATATTATTTACTATGCCTCTGGCTGGAAAAGGTAGCGCACTGACGGTGTAAGTGAATTTCTTAGACTCCAGACCGTTCTTACCTTTGGCCCACACCTCTATGAGCGTGGGTGTACTGAGTGGCAAGTTTTCAATAATATACAGATCCGCAAAGTTCTTAACCTCGGTAGTTACTTTTTCTCCGGACTGGTTATAAGAGAAGAAGACAGATTCTACTAATTCAGTATCTACACTAGATATATCAAACTTCACCTTCTCGTCATCTGAAGATATTACTTGAAAGTTGTTTTGCTTTACCGGTCCTCGCTCCGTCACCTCCACTTCGTCGACAGGAATTTGATCCGGGAGGACTAATGTATTTTCTTTGCAGCTTCCTAGACACAGCACACTTCCAATTAGCGGTGTATAAAGGAATTTATAATATGATCTTCTCATAGCTATTATTTCAAAAACTCTAATTCAAATTTTGTCAAAAACACCTCACCTTGCAATCCCCAAGTATCATGAGGTTTTAATCCCAACCAATAGAATACCTGAGGGACAATGTCTAAATTTTGCACAAAGACTTCATCACTAGGTTGATCACAAGGCATATAATTACCCGCAATATTTACAGTTGCCGTATTAGAAAATTTCAAATCAGGGGCATCGTTTTCTAAAGCATTATACCATGTACTGGTAGATAAATTTTTATAATAAGCTAATAGACTACTAACTAATGGATCACTTTCACTTATATCCTTTCTACAAGAAATGCTTCTTGCCTCCGCTTCATTAAGCGCCTTATTCCACACCCTGAAGTCTGCCAAATCCATGTGTGTGTATCCAAGATTTGTCGTTTGAGTATTGAACCCTAATGTCAACGGCTCGGCATTAGCGAATGCGTCAACACCTATCGGAATAATCTGCGATGCTGACTCCACCCCATCCAAATAAACCTTTATGCGGGTGCTTGTATTAGTTATTTTTTCAAAAATGAAGGTAGCATGATGCCAGCTGCCATCAGCTCCTCTTGCAAATTCTACTTCTTGTGTTGCAGCACCATCTTGAAAACGCAATTTAAAATTTGCATTTTGACCATATAGGTGCCAGCCCGCATTAACATTGTTGGATGCGGCATCCTTACCTAAAAAATAGTTGTACCAGAATGTATAGCCGCCTGTAAAGGACAATCCTGCCCAAGCATTATCTTCTCGTAAACGAAATTTAAAATCGTAAGTGATGGATTGAGTCGGTGTAGAATTAGCGTTGAATATATTACTTTGAGCACCCGCCGGAGATTGTGCGCGCACCCCTATTTCTGAAAATGTCCTTGTAGCAACTCCATCATAATGAGTATAGGTACCCGGGAAATAGCCATTCAAAAAAGCATACTGCATAGTCTCCGCTTTCAATTGTTGGGGTAGAAAGTGCTTATATGAATAGAGTGCAAAAATATTCCGCTCCGGAAAAGAACTTCCCCCATAAGATTTATCTATCCCACCATGAGTTGAAGTCACAATAATCAACCAATCTTCGTAATCCTTATCTGCTCTATTTTCAAGAGTTTTTATTATTTCACCAATATATCCATCTACTTTTTCAATAGCTTGTGCATATTCTGTCTGTGCCATCTCGAAGCCTGCAGATTTACCCGCTTTCAATACATCAGCGAATTGAATAAGCACAAAATCCGAGACCTTTTCTCTCGTTAAGACTTTTAAACTTTCCTCTTTTACTTTAGCATCCGAATCACTTATAATATTTTCGTCCGCATCCATGAGTAAAATATTACCCAATGCCTCATTTTGCACTACAACGGAAGCTTTTAATGTACTATTGACTTGCTTTAATCTGTAAATTACACTGGGTGCAAATGTAGCATCGGCATGCGGATTCGACGAATTGGGCTGCGGCAAATAACTATCG
This sequence comes from Sphingobacterium sp., assembly GCA_048595255.1. Taxonomy (GTDB): domain Bacteria; phylum Bacteroidota; class Bacteroidia; order Sphingobacteriales; family Sphingobacteriaceae; genus Sphingobacterium. The sequence goes on along the minus strand of JBMDWK010000099.1, from coordinate 17,984 downwards.
TCCTTAATATTATGCGCATCAGAGTTATACCCGGTTACCATCGTTGCCCAGCTGGACGGATCAGAAGTATTATTGTCTGTCAGAGCATCAAATGAGTATTTCCCAGTTTTCATCAATTGACTAATATTGGCAGGCACTTTTTTCTCTAGCTCTTTCCCTACAAGCCCTTCAATGGCAATCAGCATAACCTTCCGTTTTACCGTTTTTTCTTCCTCCTGCTCATAATCTTCAAACTTGGGTTCTGGATTAAAGTATTTTGTACAGCCCACGATTGCTATGGCAAACCACAATAGTGGAACAATATATAACAAACTTCTTTTCATGGTTATAATTAATTAGTCAATGTCAATAAATGCCCCAAACTCCGAAACAGCGTGATGCGAACTACCGCTATGGTTATTTTCTCGGAAGAAAATCCTTACAAAACGAATTTCTATACTGTTCTTTAATCTAAATTCTTTTCGATCTGCTGTGTTTGGCATATTAAATGAAAATCCAGCTTCCAGATCATCGTTGGTCAATGTTGTATAATTACTATTATCTCTACTGACTTGTATTTCTACACTTTTTGGTCTTTGACCTCCGCTATTGGTTCTTGGTACTAAATAAAAGCCTTTCACGATCTCATTAGATTTTAAAGAGAAAGTAATAGAATGTGGCAGCACAGCAGTCGCCGCCGACCATTGTGAATGCCAGAATGAACTCGTATTGCCATCTATAATGCGTATGGCCTGACCATTGTTCGCGCCTTCTCCTGTAGGCTCTTCTGTAGACTTGGCTATTATTGTCCATTCGCTGACATCAATATCTTCTTTTGGATTGATTGGATCTTCACCTCCTGTATTTGTCAATGGGTTATAAGACCAGATGGCTTTTTCTAATGGCGGATAGAGCGCTGCCATTTCGCGTCGCGCCAATGCACTAATCTGAATTCCCCAGGCACGGCAAAATTTTTGATAATCTTTTCCTGTAAATTCACATAGACTACGGTAAAAAAAGTCACGCTTTGCTTCATCCAAAGAAAAAGAATAATTGGTATTACGTGCCTTACTGTAAATGTAGGGCATAAAATCCCAGCCTGACTCGCCGTTTTTACCTACAGCCTTGTTATATATCTGCAAGAATAATAGAATTTTAACAAATGGATGATTCCCAGAAGATGTTTCAGGGTCTGTGATAATATTTTTACCCGTCGTCTTGGCGGTATACTCCAATCCCACTTGAAATGCATCTGGAATAGCAGGGTGATTGGCGATAGCTAATCTATTCAATCGATTGGCAGCCTTCCATACAAATAAATTATTCGTAGTCTCTCCCAATCCTGACCAGCTCCACGTACCCCCTTGCTGATAATTATGTCCCAACTCGTGGAATGCTCCCCAACTTACCTCACTCAAATTATTCGGATTAAGAATATAATTTCTATCCGTAAACATCCTAAACCAGTGTCTATCGGCTTGCGCTACCCAGGGATTTCCATTATGTGCATAGCCTACAGATGGTTGTATATCCAACATGGCACGCTCCGGCAAATCCGGATACCGATTTTTCAAATCAGTAGTATTCGCCTGCAATCCCATCCAATCATAAAAATCCTTCTGATATATCTCATTCCATTCGGTCAATGCTCCTTCTACATTCGCAGCATCTGCTTTGTAATTAATGACCATATTTCGTGGAATGGAAAAAATAACCCGTTCTGATCGAACCTCCAACCAGGGTACTTGCGTCTGTTCAACATCTTTCAACCAATCCTGCACATTGGTCTTTCCCAAAATAAAATCCGGCGAGCGGACAGCTCCCGCAAAGCGTAATGCCACAGGGGCTGGTCTAGAATTATTAGTCGAAATCCAGATGGTACCACCATACAGGTTTTTCACATAATTGACGCCAGGGAATAATTCTTTTACAGTAAAAATTACCGGATCTCGACGTAAGGGATCTTTTCCTGTAAGATTATCGGTATGTACACCCACTTGTACCCTCAGACCAGTCACTCCCGCTGGAACAGTGATCTTTATATTTTCTCCGGCAGGTGCATACAAACCGGTGCTGAATATAGGCTTGGGCACGACACTTACTTTCAGATCATCAGCAGATACATACGCGTAATCCATATCGAAACTGACAACCGTATCAGCGATCCGCTTTACGTTATCCCCGACTAATCCTGGATAAATACGTGCTCGATGATAAAGACTTTTGTCCGCTACCGACATCGTAGTATCCGTATCGATGTCTGAAGCATCTGGGTCACCTTTATCATACCCGTCTTCAAAATTATACCCATACTTTCCACACGATGCTAATGCAAGGATTGAAAGTGCGATGAGGACTATATTTTTAAAATTTCTTTTCATAATGCGAATAATTAAAAGGTCGAGACTAATAATGTGGGCGTCCAGCTTTTACCATCGAGTTTCCATGAATCTTGAGGAATAATACCAAACCATTGATAGATGAAAAATGGAATATCCACCGTATTAGGTACTAGTCGGTAAAACGAATCCCGAATAGGAGGTCGAAAATGGCTTATCACATCACTGAATGAAGTCCAGTTATAAGGACCAGTGATTGTCATATGCTTATTATTGCCTGACACATCTGTCAATTTGTTGGTTCCCACATCATCATAGCCGGGCCAATAACCAATTAAATGTGTTTTTTTAGGGTGGGTATTATCAATATGTGTGATGCCGGCTAGATTCGCAACTTCATTTGCTGTAAATGCGGCATTATATATCTGTAGATTACTTAGTTGAAAATCCGGGTTACTATTTCCATCGCCCGCTTTTTTACCGATTACCAATGGTGCATTATTCAACAATGAATTCCCATTGACAGTTTGGAATGCATTCAACTCCCCATCCGTATATACTTTTACCGTATCCGCCGTTCCTGAACGGCTTACCACTACCGTAAAGCTGTGCCATACACCATCATTTATCTGCTTCGTGCCAAAGGTCTGACCACTGATATTACTGTTCCATCCTATTTTATTATTCCCATCACGCACTTCCATAAACAAATTCCAACCATTCCCACTGAAACCCACATCACGCTTAGATAGGATAATAGGATAATTATAACTCCCAGTGACATTGGATTTGAAAAAGAAATTAATCGTAAAATCAGTATTAGGACCAAAATTGTAAAGATCTGCATTTTGCAATGTCGCATTTACAGCAGGGCTACCATAGGTATAACGCAAGGCATTTCCTTCGTATGGAATCTGTGTTGAATTGGGTCTAGATAATAGACTTCTTGTGAATTTCGGACTATAGAAAAAAGTAATTGTATTTCTATCATTATCACCGTAAGAAGTGTTATCAACATCCGTATTGATGGCTGGTCCGCCAATACTTGAGGTGATAATCACCAACCAATTTTCTTGTCCATAGGTCGGTCTTTCTCTAATTGCCTCAATCAAAGAACCTACCGACTCATCAAATCTTCGTAGCGCATTGACATAATCGGTATCATTAGTCTCAAAAGAATGGGCTTTGCCCGCTTCATAAGGCTCCATAAAATGCGTAATTATTAAATCCGATGATCCATTTTTAATCTCTTCAGTGGATTTTTGCAGCACTTCGGCATCCGAAGCCACCAGACTACTTGTATTCGCATCTTTGAATAAGCTGTTCAGCACATCGGTATCTGGTGAGAAAGCAGCTGTCATAATATCTGGAGAACCATCTTTAATGCGCTTTAGTATTGTAGGATATGATGCTAAATCAGCCTCTGCCAAATCATTACTCGTCACCTGATGCTTGGCCGATGTGACACCAGTCATCAAACTCGTAAGACCTGTTTCCCGTGAAAAAGGTGCACTCTCGTAATCGCCCAATGAACCATATGAATGAAGGGAATTACGTGTTATAATTCTAAAATTAGGTAATTCTAACTGCTGAAGTGCTCTTCCTCTCACACCATCAGCTATGATGTATAAGACTTTGGATGAGCCTGAATCATAATCTGGCTGCTTACTAAATTCTTTCAAAATATTAGGAAAATCCTTATTACAAGAACTTAAAGCTAATACGATAATGACCAGCGGTGTACACCATTGGAAAAAATTCTTTATTGTCATCTTTGCTTTCATTTGTACAAAGTCTATTAGTTCTTAATTTCAATCTTAACAATATTGCCTACTCTACGGCTGTCCACACCAAAGAGAGAACCGCCTAAGAGAATCGCTGGATTACCTGCAGAAGAAGTCGTCTCAACTAGTGTGTAAGGAGTCCCCAGTATCGAACCCAGATTATTATATTCCTGTCTGGCCGTACCATCCGCCTCTAATATTAATAATCCTCCTCTACGTACATTATTATACTTAGTAAATGAACCGGTAACGAGTACTTTGCCACTGTTGAGCTTGTAAGCATAATTAGGGAACTCTCCATCCAGATCCCCGAGTTTAAAGGTTTGATCGACTGTTCCATCTGGATTTAATATCGCTGCACCTTTAGTAGCTGTATTTCCATAAGAAGTAAACAAGCCTGCAATGGCGATTTTATCCAGTGTAGGATTGTATGTAAGGCTAAGAATAGTATTATTAGCCCCACCATTTGCAAGGAATGTATGGTCTATCTCCCCGGAGGATTTGATACATACTATATTTCTTACTGGAGTACCATTATAATTTGTAAATGATCCGGCCAATAGCATACGTCCATCTTTAAGCATGACTGCATCATTTATAAACCCATTCAACCCTGTATTATTCAAATTAAAAGTAGAGTCCAAAGTTCCATCAAGTTTCAATTTGGCAATATTATTCACGCGAGTAGGGATGAATCTTCTGTTGTCACGCGACGAGTATTGATAATCAATCTTTCGGTACACAGAAAAACTTCCTACGGCTATAATATTGTTATCCGGGGTTCCAAACACCTTAAACACTATTCCTCCCGAAAAGTTAGCATTGAAAGCCGAAACGGTATCCAATCCGTCTAATGGTCTCGTATCGGAATTAGGATTTATGACGGCGACTGTCACTGTATCAAGACTACCATTGGCATTTAACCTCGCTATTCCCCCTGCCTCTCGATAAGAATATCTATCAAACATCCCTCCTATGATAAATTGACCATTCGACAATCTCACCACAGACGTGATGGCATTAGATGCTCCCCTTCTGAAATCCATATTTGTACCGGATTGTCCAAGGCTATTGATGAAGTGTATACCATTGATGTAGCTTCCTCCTGTTACGGAGTTTTCGAAGTCCGTAAAACTTCCTACCACCAGATGTCCACCTGCATGAGGTAAGATTTGATAGACTGAACCATCAAATCCGTTGACGATTTTGTAATCCGTATCTACCGATACTTTTCCCTCTACACCGATGCGGGGACCATAGAATATTTGGCCATTCATGACCACGGTTACGATTCCTGAACTTACCTCATTAGGAATGCGTATATCGATCGTCGAATCCGATAGTGCTACGACTTCGGTTTTGACCTCATTCAGTAGAAAATCAAACTTATTCTCATATTGCTTGAGTCCTTTCACTTGTACACGCACGACCTCCCCTGGAAGGGCAGATGTCGGGTCTGTAATATTGGATGTAAAAATAATTCCAAAGGGCTCCTTACCACCAGCATAAGGATTGACACCGATTTCCTCCTTTTTTTGGCAGCTGTAAAGAACTACTAAGGTCAGTAGGACTACACTTATTTTTTTGAATATTGAACCTATCATCTCTGTTGATTAGTAAGTAACACCTTTATTAATCGCATCGTTAGCGAACTCATATGTATAAAAGCCAAACGTGTGGCGATTAAACTGTAACACGTGAATCACACCATTAGTGGGCTGTATATCTGAGGTTGCTACTGGATTTGAATAATTAATTAAGATTTGTCGGTAGCCGGCGTATTTCACTATTTGCTCCACTCCTGCACTGTTCTTGGTACGCACATCATTATAGAAAGTACCGATATTAAGCGCCTCACCATTTATAGACAAATAACCTTGTCCGGGATATGCCAAAATATCATTCGTATCAATCTGTGGATAATCCTTTAATAGATACTTTTCTGGATAAATATATCTGGATAGATACTTGTGCCATACCTCTGGAGATATCTGTTTAACATCCAGCACTGTATCCTGACCCTTTGTAAATAATTGTCTATTTAGTGCGGTCACACTTTTTGTGATACTCTGTGATGTAGGCGCAAAGAAAGTGATGTTTGCATTTGGGTCATTCAATAATGTGGTGTAATTTGCCAATTCGGCAATCTTTACCAATGTATCAAACAACTCTGGCCGGCTTTTCAGAAATTGTAGAATAGTGCCATCGTATTTAGCTTCGTGTATACCTCCATCAATATAGTGCTCTTTCTTACAAGAAGATAAAGCTATAATAGTTCCCATTATTGTTAAGAAAACTAATTTTATAATATTTGTCTTTTTCATCTTGAGCACTTTTTAGTTCCAGTAATTATTTAATGTCATGTAAGGATTGTCTATTAATGCATCTCTATGTATAGGCCATGTCCAGCCCCCTCTATTGTATGCATCTACAGACATAGCTGCTGAGGTATATTTCGAATTGAGTACTTTACGCGTGCGTACCAAATCATAATAAAAATGACCTTCACCGATCAACTCTCTCACACGCTCCCACCATATAAAATCCTTTAGTTCATCGCCTGATTCCGACACCGCTAGTGGTGCTTCAGCTCGGGCACGAATTATATTCACCACTTCACGAGCTTCGCTATCTTTATCTAATTCAGCTAAAGCTTCAGCTTCTAATAATATAGGGTCAGCATATCTGAATACGACTTGATTGTCATCTGGATTATAATCCTCACCTTCTTCATTGAATACATTCAGAAATTTCAAACATTGCATCATTCCTGTGGTATTGTATATATGCTCATCATACCATACGTTTTTACGCTTGTCCGTTCCACCGATTGGGTACAATTCCTCCATGAATTTGGGTTCATAGTATAAATAGGAGCGCTGAATACCTATATGTTTGTTTGGATACCTTAAGAAATAATCAGAATATGGTGAGGAGAGTGAAAATGTTTCACCATAGTTTAAGTTTTGGACAATTTCGAACAAGCCTTCTTTTGTCCGCCCCTTGAAGATTTCTTTGGTGCGTTCCAATGGTAATAGCTCATACGAGTTATTATTTTCTAATCTTATTTCGCGTCCAAGTGCTATGACAGCTTCATAATAAGGCACTTTATCTCCTGTGGTAAATCCGGCCACCCACATATTCATATGCATTAATAAGGTAATGGCTGCACCGCGCATAGCTCTATTTCCTACGATTGAAGGATCTTCATAGGTCCAGGGCAAATTTTTGTATTGCTCCTTCAGATCAGCAATGCCCTTAGTCAATACCTCAAGCATATTGGTACGTCCAATAGCCTTACTGTGATATGCTTCAGTATAATAGGGAACATCTCCGTATAATCTTACCAAAAAGAAATAAGCTAGATTACGTAGAAACACGGCTTCTGCTTTGTAACGTGCAATACTCGCTGGCGAAATTAATCCTTCCTCCATATTGTCCATTTCATGGTACACAATATTAGCCGCCTGGATCATTTTATAGAAATCATTCCATTTCGGAATAGCTGTGAAGCCGAAATAATTGTAATCACTGTGAAATAATGCATTAATATTATTCTGACGCAAATGCGTTAAATAATTACGTCCACCACCTGACGATTGAGAGGTCCGCACAATAGGGGCACATCTGAAGTCACCAGTCGCAGGGAAGAAAATACGGTGATTGGCCGTTCCGCCTCGAGGCGTACCCATTGTTATTAATCGGAAAGTTTTGTATATACCCACAATAAATTTGTCGACATCTTCCTCGGATTTCCAATAATCGTTGCCTGTGAGATTATCCTTTGGAGAAACATTTAAAAATTCTTTCCCACAAGACAAGAACAGTAATGTGTTCAACAATAAAAGTCCTAAAATTATCTTTTTCATATCTTCATCAATTAGAATTGAACATTAAATCCTACAGTATAGCTTCTTCTATTCGGATAACCCGCTGAGGAGTCACGCCCCATTGCAGACACCAATTCAGGGTCAGGACCCGAATAATTACTTATAGTTAAAATGTTGTTAGCCGAAAAATAAACACGCGCTGAGGTAATACCAATACGCTTGCTTAGCATTTCTCTATCAAAGTTGTAAGAAAGTGTTGCCGTAGTAAATTTGAAATACGATCCATCTTCCTGGAATAAAGTCTGGTCATAGCGGAATGGATTAATAAACGAATTTCTGCGGAAATCATAAATATTCGGGTAATACGAGTCTGTATGATTTGGCATCCAAATATCCAGTCCATCTACCGGTACCAATGCACCAGCGCCATCAATTCCGGCAGGATTGCTGTAATTGCGCAAACGATCAGCTAATGCATTATTTAATACATCGCGCTTGAATGTCATAAAGAATTGCGAATTCAAGGACCATTTTTTGTATTGAACGAAAGCGTTAAAGCCTCCTGTAAATACAGGTTGTGAATTACCTACGATTACGAAATCTTTCTCATCTAAAATATAGTCACCATTCAAATCGGTCCATATTGGATCTCCAGCACGGAAGAATCTTTCATCAGCGAGACTACCTCCCACACGGTAGCGTAATCCGGTAAGTGGATTGATTGGTACATCATCGTCGGAAGCATAGACTCCACGATAATGAAGCAATACGTTGGATAAGGCATTAATACCTAATCGATATAAAATAGATTGTTTGTAAACCGAATTATCTTGCACTAATAATTGACGGACATCATCTGGTAATGCAGCAGTATAGTCACGATTAATCGCTCCATTTAGATTCAACGAGTACGACCACTCACTGTCGCTACCTCGCTTAGGTCTATAGCCAATGATAAATTCATGCCCCATATTGACAAGAGAGGTTTCATTGGTATTTACATTTCCAAAAGCATTAATATTGGCGATCTTTTTCGTACGCAATATTTGATCGGATTGCTTATAGTAGTTTTCGTACAAGAAAGTTATTCCGTTTCTAAATCCAAATTCAATGGCACCATTTAACATAGTGGTCGTCTGTGGCAGTAACGAAATATTCGGAATGGTTTCCAGATCAATGGAAACCGAAGGCTGATTGTTGTAGGTTTCGCTATCCGAAGTATATCGACCGTAGACATCGTAAATACTTCCTGTAGGAATGATGTTTTTACCCCAGCTTCCACGAATCATACCGTATTCTAGAGCCGACCAATCAGCAAAGAATCCTTCATTTTTAAAGTTCCATCGGGCACCGATCGATGGCAGATTGGACCATGGATTGGCTGATCCGGTCGTCGAAGTACCATCTAGACGGTATGAAAACTCTAAAATATATTTTGAATCATAATTATAGGTCAAGTTACCCGCATAGCCGAGGGTACGACGTTCGTAAAGTCCTTTTAGGGTTCCTCCTAAAGCATTCATCGTCGAATAGCCCAAGCCCGCAAAGAATTGGTCATTCGCGGTACCTGTAAGCTGCATTACATCAGCTTGGAATTTGCTTACTTCGGATTCATTAAATACATACGCACTCAAAATATGCTTATCCATCAATTCCTTCGTGTACGAAATCATATTTCTATTGTACAATGTATTCAAGCGATCATTGTAGGAATATACTTCTGTTGCATTCGAATTCAAAGCCTCAGGTAAGAACCTATCTTGATTTGCTACCTTAAAGTTATAACTCAAGGTAGTGGACAATCTAAAGCCGCTGAATGGCGAATATTCCATTTCCACTTGAGAATTGAGATTAGCCGTTTTATTATCGTTCTTCATACTCAAAGCCGCCAATGCCCCCATACTACCAGAAAAAATAGATGGCGCAGGTGCTAATGAGGATGTATTGGCCGATGTCGCTACACCTGTTTGCCGAAAGGCATTACCACTACCTGTACTATTTTTGGCTAGGGATGGACTTAGGTTGACAAACATTCTGAATCGGTCACTTGGCCTATACTGCATATTCATTGGTATAGAATAACGTGTGAATCCCGTATTCTCTACGATACCCCTCTCATTATAAAATCCAGGGGCTATTTTGTAATTGAATGTCTGATCACCTCCTGAGATATTTACAGAATGTGAGGTATTCATCGTCGTACGATAGAAATACGATTGCCAGTCTGTAGAATTGTTGAAATAGGGATTTAAAGAATCGGCAAGCAACGGCGTACTGTTGATTAGATCTAGTGCCGCATTATACGAAGTATCATTCATCAATATTTGATTGATCCGTGATCTACGCTCGTTCACTCCACCTAATACTTGTCGCAGATTTGGAGGAGTATTGACGAAAGCTTGACCTATATACTGTACGATCGGAATTTTGGATTTACCACGCTTGGTACTCACCAAGATTACACCATACGCACCCTTCGAACCATACAGCGCGGTAGCTTGTGCATCTTTTAATATCGTGATATCTTCTATATCTTCAACAGGGATCATCGCGATTGGACTGATACCTGGTCCAGCGGTCTGAAATCCGTACTCGTAATTGGTACCTTCATCAATAGGCACACCATCGATTACATATAAAGGTGACGTAGGCGTCAAGAATGCATCGTCTCCCGATCCTTGTACATTTAATGTGGATATACCTCTGATCGCCACGCTACCTCTCATCCCGGGCGTACCATTGTTCAATTGTACATTCATTCCGGGTACTTTACCTTGCAATAGATCGGTAAAGTTGGCTACCGGCACATCTTGAATCTCTTTGCCCGATATGGTCACAGCAGATCCTGTTAATGTTTCTCTCTTACGTGCTTGATAACCCACCACGACGGTTTCTTCGATCTCTGTTGAAGATTCGCGCATAGTCACGACGTAGCGAGTTTTGCCTGCCACAATATCTATCGTACTATTATCATGACCTATAACTCTAAATAAGAGCTTTGTCCCCACGTTCACTTTGATGTTGAACTGACCTTGATTATTGGAAGACCCCAACACCTTTTTTGTGGTTTGATTACTAATCGTAACCCCTTGTAAAGCTCCTCCAGTAGAACTTCGAACCTCTCCTGTGACCGTCACTTCTTGAGCAAAAGCATGAATCACAATGAAGTTCAACATAAATATTATTAATTTAAAACTTTTCATACGGTTCAAATTAGGCTAGTCATTATCAAATTTTGGCGTTTCTCCTCGGAAGCGGAATTGGATCTCCCAGTGTCCTTCTTCATATATTGCAAAGTTGAATCCTAACTGACCTTGCATCAAAAATCCACCAAAACCAATGCGATTATTTCTTAAAGTCACTCGTGCTTGATTGCCATCTGCTGTTGTATATCGTGTAGGATACTTGACCAAAGGAATAGGGTAAGCCACGTCATAAATCACTTTATTATTTTCAAATCGGTGATTGAATCCGTGAATCATATCCTCCCAATCGGTGTCTTTAAATCTGCGTACATCGATTGGATTGTTCATTGAATCCAGCACACTTATCGACAAGGTACCTCCTGGAGATTTGCGTTCAGTATCTTTAAATACATAGACCTCTACGTCCGAAAAGATAAAATCTCCGGTTTTCTCACCTTCTAGATTATATACGATCGACGGCGATAGTGGTGCCCGAACAGCCAAGCCTGTCTCTGCATTGTATTGTGATGGCTCATACGGTCTTTCTTTGAGTGGCTTCAGCCTTAAATTACGTGCATATTTACGACCGCCAGAGTTCGAAATCTCTACATCGAATATATAGCAAGAGTCAGGTTGTGTTTTGATCCAGTTCGAATTACCAAAATCCCACATCAATATATTTCCCGATTTCTGTGCCACCTCGAGTATGGAATGATACTCTACCTGACGTTTGGATTCTATTTCTTCGATTGATTTTTCCGCTCCTGTATAGTCTCCCGTCCATACTTTGACAGGAAACTTATCTGTGAGTTCGGTTGCTGGGGAACCATCTACGCCTCTTATATTCACAATTTTGAAATTCAAAGGCAAAGTCGATGAATTCCCTACATTTGCCGCATTTTCATATAAGGTCTTACGCCCCAATGTTGGCGTGAATTCTTTTACTATATAATTCACATCGTCTCCTAATGCATCTATACTCTCGGGTATGAATGACTTACAAGCAGCTAAGGACAATATGCCTACTACCACTGGAATGATGAATTTATGTTTTATCACGATATTCATAATTAATTACTGAGTGGAATACTTACTGGTGAACTTACTAAAGCCAAAATCATGACCTGCTGATAGAATGTGAATAATACCATTCTTGGTCCGCTGATCTACTACGGAAGTGTTGACACGTTGCCAGTAGCGTTGGAAAATAGAATTATTCGTATCACTAAAGATTAGCTGCTGTTGGCCCCCGCCTACAAATCCCGAAGCTTCCAACACTCTGTATTGGATATGCATCTTATAGTTATTTTTTGTACTCGTCACCACTTGACCATCGATAAAAGGCTTGAGTTGCTGGGTATCAAACTCTTCGGTGATTACATATCTATTTACCATGGAATCCAAATCAATGAGTCCGACGTCTTCTAAGTAAAGATTAGATCTTCCCGTGAGTGATCGGGTGGTGTTAAGCGCTTCTAATGCCAAATCAAAACTTCGATTAGTAACCGCAAATAATGTGTACGCCGAATCAGGATTCTGTAGCTTGGCGCGCAAGTCCGGTAGTCTGTCCAGCACTAACAGCAAGGAGTCATAAACACCTTTCTGTGACTTCAAATAATCATAAATCGTCCCATCGAATACCTGAGTCTCGGTGGAATAGTTGTAATAATGCGAATCACCTTTTTCACAACTTATATTCACCAACAACAGTATGGGTAATATTATTTTATAAAGAGTTTTCATAATGATCAGCGTTAATTATTTCCAATATTCATTCTGTTCCAATTCCCGGTTTTTATTTAATACATCTGAGGAAATTGGCCAGTGTATTCCTCCTTGTTGTATCAATCGCACGATTTCAGGATTTGTAGGTTTCAATTTGTTATAGCGCACTTGATCGTACCAACGCCAGCCTTCGCCCATCAGCTCACGTCTGCGCTCATTAAATATTTCGTCTATTAGCGGAGTTGTCGTTATCACTGAATAATTAGTTACCCGACGACTGATTTTCACACGGTTAAGCAGTGTTATTGCCTCTTCACGAGAACCAAGTACAGCTAGTGCTTCTGCACGCAAGAGAGCAATCTCCTCCAGTCTTGTAAAGATCAGATTAGAACCAAAAACACCATATGACCCATCGGTCACACCGTCTCTGATAATTCGGATCTTGCTGAAGATTGGAATCTCTCCACTGTAGTTGGTAAAGTAGTTGGTACGTGTTAATCCTGATACTGTATCTATACCAAATCGGGTATCATTTATGTCATTAAATATTTTGACAATAGAATCTTTGGAAATGTATATATCCGGGCGCTGCTTGGAGATAATAGGATCTGCCAAGGTCAATTCTTCAATATGACCAGTGGCAGACGCTTCACCAAAAACATAAGGTGCAGGAATGGATAATAGCTGTCCTGAACTGTAATTATTGGAGAAAACGCCGTTCAAGCCGGAAAGATTCGTAATATTGGTGATATAATCCAATCCAAGGCTAGTATAGTTGTTCATAATGAACTGCGTGTATGTATCTACATTAATGTATTTTCCTTGCCATGCCGAGATATGAGCCAGTATCGCATATCCTGTCAATTTATTGAATAAAACACGTCTCCAATATCCATTTGTTTGACCATAATAAAAGACCAGCGAATTGCCATATAGATAAGGTAAATCCACCACCGCTTTTAATAGTTCGTCTTCTGCAAAATTCAGGACAGACTGGCTATTGGTGCGTGGGCGATGTTCAAAGGATCCATCATCAAAAGATTTAGTAATAAGAGGCACATCTCCCCAGACTCTGACCATGTAGAAGTATGCGAACGCACGAATTGCGCGCGCTTGTGCTATATCCATTTTGAGATTCTGCTCGGTATAGCGTGAATCTTTTTCTCTCACCTCTGGCGCACGTTCTATTAAGATAGAAGCGGCATTAATGACAGCATAAAATCTTCTCCAATTCGTCAGATCCTTAATCATTGGATAGGACGCCTTTAAGTTGTTTTCATTGATAGCACGGAGATCGGATCTACTGTATGCTGTAAAATCACCATGGCGGAGCTCCCCGTACATCCAGTGCGCATTATTCTCCACCAGTGCGGCACGTAATAAGGAGTATGTACCCATCAAGGCAGATTTAGTATCCGAAATACTTGTCCATTGCAAAGTTTCGGAAGCTACTCCTCCACTTGGTTCGCTCAGCTTATCATTGCACGATACTGCCATCCCTTGGATAAGGAAAGTAGCGACAAGCAATTTAAGTATATGTAATATCTTCTTCATAAGATTATTGGCTAGTTAATTGATTATAGATCCAATTTAAATCCGAGTGAATATGTCGGTGTGAGTGGCATTCCATACCCATCGTAGTACCCATTGAAGTTCACCAATTCGGGATCTTTACCCGAAAAGTTGGTAAAAGTATATAGGTTGTTCACGGTGGCATATATGTAGGCGCGACGTAGAGTTTTATATTTATCTAAGAAAGAAGCTTGCGTCAAATTATATCCTAGGGATATTCCTCTTATCTTCAAGAATGAAGCATTTTCTAAAAATAAATCTTGATCTACACGGTACGGATCAATACTACTCCACACATTATACAGCGGATATTTGCTGATATCTACGTCCTGTTGCCAATGGAAAATTTCTCGGATCGAAGTAATACTATTATTTGACTCATTATTGATAAAATTATATTTGTTGGCAGCGCGCTCATTAATAGCTTTATGACCCAATGCAAAATATAAGTCAATTCCTAAGTCAAAATCCTTATAGTTAAATTTATTATTGAACCCTCCAACGAGCTTAGGAAGAGAATTTCCCTTCACTACTTTGTCCACTTCCGTGATTTGAAAATCATTATTCTGATCTACCCATTTAGGATCTCCGTATTGGAATGGTATACCGTCGAAGTTGAAAACATTCGTCCCTGAAGTCGGCACTTCGGAAGCACTTGCATATATACCCGTATTCTCATACACCCAAAATGCATCAGCCGCCTTTCCAATTTGCAGTAATCTATTGCCTACTACCAAAGAAGTAAGATTATTAGGTAATCCGGTCACTTCACTTCTATTCAAATTGAGATTGAGTGAAGAATTCCATCGGAATAGTTCTGGTTTTTCAACAATAGTGGAGTGAATACCTAAGTCTATACCTCTATTTTGTATAGATAATCCATTTTTAAATTCGCCCACGTATCCATATTCTTCCGGAACAGGTACTAATGCAATCTGATTTTTATTATCTCGTTGATAAAATGATAAATTAGTGGACAATCTGTTGTTAAAGAAAGATTTAATAATATTCAAATCAAATTGATCTACATACGACCAGTCTAATTCATAACCTACCCAACCTCTATTGTACGGTCTTGATAAAGCTGCATTACCAAAGAAGGATTGGATATTTGCTTCTCCAGTCCAGTTGAGATCTGAATAGTATTGTGGTCCTACCGCAAAACGACTATCAGAGTTGATACGGCCGATACGTCCCGCAGAGAGTTTCAATGAAAATGGCTCATCAAGGCCTAATTGATTCTCAAGATTCCATTTGATACTTGCAGACGGGGTAAATAACCATCTGGAGTCAGGCTGTATCGTGGATGAAGCATCCCAACGTAATACCGTATTGATCTCAATTTTGTTATCATACACATATCCGAATTTTCCATACGTAGAGAAAAGGCGGTTTAATTCTGTATTGTACCATCGATGTACCTTAAGGCCCCCAATAGGAGTCAAATAACCATCTTTGTTAGGATCACCTGATACGACATTCAATTTGATGAAGTCATTTGGTCCATCAAATGCCTTTGCGTATGTGAATCGGTTTAGGTCATCCAAGTATTGTACTCCGCCGATAAATGAAAGGGTATTTTTCTCATTTATTTGACGATCATACCTCAGATTGTTAATAAATGAGTACCGTTGAGAATATCCGTAATAGTTAGAGATATAATTCGTGGTTTCCATTAATTCGGACGGATAGAAAACATCGCGAATTCCTTCTACATAATCTATATTGAATATTGTCGTATAATTCAGATCCTTCAGAATATCAAATGATAATGACAGGCTTCCTTGTACACTGTTGGTAATATTATCATTTACGCTTCGATCGTGCAAAGACATATATCTGCTATACTGTTCCAAATTCGGAGACAAAGGAGTAGACAAGTCCGGGAGATACCCTATTTCGGCATATCTATTTCGTAGACTTGTATTTCGCATTCTGTCCGTACGATTAGCATTCAAAAAAGCGGAAACTGTAAACCATTGGAAAGGAAGCATATTGATGTTCAACAGTGCGTTATAACGATTTAGAGAATTATTATCCGCTGTATTACTAGCTTTGGTATGTCCTCCCAAAAAACCAAAGTTGGCTCTGTCCGATCCACCTTTTAAACTGAAATCAATCGAATAAAGAGAAGCATTTCTATAGTATTCATCTTGCCATTTTGCCGCTCCATAATAATTCATATTCGTAGAATCAGCAAGATACCCAGGATATATCTGACGAGCTTCTATGGTATTATTATACAATGCATAAAATGGCTGTCTAAATAAATTTTCATACTGCCCGTTTACAGGCGTAATAGCAGGCTTTTGATTAATACCGTAATAACTATTTACCGATATCTCTCTATTCCCTGATTTACCTCCTACCGTGGTTATCAGGATAGCACCATTAGCCGCAAGAGGTCCCAATAAAGCTAAACGAGTGGGATCTTTGACGACTTCAATACTTTCAATAGCACTGATATCCACAAAATTTAAAAAATCTGTCTCTGGGCCAATGCGATTATATTTGTACAATTGCGTTTCATAAGCAAAATTGTGAGATGGAGTCATAGGTACACCATTCACAAAGATCGCTGCTCTAACATTATTGACATCTTCGTTGCTAAACAGGGGTGTGCTTGCACCTCTAATAATAATATTTTGCATCGATCCTGCTTCGTTAGAAGGTTGCTGAACATACACCCCTCCTATTTCACCTTTCACGAAATCAGCAAGATTAGTAAAGGGTTTAACATGCACTTTTCGTACATCAATAGTATCTATCGAGCCGATAGTTTTTCGAAAATTTCGAAAATTTTTTAATTCTCCTTCTGTTAGTTCCTTTTCTTCGGTCGTATCTATTTGTAGCTCATACCGAAAATTAGCAACTTCCCAAACGGAAAAAGTTGGCTTTGCTTGTACCGCGCCTTTGCATATCAGCAAAGATGCCAGCACAAAAAATTTTCTAAACATATAGTATTCTTTAGGGTTGTAATGGTTAAATAACTATGTTATGTATTAAAAGATTGAAAACTTTCTGTAACAAGTATATATAGAATTTTGATATATAGAAAGGCTTTTACCCGGTTGAGATAGGTTATTTCGGAACGAAAACGGTTGCGTAAAATTACGCAACCGTTTTCGCAAATTAATATAATACTAGTTTATTTATATAATAGTAACAAACATTCCTACTTTTGAATCCAAAAACTATCCTTTATAATCGCATTTCTTATACGAACTCCTTCAGCCGGCCTAAACATAAAATTAACCAATAATAAAATAAAACCATTTAAAAATTATTACTTCATTAAATGAAAAATATTTACCCAAAAAACTAACACAAAAAACATATACTAAGCAAGCTGAATCCGCAGGAGCGGGATTTAATGTTGGTCAGGAAGTGACTGTGATTATTCTGCTTTGTGGCAGAAGATGATGTTGACTATCGAGCATAAAAAAAGCCTTACCACGTTGATGTGATAAGGCTTAGTTTAATAAAAGAAGGCACCGACCTACTCTCCCACCTGTTACGGCAATACCATCGGCTCGGGCGGGCTTAACTGCTCTGTTCGGAATGGGAAGA
>JBMDWK010000098.1:0-39747 GCA_048595255.1 Sphingobacterium sp. | reverse complement strand
ACCTTGGGTCGATCTATTTTGACGCGCGTTCCTTACGAAAGAAATGTGGGATAAGGTTAGATCTTCATACGCGCTATAATGAAATAGAATCCCACAGCTGCAGTGAGCAAGGTCGTTCCCGCTACCGTCCATAACACATTGTAACCAAAATGTTCGGCTAGGTAAGTCCCAAAGTAAGGGGAGAAAATGTTCGCTGCCGCAAATGCTAAGGAGTTAAAACCCATATACGCGCCTTGATTGCTTAGTCCGGCTCGTTTGACTGTGATCGTGGCCATAAAAGGTAAGGTCAGCATTTCGCCGGTGGAAAGAATAAACATAGCCATATAAAGCCAAATTATTCCCAAATCAATATTGAGCATAAAATAAGACATGGCGGTAATCGCTGTTCCCCAAAACATGATTTGTCTAACAGAAAATCTATGTTCTACAAAATGTACCAATACCATTTCGAATACAACGATAACGAATCCACTAAAGCCCAATAATAACCCTATCTGACCTGAATCTAGCGTGTACACATCTTTGTAAAATAAGGGGAGTGTACTGAGCAACTGTAAGAATCCCATCGAGAACATACAGCACAAGATATTGAATAGGATAAATAGACCATCTTTATATGCGTTGCGCTCCACCTCTTTGGGTTTATGAGTTTCTACTTTTTTGGGTAGCTGATTTTGCGAGCGGTTACGGAAGAAATATATAAATACCAAAAGTGCTGCGGAGGCACCTATTGCATTACCATAGAAAATCCAATTGTACGAAATAGATGCTAAAAATCCACCCAGCGCAGGTCCTATTGAGAAACCAAGATTTACGGCCATCCTATTCAAAGAGTACGCTCGTGTTATGTTTTCGGGCTTCGCATATCGTGCTACCGATACGGAGTTGGCAGGTCTAAAGATATCTGCAACGAGGGTTAGCGCAAATATCATAGCCGCTAATGATTCGAAGGTACGGAACAGAGGCAGTATCAGGAATAAAGGTATTACGAGCATAAGGCTCATCGCTTGTACCTTGAAACTACCAAATCGATCTGTCAACCAGCCACCTAACCAAGAGCCACAAACGGATCCAAGTCCAAAGCAGCCTAGTACCAAGCCCACTTGCGTTTTTGAAAATCCCAATTCTGAAGACATATACATCCCTAAAAAAGGAATAACCATCGAGCCGGTCCGATTGATCAACATAACTAGAGCCAACAACCATGCAGCAGGTGATAATCCTTTGTAAGATTTTATATATATCTGAAATAAAGACTTCAATGTGTGTTATTTGATTAATTTATTTAAGCTATATCACTATTAAGGATATAGTTATTATAAGCTATACGCTTTTCTTTTGTCTTCGGATTAATAATAAAATCGACTCGTCCCAATACGGCTCCGCCATGTGCAGCTTGATTAACTAATGTTATTTTGCCGGCTGCATTTTTTACTTCTGTCGGTTTATCCAAGTATGTGTGGGTATGTCCACCGATGATCAAATCGATGTCTTTAGTAGCGGCTGCTACACGCAAATCAGACACTTTATCCTCCTTATACGAATAACCTAAGTGTGATAAGCATATCACAATGTCACACTTATGCTTGCCCTTTAACGTAGGCACAATCTTGTTTGCTACAGTGATAGGATCTAAATAACGCATTCCTGCATGATTATTTTTATCGACAAGGCCTTCCACATCGATACATAGACCAAATACGCCGATTTTGATTCCTTCTTTTTCAAATATCACGTAATCTTTGGTTTTGCCTGCTAGCGCAGTCTGAGAGAAATCATAATTGGAAGTCAAGAAAGGAAAAGTTGCTTTGTCGAAATGCTTCAATATTCCCGCTATTCCATTGTCAAATTCGTGATTACCAAATGTTCCCGCATCGTATTTCAATTGAGACATCAAAGAAAGTTCTACCTCACCATCAAACATATTGAAGTAAGGCGTACCCTGGAACATATCTCCGGCATCCAACAATAATACGTTGCGCTCGGATTGACGAATTTGCTTTATAAGCGTACTTCTCCGCGCTATGCCCCCTAGTCCTTGGAATCGGGAACCGTCCATCGGGAAAGGTTCTATGCGGCTGTGCACATCATTGCTGTGTAATATGGTTATTTTAACTTCTTTAGATGACTTTGCTTGAACAAATTGAGGGAGCTGACTAACGGCTAATGTTCCACCAAGTACACCTAGGTTTCTTAGAAAATTTCTTCTATTTAATGATTTTAACTCTTCCATCTAATGTCGTATTAATACTTTTACCCTCTTTAGTTAATTGCTCAATGTAATCGATTAGGCCATTTCTAACAATGATGCCTGTATCTACCCGCTTCAATGGTGATGTTAAACCTTCCACATAATCTCCACCATTGGCCAAATAGTCGTACGTTACCAATTTGTAGGTTTTGTTGATGTCAAAGGGCTGACCTTGGATTATTACATTGATGGGTTGTTGATCCTTAATTTTCATCGTCATGCCACTCACAGGCTGTCCGCCGGTTTTTGCGATAAAGTGAAATAATGTGTTGAGGTCTTTGCCAGAGAGTTCTAAAATGGATATGGCATTTTCAAAAGGCATGAGTTCGAAGATATTGCCAACAGTAACAGGGCCCTTATTGATTTCGGCACGAATACCTCCTTTGGTAGCCAATGAAATCTGGGCCGTAGGATCGATACGCTGACCTATAGCTAACATCGCATCCACGAAAAAATTTCCTGCTGTGAATTCGGCTTCAGAACGACTTTTGGTTAGACTATTGGTGGTATGACCAATCACTCTATTCATTTCCTGTTCCATTTTCTCCTTGAAAGGGGTATAGTAATTGACAATAGCAGTGTCTTGCGTGATCGTGCTATCGATTCTGTAAACGTCAGCCGATTGGAAAGAAGCGATTTTGGGAGTGCTGCAATTCGTTAAGGTAAGAACAGTGAGCAGCAATGCTAATATCTTAGTGTAAGAGCGCATATTTGTATATATTTCATGCGAAGCTAAGAAGAAAGTATGATTGAACAAATTAACTTTTTGTAAAATTTTAAGTTTCGGCAAATGAATCTTTGAAAAAAGTAGGATCTAATTTTTTCAAACAAACTATATGTTGTAATTTGGCCTTTGAAATCAACAAGTAGTTCTTATCTAGCAATAGATACCCTAAACCTTTTGGAGATAAATATAATATGCCAGTAAAGATACCCGATAACTTGCCTGCGATAGAATTGTTGAAGCGCGAGAATATATTTGTGATGAGTAGTTTGCGTGCCAATGAACAAGATATTAGACCGTTGCGATTACTTGTGCTGAATTTAATGCCCCTTAAAATTTCTACGGAAACAGATTTTATTCGATTATTATCGAATAATCCATTACAGGTAGAGATGGAATTCCTGCGTTTGGAGACACATGTTTCTAAAAATACGCCGCTGGAGCATCTTGAGCTATTTTACAAAAACTTTGATGAGGTAGCAGATCAGTTTTATGATGGATTGATTGTGACTGGTGCACCTGTAGAGATGTTGGATTTTGAAGAGGTCAATTATTGGGAAGAGATGGTGAAGATTATGGATTGGGCGCGTACGCATGTCACTTCTTCACTTTACATTTGCTGGGCCTCACAAGCCGCGTTATACCATTTCTATGGGGTGGCAAAGGTTCCGTTAGATCATAAGCTGTTCGGTGTATTCCCACATTCAGCTTCTGTAAAGAAGCACCCGCTCTTCCGCGGATTTGACGATGAATTCTTCATTCCACATAGTAGACATACGACCATAGATCGTGAAGATGTACTTGCTAAGCAAGGATTGGAAATTCTTTCTGAATCGGCAGATGCTGGCATTGCTATATTGAGTTCGCGTGGCGGTCGGGAGTTTTACCTGACAGGCCATTCGGAATATAATCCTTACACCCTTCACGAAGAGTATGTGCGTGATGTAGAAAAAGGCGCGGCTATTGAGGTTCCAAAAAATTATTACCGTAATGATGATCCTGCTCAAGAGCCTGTCATCCGCTGGTCAAGTCATGCCAATTTACTATTCAATAATTGGTTGAATTATTATGTGTACCAAGAGACACCGTTTGATGTGCGTGATATTCCTCAATTGGGAGATATTCAAGCTCAGAGTGCGGGATAAGCGATATGAATAAATTAAAAAGCATTGAAATTAAATTTCAATGCTTTTATCACATCTAAAAAATCACACATCAATTATAGTATATCAATGGTTTGTTGGACATGGTCTTTGACACGAGACCAAACGTCTTTAAACCAATACGTAAATTGCTCAGGGTTTTGTTGCATCCACTGTTCTAGATCATCGATAGCAATCCAACGAAATGCTTGCACTTCTGCAGGATTGGGTAGCGGATCTTGATTCGTTATTCCGAATAATATCACATCCAATTCGTGTTCTATTAGGTTATTTTCCACCTGTGCTTTATAGATAAACGAAAAAAGTTCTTCTAAATCTGCAGTCATGTTCATTTCATAGTTCAAGCGATCATGAGCCGCATCTAGCGTAGTCTCTCCAGGCTGTTGGTGGGAGCAGCAGGTGTTGGTCCAAAGATTCGCTCCATGGTATTTGTGCGCAGCGCGTTGTTGCAATAGGAGTTCTCCTTTGTCATTAAAGATGAAGATGGAGAAGGCGCGATGCAATACACCCTTTACATGGGCTTCATATTTTTCCATCGTGCCCATTGCATTATTGTCCGTATCTACTAAGACAACCTGATCTCTTTCTCTGTTCATAATGCTTGTTTTACTGCACGATGGCGCGTTAATTTCTTAAATAGATATAAGTTCCACAAAATCATAATATATCCGTACACCGCATCCTCAATAGGAATGGTACCTATGCGAAAATTCATAAATTCTGCGGAGTTATAATTTACAATAGGGGACTCCAATCCCGTACCTGTCAAGACCCCATTGACGGGCAAAAAGCCTAACATTAATATCGTATACACCAGCGACGCTTCGCCAATCCATTCTTGTTTATCTACAAAATGCATGTAGAATACTGTCGCAACCGTAAGCACAGCTGTCACAAAAGTATATGTACGATCCGAAAACACCAATGCAATAACAGCGCATACAATTATTGTAATGAAAACAATTATATTGTTGAATCCGTTCATCCAATTCAGATTAAAAAATTTGGTCAGGCAATAATAGGTGAATACGCAGCTAAATGGTATACATATGAAGAATAAACATTCTTCCAGCGGTAGGTTAAATATAGATAGACCAACCGTATAATTCGTATTAAACCACCAAACACCTTGAGCCGTAAACCACATATCCCACACGATAAAGGGGATGGCCACCAATACACTTGCTATGATAAATTCTGTAAAATATTTATAAAATCGTATACGCGGATGAAACGAAAATATAAAGCAGATAATTATCGTCAGAAAATTAATAAGTAGGTAAGTATAGGCAGTCATTTAGTTCTTAAAATAAATTTTGAAATATTTAATAGGAACAAACAGGAAGCCAAAGCATTCTCCTTCTTCCTTCTGTATATGTTTGTGATGTTGTTTGTGTGCGCGGCGTATGGCCAAAAAATAAGGAGATTGTGTATCTCTGAATACCTTTATGCGCTGATGAATAAATATATCATGCACAAGGAAATAAGCGATTCCATATAAAGTAATCCCTAATCCTATGAAAAATAAATAGTTAAAGTCATTCAAACTACCGTAATAGAATAGGAGTATAGCGGGTATGGAAAATATAAAAAAGAAATAATCATTTTTTTCGAACTTGCCTTCGTGGCTGTGGTCATGATGATCTTTATGCAATACCCACAGAAATCCATGCATTACATACTTATGAATGAGCCACGTAATGGGCTCCATGATTATAAATATTAAAAGGGTAATCAATATATTCATACGGTGTTTAATTCAATTTTAATAAGGTACGGATGTCAGTTTGCAATTTTTTGTCGCTAAGCATCAATTGCTCCATCATCCATTTTTTATCTATTTGTATATTATTTTTATAGCCTAAAAATTTAGGTATCGATATCTGTATCGCATAGCGTACATAGCGCAATTCCACATCTTTGGGAAGCTGTACTATAGATTTCTCCAAAGCATCTTTCCCTTTATTGAAAGATTTCAATTTCTGAATAGGACTAAACACATGATTCGCACTAATCATTGTGTACGCACCTAAATAGCCTTTCGCTTTTTCATCATTCTTATGATTTACCAATTCCTCCATCATACTAAAGCATAATGCTTTGTCATTTGGGGCGAGAGCTAAATTTTTTCTATAAAATTGATACTTATCATTAGCCAGCAATTGTACAGACTGTAGCAGCATCAATAAGAGTAGTATCCTCATATTCTATCCATTTTCAAATTCAAATACGACTCCATCATCAAGTACATTTTTTCGGTATTGGGTACACGAGTCCTATTTGTCAAAATATCCCTGCTCGATTTCAATTGTATTTTCTTGAATAATGTCCAATAGTAACGGTAAGCCAAATAAACTCCAAATTTAGATGAATTTGGAAGCATTTTGATACCGATTAATGCTTCTTTGAATTCAGCCTCTATTTCATTTTCAATTATTTTTTTGGTTTCATCATTGAAGCTCATTAAATCCAGATTCGGAAAATAAAATCTTCCTAAGGTGTAATAATCTTCTTTCAGGTCCCGAAGGAAGTTGATTTTCTGAAATGCACTACCTAACTTTTGTGCGTAAGGCTTTAATTTTTCGTACTGTGCGATATCGCCTTCCACAAAAACGTGCAAACACATCAGGCCTACTACTTCCGCAGAACCTAATATATATTCATCATAGTTTTCTTTATCATAATAAACTTTCTCCAAATCCATGGACATACTATGTAAAAACTGATCGATGAGATGCTTATCTATGGAATATTGGTGCACCGTCTCTTGAAAAGATTGAATAATGGGATTGATAGATATCCTATTTTTAAGTGCTTCGTCCGTTTCTTTAATCAATTGACTGAGCAAGGAACTCTGATCATAGCCGTGAAAACTATCAACGATTTCGTCTGCAAGACGAACATATCCATAAATAGCATATATCGCGGATCGCAACGAGGCATCTAATGCTTTAATTCCTAATGAAAAAGATGTACTGTAAGTATGTGTAGTACATTTGCTTATTGTATACGCTAGTTTGTCATATGTATTTTTCATAGGCTTATTAAATTTCGTTTGCAACAATTTTTCCAGAGATAATAGAAGGTGGAACTCCTGGGCCAGGAACAGTGAGTTGGCCCGTGTAATGTAGATTTTTAATTTTTTTATTGCGTATAGCAGGCTTTAAAATAGCCGTCTGCTTTAACGTATTGGCTAGTCCATATGCATTGCCACCATATGCATTGTAATCTTTCTTGAAGTCATTGACACAGTAGCTTCTTTTATACACTATTCGTTCGCGTAGATTTGCTTCACCCGTGTGTTTCTCGATTCGAGTCAGCATTTCTTCTAGATACTTTTCGCGAATGGCATCATTATCTTCCAAATCATTCGCTACTGGCATCAGTAAAAAGAGATTTTCATCATCGAGAGGAGCTACCGTCGGATCGGTTTTGGACGGACAACAAACATAGAATAACGGTTTATCCGGCCATTGCTGATGGGTATATATGTCGTCAATGTGTGTCCCTAATTCATGCTCAAAAAATAAAGTATGATGCTTAAGATGGTGTACCTTACCTTTTATACCTAAATAGAAAATTAAGCAAGAAGGAGCAAAGGTTCTGGTTTTCCAGTATTTATCGTTGTAGTTTCTTTTAGCTTCAGGTAGGAGCTTTTCGGTATGGCTATAATCGATAGAACTGATTATTTCATCAAATGCGAATTCCTCTCCATTCACCAGTATGGATTGAATACTATTGGAATCCGTCTTTATACTTTCTACTTCTGCATTAAAATGGAATTGTACACCTAATTCTCGAGCTACGGTTTGCATGGCGCGTATTACCTCGTAAAATCCACCAATTGGATACCAAGTTCCCAAAGCATAGCCGCCATAATTCATTAAGCTGTATAAAGCTGGAATATTAGAAGGTGCTGCACCAAGAAAAATAACCGGAAATTCCATAATCATCTTTAAGCGAGCGTCTTTGAAAAATTTGTTCACATATGAATCGAAGTTGCTCAAGAGATCCAGCTTGCTGGCGTTTTTTAAGATACGCATAGAAGCGAACTCGGTCCAGCTATGGCAGGGTTTGTAAATAAACTCTTTCATACCTACCTCGTATTTAATTTTAGCAGCATCCATGAATTTATCCAGTTGTAGGCCTGCGCCAGTTTCCAGCTGTTCAAAAAGATTTCTTAAATCTTCATATTTTTCCGGAACTTGAACTTTTTCTTCATTAAAGATGATTTCAAACTGTGGATGTAAAGATTTTAAATCATAAAAGTCTTTAGCTTTATAGCCAAAGTCATTGAAAAATTGTTCAAATACATCCGGCATCCAATACCAACTTGGACCCATGTCAAATACAAATCCATTGTCGGTACGAAACTGCCGCGCTCTACCACCTGCACTGTCATGTTTTTCATATACATGGACTTCGTAGCCTTTTTTTGCTGTATAACATGCCGCGGATAGCCCTGAAAATCCAGCTCCCAAGATGGCGATACGTTTTTTTTGTATAGATGTATCTTGATTCATTTGTATATAAAAATACTATTTTATTATTTCAAATGTATAAAAATAAACAATAAAAATTTATGTACTATTTATTATAATAAACCAAAAAACTGGTGGATGGTTCTAACATTTGTTAAATTATTTGATTTGAATTAGTTAAGGTTTTGAGCAATTGTAAAATCTTCGTAAGCTTCCTGAAGCAGCTGCTCGGTATTTAGGTTCTTGTTATAGATTTTTTGATGGAATCTATCCATTTTTAATAGAATGCGAGCGAGATCCAGTTTCTCTTTTTCGGTCAGGTCGGCTGTTACTATTTTGGATGCTTTGCGGATATCCTCCATATTATCGTTCAGTACATGTATTCCATGCTGGGTTATTTCTAAGATTTTACTCCGTTTGTCCTTATTGGAGTCCTTTTGTTCTACCCAGCCACATTTGATTAGACGATTTATAATTTGGATGCCCGTAGGTTTATCTTGTTTATTGTGACGAATTAATTCTGTTTTGGTCATTGCACCAAATGTATTGAGCGTTATGAGGTATATAAATTCATCTTGGGTAGAGAAGGGTGAATCATGGATTGCTGACTTCGAATAGTTTTTTGCGTATTTGCCCATATGAACCAGCATTGTGCTGATAACACTTTCTACAGAGCGGCCATTCTGTTTGTTGTCCCATTCCACTGTATTGGAATCCAATGGCGCCATGTCATCTATTATCCACTGACAAAATCCATCTACCGAATCTTGGTAAGATTTATTTTTATTAATCTTCTCAAAAGATTCAATAAGGCTGAGGATATCTTTTATTAGATTGTAGTTCATAGACAAAATATGAAATTCAAAGTTATATGATTTAGCAAAATAATTAATCTTTTAAATAAAATTAAAAGAAGTTGTGATTGCTTTCAACCATTAAATTACTCAAAGTTAGTTTAAAATCAGTACAAATACGTGACCTATCTATAAAAATACGTTTTGCTTTATTTTGATGAACTTATTACAGACTCAAAGGTTAATGAAGTACACAATTAAAAAATGGAAATTATGGCAACATCAAAACAAAATCAAAGCATGAAAAATGGTCATTTACATGAATTAATGGTTGATGCTTTAAAAGATATGCTTGGGGCAGAAAGACAACTACTGAAAGGTCTAAAAAAGATGTCTAAAGCAGCTAATAGCGAAACCTTGAAAGAAGCATTCGAAACGCATTATCAACAAACGGAAAATCAAATTGAGCGTCTGAAAGAAGTTTTCAGCAATCTGGATCTTACTGCTCGAGGTAAAAAATGTAAGGCGATGGAAGGCTTATTAGAAGAAGCAGATGAAATAGCAGAGGAGTTTGAAGATTCACCAGAAGTATTGGATGCGGCACTTATTGCAGCGGCTCAAAAAGTAGAGCATTATGAGATAGCATCATACGGCTGTCTGGTGACTTACGCAGAGTTAATGGAGCATACCGACGTTGCTGAAATTCTTAAAACTATCTTAGCGGAAGAAAAAGAAACCGACGAATTGCTTACAACTATTGCGATGAATGAAGCAAATTTGGCGTCTGAAGCTAAATAAAATCTACATTTATCTACCATATGAAAAGGCAACATGAGCAATCGTGTTGCTTTTTTTTGGATAATAAAAACTAATAAAAAATATGCTGAGTGTAAACTCAGCATATGGTAAGTAAATATATGATGGACTAATGTGTTTCATGTAATTTAAAGAATTCCTCTGTACACTATTATCTTCGAGGGCTGTTTATCTGAGGCTCATGGTCTGGACCGATGGCATCGTTATCTCTTGATGGAGTTTCCATCGGGATGTCTGTTAAGTCTGGACTAATTCCTTCATCTTCCATGTCGTCCGGGTCTGGTACATTTTGCTCTTCACCTTCAGGAACTATTCCTTCTTCTTCAATAGGTTCAATTTCTGGATCAATATCCATGTCATCCTGATCATCCAAGTTTGGATTTTCCTCATCTGGTAGGTTACCATCAAACCCTGGCATGTCTGGATTGCTTCCAGAGAGCGTGATACATACGATAGGACCTAGTCCCGGCGTAGCTTTTATTAGTTGTTTTTTCATAGTAATTCATCTTTTTGTTACTTATATAACCATTACAAAGACCAAGTGTTTGTTGAAATTATACGGTAATAATGCTTGTAAAACACTTATTTGAAACGTATAAACACTTGATGGTCGAATTATATCCACATTAAAACCAACTAAATAAGAACTTAAGCGTTTATATAATAGAGATAAACATACATAATGATAAGCATGAAGAGAAAAATAGATGAGCCAGCCTTGCATCGCTGTGGCGAATATCTAGCTGGACGTGGACTAAAGCTTATGTGCGCCGAAAGTATGACAGCCGGCTTTCTAAGTAGTACGTGGGGGCTAGAGGTATGTAGTGGTAAATACTACTTAGGAAGTATCGTGTGTTATGACGATTCGGTAAAAAAAAATCTACTGAATGTGTCGCAAAATATTTTGGACACACACACTGCTGAATCTATTGAGACCACGCTCGCCCTCGTAAATGGATTAGAAAAGTTGGTTCCTAGTGCTGATGTATATGTAGCCGTGACAGGCTTGGCATTTGAAAGTCCGAACCCCAACCAAAATCGACCGGTAGGTACTGTATACTACGTCTTCAGCTATCAAGGTAAGCGTAAGGTTTTCGAAAAACATTTCGATGGAAATGCTGGAGCGATTCTGATACAGACATGTAACAGCATCTATGCGGATCTATATACCTGGATACAACAATTCAATTAAATGTTAAACTATAAAAATCAAGATCATGAAAACATTAAAAATAACACTTTTCGCACTTGTATTTGGACTTATTGGTTGTGGGCAATCTAATTCGGAAGGCACTAGCGATACGACGGATCCCAATACTCCGGGGCCAGTAACCGAGATGGATAGAGATCGTTACAATTTGAATCCAAATGACGAGGTGGTATATGGATCTATCGACAGTATGCTGCAGGACAGTATGCGTACAGATACAATCAATCGAAATCCATAGCTAATTAGTATAACCTATTTATGAATGAATCATTTAAAATATATGTTCATCATTAAATAAAATGCTTATGAAAAAGATTGGGTTATTAGGAAGTTTAATTCTAGGAATTACTTTCTTATTTGGTTTTATTCAAGAAGATGTATCATCTGTAGTCAAAAAAATCCACCATGATAATATGAAGGAAATAATGTTGGCCACATTGGCTAAAGAAAAGTCATCTTCAGAAGAGATAAAGAATTATGCCAATATGCTCATTCAGGATCACACGGCAATGGGAGATGAGCTTGCAAGATTTGCGGATGATCAAAACATTGATCTCTCGGGTGTGCGCATCGAAGACAGTGTGTTGCCACTAGATTCAATCCAAAATCTAACACCCGTACAGTTTGATGGTTGGTTTAAAACTAAAGCGATAGAAACCCATGAAGCTACGATCAGTTATTTTCAAAGTGTGATCGCCAATATGGCATTAGACAATGCTGAGATTAAAACATGGATGGAGAGCAAACTTCCAGGATTAAAAAGTCACTTATCCACAGCACAAGGCCTAAGCATTCAAGAAATGCCTACGGATACAACAAGCGTAATCATTAGATAATAATTTAGACAATATGGCAACAATACATGAAGACAAGCCACTAGGCAGAGAAATGCACAAAGATAAGAAAGAAGTGCTGACCAAAGATGGTCACAAAAAAATGGATCGAGACAAAAAACTCGATGGGGATGCAGAGGCTGGGGTAGATCCGCAAGTAGATCAAATCAATGATATGCCAAATGATCCTACAGACATGCCAAAAGAAAAAGAATAGACTATATTTATAATGTATCTTATTCCCCTTAATATTGACGGAAGCCCTAGCCATTTAGGATAGGGCTTTCTTCATATATTTTTAATCAAGAAGTATTGTGTCAGCAACACGCAGAAATTATGCATAGTACATGCACATATTGCCTTAGGCGTATAATAATTAATAAGGAGACGTGAATATCCAGAGCACAAAAAAAAGGCATTCTATTAGGAAGGCCTTTTTAATATAATTGTGTGTGATTTTAAGCGCTGTATTTCATGTTTAATCTTTTTTGTAGCGTCTTACGTATGATATGGATTCTGGATTTGATAGTTCCTTCAGGAATACCATACATTTCGGATAATTCTCTGTATTTGTACCCATCCACGTAATTATTAAACATTTCTCCATGGGTAGAAGGCATATCACTCAAAATTTTTGAGATGTCCCCAAGCATCATTCTTTTGTCGGATATATCTTCACTATATGGTTCTGTTGAAGTGTTTTGATTGTAATAGTACAAGCTGATATCATCATAGTTTTGCTGATAACTCAAGCGTTTGTATTGGTTAATATAAATATTGCGCATGATTACAAATAACCAAGATACCACTCGCGGATTGTTAAAGAACTGATCCATGTATTTCAATGCACGGATGAAGGTTTCTTGTACCAAATCGTTTATCGCTTCTTGATCTTTTGTAAAGCGTTTTGCTAAATTCTTAAGTATCTTTTGATACTCTAAAAGCTGATTGTTAAAGGCCTTGTCTTTCATAGATGTATGTTTTTAGTTGTGCCAAGAGTAAGACAAAAACAGTGCTTAAAATCTACATTTTGGTACAATAGGGTATTTATTGAGATATAAATAGTATTTGCCGAATAACAACAAGGTTTAATATCCTAAAAATGCTGAATGTATGCGTACTATCCCTTGAAAGCGCCTTTTAGGGGGGCGTATATATACGCAAAAAGGATTGAAAAAAGGTTAATCGCCCTAGCTTGGCAACATTCTAGATATACAGGTATAGATTTACTTAATAAAATGTTGTATGCGAGTATTAGTGTATTTTTTGATAAGTTTTGTATTACTGTCGTGCTCAAGCAAACCGAAAGATAACGCGGTAAAAGAGGAGATGGTACTCGAAGAAATCGTATACCTTCGTACAGAAGGATTAATGTTGTTAGAAAAGTTGGTAGATCATTGTCCTTCTGACGACGATTGTATGATAGGAGCTAAGATGTTGAATTTTTATTCTGAAACACAACCTAATCTAGTTGTATTGTGTGAGAATAAAAAAC
The DNA here is from genome assembly GCA_048595255.1 of Sphingobacterium sp. Lineage (GTDB taxonomy): Bacteria > Bacteroidota > Bacteroidia > Sphingobacteriales > Sphingobacteriaceae > Sphingobacterium. Next base: position 25,980 of record JBMDWK010000098.1, on the reverse strand, counting down.
TGAATCTTTCTTTATCGGCATATGAGGAAATAAGTAATGAGGTGGAAGCACTAGTTGAGGATAGTGCTTCATACTATGAATATATATTAGAAAAGTTGCTTAACAATCTTCACTATCAAAAAGAAGTCTACTTACGCATCTTGCAGGATAGCGAACTCAACTCATTGCATTATTATACACTAGATTCATACCTTCAGATGGTATGTTTTATTGATGATTACAAAAATTTAATTACAGACACTTATAAGCAGAATTAGTTGTTTTCTTCTGCAGCTATTTTTTCCAACATCACATTTGGAAAATCTTCAGCAATTGGAAATCGCATGCGCACTGTAGTGCCTTGCCCTTCAGTGGATGTAATTTCAATATGTGCTTCCAGTCGTTCGATAATGCGTTTCACCAGTGACAATCCTATGCCACTACCTTTATAATAAGTGGTGTTTTTTCCTCGCCCAAACATATTATAAATCCTATCCATATCTGCTGCCGGAATCCCAATACCATTATCACGTATTTCATAACAAACTTCATCATTTTCAATTTTGCTACTAATTGTTATTGTGGAATGAGGGTTTTGCTGCGAATATTTCATCGCATTGCCGATCACATTGGTAAATATTTGATATATTGCACTTTTTTCTCCCCATACCGGTAGTAGTGTTCCATAGACAACCTCACAGGAGCTCCCCCCGTACACTAATCGGGTTTCTTCCACTATTTTTCGAAGTAAGAATTTCAGTGGTACCCTGTCTTTTGTTATTTTATTGTATTTGTTATGAGAGAGATGCAAAATATTATTAATAATATCTTCAATATTTTGAATACCAGCAGATAATGTAGTAAACCATTTTTTTCTTTTTTCTTCGTCCAATTTTTGTTTTGTATTTTGAAGATATTGCAGTCCCATTTTGAGAATAGAAAGAGGGTTTTTCAAATCATGGGATAGGGTATAGGTAAACATCTCCAGCTCATTATTCAGTTGCGCCAGGTTTTTTGCCATGTTTTTGTTCTGAAGCAAATCTTGAATAAGCGACGTATTGAGAGTCTGTTGCAAACCATCCAAAAGGCTTAATTCTTCATCGTTCCATGGAATAGACGAGTCATATATATCTTCTTGCCATACTTCAATGCCGAATGGTGAATCGGCACAGGAGCGCATTTGAGATTCATGCATAATCGTTTCTTTGCGAAACCACACTATATAATAGCCATTGTTCTTATCTACGTTGTATGCCAATAATCCCGCAAAGGGAAGCTTCTGTTTGAAATGTTGGTGATGATTTTTCCGAAAATTGTGATCAATAAACACTGCAGGCTTATTTAATTGCTGAATATATTTGATGATATCAAAAAATTGATTGGTGGGAAGATCTATTCCATCACAATACACATCTCCTTCATTAAATATAGCAATGCCGTCCGATTGCATCATAAGTCGCAGGTTTTCTAAGCTCTCCACCAATGCGCTATTAATGGTTTTGTGGAATGCTAATCGCTGCAACAAATGATCTTGGAATGCATAAATCTGCTGATTGATATCCAGACGACCTTGTTTGACCAATGTTTCATATTTACTCATGGCATTCTGCACGATGAAAGTACAAATCTTGCGATTCTGTAAATCCACAAATTTTCTATTGATACTGTGAGCAATTACTAATCCCCAAAATTTGCCGTTATGATATAAAGGGAAAAAAAGTGCAGTTTTAACGCCAAGAAAATTAAAATAATTAGTCTTTCCATCAGGAGGGTTAATAAGCTGTGTGCTAGATAAATCAAGCTCAGCAATGCTAACAAAAGCTTGCGAGTCAGCTTCCATATCTGCCACATAGCGATAGGGAGCACCTTTATAATGATCGATAAATTCCGGTGTGAGATAATCTTTGGAGAATTGTTTGTCTAAAAATGGTTCTACTTTATTATTATGATTTTCTGCAATAACCTTGCAATATCCCGTATCTTGCATTTGCAAGACAAGGACCCTATCGAAGTGTATAATCCTATTGATAGCTTTACATAAAGATTTCCAATTATTATTGTAGTTACTTTCGAATAAAAATGCTATTTCATTCAGATCGGTTGTCGATATATTTTTGCGATATTGTGGCTCAGCCTCGATATATATATGATTATTTATTTTTGATATTTTAATATAGTGCGAATCCTTATTGATTTTGGCGGTCACAAGTGCACGCGGGGGCTTCCCTTCGGCAAAGGTTTTGATCAGGTTTTTTATCTTTTTATGAGAAGTTTGAAAAAGCTTTTCTAATAAATTTTCAACTGGAGTATGCAATAACGACTCAGCAGATTCGGATAATATTTGATTGATACTTGCTGTAATACCTATTATATTAAGTGAAGAATCTAGTATTATTAAATGACCAAAAGATTGTACGCGGGAGATTTTCATAAGTACTTCCATGTATTTTGACTAAAGGTATGCTATTTCTACGCCATATAATGTAATTTATCTGTTATTAATCTATGCTTTAATTTTAATTTTTAGCTAATAATTTTTGATGTTTTTTTTAAAAATCATACGTTTTAAGATATAAAAGTTTTATTTTATGTATTTTTTTTAATCTAAAATATCGTTTACACTGTATATAATTTCCCATTCTTATTGGTGAACTATATGATTGCCCTAAATATTACCGTATTAATACGTCGAAAAGTGTAAAATTCTTCAATTTATCAGAATATTATTTCTTAATATGATAAAGTAAGGCTCAGTTGCTTAAAATTCAATATATATTAAATCATGTTTTTTAAATTTCTTCAAAATAAATTCCTATTTATCGTTTATCGTCAAACAAATTGGCTTAGATTTTGTTTTTAGAATGGTGCTTATGAATGAAAACTCCTAATTAATGTTATACTTATGATTAAAGTTATCTTGGTCGAAGATCATTTGGTGGTAAGGAATGGTATCAAATTGCTATTGGATACTTCTGGAGAAATTGAAATTATCAATGAGGCAAAAAATGGCGTCGAACTGATGGAAATTCTGTCTCAGGGTTCCGTACCGGATATAGTAATAACAGATATTAATATGCCTATGATGGATGGGCTGGAAGTCACGAGTTATTTGGCAGATAATTATCCTCAGGTAAAAGTTATTCTTCTTTCCATGCTCAATACGGCGGATCAGGTTATTAATGCTTTCAATAGAGGTGCAAAAGGGTATCTGGTGAAAAATGTGGGATATAATGAGCTGATATTTGCTGTCACCCATATTGCACGCGGAGGACGATATATATGTGAGGAGTTAATGATGCTTATGATGGATCTATTATCGTCTAATACGTACGTAGATAATGGAAATAAACCAAAGAAGATTGACCTGGACCTTTCGGATAGGGAGGAAGAAGTTCTGCAACTAATTAGTGAGGGATATACAAATATGGAAATCGCAGATAAATTATTCCTTAGCAAGAGAACTGTAGAAGGACATAGACAGAGTCTAATTAATAAGACGAAAGTGAAAAATTCGGCAGAACTTATAAAATTTGCGGTGCAGCACAATTTAGTCAGTTAGGTGTGTTATATTGTTTATTAATAGAGATAATATAGTTTAGTAAAAGAACCTGCCATTATATATGGCAGGTTCGTTATTTTAATCGTGACCTTCGGTTTTCACAATTTTATTGTAAATCCCAAATAGTAAGAATGGAGCTACCCATTGACCTACAAAAAGTGCATCTTTATCTCTTCTCAAACATTTTAAGGTTGCTGATGCTACCATAGCCGTTACAGCTACCGCAAGGTAAGTTGTGGAAGGTAATTTTGCTGTGTTGTGTTCAATTTCTTTCGTAATTTTTCCTTCATTTGGAGTTGTTAGTGCCATAATACTTTAGTTTAATCTGTTAAACATTCATTTTCTATTATAATCGTTTAACAGTCTTGCTCTTAATCAGTTCATCATAATTACAAAACAAGTATTAATTCAGCTTATTTATTTTAATGCGTTTATCTACCTGAATTTTGTTAATATTTATTGTGAGTCAACCATTTGCCATATGAAATGTTAATAGACGGAAACATAATTGATAACAACTAAAAATAGTCACTATGAAAAACTCATTATTAATAGCAGGATTTTGCTTCTTCTTATCGGGATTGATAGGATGTGGCAACAGTAATAATACATCAGATGATGGTCATGCATTTGACTCGACGAATATAATGTATGATGATGGTAGAAGTATCGCAGATACATTAGGTAGAGATACCTTGTCGACGGATACATTGATTCCACCAACTCCGATGAATTAATATACAGCTAATAAGCAGTCTATTCATTATCTTTTTTAATAAATATAATTATCTCTTTGAAGTCTAACCTTATGGTTAGACTTTTTTTATGTTCATTATGAGACAAATACGTTGACTATCGTAATAAACACTTGAAATAGGAATATTCGGAACTTTAGGGTATACAGTATGTTAGAATGTAGTAAAATAACTAAATGTACACTATAAATTTATTACACTTATGTTCTATCACGTTAAAAATCTTATACATCCGATAGTGGATGACCGACCAGATCCCTCAGCAGCCAATGCCTTACAAGAAGGGTTAGGCGGCCAGTTTGGAGAAATGCGCACTATGATGCAATTCCTTTTCCAAAGCTTTAATTTTAGAGGAGATGGTATCCCATATTTAGATTTGATACATGGGGTGGCTATGGAAGAAATTAGCCATGTGGAGCTTGTTACTAAGACTATATCCAAATTGTTGGATGGAGCTCCAGGTTATGAAGGAGGCAAATTCGATACGCCGGGAGACGCGACTGTATTGGATATGGCTAAAGAGCAGCAAAATCCACATCATTTCATTATGGGTGCACAAGCTGCTTTGCCAGTAGACGCAGCGGGTAATCCGTGGAGTGGTTCGTACGTGCACAATCACGGTAATTTGGTGCTTGACCTCATGGACAATTTAGTGTTAGAAGCTACAGGTAGATTGCAAAAATCGCGTATTTATCAGATGTCGGACAACAAAACTTTGCGTTCTACAATTTCGTTTTTGATTGTTCGGGATGGGGCACACCAGATGGCTTTTGCTAAAGCTCTTGAGACTTTAGGTGTAGACTGGGCTAAGATATTACCTGTTCCAAAATTTGACGAAACTCAATTTCCTGAAGTTAAAAAACTCCTGGACGCAGGTGTTCATAATGAAGCTTACACCTTCAGCCTGGACGGTTCCATGATGGGTCAGATATTTAAGGGTTCTTCTCCAGCTAATGATGGGTCGGAATTGGTAACGCTCAAAGAACCGAAAGAATCATACCCATGTCCGATATCGCCAGAACGTCCTGAAGAATTTGCGCCTGGACTCGATCCAGAATTGCAAAAGTTAGCAGATGCATTTAGTGAATTTAAAGAAAAAACACTAAAAGATATGGAAGATAAAGCAGGTCCAAATCCGCGAGACAATGAAATATAAGCCGATGCTTTTATATCTTATATATGTTTAATACGGAAAAGGTCACCTCAATATGTAGGTGACCTTTTTAATTAGACTATTATTGGACTTCTGTTATTTTGCTAACCCATCAATGAGTGCCTTCCACTGCGGATACGAAGCGCCCATTTTGGCTCCTAATCCCACCAAGAAGTTGCGGATATTATCCACTAAATGTTCTGTCTCGGAATTAATAACTTCATTTCTGCCCGCATATTGGAGGGTTACTCTATTATCCTCTTGTTTGATGGCAATATTGGATGAAGTATATTTTTTAAAGAAATGTGCTGAATGTTCATCCATTGTACGTGGATCAGGACAAGGCTGTAAGGAAATGAAAGTTTTCCTTTTGTGCTGATGATCGGTTTGATCCAAAGCTGTGACTTGTACCCAATCATATCCTCCCCCAGAAGGAGCGCCTGGTCCCGGTATATCGATACGGATAAAATCATATTTTTTAACCCTGCGATTTTGGATTTCATTATTATCATTGACGATGGCAAATTCTGCGGATATACCGTCAGCAATTTTTTGCCAGGCATTCACATCCAACATTTTTGTCACGATTTCTCTATATCTATTGTACGCGCTTGATTCATCCGGTAAGTTAAGCTGGCGCGAATAGTCCAATGCCTTACCCACTTTTTGTTCTGGTATCTTACTCATAATAGTATGTTTTTATGCTATGGGATTAACATTTTGATATAATATTTAGTTGTATTTTTTCATCATATAAAGTTTATTTTGGATTACAATTGGTATTAATACTGATAGTTAGGCTATTTTATACGGCTTTTGATAACATAAATCAACAGTATGTGAATCAGGCGGTTCATCTGATAAATAACTATTAAATATACTGCCTATGAAAGCTATGAACTACCGCGGGCCATTTCGAATTCGAAGAGATGAGAAACCTATGCCCGAAATTTTACACCCTAGGGACGCTATCGTTCAGGTGACGCGCGCTTGTATTTGTGGGTCTGACTTACACCTCTATCATGGTATGGTGCCAGACACGCGAATTGGAAGTACGTTTGGACATGAGTTCATTGGTATAGTTCGCGAGTTGGGAAGCGAAGTAACCAATCTGAAAGTAGGGGATAAAGTATTGGTACCTTTTAATATTGCATGTGGTCAATGTGTATTTTGTTTACAAGGCTTATACGCCAATTGTCATGAAGCGAATACCATGGCTACTGCTGGCGGAGGAATATTTGGATATTCTCATCTGGCTGGTGGTTATGATGGTGGGCAAGCGGAATATGTGCGCGTACCGTATGCCGATGTAGGTCCTACAGTAATTCCTGAAGATATGGATGAAGAAGATGCATTACTATTGACAGATGTGTTGCCTACGGGATATCAGGCCGCTGAGATGGGGGGTATTCAAAAAGGGGATACAGTAGTGGTTTTTGGTGCTGGACCTGTAGGCATTATGGCCGCGCGTTGTGCCTGGCTTTTCGGTGCGGACCGGGTAATTGTTATCGATCATTTAGAATACAGATTGGATTTTGTTAAAAATTACGCCAATTGTGAAGTTTATAATTTCAAATCCCTAGAAGATCCCGTATTGTTCATTAAACATATCACCAACTGGTTGGGTGCCGATGTATGTATCGATGCGGTAGGATCGGATGCGTGTGGTAATGCCATGCAGACGATAACAGGTAAGAAACTCTTGTTGCAGGCCGGATCAGCTACCGCGTTACATTGGGCTATTAACTCAGTGAAAAAAGGAGGAATAGTATCTATCGTAGGGGTATATGGTCCTACAGACAATCTAATCCCTATCGGTAATGTACTTAATAAGGGAATCACCATCCGGGCAAACCAGACCTCTGTCAAGCGATTACTACCTAAGTTGATGAAGCATGTACAAGATGGAATTTTAAGCCCGAAAGATATTATTACACACCGATTTGCCTTGGAAGATCTCCCAGACGCATACCGTATCTTCTCATCCAAATTGGATGAATGTATTAAGCCAGTAATAGTTCTTTAATCTATAAAAATCATTACTATGAATCTAGTTAGCAAAAATTTAAATACACTGGAGGGGTGGGGCATCGACGCCAACCCCGAAAATGATCCAACCTATCCAATGCGTGATAGAGATAATAGTGTTACAGGAACGCGACCTACACAACAAATAGCACGTGTAGAAATTCTTCAATCAATAGAAAGACCCCATTATACAGCTGTATTCGGGGAGACTATCCCACCTTCTGGCTTGAGCGGACAGCTGAGAAGGTATGCCTTCCAATACAGTGAATCGCGTTACAGACACTGGTTACCATTATTGTTGGCAGATCGCATCCAAGAGTATGAAGAAATTATTAATGATATTAAAAAAGGTAAAGTCCCTAATTTTTTTGTCGAGACAGGAGGGAGAGCGATGTGGAAATACGATAAGCCGGCATTAGTAAAGAAAGTCGCTTGTATAGCAGTGGGAGCTTTTATAATATCTTGCGCTTTTAGACGTTTATTAAAATAGGAACACGTAAATATTTAATGCCAAATCATGTATTTAGACGCTATAAATAATATTAAAATAATAAAAAGTACTAAAGGAAAGAATGATCTAACCTTCAAGGAGGTAGTAATCGAAGAATGCAAAGATAGTGATGAAGTGATCGTGCGATTAAAAGCCCTTCAGAAAGATTTTGAAAATAATCCTGCGTATGAGTTTTTACATGGTTTGAAAGATCATATGTCAATTAGTTTTCGGGATTTAATTACTGATGAAGAGATACGATTTTATGCTTCAGATGAATAATTCTTTTGGCATAGATCCAGTAAGCATATACTAATGATGGGCTTAGGAACAATTCCTAAGCCCATTAATATTAACAACATTTTAAAACACCTAAAAAATTACATTTCCTAATCAAAAAACTTCATAACGCAAATAGAGTGAAGACAACCAATAACTTATTGTACTTTCGGCGCCTTGATTCTGATTTACTGTATTTTTATCAAGTCCGTCTCTACAACCTTTTGTGATAGGGTCATAAAGTTGTGCTTTTAGTCTATTGTTTCCATGAAACCACTCAAATGCACTTTTTGCTTTCAAATAATATTTAGGTGCATTATTTAACTCAGCTAACTTTTGATACATCAGGATCAATGACGGTATCTCAATCGCTTGTTCACCAATTTTTGACTTTTGGCCATTTCGCTGGTACCATCCAGCATTTCCGATTAATTCCACACGATCATTCTTAAATATGATTTTATCCAAAAACTTCGCGCTTTCTTCAGCATATAATAAATAGCGTTCTTCGAATAATATATCTTTGGTGAGCATCAAGCTATAAGGTATAATCGCGTTGTCGTAAGAAATAATATCTTCATACCAATGCCAAGTATCATCTGATGCTGTTTCATATTCATTGCATATGAAATCGGCTAAATAATAGATGGAAGGAATAAAGTCCTTGTCGTAGCGATTGGACTTGTGCATAAGCGCTAATCCACACAATGTATATGCTGCAGCACGAATTGATTTAATCTCCAAAATATGAGGAAAAGCTTTATCTACTAATTCCCGTATCATCATTTGAATATGCGGACGCTTTTCATTGTACAGTAAGCTTCCCAAAGACCAAATGGTTCTGCCAAACGCATCCTCCGTACCATATTCATCCAAAAATCGGTGATCAAATGAAAGGAAATTTCCGAACTTACCATTTCCACGTTGTACGTAATGAACAAATGCCAAATAGGTGTCAATTAATTTATCACAACTTCCGGGTTGGATTAAATTGGCTAAGCCAGCTAACATTAAAGCTCTGCAATTATCATCCAAACAATAGCCATGGTGATAATCGGGAGTAGCATATTTGGCATGCTGTGCGATTCCAACCGAATTGGTTAAACGCTGTATGTGCGTAAGATCAATAATTAAATCGCTGAGTCGTCCAGGTGCGATATTAACATTAGATAAATATTTCTCCGATTTTAATATCATAAGTGTCAAAATTTAGGCTCTTTTATAAAGCTTTACATTGCCATTTCTAACCGAATGCAAGAGTGCAGCATAATTTCTTCCTACGTTAGGCCACTGCATAGTCTCTCCGTGTCGACGGGCATTGCTGCGGTATTTATCTAATAAGATAGGATTTTCTAACAAATTATTTATAATTTTTGATAATGCATTTGCATCACAGAAATCAAATAATAATCCCCGTTCATCTGCAAGAAGATCTCGAGCATATAAGTAAGGTGTGGAGATAACCGCTGCACCAGCACCTAACGCAAAGGACAGCGTTCCACTACTAATCTGATTTTCATTAGGATAAGGCGTGACATACATATCACAAGCCGTTAGATAGTCATGTAAAAGTTCAGGCGATGCAAATTCGTTTACGAAATCCACTTTATCTGCTATACCTAGACTTTTGCATCTTTCAATTAATTGATTTCGATAGGTTTCGCCTTCTTCTTTATAGACGTTTGGATGTGTTATGCCCAGAATAATATAGACGAAATTTGGATCGTGAACATCTTTGATGGCTTCGATTGCAGTTTCAAAACCTTTACCTCGTCCCAAGAATCCGAAACTTAACAGTACTTTCTTACCTTTTAGATTGAGTTTTTGTTTAGCTAATTCTTGTTGATAATCAAATACTGGCACACCATGAGGTACCATCCTTACTTTGTCTACTGGAATTTGGTAAATGGAATTAAGCATATTCACTGCCCAATTGGTCATTACCGTAATCAGACTGCTCAATTGCCCTAAATGTTGTAAAATCTCCTTTTCCTTTGCTGAAGGTTTTGGTAAGATTGTATGAAAATTAGTTACAATCGGGATGTGTAATAGGTTACAAAGTGTAAGAATATATTCACCGCATTCTCCTCCAAATATGCCATATTCGTGCTGTAGCACACATACATCATAGGTATTGATGAGGTCGGCAGCTTGGACATAACTTTTGATTTGATGTTTGTCAATTGTTCCGACGACTTCCTCTGGGAATTGTTCATCAGTACCTTGTGTAAGTGCTATAATATGCACGGTATCAGTTGAAGCTATTTGTAAACTTTTGTATAAATCTTCCGAAAAGGTAGCTATGCCACATTTTTGAGGAGGATAAGTAGATAATATGGCTATTTTCATAATGTATAAAAAAAAAGAGAAACGTATTTTATAATCCTTTTACTAATGATGAACATGAGAAACCTATAAATAGTTCTGTATGCAATGTTATTTTTTTGCTAAATAATCTGTTTTAAAGGCTTAATTTTTATTTCACAATAATCCACTCTTTTTGGTTGTTGTATCACATGTAATACAATATTGGCAATATCTTCTGCTTCCAACATCTCCATAGCTTTTTGTTTTTCTCTTTCTTCAGCCGGCGTAGTAGCTTGCATATCTGATCCCACAAGTCCTGGTTCGATAAGTGTCACTCTAATATTTTCAGGATTAAATTCTTTTCGCAAGGCTTCGGAGAATCCGCGGATACCTGATTTGGTGGCTACATATCCAGAGCTATTCGCATCTTTGGTCGTTGCACTCATTGATCCGATATTTATGATTTCTCCTTCTATTTTATTTTCAATCATTCTGTCACCTATAAATCCCGCCAACCACATATAGCTGAGTACATTGGTGCTTACTAAATATTCAATTTCTTTCATCGTTTTGCCGCAGACGCCTTCAAAGCCTATTGCCGCATTATTAATCAATACGTCAAACGGTCCATGCGAAGCATCCCAATCACGGATTTGCTGCTCAAATGCTTGTAAGTCAGTTAAATCTGTTAAGGAAAAATGAAAGTATTCACTAAGATTTCTTTCTTCGATGTCTTTTTTAAGATCTTCTAACTTTTCTTCGCTACGTCCAATTAGAAATATCGTATAGCCGTTTTCTGCAAGTAATAAAGAGATCGCTCGACCAATTCCTGCTGTTCCACCTGTCAGTAATACTTTTTTTCTTTCCATAATGTTATTTTTTTAAGCTAAATTTTATTTTGTCTTTTGCGTTAACAATGTATACAGAGTTATCCTCTTGTTTTTTATTATTGATTTGAACTTCAACTTTGCTGTTTCCTGAGTTTAACCATATTTTTCCATCTTGATTTTCGGCTCCAAGCAATTCAATTTCCCGATTACCGTTATTTATAAAAGGTAAAGTTGAAATGGCGTATACCTCCTTATTCAACTGAACAATGTGATGATGGCAAAGGTTGAAAAATACCGATGCACCATACACCTCTTGACCGACTTGTCCTACAGCATCCCATCCATCACCTAAGTCTTCAAGCGGAATCCATACCTGTGGATTTACATAACCACTCTTCACATTTCCGGCTAAAATATCAGAGGGAAGCAGAGATGGGAAATAGTAAGGCATGCGGAGAAGGGCATATTTAATGTATTCAGTCATGAAGAATACTATATTTTCTGAAAAAGGAATTTGATGTTTTCTAGTGAGCTGAAGAATACGATGAAAAATCGCTACAGTTTCGTGCTCTTCAAATGCAGCTGTATATAAAGTTTCTTTTAGTGGAAATAAAGAAAAAAAGCTTTCTCGTGCTTTGGCGTTGCCATATTTCATGTCCCACAGCGCACAGTTACGAATAACATTTCCTAAGTAAATTTCAGCGGCAGCTAAGTAGGTTTTGTCGGGCTTTAAAGTATAGAGTTCTAGTAATGCTTCAGCCGCATAAGCTGTATTATTGGATTGGTAGAGGCCTTCAAAGTCTGTCGTATTGAGTTTCTTTGCTGCACGTATAGCTTCTTTTAGATATACTTCTTTGTGCAGCGTTTGATAGGCTTTAATCATGGTTAGAACAAATAATCCAGCCGTGTCCTTTTCACCGTACTCATTAGGATTGCCTTCCTTTTTAAGTATTTCAAAGGTATATATGTTGAAGAAAATTGGCCATTGGTCGTCAAATTCTTTAGCTGCCTTGCGCAGATAGAGCAGTGACTTCTCAAACTGCTTGCGTAGTTTGTGGTCCTTAAATCCTTGTTCAAATAAAAATCCTAACTGGAGTAAAGGATAGTGTAAATACCAACTATCCATGATGTAAGAACGCATGTGCTCTTCCTCGAAGCTAAGCTTAAAGGATTCTGCAGGAAGCCATCTATGGGTGACATTTATTTCTTCATCATAAAATGAGGTGAGATTAGCGCTCAAATCGGCTATAATCTGTTCGGAATAACTATTTCCAAATTCGCGATGGTATAGATACAAGGGCTTTAGGATTGCCGCCTGAACCATACTCTCTGGTGGGGTATCGTAGTTGTTGATGTATGCATTGAGGTAGGCGTATTGATTTACTTGTTTCCAGCAGCCTCTATGCGTCATAAGATCTTGTAAGGTTTTTTGTGCATAGTCTAACAAAACAACTTTTCTGATTTCGGGTTTTATAAGATATGGATATATCTGCCTTAGCGCATTCAGGTATATGTAATGGTTTGAATAGGCATCCTTAACATTCGAATCCTTAAAAGATAAGACGACATAGGATTGATTTATCGTATATCTCTTATCTTTTTTCAAGGGATGTAGCATAGGAGGGAGTTTAAATCCTAGCTGAGGCCAATCTAACTTTACTGTATCTAAATAGGAGTCTTGTGTATCTTCTGCCAATTCTTGTAAGGCACCAAAATCTTGTAAATAGAAGAGGTGACCCTTAGCCTTTTCACCAAAATCTGTTAAGCAAATTCCCGTTCTGCCTTCTTTTTGATCAGCAAAATGTATTGGCGAATCGGGTATTTCAAAATCTTGGGTACAGACAATTATATCTCTTCCAGGAAGATTAAGTTTGATATTCTGATTCACTTCCAATGTCACTCGAGCGCTATAGGCTATTTGCTTCAAATTATTTATTTCTGAGAATAACTCAATTTCGACTTCCACTTTGCCGGTTGAAGTTGGCCATTTTATAAGTACCTTGTTTTCCTTAGTATGGTAAATGCTCAGGGTAGATAAATCTGAGCAAATAGGGTATAGCCGTTGAATCAAAGAATGTCTATTCGGAAGCTTAACAATGATGAGTAATTCGCCCATTACAGTGCAAACCGTTAGCTTTCCAACATAGAATTTATCGAATAGTATAGGATAAGAATTATTTTTTAGTGCTGCTAGTATTTCTATAATATTCGAGTCAAAATAGCCCTTCGTTTTTGACATCATAGTAAACCATTTAAGTTTATTGATTTTTTATATTGAACAAGCTAGCCAATAGTTCGTTGATTCAATAGGTCTTACAAAACAATAATTTGTATATAAATGGTTAGTAAATAACAAAGTCTTTAAGATGTTAAAATATAGCATCTTAAAGACTTTGTATTTCTGTATTGATGTCTTTTGATTTTATAGGTTAACATCCATGTCTACACTGTCAAAAAAGGTAGGTTTATCCATTTTAATAGCAATACGATAAGCAGCATTCATCAATCCTACATGGCTGTAAGCTTGCGGGAAATTTCCCCATTGGCTGCCATCATCCTCATTAATATCTTCGCTAAATAGCATCAAGTGATTACCGAAGGATAGCAATTGCTTGAATACTTCTTGTGCCTCCTCAAGCCTTCCTACACAGGCTAAAGCTTCTACATACCAAAATGCACAAACAAGAAATGTAGATTTGGGTTTGCCAAAATCATCTTTGTGCAAGTAACGGTAAAAGAGTCCATGCTTCCCGCGTAATTCTTTTTCCAATACTTCTAGATGCCTTTTCGCGCGGTCAGAATTGGGATCTAGATAGCCCATCATAATCAATTGCAGGGTCGAGGCATCTAAATTTTTGCTATCAGTCGAGTTGGTGTATACACCTCTTTCTTCATCATAACAAGCTTCAATATAGGCTACAGCTTTTTGTTGGAGTGTGTAGGCACGTTGTTCGATATCTTTAAATCCGTTCTGTCTTGCTATTTTTAATGCAGCCGTTGCACCTGCCCATTGAAAGAGATTTGAATAGCAATGTCGTTGTTGAAAATTACGAAATTCCCATATCCCAGCGTCGGTTTCGTCAATGGTTTGTTCAATTTTATTTAACACAAAGTTGGTCCACTTTTTAGCAATATGCTTGTTCTGGTATTTGAATCTTCGATCGGTAAACAGAGGGAGCAGACCAATTAACGCTTGCCCGTACACATCATTTTGAATGTGTTCATACGCTTGGTTACCAATGCGTATGGGTTTATTTCCTAGATAACCATCTAAATGATCGAGATGAGATTCTTCTAATTTCGTTTTTCCTAGTATTCCATACAGTGGCTGCAACCTGCCTGTGTCGGTTTGAGTGATATTCGCAATGTAGGAAGCATATTTTTCCATTTCTTCGAAATGGCCGACATGGCTAAGTGCGGTCAAGACGTAATAACTGTCACGTAACCAGCAATATCTATAATCCCAATTGCGTCCAGACCCCGGAAATTCAGGCAGACTAGTGGTACTTGCAGCTATAATTGCTCCAGTATCTTCAAATTGATGTAACTTAAGTGATAATGCCGATCGTATGACTTGCGATTGATAGAAAGATGGAATTGAGGCATTTTTTACCCATTTTTGCCAATACAAGGTTGTTCTTCGTAGAAAATCCTCGCAAGTACGTTCGATAGGCGCTTCAAATGGACTTCCAAATGTCAGAATCATATATATAGGACGATCCAAAACGTGAGGAATTTCATCAAAAAAATGATTGATTGGCATGTCAGTAGCTAAACGTATCTGAATATCACCTTGATGAAATTGGATGTGATTACTGCCACGGTGTTTTTTGAATTGGGCTTTACCATATTGATACACCGGATTACACGTCACTTGTACACGTGGTCTTCCTTTGATAGGTTCTACTTTTCGGATAAGCGTCAGTGGCTTAAAATATCTTTCGTATTGTTCAAATCGCGGCGCAAAATCGGTAATTCTATAAGCCCCTTCTGATGTAATGATTTCGGTGCATAGAATATTGGTGTTTTCAATATAATATTGCTTGCTTTTATACGAATCAGTAATAGGCTTGACTTCGAATCTACCTCCTTTTTCTTCATCGAGCAAACCACCAAAGACAAATGAATCCTGAAAAGTAGGCCAACAAAGCCAGCTTATATTGCTGTCTTTGTTGACATGTGCGATAAACGCACAATTACCAATTATTCCGCTATTGTATATATGTTTTGCTATTTTTTCTGACATTTTAAACTTTTATTATGATACATCTGCCTGTTCAACATGTTGAGGCTCAATGAAATATTTTATTAGCTTTAAGACATCTTCTTGTGTTTCAATATAATATCGAGCTGCAGACTTGCGGCTTCCGACTTTGACAGTAATCGATTCACGCGGCAATTCTAAGAACATATCCTCATCTGTAGCATCATCTCCAATGGCAAATATAAAATCTGGCTTGAAGTGGTTGACGATTTCCATAGCTGCTCTACCTTTGTTCAATTCGCTATTCTTTACTTCGATGACTTTATTGCCCATGAGTAATTGTAGACCATGATGTGGTAATAAATAACGTAAATGATCTACTAATTCTTGTGAGCGCAGGTTGCCTAATCCACTTTGAACCTTGCGATAATGCCAAGCAAGGGAGTAGTTTTTCTCCTCCACAACAGATCCGGCTGTCATATTTGCGAATTTTGTCATGATATGCTTTATCGGATATTTCCATCGCGTGGAAATATGGGTTTTAGTATGCCACATAAAGTCTGGGTAATTGCTCCATGCGCCATGCTCAGCCACCAAATAATAATTTTTTCCATCAAACCAATCCGAAAGCGTATCATGCGGTCTACCGCTTATGATGACGATTTGATTGTTTGGGTTCTCTTGAAGTTTTTCGAGCACGTAGTACAAATCGTGGGTAGGTGTAGCTTCATTCGCGTTATTATTGAAGCCGATTAAGGTGCCGTCATAATCCAAGAAAAATAGATTACGACTGCTATTCGAATATTTATCCAAAAATTTGTCTATTAATTCAGGACTGATTCTGCGCGCTAATTCTTGCTGCTGTATGGATTTTATTTCCTTAAGTCGTTTAAAAAATAAGCGTACCCAATGCCGTACATTAAATTTTTTGACAATTTCTAAGCTGTCATCCAGTCTTTTGCGCTGTTCCTGCTCAGGCATCTGAATTGCCATGTGCAAGGCATTGCAAATTTGCTGGATAGAGTTAGGATTGACTAGGAGAGGGCCAATTAATTCTTTACTGGCTCCCGCCATTTCACTTAAAATCAGCACTCCATTATTGGACTCTTTACTTGCAATAAATTCTTTACATACCAGATTCATGCCATCGCGCAAAGATGTGACCAGACAAATGTCTGAGGCTACATAAAGTGCGGATAATTCAGATACGTCATATGAATTGTAGAAATAACTGATCGGGGTCCATTCATTATTGCCATACACGGCATTGATATGTCCTACCATCCGGTTGATTTCATCATGGAGCTCCTTGTATTTTGGCACGGAATCTCGTGAAGGCACTACCAGCATGTATAGTACGACTTGATTTCGCGTCTCCGGATATGTCTTCAGCAAACATTCAAATGCTTTTAATCTTTCAATGATACCTTTACTATAGTCCAATCGATCTATACTAAGAATGAACTTTCTATTTTGGTAAAAAGAACGGATTTCTTTCGCACGTGCTTGGATTTCAGGTGATTGAGCTAGCGCATTGAACTTGTCGTAATCAATACCCATTGGAAATACTTCTACATAGACACTGCGTCCACCGCTTCGTAAACAATTATTTTGAATGGGTATGCCCAAAATGTGGCTACAAGCATTCAAAAAATGTTGGGTATCATTGTAGGTATGGAAAGCTATAAGGTCAGCACCCAACAGACCATTTAAAAGTTCGTCACGCCATGGAATACCTCTGAATAATTCATCTGGAGGGAAGGGGATATGTTGAAAATAACCGATCGCTATTTTGGAATTAAACGCTCTGACCAATTTTGGCAATAGCATCAATTGATAATCATGGATCCAAATTTCATCCGAATCCATTACCTCTTGTTGCATGATTTTATCCGCAAATTTTTTATTCACAGATTCATACATATTCCAATAAGTTTGGTCGTAAACGGCATATGAAGGGTGATAGTGGAATATTGGCCATAATACTTCATTAGAAAAGCCTTCGTAATAGCCTTCGATTTCACATTCCGTTAAGAAAACGGGTATCAAGTTATGCTCCCTTAATTTCTCTGTTACTTCAATTTTCTCTTCCTCATTTTCAGGAATAAATCCAGGCCAACCAATCCAAATATTACGGCCCTCTTTGTAGATAGAACCTAATCCCGTAGCCAACCCTCCTTCACTTGGAATAACATGTAATTGACCCTCTTTCCTTTCTATTCGTACGGGTAGTCTATTCGAAATTATTATTGTTCGTTTTCGTTGCATAATATGATAAAAACAGGCAAGTTAGTGTTAGGTAGAGCTTACGCTGCGTAAGTGTATTAGTATAACAATTATATCTACTTTTAGTTTTAATTAATTTGTTTCTTATAATGATTTTAATGACTATCAGGGACTTAAGCCTTGATCCAGTCTATCTAATCCTTCGGTAGCGGGTCCGGTGAGTATCCGTCCATTAATATTAAAACGTGAACCATGACATGGGCAATCCCATGATAATTCGGCATTGTTCCACCTTACTTCACATTGTGCATGTGGACAGGTACTTTTTAATACATGGAGGTTGCCATCTTGCTCTGCATATATGGCGTAGGAATTACCTTCATATTTGACGACCTTGGCTTCACCTTCTTTGATTTCAGCCAAGGACTGAATACGCTCCATACTCAATTTATCTCCAATAAAATCTTTTACCACGGTGGCATTTTCTTTTACAAATGAGGTGAATCCTGCCGTCGGTTTGAAACGTTTTGGATTGAATAGTTTTTCGTAAGGACTTTGGGTTCCTGTTATTATGTCCGTAATAACAGCTGAGGCAATGGTGCCAAAAGTCATTCCATTTCCTCTATATCCCGCAGCAATAAATACTCTGCCATTACTCGATGGTGCTACACCTATCGATGGCATGCCATCTACAGGTTCAAAATACTGACTAGACCAGGCAAATTTTACCGTATCCATATCGAAATGTTGTCTACAATAATTCTCTAAATTCGAAAAACACACTCCCGTATCTTGGGCATGTCCTGTCTTATGGTCTTCACCACCTGCAATAATAACCGTTTCACCTTCGATGCTGTGCGTGCGGTAATAATGGTAGGGATCGTATAAATCGTAACCCAAGGTTTCGGGATAATTTCCATTCTTTAGGGTGAATGCAATCGCGTAACTTCGATAGGGCGCTGTAGTGAAATGCAAGAGACTAATTCCCGGAGGAGTATGTGTCGCGTACACAACCTTTTTAGCTTTTATATCACCTAATGATGTCACTAATGTGACTTCGTCACTCTCTTCTGTATAAGATTTACAAAGGCAGTTTTCGACAATCATTCCTCCAGCCTGTTCAAAGGCTTCAGCTAGTGCTTTGATGTATTTTACGGGATGAAACTGTGCTTGTTTCGGAATTATAACTGCTTTTTTGAATGGAATAGGATAATCTATTTCGTCGACATAAGTCATCTCATATCCAACCTCATTAGCACCATCAACAATATCTTCCAAAGCTTTGACTTGATCGTCCTCGACAGCAAATAGATGTGCATTTTTGTACTCAAAGTCACATTCTATATTATGTCGAAGTACATTGTTATGAACAATCTGTATAGCCTCTTTACCAGCCTGAGCCAAGAGTTTAGCATTTTCTAATCCAAATTTACTGATTGCCTCTTTGTATGTGGTGTCAAAGAAGTCGTTGATATGGGCTGTTGTACCGCCCGTGGTTCCAAAACCTAGATTATTTGCTTCTAAGAGTATACATTTCAACCCTTTAAGCTGTAATCTATAGGCTGTGGATACCCCCGTAATGCCACCACCTACAATAACTACATCAAAAAGCTGATCCTCGGTAGGCAAAGTTTCGAAACGCTTGATTTCGGTTTGCCATATGCTTTTGCGTGCTCCATCTCTAAACATATTCTTGAAATTATTGTTCTACAATTAGTACGATTTGTATAGTGTGAACAGCTAAATTAGTATAACGTTGCGGGTATTTGAAACAGCTTGCAGCATACGCTTAAAGTCATTAAATTAGAATCTATAAAACAATACTTACCCTACTATAACATAAGTCAAGATTATGGGAAAATTCGAGAAAAGACTGGCCGCATACATTGAAAAGTATGGCGATGACAAGAAACAAAGCAAATTCAGCTATAACTACAGTGCAGAGCAAATTGTGTATAGAAATGAGGCTTTACGTACTAATAATCGTAGTTTGTACGAGGAGTATATTCATAGCCTGAAGGATTTAGATCACGAAAAAGAACTCAACGAATTTGATAGTATTGCTCCACGCGTCATAAAATTGGATAGGGCTTCTTTTTTAGCATGGGCCACAGATAAGGCCATTCAGCTGGTGGAGAGTGATATTTATATTTTTGATGAAGATGCAATATTAAAGGGCATGCGAATAGAAGATGTAGAGGATCAGAATTTTGATGCAGAATCTACCTGGAATGAGTTAGTGCACAATATTCATATCCCGGAGGAACTCGCAAAAGACAGGGCTTATTTTTGGGTATTAGACGAATAATAATATAAGGAGATAAAAGTTGTGAAATAAAAAACCTGAAGCCAATGGCTTCAGGTTTCGTTTTTGAATCTTTACAATACTGCAATGTTACTCTTTGGACGTAGGTGTGTGAGTGGATGCATTTAGCATGAGAGTTTCACTTTGGTATTTATTGTTTACATACATACCTTCTCTCACTTTACCACTGGCAAATACGAATCGCCCATGTCCATTTCTTTGACCCTTGACAAACTCCCCAGTAAATTTGTCTCCATCGGTCCAAGTAAATGTTCCTTGGCCATGGAAATTGTCATTCTCCCATGCGCCCTCGTATTTATCACCATTGGCCCATTTTTTCACGCCGTAGCCGTGTTGTTTATCTTTAAGCCATTCGCCTTGATAAACATTACCATTGGTTCAATAGAATGCACCTGCGCCACTTCGCTCATCATCCACAAAATTGCCTGCGTATCGATGACCTGAACTCCAAGTCATTATACCTTCGCCATTTTGCATTCCATTAGCCCAATTACCTTCGTACTTGTCGCCGTTTGGCCAGGTGTGTATACCGTAGCCGGCTTGTTTTCCGTCGATGTAGGAGCCGCTGTATTGTTCGCCATTAAACCATTTGTGTACGCCCTGGCCATGCTGTTGGTTGTCCTTCCATTCGCCAGTATATGTATTGCCATTAGGCCATACATATTCGCCCACACCATTGCGTTTGCTGAATGCGAATTCGCCGACGTACTTACTTCCGTTCTTGAATGTGAAGACACCTTTTCCGTGGAAGTCATTGTCTTTCCATTCGCCTTTGTATTCGCCGTCAAATTCTCCATTGTGGTAGCAAACAGCTTTCCCAAAGCCGTTTGCTTTACCTTTTTTGATTTTTCCCTTGTACTCTGCAGATATTTCTGGATTCGATTTCAGAACAAAACGGATTTTGATTCTTGAAAACGCAGTTAAATGCAATAGACAGACAATAATTACAATTAAATGTCTCATAGTAGTAGATGTTTTTTAAGAGTAAAAAATATTTTATTACTCCTGTGAAGTAAAGTTACTTTAACTTAAAGGGGATGTTTGTAACACGTAAATAAAGTTTCATAGGATTTACTTACTTCACAGCTCAAAATTATAAAATAAAATATTATTTTGAAGCTATAATTCTACATTTTTTTCTATTAAAGAAAATTTTGTTTTCATTATAAAAATAATATCTTGATTATCAATTGTTTGAAATTTATTATTCTCTTTCTTGTTTTTGTAGTGATTGTAACGATGAGTTAATAATATTACATTTTTGTTGTCTTGATTATAATCTTTTGAAATCCACTATTTAATAAGTTGTATAAAATGGAACATTTCTTGTTAAATATCGTTCACAACTTTATACAAGATTTTCATAATTGGATGTAGCGGATAAGGTTTATCTACAGCATCTTACAAATTTTGGATGTCACTTATTTATAGCGAGCATAAGTGCTGACTTCAATAAATAGATTAATTTGGGTAGTTATACTAATAGGTTATACCGGTTAATTATTGAGATAGTAGTATGTAGATTAGGATAAATGGAGGGGTATATTGGGACATTTTTCTTGATTTTTCGACAGTCTGAAATCACAATAATTTTAGCTATTTTATGATAAACAATAGAAAATTGTAAGAGAAGTCTTCGATTTTTAGCCTTTTGCTAACTCAAAAATAAGAACCACTAATTTGGATTGTGTCTGTGTTCGGGTTAAGTACCTTAATCTTGTGAGTTGTATTCTGCTTACTAAATTAAAAATTGCTAGTCCTCAAGTTGGATACGAAATACATTGCCCTTAGAGCCTGCAAGATAAATGACTTTATTATCCGTACTTTTTGCAATAGTATTAAAACTCAGTATAGAAATGTTTTTCCAGTTGTAGCCTCCATCGTACGATATATCTGTACCTGATGTCCCAGTGGCAAGAACTATCGATTCAGTAATGTAGATTACATCGGAACGGTAACCCGAAACAGGTGTATTGGGTTTGATCCAAGTAATGCCTGCATCAGAGGTGAGAAGCACATTATTTTGGTTATTTTTATCCTCTAAATAATTACCTCCGACCACAATACCTTTATTTTCATTGTAGAAATCTATAGCAAATATACCTGTGGATGATTGCCCTGACCAGATAGGCACATCATATTTGTCTATTTTGAGTCCTTTCGGATTGTAATTGAAAAAACTTGCATATTTTCCTCCGGTGCCAATATAAAGTTTGTCTTTGAACATTTTCATAGATGAACCCGATGCAGCAAACGCGGCTTCACCCGAATCCGCAATCAAAAAATAATCATTACTTATATCTTTCCAATTTTTGCCTTTATTCGTCGATTTCAATAATTGAAAGACGCCATCTATCGGGTCTCCAAGAATATACCCTTGCTTGCCCACAAAAGCCAAATCATCCAAAAAAATCTCTGGATGTGAATTTTCGTAAACTTTATGCCATGTCTTTCCGGCGTCGGTCGTGCGCAGAATTACAGCTGGTGAGCCAGCATTAATGATGACAGCTTCTTTGTTGGAGAATGCATGTATATCCCTAAAATCAAACTTCTCATAGCCTGCTGGGTTCACCCAAGTCCACGATTTTCCCTGGTTCGTCGAATAACCGACCGTACCGTTGCTACCACTTACCCATACTGTATTTTTGCCTACCGTACTCATTCCACGGAAGCTAGAAGATTTATTTTCGATGAGCGGTGAAAATGTTTGTGCGTAGCTCGAAAGAACAATAGATAAAAGCAGTAAGATGGAAGTTGTGATTTTATATTGCATGTGTGTTAGGTTAATTGAGCCAACAGATTATCAAACTCTTCGCGTAATTTTGAAAGCTCGGACTCTAGTGTAGTCACTCGCTCTTCCAATTGCTGTGTTTGCTCATTATGAATGGATGATGCTGCGGCAGCAGAATTTTCATAATCTTGATCATCAAATTCAGCAAATAAATGAATGTATCGTGCTTCTTTTTGCCCTGGACGTTTTGGTAATACTTTGAGATAAGGGGTTTCGGACTCGGTCATATTATTTATGTAGTTTTGCACCTCCTCGATGTCATCAAACTCATGCAATCTCCCAGAATTGCTGTTTATCTCTCCGGCCGTCAACGGTCCGCGCAAGAAGAGTAAACATAGAATGGCTAACTCCGCAGGTACTAGCGGATAATGAATGGCGATATTGTGTTTGTATTTAGTTACTCGAGAACCTCCACCTACCACCGTAGACACCAATCCCATCTTTTTAAGGGTATCCAGCGTATTGATTACCGCGCTCTCATCGTAATTAACCACTGGCTTACGCGAGGTTTTTTGATTGCAAGCGGTTTGTATGGCGTTGATTGTCATCGGATAATATTCCGGAGTAGTCTTGGATTTTTCTAAAAGTACACCCAAGATCCGAATTTCTTCAGCATTTAAAGTAGGGATAGGTTTTTGTGTCTCCATATCAGATTTAAGGTTATTGATTTTCGAAGATAAGAATTATTTAGTTCTTCGTATTTTCGTAGGGTATAAAAAACAAATAACATTGCTTAAAATTGCCCATCATCCTGCTTATATCCATCCTTTGCGTGAAGGTCATCGTTTTCCGATGATCAAATATGAACTCATTCCCGAAGCATTACTTTATGAAGGAATTGTGAGGCCTCGAAATTTCTTTGTGCCGAAGCTAGCACATTTTGAAACCTGCTGTTTGGCACACGATAGTGCCTACGTACAAAGCTTATTTGAATTAACTCTCGATGCCAAAATGATCCGTCGTATAGGGTTTCCTTTGTCCGAATCCTTGGTCGAACGGGAGCGTTATATCCTTGATGGTACCATACAATCGGCATTATTTGCACAGCAATATGGTGTTTCCTTCAATACGGCAGGCGGCACGCATCATGCAGGTTATGATTATGGAGAAGGATTTTGCTTAATGAATGATCAGGCAGTAGCCGCGCAGTATCTTTTGCATCATGGATTTGCTAAAAAAATCTTAATCATCGATTTGGATGTCCACCAAGGCAATGGTACAGCGCATATTTTTCGCAACGAACCGGACATTTATACATTTTCTATGCATGGTGCGAAAAATTTTCCTTTTATTAAGGAGAAATCGGATTTGGATGTAGAGTTGCAAGATGGAATTGAGGATGATGAATATCTGAATCTCTTACGGGAGAACTTAGATAGGGTATTCGCCGCGGAGAAGCCTGATTTTGTTTTTTACCAAGCAGGTGTGGATATACTTTCTTCGGATAAGCTTGGTAAGCTGAAAGTTTCAGCAGAAGGTTGTAAAGAGCGAGATTCGATAGTTTTCAAGGCATGCAAAAATTTGGGTATACCCGTGCAAACCTCAATGGGTGGAGGATATTCTGTTCATATTCGGGACATTGTAAATGCCCATATCACCACCTATAAACAGGCCATTGATATTTTTGACTTATAGCCAAAATACTTTGTTATTTTTGCGTAAATTAAATTTTAACTATGTTTTTTCATCAAGACGCTACTTTTCAGAATTTATCCATCCATCATGTGGGCAACAAATCCAATGATGAATTTTATATATTATCCGAAAATCCTATTGACCTGAGTGGAGATGAGGTACTACCTGACTTGCTGATGCAATATTTTATGAAGCCTTTTGCAAAGGTAACAGAGGTCTATCGATTTTTTCACCCCAATGAAGAATTGGAACTCAACGAAGTATATCATTTTTCAAAAAAGTTTTTTTCAGGTGCAATAGATTTTCATGAATTCTCCGCGCAAGTAACCAAACACTTGTATGAAGTGTCTGAACATCCTAAAATCAAAGCTGGTGAAGTATATGTGGTTGCTTTAAAAAATGTGCAAATGGAAGGTGAGGACCATGCAGCAGTGGGTATTTTTAAGTCCGAAAACAAGGAAGCTTATTTAAAAGTGTATCCAGAGCAAGGGGGCTTTCAACTTAACTATGAGCAGGAAGCTATCAATATCAACAAGCTCGATAAGGGTGTCGTCATTGTGAATACCGAAGAGGAAGAAGGGTATAAGGTATTGGTCGTCGATCAGACCAATCAGTCAGAAGCGGTATATTGGAAGGATAATTTCCTGCAGTTGAAATCCCGCAATGATGCTTTCCAACAGACTGGTAACATTATGAAAGTTTACAAAAACTTCGTTAACGAGAAATTGGATGAAGTTTTTGAACTTGAAACGGCAGATAAGATCGATCTGCTCAATCGCTCCATGAATTATTTCAAAACCAAAGAAAACTTTGATAGTGCGGAGTTTGAAGAGGAAGTGATTGCTAATCCTCAGGCGGCATCATTATTCAATGATTATAAACAAGCCTTTGAAGATGAATTTGATATGCCTTTTCAGGCAAATTTTGAGATAGCTACACCTGCCGTAAAAAAAATGACAAGCTCCTATAAATCGGTGATCAAACTGGATAAAAACTTCCATATTTATGTACATGGTAAACGCGAATATCTGGAGCAAGGGTATGACGAAGATAAAGGCATGAACTATTATAAGCTGTATTACGAAAATGAAGCACAAAGCTAGAAATAGCCATCGAAGAAAATATTATATTACGATAGCAATCTGTTTGATTTTAATTTTCTGTATCGAGGCATTAAAATCCAATACAGCATTCGTCGAGCAGTATTATGCTCAGAATCTGTATCCTGCTATTTCGTATATCTATATTATATTATTTTCATGGTTACCCTTTAGCATTGGTGATGTACTATATTCGGCTATAGTTCTGCTGTTGGCTTACAATATATTTTCGTTAATTAAAGGTGCATTCCAGAAAAATTCAACTAAAGTAGTCGATCACTTTATTTATATATGTGCTACTTTGTCAGTGGTTTATGT